>CALIVT010000028.1 GCA_938048185.1 uncultured Arenicella sp.
AAGCGGAGAATCGATGCGTAAGAAACTCAATAAACTTGACCCATCGTGAACACCTGAGGTACAAGATCAGTAACAACATGTTAAGAAATTTAGGTGTTCACCATGGCGCGGAATAGGTGTTCACGATGAACGGAATACGCAACTAACAAGTAACCAAAGTTCACTCCGCAGCAGAGCTGCGCCGCAGGGTGTCGTGTCGATGCGCCACCCCTTGACGTTATAGAGGCTACGATGACGATTAACACTTCTAAAAGAAAAACGACACAAATTTTGTTATCTGGACTCGTTCTGACTACGTGGGATAAACCGATAGTTAATGCAGTTATTTTACCAGCGCATGCACAGACATCTATTGCATTCCAAGTCGGCGTATATGGCCTTAACTCAAGCATTGAAGACGGAGTGCAGAGCAATACCCGGCAAGCGTGTGTTATTTTTGAGTCTGATTTGACGGTTACATATTTGGAAGAAACCGTTGAAAATGTTGATGGTGTAGACACTATTACACGCTACAAAGGAAGTACAAGGCATATTCCTGGTGCATCAGAAATACCTTTCTTTGTGCTTGAATGCAATAATTCGAATAGTCAAAAATTTATTGGGATAGAATTTATTTCGAATGAATCTATTTCTGGCAGGATTAATATCGGGACGACGAGTTCGCCCTTTAGATTTCCTCGAAGTGAATCTACTTTGAGTTTCGAGTGTTAGTTTAGTGGAGGCGCGTTTTGATTGAAGGTGGAATTTCCCCCATTTTACCTGAGCTTAAAAGCAGAGCGTTAGCAAGAAAAAAGCCGTTACCGAATAACTACGATAACGGCCTCTCTTTACTAATTCGAGCTTTTACATCCTGTGTCGGCTCTAGCAAACACGAGCTCCTTGATTCGTCGACAAGACTCGACTCCTATCGGCTCACGTCCAGGTGAGTGTTTTGCTGAAAAGAATATTATCGACTTATCTCGTTCGTCGCTTCACCCGTTCGGGTGAGATTTAAATCTTTTTTCGAATATGAGGTATTAATCCCTGACTAGAGATAAGAATTCGGTGCGAGTCGATTGATTGCTACGAAATATACCGAGCATTGATGATGTTTTCATTGACGAGTTTTGTTTCTCTACGCCGCGCATCATCATGCACATATGTTTGGCTTCGATGATCACGCCTACGCCTTCGGCTCCGGTAACTTCACGAATGGTTTCGGCTATTTCGGTGGTTAGTTGCTCTTGAATTTGCATGCGGCGGGCGTACATGTCGACGATGCGTGCGACCTTTGATAGCCCAAGTACTTTGCCGTTGGGAATATAGGCGACGTGGGCTTTACCTATAAATGGCAGCAAATGGTGTTCGCACATTGAGTATAGTTCGATATCTTTGACGATAACCATCTCACGTGAGTCGGATGGGAATAGGGCATTGTTGATAACGGCTTCTAAGTTTTGGCCGTAGCCCTGCGTTAGAAACTTCATTGCTTTTGCTGCGCGTTTCGGGGTGTCTACTAGGCCGGCACGAGACAGGTCTTCACCGCACTCGGTGATGATTTTTCGGTACGCATCTTCCATCGTTTTACTCTCAGTTAAGTTAAATCTTGCACTGCCCTCGATTATGCAACAAACGGCTAAAATACCAAGTGATTTTGCTCACTATAGAGAAGTTGCTCGGTAATGGCCGAGGTCGCAATTAGTAAAAGACCGCAACGTTTTGTCGGCCGGTTATCACTAAGTCACCCGCTTTATTCCATACTTGCATATCTTGGCTTGAATAGCCGTCGCGCGCATGCTCGGCGGCGCTGCGCATAAGCCACCAGCCCTCTTCGCTGGCGTAGTCATCAGTCAAGAAGTTCATCATCCATGTCATGGAGCTGACGGGGGCGAACTCTTCAAACATTGGTAATACCGCAGGCGGTGGCATATCGGCAAGTCCGATTAAGCCTGCGAGCGTGTAAGCTTTATCGTCTTTGTGTCGCACCCAAATAAAGTGCTCGCTGTCTTTTGAGCCCGATACTGGCATGCCTCCCTTGGATAGAAGGCAATCGAAATTTTCGGCAAATTTAGGGCCAGGTGCGCGTTTGAAGAAGTCTTCAGACTCTTCGACACTCGGCACGTTCGGTTTGCGCGTAAAATCTTGATTTAAACGTGATTCTCTAGCCTCACCAAAACAAAAAACGGCGTGCGTAGCCAAGCCTTTCTCGCCTGTCATTTCAGCGCTGATATAAGCGACTGATCTGCCTCTGCGTAATACCTTAGTTTGAATTTTTACCGATCCACCGACGGGACCAATAAAGTTTATTTGTGCCGAACGCAAGGGCGGTAGATCTGGATACAGGTCGAGCGCAGCTTGAACGCAAATAGCCGCCGATAAGCCACCGTAAGTGGTTCGGCCTTGCATCCAGTTTTCTGGAACATTGACGCTTAGGCTATGGTCGCTCTCGCGTATGAACCCGGTAAGAATTTCAGAAAAAGTAGTACTCATAATAAGGCTTAGCTCATCTTCTTTATTAGTAGTTCATTAGCCATTTTTGGGTTCGCTTTGCCGCGTGACTTTTGCATCACTTGACCCACTAAGAAGCCGATAACTTTATCGTTACCATCTTTGAATTGCTGCACTTGCTCTGGACACGCAGCTACAACCTCATCGACAATTGCCTCTATCGCGCCAGTGTCGGTGATCTGCTTGAGGCCCTTTGCTTCAATGATCGTATCAACGTCTCCTTCTTCTTGTTCCCAGAGGGCCGAGAACACTTGTTTTGCGGTTTTGCCTGATAAAGTATTGTCGGCAATGCGGTCTAACAGCAGGGCGAATTGCTGACTATTAATTGGTGACGCGTTGATATCGAGTTCAGACTTATTTAAGTTGGCGAATAACTCGCCGCTCATCCAGTTTGCGACAATTTTGGTCTCTGCCTTAGTGGCAGCCAAGGTCGCTTCAAAGAAATCGGCAACTTCGCGGTCTGCGGTAAGCAGGTCAGCGTCGTCACTGGATAGGCCTAGCTCCGTTTCGAATCGTGCTTTTTTAGCAACGGGTAATTCTGGCAGGGTCGCTCGAACTTCTTCTAGAAAGCTATCTTCCAACACCATCGGTGGTAAATCCGGGTCTGGGAAGTAACGGTAATCGTGCGCTTCTTCTTTAGAGCGCATTGATCGAGTTTCGTGTTTGTCGGAATCGTATAGACGCGTTTCCTGAGTAATGCTGCCGCCGTCTTCTAAGATATCGATTTGGCGTTCTATTTCATACTCCATGGCGCGCTCGACAAAGCGGAAAGAATTTATGTTCTTCAATTCGGTACGAGTGCCGTATTCGACCTGGCCACGGGGGCGCACCGAGACGTTGGCGTCACATCGAAATGAGCCTTCTTGCATGTTGCCATCACAGATCCCGATATAACGCACTAAGCTGTGCAGCTTGCGTAAATATGCAACCGCTTCACTGGGCGAGCGCATGTCAGGTTCTGAGACAATTTCAAGTAACGGCGTACCTGCACGGTTTAGATCGATGCCGGTTTGGCCTTGAAAATCTTCGTGCAGTGATTTACCAGCGTCTTCCTCTAAATGGGCACGGGTGATGCCGATGCTTTTACTGCCATTAGGGGTGTCGATATCGAGCTCGCCGAAGCCGACGATGGGCAGCTCCATTTGCGATATCTGATAGCCTTTCGGTAAATCAGGGTAGAAATAGTTTTTACGCGCGAACACGTTGCGCTGATTGATTTGTGCGCCAATCGCAAGCCCGAATTTAACCGCGAGTCGCGCGGCTTCGTAGTTCATCACCGGCAGCACACCGGGCAGGGCGATATCGACCGCGCTGGCTTGTGTATTCGGCTCGGCGCCATAGGCGGTAGAGCTGCCAGAGAAAATTTTGGATTTGGTTTGCAGTTGCGCGTGCACTTCCAAACCGATAACGACGTCCCAACGCTGGTCCCAATTAAACATTAGTGCTTGCCTCCGAGGTTAGAGTTTAGTGCGCCGTCGGCTGGCGGCGGTGCTTGCAAATGCCAATCGGTTTCCTGTTGAAATTTATGTGCGATATTCAATAGTTTGGCTTCTTGAAGGTACGGAGTGATTAAATGTAAGCCGGTGGGTAACCCCGCTTGTGTGAAGCCTGCTGGGATAGAACCGGCCGGTAAACCCGCCAGATTTGCAGGTATCGTGAAAATATCGTTGAGATACATTTCCGTGGGGTCATCACTTTTACTGTTCATGGCAAAGGCTGGGCTAGGCGTGGTTGGCCCCATTATTACGTCGCACTCGGCGAACGCGGCGTCAAAGTCGTTTGAGATTAGGCGGCGCAACTTCAGCGCTTGTGAATAATAGGCGTCGTAATAGCCGGACGACAACGCGTAGGCGCCAATCATGATGCGGCGCTTCACTTCATTGCCAAAGCCCTCGGAGCGGGTTTTGGTGTACATATCGACTAAGTCGCTATACTCGGCGGCGCGTTGACCATAACGCACGCCGTCAAAGCGCGATAAATTCGACGACGCTTCGGCTGGCGCTATCACATAGTAGCTGGGCAGTGCTAAATGTGAGTTGGGTAAGGAAACTTCTTTAACGGTGGCACCGAGTGCTTCAAACTGTTTTACCGCAGTTTCGATAATTGCGGCCATTTCGCTGTCTAAACCGGCGCCGAAGAATTCTTTTGGTAAACCAATTTTCAAGCCCTCAAGTGAGTGGTTCAAGCTTGCGGTAAAGTCCTCAGTCGGTATATCTAAGGAGGTGGCGTCTTTGGTGTCAAAACCGGCCATGCTGTTTAGCAGTAGCGCGGCGTCTTCGGCGGTGTGTGTCATCGGCCCGGCTTGATCCAGCGATGATGCGAAGGCAATCATGCCGTAACGCGAGCAACGTCCGTAGCTTGGCTTTAACCCTGTCAGATTGCAAAACGCGGCGGGTTGTCTAATTGAACCGCCAGTGTCTGTGCCCGTTGCAGCGGGTGCGAGTTGGGCCGCGACGGCCGCCGCGGAGCCGCCAGAGCTGCCACCTGGGACCAGCGGGTCTTGTGCTGAGCCGCGCCCCACGGAACGCCACGGGTTGGTCACGCTTCCGTAATACGAGGTCTCATTCGACGAGCCCATCGCGAATTCGTCCATGTTAGTTTTGCCTAAACTGACCACTCCGTGTGAGTGCATGTTTTCGACTACGGTGGCGGTATAAGGTGCAATGAAGTTCTCTAAGATCTTTGAGCCACACGTAGTTTGTGTGCCTTCTATACAGAAGATGTCTTTTTGTGCCACGGGTACGCCGAGTAATTGCGTCGTGTCGCCGCTTGCGCGTTTTGCGTCGGCGGCTTTAGCTTGCGCTAACGCGAAGTCGGCATTAGTGCTGATAAACGCGTTGTGCTGTGAATGTTCAATGCGTTCTAAGTAGTCTTGCGTAATTTCTACGCTAGAACGTTTGCCGTCTTTTAAATCGGCCGCTAAGGTGGCCAAGGTGGTGATAGTCAAAACTGATGCCTGCTAATTAGATGGTGTTAGTGCTTGGGTGTTAGTGCTTGAGTGCGTCGTTAATCGAGGCTTGTTTCGGCGACGCCAAAGTTACAGCTGTGCAAGACTCAGTCGATTACTTTGGGAACTAAATACAATCCGCGTTCGGCGCTTGGTGCGATCGCTTGAAACTTGTCTCGCTGGTTGTGCTCGGTCACTTCGTCGGCGCGCAGACGCATAGTCGCATCAAAGGGGTGCGTCATTGGTTCGATGCCGGTGGTGTCAACGGCCTCCATTTGTGCTACTAAATCAAGTATGTTGCCAAGCTCTGCGCTGTACTTTTCGACTTCATGATCGTCGATTTTAAGGCGCGCGAGGCGGGCAATACCGTGTACGGTGTCGTTGTCTAAAGCCATTTAAATATTAGTCTGAAGTAGGGTGTGTGAGGCGTTTTGCCAAAGTTGCTCGAGAGTCAAAACGCGGCTCTCAAATAATGCTCTTAGAACGTTAAAAACCGTTTATAAAACCACTGTCAGCGAAAACGAAAGATAAACCACGAAATTACCACAGATAGCTCAGTTGTTGAATAGCGCAGTCGCTCGATACACGTTACAATGGCTGATTAATACGAATAATAATTATTCTTAGTAGACCACCAACGAATTCATCATGTTACGCAGCATTTTAGGCTTATTTTCTAACGATTTAGCGATCGACCTGGGCACCGCTAATACCCTCATCTATGTAAAAGAAAAGGGCATTATCTTAAATGAACCCTCGGTGGTTGCAATTCGCTATGCCCCAGGTGGTGGTTTGAACAATAAAAGCATTTTGGCGGTTGGTTCTGAGGCCAAGAAAATGCTGGGCAGAACGCCGGGCTCGATCAAGGCTATTCGCCCGATGAAAGACGGTGTGATCGCTGACTTTAACGTGACCGAAAAGATGTTGAAGTACTTCATCAAAAAGGTACAAGAGAATCGTTGGTTGCAAGGCAGCCCCCGCATCATTATTTGTGTGCCCTGTGGCTCTACTCAAGTAGAGCGCCGGGCGATTCGGGAATCAGCCTATGGTGCTGGTGCACGCGAGGTATATTTAATTGAAGAGCCTATGGCCGTTGCCATTGGCGCAAACCTACCGGTCGCGGAACCGACCGGTTCTATGGTGCTAGACATCGGTGGTGGTACTACTGAGGTCGGCGTTATGTCTTTAGGTGGCATGGTCTACAGCACGTCTTTGCGCGTTGCTGGTGACACCTTTGATGAAGCGATTATTAACCATGTGCGTCGTAATCACGGTTTGCTTATTGGTGAAGCCAGTGCTGAACGGGTAAAGAAAGCCATTGCAACCGCTTGGGATAAGTCCGAAGAGCGTGAAATGGAAGTTAAAGGCCGCGACATCGCCGAGGGCTTGTCGCGCGCGGTTACGTTAAGCAGTAAAGAGATTTATTCAGCCATTAGTGACCCATTGGAATCGATTGTGCAAACTATTAAGCAAGCGCTGGAACAAACTCCGCCAGAGCTGAGCGCTGATATTGGTGATAAAGGCATGGTGATTGCCGGCGGTGGTGCGTTAATGCGTGATATGGATCGACGTTTGATGGAAGACACTGGCTTACCCGTTGTCATTGCCGATGATCCACTTACTTGCGTGGCACGCGGCTGTGGCCGAGCGTTGGAAGAGATGGACCACTTGGGCGATGTCTTCGCGCACGAGTAAGTCCGTATACGCGGCGGCAACCATCGGTGCAGTGGCGATTCGAGAGCAACAATTTATGCACGAACAGCTGGCGCGTCGCCCTGTGAAAAATTGGTGCTGCCTAATCAGTGCGTTTCGCGCTTAGAACGTGGCGAACCCATTTCGAAAAAACGCTGGTTGGTCACAGTACGCTGCGGTTTTTGTTATCTCGGTGGCAATGATGATGGTCGACTCGTTGACCAATTGGTTGAACGCTCCTCGCAATATTTTGTCGGTGGGTTTGTCGCCGATTCAAAGCTTGGCGTCCATTCCGTCGTCGATCGGGCGCTACTTCACTTCCACGCTTACGTCTGAGCCCGATTTACAAATCGCCTACGACAACTTGCGTAACGAATACTTCAAACTTAAATCAGAGACCTTGCTGTTGCGCGCGCTAGAGGAAGAGAATCAGAGCTTGCGCGACCTTCTTGCGGCGTCTGAGCGTCTTAAAGAAAAAATTACGTTGGCTGAATTGATGGATGTAAACCTAGACCGCGATAACCATCGGGTGTCGGTGGGGCGTGGAATTCGCGACGGAGTTTACGTTGGCCAAGCAGTGATTGATGATCAGGGTGTGATTGGTCAAGTAACCGAGGTGATGCCACTGAGTAGTATTATTGTTCTGATTACTGACCCGACCCACGCATTACCGGTCCAGGTTGAGCGCAATGGTCTGCGCACGGTCGTGAATGGCACCGGCAGCGTGTCGTTATTGCGAGTGCCGTACCTAAATGAAAACTCAGACATTATTGTTGGCGATATATTGATTAGCTCAGGCATGGGTGGGCGGTTTCCCAATGGCTACCCGGTAGCCGTGGTCAATGACGTTGAAATTATTGAAGACGAAGCGTTTATTCGGGTTACCGCGAGTCCAATCGCTAAGCTCGATCGCTCAAATCACGTGCTGTTGCTATCTCGGCAGTCGCGGGCAGACGCAAAGAAGCGTGTCGAGCAATTGATTTCGGGAGATGAGTAGGTGGGCCCGAGCAGGAATACATCCACCATGCGTTTAGCGTTCGGCGTGTCGATCTCCGCGTTCATCGCGCTGGTGTTAACGGTGGTGCAATTACCTGCTTGGTTGTTCTATTTCTGGCCTGAGTGGATTGCCTTAGTCGTTATCTACTGGGCGTTAGCGACCCCCAAAAGTGTTGGTCCGTTTGTGGGCTTTATTATCGGCACCTTACTCGAAGTGCTGTTTGTGCGAGTGTTTGGCGTGCTTGGCCTTGGCTTAGCGACCCTGGCGTTTATGGTTAACTCGGCCAGCCGGCAATTACGCGTGCTGTCAATTTGGCAGCAGATGATCTCCGTCGGTTTTTTTGTGGCAATTTTTAAGCTTTTGACAGGTTGGTTGTCGGGCTTGTTGGAGGAGTCTACTATCACGGCTGAAGACTGGTATTCGATCGTAGGCAGCGTGGTGATATGGCCCTTTGTCTATATTTTATTAGAGGAACTTCGTCGCACAGTGCGCATTCGATAATTAATCATGGCAGCTGACCGTATAGAGTTAAAAGATTATCTGCGTGAAACCAACCTGATTCACAGTCGTCTAATCGCCTTAGTTGTTTTACTGTGCGTGTTGACGTTTATCTTGGTGGCTCGTGTTTGGTATTTGCAAATTTATAATAATGAGCGTTTCGAAGTGTTGTCTAAAGACAACCGCGTTCGTCTAGTGCCAATGCCACCTGTGCGTGGGCAGATTTTTGATCGCAACGGCAAGGTTCTAGCTGAGAATATTCCTGTTTTCACACTCGAAATATTACCCAAGGATGTTGAAAATATGGACGCGTTACTCGATGAGGTTACGCGGATTATTGAGGTGTCACCTAACGACGTAAAGAAGTTTAAAGCTTTAGTGAAATCTCATCGCGGTTTCGAAGCGCAAGTATTGAAGGTGAATTTGAGTGAGGAGGAGGTTGCCCGATTTTCTGTCAACCAACACCGCTTTCGAGGTGCGCAAGTGCAGGCGCGATTGCAACGCAACTACCCATATGGCGGCGAGATGGCACATGTTCTGGGTTACGTTGGGCGTATTAATCAACGCGACAAAGAAAGTATTGATGCGAAAGCTTATAAAGGTACGGACTACATCGGCAAGCGCGGTATTGAAGCACGCTATGAAGACCAATTACTTGGTCGAGTCGGCGTTGAGCAGGTTGAAACCAATGCTCATGGACAGCGTATTCGTCGCTTAGATAAAAATGAACCCGTGTCTGGCGATAATATTTATCTAAATATCGACGCTGATTTACAAGTCAAGGCGCGCGAATACTTAGGCGATCGACGCGGTTCGGTCATTGCCATTGAGCCTGAGAGCGGGGAGGTGTTAGCCTTTGTTAGTAACCCGGTTTATGATCCCAATAAATTCGTAAATGGTATCGATCATCGTTCATATAACGCTCTGCGGGAAGACGTTAATCGACCGTTGTTAAATCGCACTATTAGCGGCCGATACGCACCGGGCTCAACGATTAAAGGTTTAGTTTCGCTTGCCGCGTTAGAAAACGGTTGGAGCGAAAATAAACACATTACTTGCCCCGGCTATTTTACGTTAAAGGGCAGCAGTCATCGTTATCGTTGCTGGCGTCGAGGCGGTCACGGTTCGACTTCGATGCTTAAATCAATCATGCAGTCCTGCGACGTATATTATTATCAGCTGGCCAACACGATTGGCATCGACAAGCTCTCGGCCTTTCTTAAAACGTTTGGTTTGGGCTCTCAGACGGGCATTGATTTAGACGGCGAACCGTCCGGCTTAGTACCATCGCGCGAGTGGAAGCGTGAGCGACGAGGGGTTGCTTGGTATCCCGGTGACACGCTTAATACCGGGATTGGACAAGGTGATGTGTTGGTTACACCACTACAGTTGGGAGTGATCTCAGCGACCCTAGCCAACCGCGGGCGGCGCATAGAGCCGCGCTTAGTGGGTCGACTTGAGCACAGCGCGAATGGCGGCAGTGATAAAGCGGTGACGACATTGGTTGGTGCGGAGTTAGGTACGGTAGTTGCTAAACCCCGAAATTTTGACGCTATTATCGATGCGATGGAAGCTGTTGTTGGGCACCCTAGAGGAACGGCGCATAACTCTGCAGGTAAAAATGTGGGCTATACCATGGCGGGTAAAACCGGTACCGCGCAGGTAGTGGCAATCCCGCAAGGCGCGCGATATGACGCGAGTAAGTTAAATGATTTTCAAAAAGATCATGCGTTATTTGTCGCATTTGCCCCGGTAGAGAAACCCAAAATCGCAATTGCGGTTATTGTTGAAAATGGCGGCAGCGGCAGCAGCGCCGCGGCGCCGGTGGCACGTAAAGTAGCGGATTTTTATTTATTAAATAAAGACGCTAACGCGGCTGAGCCGGTTCTGCCAGAGAGTGGTCAAGAACCGTCGCCTGAACCGCTTGCCAGTGTGCTGAGTCAATAATGCCGTTCCGTATCAAAGTAGACATGCCGTTAATGTTTGGCTTGTTAATGCTGTGCGTTGGCAGTTTACTGGTGCTTTGGAGTGCCGGTGGCGAGAGCCCGAGACTTCTTATTAGCCAATCTATTCGCATGGGCATCGCAGTTGTCGGTATGGTTGTGCTGGCACAGGTGCGACCTGACACCTTGTTTCGCTGGACGCCCTATTTGTTTGCGGCGGGTTTGGGTATGCTGATTTTAGTGCTGTTGGTCGGCGATGTAGGCAAGGGTGCGCAACGCTGGCTCGATCTAGGGGTAGTCAGATTTCAGCCTTCTGAAGCGATGAAGTTAGCCGTGCCAATGATGGTTGCCTGGGTTTTGACGCGTAAGACTCTACCGCCGAACTTCAAAAATCTGTTCTATGCGGCGTTGGTTCTTGGCGTGCCATCGGCTTTAATTCTGGTGCAGCCCGATTTAGGTACGGCGATTTTGATTTTGATGTCAGGCGCACTCATTATTTTTCTTGCGGGTTTCGCGTGGAAGCATATTGGTATTTTAGCAGCAATGACCGCCGCGGCGATTCCGATTGCCTATCATTTTTTACTGCGACCCTATCAGCAGCAACGCATTCAGACTTTGTTAGATCCGTGGTCAGACCCACTTGGTTCGGGTTACCAAATTATTCAATCTATGATTGCGATTGGCAGTGGCGGGGCGCAAGGCAAAGGTTGGACGCAAGGTAGCCAGTCGCAACTCGAGTTTATTCCTGACCGACACACTGATTTTATCTTCTCGGTGTTTTCAGAAGAAATGGGCTTTATTGGTGTGCTTATTTTGATCACAGTGTACGTCGCTATTGTTGCGCGCGGCCTTTATATTGCCTACTACACCAAAGATACGTTTTCACGCTTGCTCGCAGGCAGTTTATCGATGACGTTTTTCTTTTATGTGTTTGTGAATATCGGCATGGTTGCCGGTATGCTCCCAGTCGTTGGGATTCCTTTGCCGCTGATCAGTTATGGCGGCACTTCTATGGTGACTCTGATGGCCGGCTTTGGTATCTTGATGGGCATTCATAATCACCGTAGTTTGATGTCTCGATAACTCTTTGACCCTTTCAATCATCTTTTCCTATGCGAATAACCGAGAAAACTCCCATGCTGAAGACCATCACCTTAGCCTTATCTTGTCTACTAGCAGGTCTGATGGTTTGCACTCATGCGCAAGCGATTGAATTGTCCAAAGAGCCTAAGTTGCAGGCGATTGCCGATCAATTGATTGCCGAAAAACATTATACCCAGGCTGAGCTCGATCGCATTTTTAGCCAGGCTGACATCCAACAATCAGTGCTCGACGCTATGCAAAACCCGGCCGAGTATAAATTTACCTGGGGTAAGTATCGTAAGATATTTTTGCAGGATGACCGTATTCAGCAAGGCGTAGACTTCTGGTTGGCGCACCAAGCCGTCTTAGAAGCCGCCGAGCAGGAATACGGTGTACCAATAAGTGTGATTGTTGCGATTATTGGTGTCGAGTCGAAGTTTGGAAAGTATAAAGGTAAGCACAAAGTTCTAGATAGCTTGAGCACATTGGTTGTTGGTTTTCCGCGACGCAGCAAATTTTTTGCTAAAGAACTTAAAGAGTTTCTTATTCTGACCAAAGAGAATGAGCTTCAAGCGCCTGAAATATTAGGTTCATACGCAGGGGCTGTGGGCTTTCCTCAGTTTATTTCCAGCAGCTATCGAAACTACGCCGTTGACTATTCTGGTGACGGTAAAACTGATTTAATCAATCAACCTAGCGACGCGATTGGCAGTATCGCCAATTACTTCATTAAGAACGGGTGGAAGCCGGGTGAGCCAGTGACCTCGGTTGCCTACACGACGGTTGAGGGCTCGATCGCCGCGCTCGCTAACCGCAAGCGCAAGACTTTATACACCGCACAGTCGTTACGCGATAAGGGCGCACCGTTGAGCCTTAGCATTCAAGATGATGAAAAATTGAATGTATTGATGCTTGATGCCAACGAGGTCGTTACCGAACCCAAGGGCAGCAATCGCTATGTCGTACGTGCGGGTGATACCGCGTGCCAAATTGCCGAAGACTCGAATGTGTCATGCGCCGCGCTTATTAAACTGAATAACTTGGATAGCAAAGGGCGCATCTACCGTGGCCAGCGCCTGAAGTTGCCCACATCTGAGTTTGCAGTGGCTAAAGATTCCAAGTCTAAACTTGCGTCAACAGGCACCAGTAAGTGGCAGGTGGCAAGTTCTGATTCGGGCGCAATTGAAGAGGATACTGTGCAAGAGCGATACTTTTTCACACACCGTAATTTTTATGCGATTACGCAATACAATCACAGTGTTCTATACGCCATGGCAGTACATGATCTGAGCCAAGCGATTGCTCAAGCCAAACGTGCACGCTAATTGATAGACAATAGATAAACCGAGTTCGATACCCTACATGAGAGTTTCCCCCCTTTTACTGATTATAATAGTTACGCTCTACAGCCCCTTAGGCGTTAGTCAAACCAAGCCTGAGATCGACGCAAAAGCGTGGGTGTTGATGGAGATGAATAGTGGAGAAATTCTCACCAGTAAGAACCCAGATTTAACTCTACATCCAGCCAGCATCACTAAGTTGATGATGAATTATGTGTTGTTTGCGCGTTTAAAAGCGGGCGATGTAAGCATGTCAGATTTAGTGCCTATCAGCGAGCACGCGTGGCGCGCCGAAGGTTCACGCATGTTTGCTGACGTAAACTCACGACTCGAGCTAGGGCATTTGCTAAAGAGTACGATTATTCAGTCGGGCAATGATGCGGCCATCGCCTTAGCGGAATTCACGGGCGGTAGTGAGTTCGCTTTTGCTCAGCTAATGAACCGAGAAGCGGTGAAACTGAATTTAACGCACTCCAATTTCTTGAACAGCACCGGATTGCCGGCCGAAGGTCATTTAATGTCGTCGGTTGATATTGCTAAGTTGGCAGCCGCGATCATTCGGGATTTTCCCGACTACTACGCGTGGTTCGCGGAGAAAGAATACACCCACAACAACATCACCCAATATAACCGCAATAAGTTACTGTGGAAGGACAGCAGTGTGGACGGGCTTAAAACCGGGTACACCGAAGCGGCCGGCTATTGTCTTGTTGGCAGCGCAGTACGCGATAAGCAACGATGGATAGCGGTAGTGATGGGCGCTAAAAGCGTGCGCGCCCGTGAGGCCGCGGTGTTGGAGTTATTGAATTACGGTTTTAATTATTATGAGCCCAGTGAGCAATTAAATCAGCAAGGCGGTGTGACGTCAGTGCGAGTGTACGGCGGTGCGGTAGAAGAAGTGCTATTGCAAGCACGTAAACCCGCCAATGTCGTGGTGCCGAGAGGTCGTGCCAAAGATATTGAAACCAACCTAATACATAGCCCGTATTTTGAGGCGCCGATAGAAGTGGGGCAGAGCATGGGCTTGGCACAACTTACCCTAGACGGCGAAACCATCGCCGAGGTGCCACTGGTGGCAATGAGCGAAATAAATTCAGCCGGCTGGTGGAAACGTATCGTCGATTCGATTAAGCTGCGCGCCAAACAATTTTGGGAAGAGTAACTCGGCTCATGACTGACAAAAAAAGTGACCCACAAGACGGCTTTGACCTAATAGAATATCCTTGCGACTTCCCGTTTAAGGCGATGTGCCGTGCACAAGACGGTGCGCCGGCTATTGATTATATCGAAGGGCTGATTACGCCTTTACTGGATGATGGCGCACTGGTAAGTATGTCTGGCAATCATAGCCGGACCGGTAAATTTGAATCCGTTACGGCGACGGTGCGCTTGAAAAATAGACAAGAATTAGAAGCCATCTATGAGCTAATTGCACAGTCTCCGCGTGTGGTAATGACGCTGTAAGCGTGGTTTTGCTACACCCACAAGTTTATAGTCAGTCGCAACTTTCGTGAACTGCTAACTCTCGTGAACTCCTAACTTTCGTGAACCCCTAACTTTCGTGAACCCCCAAAAACAGTACTCCTTATTCAGTTCGGCCGGTCATCAGGCTGATGTATTGGTGTTTGGCGAGGTTGACTATCAAACTTCCTACCAAGCGATGTCTGGGTTCGCAGTCGAGCGCGACGCCAACACGCCTGATCAAATTTGGTTGCTTGAACACCCTCCGGTCTATACCCAAGGCACTGCTTGCGATAGTGTGGCGTTGTTACCCAGTAATATTCCGATTGTTAAGACCGATCGTGGCGGCCAAATAACGTATCATGGCCCGGGTCAGATAGTGATGTATCCATTGATCAACCTGCGTCGTCACGGGCTGGGGGTTAAGCGCTTTGTCGACAAGATAGAGCAATGCATGATCGACGTGCTAGACGAACTAGAGATTCAAAGCCAACGTCGTGCCGATGCCCCTGGGGTTTACGTCGGCAGTTCTAAAATTGGCGCGTTAGGGCTCAGGGTTCGTCGAGGCACTAGCTATCATGGTCTAAGTTTGAATGTGGAGATGGACCTCACGCCGTTTAGCAATATAGACCCCTGCGGCTTTCACGGTTTGAGTGTGACCCAGGTTGCGAATTACGTAAATCAACCCGACCGTACACGCATAGCCCAGTCGTTGGCAGCGTCCTTGGTTAACTCTCTTTAGTACCTGGCTTTAGTGACTGATTTCAGCGTTCAGTTGGGCAAATCGCTCGGGGGTACCGACATCGTTCCATTCGCCAAAATGTTCAATTAAGTCGAGTTGCTGATTCGCGACCATGGTCTTTAATATCGGGCCGAGTGCTTGCTTACCCGGCGGCAGACCTGAGAACAGTGATTTGCGATATACGGCGATACCACTGAAGGTTCGACTCTGAGCGCTAGTAGTATCGCCACTGCGCTCAATGTTAGCGTTGGCGCCTTTTATCAAAAAATCGCCTTTGGGGTTTTGTGGTGGATTTTTGACTAAGACTAATCGACCCTGCAGGTCTGCTTGCTCAGAAAGCGGCGCAAGCGCGTGGGCAAAATCAAAGTCGGTAAAAATATCGGCATTGATCACCAGAAACGGGTCGCTGGCGATAAGTGGCAACGCCTTGCGTAGGCCCCCGGCGGTCTCTAATGCCCCAGTGTCGGATTCATTAGAGTACTGTATGTCTAGTTTAAAACGCTTACCATCGCCTACGTGTTTAATGATTTTTGCGCCAAGATAGTCGACATTGATTACTATTTTTTTGAAGCCTTCGGCACGTAGTTTTTTTAGGTGGTGCTCGATTAATGTGTGTGCGCCAACCTTCAGCAATGGCTTAGGAGTGTGATCAGTTAGGGCGCGCATGCGCGTACCGCGGCCAGCGGCTAGTATCACAACTGAGGTATTTTCGGGTGTCATAAGACTGAGCGAATGTGGCCTTCAAAGTGGTTCTTAAAGGTGGTTAGTTCGGGGTAAATTTCCATTACCTCTAAGGCATATTTCGCAACCAATGGCAGGTCGTTTAAGTAGTTGTCTTTACCATCTCGGTAGTTAAGTCGGCAAAAAATACCTAAAATTTTGAGGTGTCGTTGCAAACCGGCAAGGTCCACCCAACGCACGAGTTGCGCCAACGAAAACCCTTCAATGTCGAGTTGTGCAAGCGCTTTAATACGGTACTCTTCGAGCCACTTATGTTGTTGTTCACGCGGCCATTCGATATAGCAGTCTTTGAACAGTGAGGCTAGGTCGTAGCTAATCGGGCCGACGACCATATCTTGAAAATCAATTACGCCGGGCGAATTTTCCGCTGTGATCATCAAATTGCGCGAATGATAGTCTCGGTGCACCCAGACTTGTGGTTGTTCTAAGCAGGCTAGCGCTAAGGTTTGCTGCGTGTGTAGCCAGACTGCGAAGCTTGGTTCATAAATACTTTGTCCGAGGTGTTTGGCAACAAACCATTTCGTAAATAGGGACATTTCCGCAACAAGCTTGGATCCGTCATACGCGGGTGGTTCATATTGCGGTGAGCCTGACCCGCCTTGAATTTTAATTAACGCATCAATTGCGTCGCTGTATAAACCTGCCGGTTGATCGGGTAGGGCGTCTAAATACGTTTGATTGCCGAGGTCCTCGAGAACCAGAAACCCTTGTTGCGTGTTGTGTTCGTGTATTTGTGGCGAGTGAACACCGAGTTTGGACAATGCGCGAGCGGACTCGATAAACGGCTCGGTGGTTTCTTTTTCTGGCGGCGCATCCATTACAATCAGGCTACCACGATCAGTTTGAGCCCTGAAATAGCGCCTGAAACTGGCGTCAGCTGACGCGGGTTCGATCTTATCAAGGCGATAATTTAGGCTATGCGTTAGCCAAAACTTAAGTTGCTCTAGTCGTTGATCCACGTGCAGTTTCTAAAATTTGAAAGGTTGACAAGAAGCCGCGTCGTGCGAGGATGCGTGCCTTTAGCCCGATATAGATAAGGTTTCGCTGAGCTGTCTTTAACAATGTCTCGAACTAATTACTTATTTAGATTAAAAGGTCTTAATCGTGGCTTAGCAGTGTGCAACTTATTGCTCTATAATAGCGCGGTGATTATACAGAAAACACTGGTCGCGAGCGATTGCAGTAAAGGTTTGCTCAACTTGATTTTAATTGCTCGCAATTATGCAGGTAAAAAAGAGGGTGAAACGCTGTCGTATTGCCGTCGTAACTATTGGCTGATCTGTAACCCGCACGCAATAAACATTTACAATAAAAATATATCAGGTGGATTGGCTCTATGCTAAAGCAGTCTCTGCGGTCTAAAAAGTTCGATAGCGATAAGCGTACTCATAACACAAGGCCGTTTGCACTCAGTGCCGTAGCTTTGTTACTTACAAATGTCGTGTTTATGTCAAGCGCGAACGCCGCGTGTAAAGGCTTAAACTGTGCGTGTGCGCCCTCTGAACTTCAATTTACATCACCGGTATTGACGCCCGATGAAGATGGCCAATACCCGATTTCTCTTGAAGCAGACAATGTCGAAGCCGACGGCGATGATTTAGTCACTTTGAGTGGTAATGCCGAAGTGACCCAGGGCCGCCAAACGATTGTTGCCGACAAATTGCAATATTATCGAGAAAGCGAACGCGTGGTTGCAGACGGTCGCGTGGAGATGATTTCTGAAAAAGGCGACTATCTTGCCAGTGAGGCGATAGACGTTCATGTGCCGACCCAAATCGGTAGTATGAAAAATTCCTCGTTCAAACTGTCACAAGGCATCACCAGCGCTGACGGAATTGATACTGTACAAATTCAATCTCGTGGTTCCGCCGAACAAGTCAACCTTGAAGGTGAGGGCTTCGTTCGACTGCAAAACGCTAAGTACACTACCTGTCCGGAAGGCAATGAGAGCGTGATCATTGGCGCTCGTCAGCTAGAGCTTGATCGCCTGGCTGGGGTCGGCCGTGCACGCGGGGCAACCATTCGCTTTAAGGGTGTACCGATATTCTATACGCCCTATATCTCGTTTCCGTTGAATAAAGAGCGAAAGACCGGTTTATTAACACCCGGTTTTGGTTCGGATGAAGAGTCTGGAAATATTTATGAGCTACCTTGGTATTGGAATATCGCCAAGAACCAAGATGCGACTATTACTCCAAGGTATTACACTGATCGCGGGGTACAAGTCGCGGCGGAATATCGTGTGCGAACCCAAAATTCATCAACCTACTTATACGGTGAGGTTTTGCCCGACGACGAGCTGTTTGAGGGTGAAGATCGTAGCCTAATCACCTTGCAACACGCACAACAGCTAACTGATAACCTATCCGCTCAAGTTAACTTTAATGATGTGTCGGATATCGACTACTTTAATGACTTGCGTAACGATGTTCGGTATTTTAGCGCCACCTATGTTCCACGCGATGTTCAGCTCAACTATTCGCATGATTACTTCCGACTCAGCGCGCGTGCGAACGAGTATCAGATTATCGATGACCGAGTGAGTGAGGCAAACGCACCGTATGAGCGCTTACCCTCATTGTCGTTCAGTACTAACTTACCCGACGGCCCTTATGGTGTGCGCTATGGTTTAAGCGCAAGTTATACCAACTTCAATCAAGATACGCGCGTTGAGGGTACGCGGACCGCGATCAATCCGTATGTTCAATTGCCGTTTGAAAGTTTGTGGGGCTACGTCAAGCCGACCTTATCGGTACACAGTCGCAGCTACAGCTTAGATAACATTGCTGAAGGCTCGGAAGACAACCCTTCATTTACCGTTCCAATTTTAGCCGTCGACAGTGGCCTGTTTTTTGAGAAGAACACGAGTTGGTTTGGTAGCGGCGCATTGCAGACTCTTGAACCTCGTGTTTATTATGTTTACGCACCTGAGGAAGACCAAGATGACGTGCCGATATTTGATACCAGTCAGGTTTCTCTAAATAACTTCAGTAATATTTTCCGTGCGAATCGCTTTTTCGGTGAGGATCGAGTGGGTGATACGAACCAAGTAACCATCGGCCTCACGTCGAAAATCATAGACAATGAAACCGGTGATCAACGTTTAGTCGCTAGCATCGGTCAATTGTATTTGCTAGACGATCTAGAAGTTGGCTTGCGAACCACTCAAGCGCCAGTTGAAAAAGGGTTGGGCGACTTGCTTGCAGAGGTTCGAACTGAGTCTGAGAACGCTTGGACCACGTACAGCTTTTTGCAATTTGATCACGAGGAAAGCGAACTTCGTACAGCGCGATTCGCTGTTGGTTATCAGCCTAAAGACGATAGCCGTAAAAATGTGCAGGTAGGTTACTACCGCTCGAAGTTCACTAATTTTACGGTCCAGCAAGGCGAGGTAGTTGCGCAAGATCGCGTGGTCGACCAATTAACGGTCAACGCTAATTGGCCACTATCTGATCGGTGGCAGGCTTTCGCTTCGGAACGCTACTCTATCGAAGATTCTGAGAGCTTAGAAACTACCGCAGGACTTGAATACAATGGCTGTTGTTGGAAGGTTCGCTTTATTGGTAGCAACCGGATCAACAGCCGTTTGCGCCGCAATGCGACAACTGATAATCGTGACGATAAGAGAACCGCGTATTTCATTGAATTCGAGCTAACCTCACTGGGTCGCTTACGTACAGGCTTATAACGCGCTCTTTTTATAAGGGCTAGCGTAAAAAATTATGAATAAATTTATTAGAATCATTCCAACTCGACTTACCGCATTGTTGCTCTTAGTTATTAGTGCATTGCTCGCTGGTGGCACCCCAGCGCTCGCTGCCGGGTTTATGGATCGTGTGTTGGTAATCGTCAATGAAGATGTAATAACTCAGTCTGAGTTTGATTATCGTATGCTCACGGTCAAGCAAGACCTAGAACAGTCATCAAAGCCAGTGCCACCCAATTTGGCTAAGCAGTTGATTGAAACCATTGTCAATGAGCGCTTGCAAGTGCAAGAGGCGAACCGTCGCGGCATTCAAATTAGCGACGCGGAGCTAGAGCAAGCAATACAGCGTTTTGCAGCACAGCAGAACGCCACACCCGAGCAACTTAAGCAGTCAATTGAGCAAACTGGGCAACCCTTTAATATGTTTCGCGAGTCGGTCCGAGATTCATTGACTATCTCGCGTTTCACTGAGTATTACGCTCGAACTCGAGTCGTGGTGCCCGACTATGAAATCGACGGTTTTATTGGGGCTAATAACCTCGATGCGGATAATTCTGAGTATCAGATCGCTCAAATCTTGATAAAGAACCCGGACACTAAGGCTGAGTTAGCAGAACAGGTCCGCGACGAAATAGTAGAAGGCTTAAGCTTTCAGCAGGCCGCGTTAAAATACTCTGAATCGACAAACGCACAAGAAGGTGGGCTCATTGGCTGGCGCACGAAAGAGAAGTTGCCCGAGGTGTTCTTCAATGCAGTAAGGAGCATGCAAGTCGGTGAGGTCTCGCCGGTATTGTATACACCCAATGGTTTACATATTTTAAAGTTGCTTGATCGAAAAGGTGATGAACGTACCGAAATTGTGCAAAGTCAAGTTAGCCATATTTTGATCAAGTCTGAATCGAAAGTTGCCAAGTCACAAGCAGCAAAACGTTTGTATGAGATTCGTCAGCGGATGCAAAACGGCGAAGATTTTTCGGAGCTTGCGCGCATTTACTCTGATGATACGGCATCGGCTGCAACGGGTGGCAGTCTAGGCTGGGTGTCACCCGGAGAGATGGTGAAACCTTTCGAAGCGGTTTTTGAAAAATTACCGTTAGGAGAAATTAGTGACCCGGTTGAAACTCAATTTGGCGTGCACATTATTCGCGTTGAAGATCGTCGTACTAAAGACGTAAGTGCACAGGTTGTGCGTAATCGAGTCGATGGCATATTACGACGCCAACGAGCAGATCGTGAATTTAATCAATGGGTTAGAGAGTTGCTGGAAGGTGCTTACGTGGAGCACGTGGCTGACCCGGTATCGCCGACTTCATAGTATTGCCAACCCAATAAGTACTGCCAACTTCTTTAGATGGCTCTTTAGAAGCCCAAGTCTTAGAAGCCCAAGCCGCTGGATTTTAAAGTCGCTGGATTTTAAACTCGTTGGATTTTACGCGTGCGCGGTCAGCGTTGGACGTACCCGCACACTCGCAAAAAAAGCCGCTAATGAAGATCATTAGCGGCTTTTTTTATTTGTTCTAAGAGCGCCAGCGCCTAGATCATCTGGCGTTCTTTAATCTCGTTGAGCGTTTTGCAGTCCACGCACAGCTCGGCCGTCGGTCTTGCTTCGAGTCGGCGAATGCCGATTTCGATGCCGCAACGATCACACCACCCATAGTCGTCACTGTCTACACGTGAAATAGTTTGATCAATTTTTTTAAGTAGTTTGCGTTCGCGATCGCGGTTGCGCAACTCCAAAGACATATCCGTCTCTTGACTGGCGCGGTCGTTCGGGTCTGGATGGTTGATGTTTTCATCTTGCATCAAGTGAATGGTGCGCGACACTTCATCTAGCAGGTTAGTTTTCCAGGCAATCAAAATATTTCTAAAGTGATCTACTTGGTTCGGGTTCATATATTTTTCACGTGCCTTTTCCTTATAAGGCTCAATCCCGTGAATTAAATTATCGCTATTAACTGCCGAGGTAGTTTTCTTAGTTACTTTCTTGCTTGTTTTTTTAGTCACTTTCTTTTTCACAGCCGGTTTAATCGCCGGCGCATTGGGTGTTGTTTTAGTCAATTTACGTGCTGCTTTTTTAGCAGGCTTAGCCGCAACACGTTGAGTCGCTTTTTTTGCTACTTTTTTACTAATCTTTTTCTTAACTTTCTTTGTGGCTGCCTTTTTAGAAATCTTGGTCTTTCCTCCGGCTGCATTCGCAATGCTCTTAGCCTTGCTTTCTGTCTTATTACCGGCCTTCTTGGAGGTTTTCTTTTTAGTAACTCTTTTCTTAGTAGCCATGAGGTCTTATCTCTTATGTAAACAACGTTACTGGCTTAACTCAGGACGGTCTTTAATTTACTGCAGGCGACCCGCAGCCTGACTTAAGATTGAAAAAAAGGAAGATAGCACTTACTTACTGCCCGCACTCAAAAATTTAGCCCGCATTTTTACTACAAAGCGACCAGATAATCAACTAGCTCATACGCGTTAGTTCTATAAATAATAGTGAGTCGGTTACGGAGGAGAGTTGATTCTACTTTGTGTAAGTAATCAGCCGGTTCTAGACGACTGTATTGATATACGAGAGTTAAGCTCGATGTCTGAGTCTTCATTGTGTTAATACGCTGGCTTCGCGCAACACCTTTGCTATACTTCCTCCCGTATTCGTTCTGTTATCGATATAAGCAATAACAGATAGAATAGAGGTAACGGCAGAAAAACGATAATTAAATGACGTTATTAAAATACAGATATAACCCTATTTATAGAGGTAAGAAAATCATGAAGACACTAAATAAAACTGCACTGGCGGTGGCTTTGGCGTTAGCGGTCACTGCATGCGGAGACAGCGGCGAAAAGTCAGCAATTAGTAACGCGATTGACGCGACAAAAGAAGCGGCAACTGATGCCGTAGATGCAACCTCGAATGCGGTTGACTCGGTAGCTGATAAAGCGGCTGATGTTGCGGACAGCGCAGGCGAAATGGCTGGCGACGCGGTTGATGGTGCTAAAAACATGGCCGGCGACGCAGTAGACGGCGCAAAAGACATGGCAGCCGGCGCAGGTGAAATGGCGGGCGACGCGGTTGATGGTGCTAAGAGTATGGCTGGCGACGCAGTAGACGGCGCGAAAGACATGGCGGCTGGCGCAGGTGAAATGGCGGGCGACGCGGTTGACGGTGCTAAGAGTATGGCTGGCGACGCAGTAGATGGCGCGAAAGACATGGCGGCTGGCGCAGGCGAAATGGCGAGCGATGCGGTTGATGGTGCTAAGAACATGGCTGGCGACGCAGTAGACGGCGCTAAAGACATGGCGGCTGATGCCGGTAGCGCTGCGGTCGAAGGCGCTAAGGAAATGGCGAGCGACGCAGTAGATGGCGCGAAAGACATGGCGGCTGATGCGGGTAACGCTGCGGTTGATGGTGCTAAAGAAATGGCTGACGATGCCGTAAAAGCTACCGAAGACGCTGTTACCGAGTAAACCTGCTTATAGCGGTCTAAAGAGCCTCATTGTTAACGCGATGAGGCTTTTTTTATAGATAATTTGTCTTAGGTCATCACATCAACCCCTGTCATCAGACATAGAGTCTTAATATGGATACCTCTGAACCGAACCTTAAGCACAAGCTGCATAATGAGACGGCCCTAATATCTTGGCACGAACTACAACGCTTTTTTGCTCAAGGCGCGGTTGTGGTAGTCGATGCGTCACTCGACTTGGTAGAGATAGCGACTTTTTTCGCCGAGGATAGTGTGGATAAGTTGCAACAATATACTGAATCTGGCGCGGTGGCGGCGCCAAGCAACGATAAAGCGCGTGATTGGTATTCAGCAAATTCAGAGCTTTGGAGTGTCGTGGTTGCCCCGTATGTATTGGTGCAAGAGCGAGAAAAACCTTAGCGTGAGCAAATCGGCGTTTACGCTGCGTGCGATTGGTGCTTAAGGGCGAGCCTTTCATTAAAATTCACATGCTTAAAGTTAATTAAATCAATCGTTTACAATTGTTTTAGATATTGCTTTTCGCTGTAATATTGTTGTCATACGTAGTCATTAGGATAGCCACAGTTTTAAGATAACCTTTATCCTTTTCTTTAACGGAGAAAACTGTGAAAAAACTAATTCTTGGTCTGGTCGCTGCTGCATCGGTTGCCAATGTATCAAACGCAACGGCGCGTGATTCTATCAGTGTCGTCGGTTCTTCAACTGTTTACCCTTTTGCTACGGTGGTTGCTGAGAGATTTGGTAAAGCAACCGATTTCAAAGCGCCTAAGGTCGAGTCAACAGGTTCAGGCGGTGGTTTGAAATTGTTTTGTAAAGGAGTTGGGGTGGCGACACCTGATATTACTAACTCGTCGCGTCGCATCAAGTCAGGTGAGTTCGAAGACTGTCAGAAAAATGGCGTCAAAGAAATTGTTGAAGTTCTTATTGGTTATGATGGCATCGTATTAGCAAACGCTAAAGGCGCGGCGCCAATGCAGCTCTCGCGTAAAGACATCTATATGGCCTTAGCCAAAATGGTTCCAGGTCCAGACGGAAAATTAATTGATAACCCCAATAAGACATGGCGTGATGTCAATGCCGCGCTGCCTGCGACCAAGATTGAAGTGCTAGGCCCACCACCAACATCCGGAACTCGTGACGCCTTCGCTGAGCTTGCACTTGAAGGTGGTGCCCGTGAGGTTGAAGAGATTGCTAAGCTTCGAGGTTTGAAAGCGGATCAGGCCGAAGAGATCGCTGCAGTGGTTAAGAAGCTGGGTATTGAGTCAGCTTGGGCTGCGGCGGTTAAGAAAAAGGGCGATAAAGCTAAAGGTAAAGACGTTGTTAAAATCATTGGCCGCTCCGTACGCGAAGACGGTGCCTATATCGAAGCCGGTGAAAACGATAACTTGATTGTAAATAAGTTAGTTGCCAATCCTAATGCGCTGGGTATATTCGGTTTTAGCTTTCTTGACCAAAACTCTGACAAAGTACAAGGCTCTATTATCGATGGCAATGCGCCAACCTTTGATGCGATCGCCGAGGGTAGTTATAAGGTAAGTCGTCCGTTGTATTTCTATGTTAAAAAGGCACATATCGGGACTGTTCCAGGTATTCAAGAATATCTAAATACTTTCGTCTCCGAAGATACGATTGGGCCTGACGGCTACTTGATCGATAAAGGGTTAATTCCACTTGGCGATGACGCTTACATTGATATGTCGAGTGGTGCGAAAGCGTTAAAGAATCTTGCTCTTTAATATTAACTAGTTACGAAGCCATCGTTTCAAAAAAGAATTACTAATCTCCTCTCGAATAGGTAGCTTCGGGCTGACGATAAGACCCAGCTGTTGAGACCATATTCACTCTGGCGGGTAAGTTTTGAACTTGCCCGCCATTTTTTTTGGTAAATATCGGGTATTATGCCGAAGGCATTTTATGTGTGATAGCAGACCGCATTTTCACCTGATTGGCGGTATTTTTCGATGTTGACACAGAGCTGTAAGAACTCGTTTCTATACTACGCGAATCAATATTCGTGCGCGCACAGAAACGGTAGTCGTTGGATAACTACATTAGAATAAGATGAACCTATCAACCTTATTATTGATTACCTTTGTTGCCTCCGCGGGTGCCTACTTTATTGGGTATACGCGCTCGCAGCAGATCGCTAAACCGATTGGCGGTGTTCGCCATTTGGCGACCTTGCCAAGTTATTACGCCAGTATGATGAGCATTTGGGCGTTGGTGCCGGCATTGATTGCGGTCGTGCTTTGGTCGGTGCTCGACGGGTCAATCATCTCGTCATTGGTCAAAGGTGCATTGCCGACCGAAGCAAAGCAGATGAGCCAAGAGAACCTGGGGCTGTTAATGAGCCAGGTTGAGAATGTGGCGATTGGCATAGGCAGTATTGAAACACTGGGCATCGAGTATCAGCCCGCAGTTGAACGCTTGAAAAGCTTAACGTTGGTGAGTAAGCAGAGCATGCCTGTCTTGGTAATTGTGATTCTTATCATCGGCATGTTGCTAGGCTTCCGAGCGATCAGCCCACACTACAATGCGCGCTATGCGGTTGAGAAAATTTTTAATGTAACGCTCTTTGTGTGTTCCAGCATCGCGATTTTCACCACCTTCGGAATTGTGTTTTCAGTATTGCTGGAATCACTCGCCTTTTTCCAAAAAGTACCGTTTTTCGATTTTGTTCTTGGCACACATTGGAGTCCGCAAATAGCGATTCGTGCGGACCAAGCGGGCGCTTCTGGCTCCTTTGGCGTGATACCTTTGATCGTGGGCACCTTACTCATTTCATTTATTGCGTTGCTGATCGCGGTGCCGGTAGGCTTGATGTCAGCCGTGTACTTGTCAGAATACGCGAGTCGTCGAGTGCGCGGTATCGTAAAGCCTGCACTGGAGATTTTGGCGGGCGTACCGACCGTTGTTTACGGTTTCTTTGCTGCCTTGACCGTGGCGCCCGCCATTCGGCGCTATGGCGACGCTTTGCGCGACTGGGGTGCCGAGCGTGATATCGAGTTTCTAGCAAACCTAGCGGTTTCATCCGAGAGTGCCTTGGCCGCAGGCTTGGTTATGGGCGTGATGATTATTCCGTTTGTCTCATCGCTTTCAGACGATGTCATTAATGCCGTACCGCAGAGCTTGCGCGACGGCTCGTATGGTTTAGGTGCGACCCAATCTGAGACCATTAAAAAGGTTGTTTTCCCCGCGGCGTTACCGGGGATCGTCGGTGGAGTATTGTTAGCCGCATCGCGCGCGATTGGCGAAACAATGATTGTGGTAATGGCGGCTGGTTTAGCCGCTAATTTAACGGTAAATCCGCTTGAAGCAGTTACTACGGTGACGGTACAAATTGTTACCCTATTGGTCGGTGATCAAGAGTTTGACAGTGCCAAAACCCTTGCGGCCTTCGCATTAGGCCTATTTTTATTCGTCATCACCTTGGCGTTGAATGTTGTCGCGTTAAAAGTGGTTAAGAAATATCGAGAGCAATATGACTGATTCTAGTAATACGGCGAGTAATGATTCAATGCCGACGCCGGTTGAGGTAGACCAAGCACGTGCTGAGTTGGCCAAGCGGCGAGCGGCTTCTTTAAAAAAGCGCAACGCAGCAGAGAAGCGCTTTCAATGGGCCGGCCGGCTGTCTATCGCGTTTGGAATTGCGTGTGTACTCTTTCTCTTCACTGATATTTTTAGTAAGGGCATCAGTGCGTTTACGCAGACTTACATCGACGTTGAAATTACCTTCGATGCCGAGCAACTAGGCCTTACACCGCAAAGCACCGAGAAAGAAATTAAAGCCGCAAGTTTTGGCTCGTTTTTCAAAAAATCGTTGCGCGCTCAATACCCAGAAATTACCGAACGTAAAGCCAAGCGTCAGCTCTACGCACTGTTTACCAGCGACATGCCGTTAATTTTACGCAATATGGTGGTTGCTGACCCTTCGTTAATCGGCACTACCCAGACAATCAGCATGATTGCGGATGATGACTTCGATACGTATTACAAGCACAGTTATGGCAAAAACCTGGGGCCTGATGAGAAAATTAGTCGTTTAAATGAGATGCAAGAAAACCTGGTTCACCAATTGGTTAGATCGGGTGCAGTGAAGAAGAAATTCAACTCGATTTTGTTCACTAACTCGGATTCACGTGAACCAGAGCTGGCCGGTATTAAGGGGGCGATTATGGGGTCGATATTGACCTTGTTCGTTACGCTGATACTGTCTTTTCCGATTGCTGTCGCAACCGCGATTTATCTCGAAGAGTTCGCACCAACGAATAAGATAACCGACTTTATTGAAGTTAATATCAATAACCTTGCGGCGGTACCGTCGGTTATTTTTGGTTTGTTAGGGCTTGCGGTGTTTATTAATTTTTTTGGTATGCCGCGCTCGGTACCGCTTATTGGCGGTTTTGTGCTTACCCTTATGACGTTGCCAACGATCATTATTTCTAGCCGCGCGGCAATCAAGGCAGTGCCGCCCTCTATTCGTGAAGCGGCGCTAGGCATGGGGGCGTCGAAGGTGCAAACAGTGGTTCACCACGTGTTGCCATTAGCCATGCCAGGGATGTTGACCGGCACCATAATTGGCATGGCGCAGGCGCTTGGCGAGACGGCCCCGCTATTAATGATTGGTATGGTCGCTTTTATTGTAGACGCCCCCAGTGGTATTACTGACCCAGCTACGGTATTGCCAGTGCAAATATTTTTGTGGTCGGACAGTCCTGAACGTGCTTTCGTAGAAAAGACTTCTGCCGCGATTATGGTGTTACTGACCTTTCTTATTTGCATGAACAGCCTAGCGGTCTGGCTCCGTAAACGCCTCGAGCGGCGCTGGTAGACCTTAGGTTATGCTAGTAAGACCTATGAGCATATAGAGCCAATAACATTAACTTCTGAAAACGCTTTAACTGGAGTTACAATGAATACAGCACAACAATCGATGACAGAAATAGTGAAAGAAACCTATCAGACCTCCGGCCACCCTTTATTAGATGACCCGAAAATGCGCGTGCGCGGTGCCAACGTATTCTATGCACAGAAGCAGGCGATTTTTGACGTCAACTTAGATATCGGCAAGAACCAAGTTATTTCTATGATTGGCCCGTCGGGCTGCGGTAAGTCGACGTTTTTGCGTTGCCTAAACCGCATGAATGACACGATTGATATTTGCCGCGTAGAGGGCCAGTTGTTGTTAGAGTCGCAAGACATCTATGATAAAAAGATTGACGTAGTAGAGCTTCGCGCGCGCGTTGGCATGGTGTTTCAAAAACCTAACCCGTTTCCTAAATCAATTTATGAGAACGTGGCCTACGGCGCGCGCATTCATGGACTAACCGACAATAAGGTGCAGCTCGACGAACTGGTTGAGAAGAGCCTTATTCGTTGTGGCTTGTGGAACGAAGTTAAAGACCGTTTGGAAGAACCAGCAACCGGCTTGTCTGGTGGCCAGCAACAACGTTTGTGCATTGCGCGCGCAATTGCCGTCAATCCTGAAGTGATATTGATGGATGAGCCGTGTTCGGCACTCGACCCCATTGCCACGGCGACAGTAGAAGAGTTAATTCACGAGTTAAGTGAAAACTTTACTATATGCATTGTCACGCACTCAATGCAGCAGGCGGCGCGGGTATCACAACGCACTGCTTATTTTCATTTAGGCAAGTTAATCGAAGTAAACGACACGTCGCAGGTTTTCACTAATCCAGAGCACCAGCTGACCGAAGAGTACATCACTGGCCGAATTGGTTAAGTTGACATTAAGGACGTAAAAATTATGAATGATGATATCAAAGTAGGCAGACATATTTCTCGGCAGTTCGACCAAGAACTGGATGAGGTTCGATCACGCGTATTAAAAATGGGCGGCTTAGTCGAAGCGCAGTTAGATAAAGCCCTCGAAGCCTTACGCGAAGGTGAGACTGACGTGATTGTTGATGTTGAGAAACTTGATCATAAAATTAACGAAATGGAGATGCAGATTGACGAAGAGTGCACTCAAATACTCGCCAAGCGTCAACCAACTGCCGGAGACTTGCGTCTTATTATTGCGACCACCAAGTCGGTGCGAGACTTAGAGCGTATCGGCGATGAGGCAGAGCGAGTTGCGACCATGATTCGCCATGCGCTAGAGAACGAGGCATCATTGAAAGCGTTTAAAGGCTTATTGTCGTTGGGCGAGCATGTCAAAGAGTTGTTGCATGATACGCTTAATACCTATGCCCGCATGAAGACCCGTTCTGCGGTTAAGAATATTCGCAAAGACCAAGATATTGACGAAGAGTACGCTCGTGTTGTTATGCGTTTGGTCGAATACATGAAAAAGGACCCGGATAATATTTCTGATGCGCTGGATGTTATGTGGGCTGCTCGCTCGTTAGAACGAATTGGCGACCATTGTATTAACATCTGTGAGAACGTAATTTACTTAGTTGAGGGGCAAGATGTTCGACACAGTGATATCGACACGATTAAAGAACAACTCGCTTAGATCACAAAGCATCAAATTTTTGAATGGCCGGGCAAGTTGCTCGGCCATTTTTCGTTATACTTGATAAAATAATTTTGCCGAGAGTGGCGCGTGGCTATGACTTCGACAGACGTACTAAAAAAAGAATCCAATATTAGCCCTAGGAATTTATCCATCCGAGAGCTTCAAGGTGATGGCATGTTGTCGGCTTATAGCGGTCAACTAGTAACCACCAGTGGCGTGGTCACTGGGGTGTTGCGTCGTGGCTTCTTTATACAAATGCCGAATGTTGAATGGGACGGTGTTGGCTCTAACGCAATCTATGTCTATAGCCCTGACTGGCAAGCAACTAAAGGTGCTGAGGTCGTCGTGGTCGGTGACTGTGTCGACTATCGTAAGGATGATAACGCCAAGCCTGTAACCCAACTGCATTTCGACTCGGCCAAGGTTAAGCAAACTGATGGGCCTGAAATAGCACCCATTTTTTTGACACGCGAGTTGCTAAACAAGAATTACGGTGATCTCGCGATCTTATTAAATAGCTTAGAAGGCATGCTGCTCGCGATCGAACCCGACCAGACCTTTGTCGCCCCGAGTAACCGCTATGGTGATTATGTGCTTGCTTTAGATGCGGATGAGATGGATGACAGTGGTTTACGTACTCACTATGGTGGTTTTATTCCGCAGGCAGATGATGAATTACGTTGGTTACCGGGCTTTAGAGTGACTAATTACAATCATGCTCCACGTCTGAACATTGGTTCAAAGTTAAAGAGTCGTATCGTCGGACCGCTTAACTATCGAGTCGGTTCCTATCAAATTTCGGTTGGCGAGCCATTTGCAGTAGAGGAAAATTTTATCTCACTGGAGAAGTCATCCTTGAGCCCAAGCGCTGATTCAATAACAATTATGACATTGAACTGTTTCAATCTAGACCCTCACATTGAATCCGAGTTAAAGGTAAGCAATCCGCGTCAAGATATCGACGACGACTGGGGTGATGGACGTTTTCATACTCTAGCGCAAGCGGTAGTGCTGTATGCCAATACGCCCGATATTGTTGCCTTGCAAGAGATTCAGGACAGCGATGGCGCTGAGTTGACCGATGTCGTTGATGCCTCGGCTACTTACGATTTACTCATTCAGACCATCAAAGAACTCAGCGGTGTCGAATACTCGTGGGTTGATGTGCCGCCAGAACTCAACGCCGATGGTGGACAGCCCGGCGGCAATATTCGTAACGCGTATTTGTACAACCCACAGCGGGTAAGTCTCGTTGCCGAGTCAGTTCGCTCATTAGGTCGTGGCGTTGAGTGTTTTGATGACTCACGTAAGCCCTTAGTGTGTGAATTTCTAGAACGTAGCTCAAACAAACGGTTGGCGGTGATCAATGTTCACCTTGCATCAAAACGGCATCAAGAAAGTATTTTTGCGATGTCCAACCCAGGTGTAGACGCGAAGCTCCCGGTGCGTGTAGCTCAGGCGGAAGTCGTTAAAAAAGAAGCCGAAACTCTCTATGAGAAGGGTGTTGATTACTACATAACGGGTGATTTTAACGACACTGAGCATAGCGAAACGTTAAAAATGTTAACATCGGGCAGTGGTGCTAACTTAGTATTATCGCTAGACCCTAACCAGCGCTACGACTATAACCATCGCGGCAAATTGCAGGTGTTAATGCACGGCATTGTCCCTGAGTCTCTATTAGCTCAAGGCCGAGCAGAGTACGAGATAATCCACGGGAACGAGTTGTTGGGCATGACCCCGAGTGAGGACAGCGACAAGCCGAGTGATCACGCTTACGTTATCGCTAAAATAAGGTTTTAGGTACAACGCCAGACTGATTCTGCGCGCCGCCTGACGCGTGCGCGTTGGTTAATGCTTGGGTGTCCTTTAGCGAAAGCTGTTGCGGAAATTTACAGCGAAACTCACTGCCTGCACCAAGTTCGCTTAAAATTTCGAGTTCGGCACCGTGACGCTGTAATACGTGTTTCACAATAGCCAGCCCTAGACCGGTGCCGCCGCCATCGCGCGAGCGGTCGGTGTCTACCCGATAGAAGCGTTGGGTTAGGCGTTCAATATGGTTGGCTGCAATCCCTAGGCCATCATCTTTAACTGAAAAAATAGCACCGCCGTCGTTCGCGTGCCAATGCACACGGATGTAGCCGTTGTCCGGCGTATAGTTAATCGCATTGGTAATCAAGTTTGAAAAGGCGCTGTGCAGCTCCGTTTGCGCGCCGCTGATCACCAAGTTGTAGTCGATATCCAACTCCAATTTGTGGCGTTTTTGCTTTATGAGTGGCTGTACCGATTCGACGATGGTGTTAACTATGTGCGTAACGTCTACGCGTTCACTCGGTTTGAGAGTAGCGTTGTCTTCTAGCTTCGCCAAATACAATAGGTCGTTGACGATAAACTGCATACGTTCTCCCTGTAGACGCATTTGTTCTAGCGGTTTTCTAAACCGTTGTGGCACATCTTCGGTGCCTTGTAGTATCTCTACATAGCCTTTTAGAACAGTTAAAGGGGTTTTTAATTCGTGCGATACGTTTGCGACGAAGTCGCGTTGCATTTGATTAATCTGTATCAGCCGGCTTACATCTCTCGCGACGATCATGCGCAGCTTTTCTGTATAGCGCACGCACTTTATGTTCAGTATCTGCTCGTTATTGGACAGAGAATTCACCACTACGCCCTGAGCGACCGGTGCGTCTAGTTTGCCAGCGGCTTCGATGTGCGCTTCCACTTCCGGGTGGCGAATTAGGTCGGAGAACTTTACCGCCGAATCTCCTGGCCAGCGAATGCCTAGTACTGTTTTTGCGTTAGCGTTAGCCCATTCTATTTTGCCACGCTCGTCAATTAATACGATCGCGTCGGGTAAGGCGCCAACGGCTTTACGAAATTGGCTTAGAAAAGAGGTAAGTTGGCGTTTTCGTTTCGCACTTTTATTACTTTTTCGATTCAATGAGCGATAAAGTAAATAGAGTTGCCCGCTCACTTCCGGCATCGGGTTGTCGCGCGGCTTCTCAACCCATCGATACAGCGTGTCAAGTCGAAAGATTTGCCAAACAATAATACCCAACGCAACCAGCAGCATGACCAAAAAGGTATGGCCTAGCGAGTAGCCGAGTATCGCGGCGACGCTGAGTAGTGCGATAAATTTCCAGATATCGTATTGCATGACCGTATTTTAACCGAGGCCTCGCAAATTAGGTAGCGTTGCTACTCTCTGTCGCGCGCTTTTGTGTTGAGTGTGTTTCGCCGCGTTCACTAAAGTCAAGTTTTCGGTCGTTAATAACTGCTATGCGGCGATTGAAAAGCGGTAGCCAACACCTCGCACGGTGTTGATATACCCGTCGCAACCATGCGGCTCGAGTACTTTACGCAAACGCCTGATATGTACGTCTACGGTTCTATCTTCTACGTACACCTGATTACCCCATACATTATCGAGCAATTGGTCACGCGCAAAAACACGATCAGGGTGGGTCAACAAGAAATGTAATAGTTTAAATTCTGTTGGGCTGAAATCGACGTTTACGCCGTCGATTAAAATTCGGTGCTGGCCCGAATCGATTTTAATTTTGCCTGCGGCGACCACATCGCCGCTGACATTTTTGTCTGACAGGCGGCGCAACACGGCGTTTACCCGCGATATCAATTCTTTGGTAGAGAAAGGTTTTTTTACATAGTCGTCGGCGCCGATATCCAGCCCACGAATCAGGTCGCTCTCATCGTCTTTAGCTGTGAGCATGATAATGCCAACTTGGTTGTTTCCTTCTCGACGAATGCGTCCCGCGAAGTCGATGCCAGAGATGCCGGGCATCATCCAGTCGAGTAGCATCAGGTCTACGTTTTGTTTTTCGAGAATTTTAGCGGCCTGATGAGCGTTGTGTGCATCAGAAACAGTGAATCCTTCGAGCTCCAAAGCCATACGAACCATATCGCGGATCGCAGCTTCATCGTCGACGATTAATAAGTGTGCGCTCACAATGAATTCCTTCAGTTAGTTGTTTTCGATTCAAATAGAGTGTCATATTACACCGTTGCTATATTACAACCGAGTGACAAGCCAAATTCAAACCACTGAAAAGACTAAAAAATCCAGAAAACCTATACCTTGCTGATTGATCCTGGGTCTTTGCCTGAGCTGTCTTATGTTACGTAATGTAATCACGTAGAATAGTGAAAGTGTACAGTCTTAACGTAAATTCTGACTCCAATTCCAGTGCAATACATGAATAATAACGCAACACATGAATAAGAGTGTTTTAAACGGCGTGGCGCCGAACCACGCCGAGATGCAAAGCGACGCCCTGAGCTCCGAGAGCGATAGCGTGCTCAAAGATAAGCAACGCTATGAGAACAATAAACTCGCTAAGCGGCTCCAACGACAAGTCGGTCAGGCAATTGGCGATTTCAATATGATTGAGGACGGCGATAAAATCATGGTGTGCGTGTCGGGTGGTAAAGATAGTTACGCGATGCTTGATATCTTGATCGCGTTGCAGAAAAGAGCGCCAATAGATTTTTCGCTGGTGGCGGTTAATCTTGATCAAAAGCAACCAGGGTTTCCTGAAGAGGTTTTGCCCGCGTACTTAGAAACGCTTGGCGTTGACTATCGCGTTGTTGAGGAAGATACCTACAGCATAGTGACCGACAAAATTCCGGCAGGTAAAACCGCGTGTTCTTTGTGTTCGCGTTTGCGCCGCGGTATTTTATATCGAACGGCGACTGAGCTGGGCGCAACCAAGCTTGCCCTAGGGCATCACATGGACGATATGGTCGAGACCTTGTTTTTAAATATGTTTCACGGTGCACGCATGAAAAGCATGCCGCCTAAGCTGGTTAGTGATGACAAAAAACACATCGTTATTCGGCCTTTGGCGTATTGTCGAGAAGCTGATCTGGAACGATTTTCAAACATTAAGAAATTTCCGATTATTCCGTGCAACTTGTGCGGCTCACAAGAAAACTTACAACGCAAGAAAATTAAGCAAATGCTTGCTGATTGGGACAAGCAACAAGGCGGCCGGGTGGTGAACGTGTTCAAGTCAATGTCGCGGCTAACGCCCTCACATTTGCTTGATCGCGACGCGTTTAATTTTGTTGATTTGACCACCGCCCACGCGGACGAGTTAAGCGAGTTTGATATCGCGTTCGATGAATCGCCGATGGAAGTTTTGTTGCAACGTTCAGAGCTCAACTCAGAAAGCGGTTAACCGGCCCGAGCGCTTTTAGAGCAATGGATACAGAGCGTTTTGCTAAGCAATTGCGTGATTTAAAAGCACGGGTGAGGAAGACTGTCGAGCTGAGCCACACGGGCGCTAGGCCGGTGGAATTAGATCAAAACCGGGTAGGGCGCTTATCCAGAATGGATGCCATGCAGGGGCAAGCCATGGCTAAGGCGAATGAACAGCGTCAGCGACAATTATTAACCGAAATTGAACGGGCTGAAGCGCGCTTACTCAGTGGCGACTACGGGCGTTGTATCGAGTGTGACGATTTTATCGTTGAGGCACGCCTATCCGCTGACCCCACGGTACAAACTTGCATCGGGTGTGCAAGCGCCAGTGAGCGCGCCCCGAGCTAGCTAACGACGAGTTAATCGGCAAGAACCGAGCATTAACTGCCCCAGAGTTGTTCAACGCGACGGTCACGCCCGCAACCAGTGCGGTAGACCCGGTAGCGAATCGGGTTCTTTTTGTAATAGTCTTGATGATATTCTTCGGCGAGATAAAAGGGCGCTGCCGCTAACAATGGTGTGACGATTTCCGCGTCGAATGGCTTGTTCTTTTGCAGTTCAGCGAGCGATTTTTCGACAGTCTCGCGCTCGTCTGCGTCGCCGTAAAAAATAGCTGAACGGTAAGAACTGCCTTTATCGCAAAACTGACCTTTGTCGTCTGTGGGGTCGATGTGTCGCCAAAAGAACTCGACCAGTTCGCTGTAGCTTACTTTGTTAGAATCGTAATGTACTCTGACGGCCTCGTAGTGACCTGTTTCGGTGTAAGACACCGTTTTATAATCCGCGGTTTCTTTGCTGCCACCAGTATAACCAGACTCGGCTTCTGATACGCCGTCGACCTTTTCAAAGTCTGATTCGATGCACCAGAAGCAGCCTCCGGCAAATACCGCAGTCTTCATGTTTGGCTGCGTGGCCAACGAATCTTTGCTTGGGGATTGATCGCCTTCCTGTGCGACCAGAACTTGGTTAACACCAAGGTAAACAAGTGACAATAAGCCAATAGTAACAAGGCGTTTAGTGAGTTTTGACATGCGTCTGGTTTCCGTTAAATATGGGGAAGAAAGTTATAGTCAGATATTAAAAAGGGGCTTATCGGTGATATGCTCTAATTTATAGCATAACCCTTACGAGACAAGACCGTGTTAGTTGATAAGTTATCACTGCCAAACCGAGAACAAGCCTTAGCGGGCCGCGACACGCCGATTGAGTTAGACAATGTACATCACGTGAGCGGTCGCCCGATGAAGCCACCGTTTTCCAAAGACGATTCGAAGTTGGAGACAATTTTGCTCGGCTTAGGCTGCTTTTGGGGCGCAGAGCGAAAGTTTTGGAATATGCCGGGTGTCTACACCACCGCAGTGGGTTATGGCGCCGGACTGACACCAAACCCGACGTATGAGGAGGTCTGTTCTGGTCTCACTGGGCATAACGAGTTAGTGTTGGTGGTTTACGATCCGGTGATACTGAGTATCGATGAGTTGTTAAAGAGCTTTTTTGAGTCGCATAACCCGACACAAGGCATGCGTCAGGGCAACGATACAGGGACACAGTACCGGTCCGGAATTTATTATAGTACCGTTGAGCAAAAGGCGGCTGCGGAACGAATTTTATCGACTTATCAAGCATCATTGCGCGCGGCAGGTTTAGACGCGATTACCACTGAGGTTTTATCCGCACCAAGCTTTTATTACGCAGAGCAGTATCATCAACAATATTTGGCGAAGAATCCAAATGGATATTGCGGTCTTGGCGGAACTGGGGTCAGTTGTGCGATCTGATTATTGCGAGTAATTGTATTGTATTGCGGGCGGTGCAGATTAAAATACATGTCAAATATTTAGCAGGCGATTGGGTAAATTGAATTGACTGCTGATACCCCATCGTTAGTACTTACTTTTTGTACTTACTTTGGGGTCGAGAGCTTGAGTTTGGGGGCGAGAGTTTGGGGGCGAGAGTTCAAGTTTTATTTTTGGTCAAGTGCTCGAGGTTGGGTGTGGGCTAGAGCGTTAGTTCAAACGGGGCAGAAGAACAAATGAGTGAATTACCAGCAAAACATAGCGAGGGAAAACAGAAAGTAAACCTCACGCGCCAATTTATGCTCTCAGGTTTGATTGCGGTTGTGCTGATCGTGTCATTGGCAACGCTTAGAGGCTACTATTCCTTAAGAGGCTATTCAGTGCGCGACGCCGGTGATGTGGTTGCGTCAAGGGTCAATGATGTGAGTAACCGAGTCGTCGCTTCGATGGTCGGTGATCAAAACGGAGATGCTAAAGGTCTTGATAATAGTAACCTGGTAACCAGGCTTGGTTTGACCCTCAACCGTATTCGTGATGTAACGTCGGTCGAGCTGTATCGTATTGACAAGCGATATGTTTGGTCATCATCGCCCAATAATACGACTTCTAGCGACGCTGCTGGAAGCGTTACGCGCGCATCAGCACCTCAGCTATCCGAGCGAGAGCTAGAGGCCTTCAATCGTATTTTGGAAAACCCTGATATCGACAATGTTGTTCTCGACGAACGCTTTACCGAGATCAATACCTGGTTAGACGCTGTGGTAAATAAACCCAAGGTCTTGCCCATGTTGGTTAGACTTACCGATGGCACCGGCAGAGATCTTGGTATTGCGAAGCTCACGCGTGATTTTTCAGGTGCCTTGGTTGGCCCTCGCCATTTTGGCTTTCGTTTACTCGTCTTTGCGCTATTGGCAGCATTGCTTCTTTTTTCAATGTTGTATCTAAATTTTCGACGCGGTGTTAAGACTATCGAGCGTCAAGAGCAAAAATTAACACACCAGATATCACGCTTGTCAAACTTGCTGGCCATTAACAAAACGATGCAAAAAAGCATTAAGACTGCGAGCGCGCGCGCCGTTGAGTTGAATGAGCAGTTCTTGCGAAGAGTCGGCGCTGATTTGCACGACGGACCCGCGCAAATGATCGGCTATGCGGTGTTGCGCTTAAATAATGTTTCAAAAAATGAGGCGGCTAAACAGTTTGGGCATGAATTTCATGCAGTTAAAGAGGCCTTAGACGAGTCACTCGAAGAAATACGCGGTATCTCATCTGGTTTAGTGTTGCCTGAGCTTGAGCAAATGAGCCTGGAGGAATGCTTACGTAAAGTGATTACCCTGCACGGCGCTAAATCGGATGCCGAAGTTGCGCAGTTTTATCAAGACCTGCCGCAAGACATTCCGTTGCCCATTAAAATATGCGCCTACCGTTTCCTGCAAGAGGGGTTGAATAACGCGCATCGACATGGCGCCGCTGAAAAGTGCCGAGTATCGGCTTACGTGCAGAAAGACGAGCTAATTATTGCGTTAAAAGATAATGGTATGGGGTTTCGCAAGTCGACACTCGGCAGTGGGAGTGGCGTACACCTTGGTTTAACCGGATTAAAAGACCGCATAGAGAGCCTAGGGGGCACTTTCGCGATAAACAGTGAGCTGGGAGTTGGTACAGCGTTAAAGTTCTCAGTTAGCCTCAATGAAGACGCGTAGGCTTTGCGCGAAGCCAGGCCCGCAGCCCGAGCTGAGTTTTTTTGTAATATATGCACGCATCAATCATCAACAGTTTGGTACTATAGACGGTGAGTAGATGAGCTTTGCCACTGAGCTTTGCTACTAAGTCATACTTGTTCATCGTGTTGCGCCTTGGCCTTGTTGTGCAGTCAACGTTACAATAAGCGCCAAGAATATAGACTGCTTATAAATCTAACCATTGTAAGGAAATATGTCCGATTTAATTTCTATCATCGTTGTCGATGACCATCCTCTATTTCGTGAAGGTGTCGTAACCACTCTGGTTGAGAGCGGCTTTTTTGATGTGGTTGCTCAGGCCGGCAATAAAGAAGATGCCATCGCGCTTGCTGAAAAACATCTACCTGATTTGATGCTAGTGGACGTATCAATGCCAGGTGGCGGTATCGATACCGCACATCAAATAGCGAGTCGCGTGCCTATCGTTAAAGTCATTATGTTAACGGTATCTGAGCAAGAGCAAGACGTGCAAGCAGCCCTTAAGGCGCAAGCGCGTGGTTACGTGCTCAAAGGCGTTGCGTCTGATGATCTGATATCCATTCTTAAGGACATTAGCCGTGGAGACTCTTATATTTCCCCGAATCTTGCGGTTAACCTGCTGATGCGCAGCAGTGAAGACGCGCACAAAGAGACGGTTGACGATTTTGATTTAAATGACCGTGAGCGTCAGATATTGGAAAAGCTTGCGATTGGCATGAGTAACCGTGATATCGCTGATGATATTCACTTAAGTGAGAAAACCGTAAAGCATTACATGACGAATATCATGAATAAGTTACACGTGAGTAACCGTGTTCAGGCGGCCATCAAAGCTTATGAAATGGGCAAACAAGCAGGTCGGTTTTAGAATCATGAGTGCCCGGCTGCAGTGTGATGAGTGCTCGGCTGCAGTGTGATAGATGCTGGTTGTCACATGACAAGGAAAAGTTAAGACCTAAGTCTGACTTATTCGCTACTTAGTACCATAGTATTTCTCTGCCTAACTGCGTAAATTACACGAATGGTTAGGTAGGGCAGTAAATTGATTCTAACATTTAAAAGTTTTGGGTAGGGGTTAGGTAATCCTTTTTGTTAGAATTCGATTTATTTTGGTAAGAGATTTTGTAGGGAAATCGTTGACGACCATATTGCTAAACCGGAAGAAGCTCCCGTCAGGGAGCTTTTTTTTCGCCCTCTGTTTTGTGCTTGCCTCTATTTGTATGCAGCCTCGACGAGTGAAGGCTGCCGCTAACTAGTTGATCGCTAAATTTTCAGTGCGCCTCGCACGCGCATAGGCGCAGGACGAACGTTAGGGTCACTGCATATCCTCATAGCATTTATTAACTGCGCTGATTGCGGCACCACGATCAAGCGTTAAGTTTTGGTTTATCAGCGCGGCTTCCAGCGCGTGTACGCACAGGCGAACATTGCTTGGTCTCGACGCGTAACCCATCAGACCGATTCGCCAGACCTTGCCGGCTAGCTGGCCTAGCCCCGCACCAATTTCCAAGCTGTATTGATTCAAAAGTTGCTTGCGCACTGCCGCCTCGTCTATCCCTGGCGGTACCGAAACCGCGTTTAACTGGGGCAATCGATCTTGTTCTTTAACCACAAGACTTAGACCGAGAGCCTCTAGACCCGCTTTAAGTGCAAGATGGTTACTCTGGTGGCGAGCCCAGCTGTTGTGTAGGCCTTCTTCTTTTAGAATGAGTAATGCTTCATGCATCGCATAGAGGGCGTTTACGGGCGCTGTGTGATGGTAGGCGCGCTGTGTGCCTTTACCCCAGTAACCCATTACTAAATTCATGTCCAGGAACCAGCTTTGGACTGGAGTCTTGCGGTTCGAAATACGCGTTTGGGCCCTTGTACTAAAGGTTAACGGCGACAAGCCCGGAACACACGAGAGACATTTTTGGGTGCCACTGTAAACGGCGTCAGCGCCCCAACCATCGACATCTACCTCGATGCCCGCTAACCCGGTGACGGTGTCGACAATACTTAGCATGCCGTCATCTGCCGCCAACTTACACAGCGCGCGTGCGTCGCTTTGTACTCCGGTCGACGTTTCAGCGTGTACAAACGCAATTGCGGTAGCGTGCGGGTACTCGGTGATTGCGTGTTGGACTTTTTCAATGTCGACTGCGGCTCCCCAATCGTCTATAACCATCACAGCCGTCGCTCCAACACGTTCTACGTTTTCTTTCATTCGTCCGCCGAACACACCGTTTTGACAAACGATGACGGTATCTCCAGGCTCGATCAAATTTACAAACGCCGCTTCCATGCCCGCCGACCCTGGTGCAGACAATGGCAAGGTAAGCTCGTTTCCGGTTTGAAAAGCGTATTGAAGTAGCGTCTTGGTTTCGTCCATCAGACGAATGAACTCGGGGTCTAAGTGACCGATAGTCGGTCTGGCTAGGGCCGATAGAATGCGAGGGTTTACGTCAGACGGGCCTGGGCCCATCAAGGTGCGTAGCGGAGGATGAAAGCTCATGGAGATACCCGTTCATATACACAAGTAAGAATAATGGCTTACATTATAGACAAAGCGTATTGCGCTGTGCGTTTGCGCCGTAAGTTTCGACTATTTGTTTTATGAATTTATAATTTGCGATGCTGCTTATTATAGCGGTTTGAGCGTAGTCTACTTATGGCGTCGTCGCTGATAGTAATCGCCGAGCAACATATCAAACTGTAAGCCAAATCTAATTGCGCTTTTATAAGGAGCGCCAACTTCTTCGCGCTCCCAGCGAAAATCCACACCAGTCTCTAGATATAACCATTCGCGCAAAATCGGTCGGATATAGGTGAAGGTCATACCGTACTCGGGCAGCGATACTGGGTTCTCTACCTCGCCACGCATATACAGGCTGCTTGAGACACCGCGCTTGTCGCTAATAGAGTGGTGCCAGGTGGTCTCTGTAAACCACTCCCATTGCTCCGCCTCTTCGGTGTACTTTACGCTGGCTTGGCTCACCCAAATATCGTTGTCACCGAGATGGCTAGTATAGTCCGCGCGGCTACTAACGCCGTAGCCATCTTGTTCGCGCCAGAAAATTGTTTGCGTGGTGCGTAAAAAGCTTTGGTCGCTAAGCGGGAATAAATACCGATGCGCCACTTTAGCGTAAGGGCTAAAGCCGCTGCTTAGTTTAGCGCCAACCGAAAAGTCAAAGCCGTTGCTGTCTTTGCTTGGCGTTCTATAGCCTAAACCAACTAACCACTCGCTGTCTTCGTCGTTGGTTGAGCGCAGTCCAACATTGCTTACTCGATCTTCATTGACCTCAGTGTTACTTATGTAACTGTCCTCTTCAACACGACCGACAAACGCATCAAAGCGTTTGCTCACATTCGGTAGTTTGGTGCGTATGCGTACTCTTAGTCGTGGGTCGATGCCTTCAATTTCATCGTGTTTGAAACCTATCGAAACTTTGCCACGAAAATCTTGTCCCGAAAATGGTTCACTGTCACCAAATAGACCGTCAAGCCAGCTCGCGGTATTACACAGTCGGGAGTGGGTGTCCGCACGAACGGCGTCGACCCACAATTCGCCTTCGGTTTCGCGTTTGCAGCCATTGCTCGGTTTGTCGCTTGCATGTAGCGACTCAATCTTGCTTAGATCAGAGTGACTGATACTAATCTGAGGGTCGTTTGAGCGCGACACTGGTGTCGATTGCTCAGGCTGCGCACTATTAGATAGCACGTCGATTGACTGTCCGTCTTGTGGTTGACCGCCGGCATGGGTGTCGAGACCGGCACACAATAAACCGGTTAATATCAGGGCATTGCTATAAGCGCTAATAGTCATCTAGCGAGTTTAAACTAACTGTCGTTGAAAGCTAAGAGTTATCATTTTTGTAAGATAGAGTAAGCGGTTCCTGTAAACATGTAGCTTGCAGCCTAGTTCACTGCTGTACACGTAATATTGTTTTCTAAAAATTATCATAATCTTCGACTGGGTAATAGCGCTCGTAGCTAATTTCTTTCGGCGTGACTTCGCGTGCAATCAGCGCCGCGACATCGGCCTCAACCCGGGTTACGAAGTTGTCATGGTCATTGCGTTCTGCGGCGGTGCGCAAGGCGCTGCCCCACGCGATCATATTGCTGCTGTTGATGTTTCTGTACTCGTTGTCTTGAGCCCATTCATTGGCAATGTCGATACCTAATCGTTCCAGCCGCTCGACCATTTTTTCGCGTTCTGGCTCGCTCTCCATTGAGCTAAGAAATAGCCCGGAAACTCGGTTCCAACCGTTCGGGTAAAGCGTCGTGCCGTGGTAAAACCGAATTATCCAGCTTAGGTGCGTGCTGATGGCTTTGTCACTAACCTCAGTAAGGTTACGTTTGACGTAATAGGCATCGACAAATATTTTCCGATCGGGAATATCGTCCGGCCAATCGTCTCTAGATGTCATTGTTTGGCAGGCAGAAAGCACCAATGAAAGTAATATTAAGCAGGATAGGCGCGTTGTTTTGAACATCATAGAACGGGTTAGTTTGGTCAAGTGGACGAAATTCTCGCTCGAATTGTAGCTAAGGTGGGGTTTTTTGTGTAAAAAACTTAAAAATTGATACTGTAATTAGCGAATCTGAAGAAATTCGTCGTTTATGTGACAGTCAAAGGGTAGCTCAAAGTTTTAAACTGACAAGCGACAGGAAAAGTTGCATGTCAAAATGCTTGGTTTTGTAAAGTTTCGTAATTTCTTGAAGACGTACGTTGGAATTTCTTCTGGATTTCTGTCTAATAACTCAATCCGAGTTTTTGGTTGGCCGTTAGCTCTTTAGATAAAATTACGGAGTGACATTTTGTCTCGGTAATGACGGGGTCAGTGTGTTTGTGGCGTTAAGTCTCGCGAGAAATATATTGATACTAAATTCGGAAAATTTAATAGCACACTCTATAGGGGTATACAGTGGATTTAAGAAAAAGACGCAGCCAAGAGAAACTGCAGTTGGCGCTTGCGCAACACTTACAAAGTAAAACAATTGATGAAATAACGATCGGTGAATTAACAAAAACCGCGGGTGTTAGTCGACAGACCTTTTATTCAAACTTTGATAGCAAACAATCTATTTTGTTGTCTCGGATTGAAGCTCTGTTTGAAAAGAGCTGGAGTAAGACTGAGGTTTTGGTGCAGAACTCTGAGATAGGCCGAGAAGAATTTGTTGAGTTTAGTGTTCGAAATTTACTTGAGGAATGCGATAAAGAGCGAACAATGATGCGTGCAGCCTTTACCGGTCAAGCGGGCATTCAATGTTTGTCATTATTGAAAACGCTTATTTCACGTTTAATTTCCGATCGAATTTTATTTCAGTTTAATCATAATTTTAATGCGAGACAGCTAGACACTATTTCCGATTTCTATGCAGGTGGCATTATTGGGACCGTTCAAGGTTGGCTGGTTGATGATTCGGCAATGAAAGACATTGGCTCGGTCGCACGACAAATTGGTCGACTGATTCCACATGGGTTGGATGGTTATATCTCTAAGCCCTACTAAATTCGAGGTTTATAATTTTTGATAACGAATTAAATATTAATTAAGGCCTACCATAAAGGTCACTTAGATGGGGTTCTCGATTGTTCGGGGACCCCGTTTTTTTTGCACTGGGGCCGCGACTGCTGGATAATCCCAAGATGCACAATATTCTAGAGGTGGCAAAACAAGCGGCGCGTATTGGCGGTGAGGTTATTCAAGAGGGCGCTGGGCGCCGCGACTCGCTCGATATAGAGCAAAAGAGTTTGCATGACTATGTTTCCGAGGTTGATCGCAATTCTGAACACGCAATTAAGTCACATATACTCAGCGCGTTTCCCACGCATAAAATCGTAGGGGAGGAGTATGGTGAACACGCGGGCCTCGAGAATATCAAGTGGGTGATTGACCCACTTGATGGCACGACCAATTTCCTTAGAGGTATTCCTCATTACGCTGTTTCGATTGCTGTGTTACGTGATGGTGTACCGGAGTACGCCGTTGTATTCGACCCGGTCAAGGACGAAATGTTTTGCGCCAGTCACGGCGGTGGTGCATTGCTCAATGATGTGCCAATTGGCGTGAGTGATTTGGCGTCCAGTCGAGGCGGGCTATTCGCCACTGGCGTGCCGTTCAGCGGCGATAATTTGACAAATATTGATCGTTTTACCAGCACCATGGTCGCGATTCTTGAGCAACACACGAGCGGCATTCGTCGTTTGGGTTCCGCTGCGCTTGATTTGGCTTACGTTGCCGCAGGTCGATACGATGGGTATTGGGAGGCGAACCTCAAGCTTTGGGACATTGCCGCAGGGGTATTGTTGGTAACGGAAGCCGGCGGGGTGGTGAGCGATTTACGTGGGAATCAAGACCACTTGATTAGTGGTGATGTACTCGCAGCGGGCGCGGGAGTGCATCCAGATATGGCCAGACTGACGTCTCGCTTTTACAAGGGTTGAATAGCCTATGCTCTCCGCTTGGTATCAAATCGATCACTCTACTACTTCTAAATCTGTCGACTTAAAAGCGTACTCGGCATCAAAAAAGCCATTGCTGTTAAGCGATGGCTTTATACACGTTCCGTCTTGCTCGTGAAGTTAAACCTGCGAATATCGCGATTGAATTCAACGCTCACATTTTTCCTTTTAGGCGCAGCCAGTTAAGGCTAAGCCAAATTGTTTTTTGTTATCTTGTTGCTAGTGGTCAGAAAGCTCGTTAAAAGCAACTAAACCAAGTAGTACAAGTGTAACGATGGTCATGATTTCCATAATAGCACCTAAGTTAAAGTTAAAATAAAGTTCGAATTTCAGTGGCTTGCCGTATAGGGTCTGCTCTGAATACACTCGTAATATGCGGCTTCTGAACTGATTTTAAAAATGGTTTATCCTTATATTTAAAATAACCTGTAGTTATGGCTATTCATTTCAATTGGTTTATTTAGAATATCATGCGCGTAGCCTTTGCAGAAGGCATCACTGACGCGTCGCGTCGTTTAGTTAGTGTGCACTTGCGCAATTTCGTTAGCCAGCTGTGATACAATATTGTCAACAATTGAAGTCAATTTTTCATTAAAACTGATTTTTATGAATGATTTGATGCCTTATTGTAAACAATGATTGAATTCAATATCGTTCAACACGGTTTCATCCGATCACTTTTATCGCGCCGTTAGACCCGAAATAGGTTCTCAAAGCCACCAATACTTCTAATTTTCTATGAATACAGCCCATCGCAAACCCTTACCGGGAACAAAACTTGATTTCTTTGACACGCGCTCAGCTATCGAGGCAATTAAGCCCGGTGCTTATGCGGCCTTACCCTATACCTCCAGGGTGTTGGCTGAAAATCTAGTGCGTCGATGCGACCCAGAGTCGTTGCGCGCGAGCTTGGAACAAATTATTGAGCGTAAGCGTGACCTTGACTTTCCTTGGTATCCCGCGCGCGTTGTCTGCCACGATATCCTAGGACAAACCGCGTTGGTCGATTTGTCCGGTCTGCGTGACGCAATTGCTGAGAAAGGCGGCGACCCCTCGCAAGTTAACCCGGTGGTGCCTACTCAATTAATTGTCGACCATTCATTAGCGGTTGAGCACGCTGGGTTTGAAAAAGATGCGTTTGAGAAAAATCGAGCGATCGAGAATCGCCGTAACGATGACCGCTTTCATTTTATAAATTGGTGTAAGAAAGCGTTTAAGAACGTCGATGTAATTCAACCTGGCAATGGCATTATGCATCAAATTAATTTGGAGCGGATGTCGCCGGTCATTCATGCGCGCGACGGTGTTGCTTTCCCTGATACCTTAGTCGGCACCGATAGCCATACGCCCCACGTGGATGCGCTGGGCGTGATTGCATTAGGCGTTGGTGGTTTAGAAGCTGAGACAGTGATGTTAGGCCGCCCATCTTATATGCGCCTACCCGACATTGTTGGGGTCGAATTGACAGGTAAACGTCAAGCGGACATTACCGCGACGGATATTGTATTGGCCATCACCGAGTTTTTACGTAACGAAAAGGTTGTTTCTGCATACCTTGAATTTTACGGCGAGGGCGCGGCTGATTTAACCTTGGGCGACCGTGCAACCATCTCAAATATGACGCCGGAATTTGGTGCTACGGCAGCGATGTTTTATATCGATCAAAATACCATCGACTATTTGACGCTGACTGGCCGTGAGGACGAGCAAGTAAAATTGGTTGAAACTTACGCCAAAGAAACGGGCTTGTGGGCAGACAGTTTAGGTACCGCCGAGTATGAACGCGTACTCACATTTGACCTGTCGAGTGTGGGGCGCAATATCGCAGGCCCGTCAAATCCTCATCGACGAGTATCCACAAATGAACTGGCACAAGCTGGTATCAGCGGCGAGGTCGAGAACATCGAAGGTCAGATGCCCGATGGCGCAGTGATTATCGCAGCGATTACCAGTTGTACCAATACCAGTAACCCGCGCAACGTGATTGCGGCCGGTTTGATCGCTCGTAACGCAAACGCCTTAGGGTTAACGCGTAAGCCGTGGGTCAAAACTTCATTAGCGCCGGGCTCTAAGGCCGTGGAACTGTACCTTAAAGAAGCCGAACTGCTGGGTGAGCTTGAATCCTTAGGTTTCGGCATCGTTGGTTTTGCGTGCACCACGTGTAACGGTATGAGTGGCGCGCTAGACCCCGTTATTCAACAAGAGGTAATTGAGCGAGACTTGTATGCAACTGCCGTGTTGTCCGGTAACCGAAATTTTGATGGACGCATTCACCCGTATGCCAAGCAGGCGTTTCTGGCGTCGCCCCCGTTGGTTGTCGCGTACGCTATCGCCGGCACGATTCGCTTTGATATTGAGCAGGGCGTGTTGGGCATCGACGGTGAAGGCAATGAAGTTCGACTCAAAGATATCTGGCCCAGTGACGAGGAGATTGACGCGGTTGTGGCCGGTAGTGTCAAGCCCGAGCAATTTACTAAAGTTTATGAGCCAATGTTTGCGGTGCAAGTGGAAGAGAATGAACAAATTAGTCCGCTGTATGACTATCGTGAAATGAGTACCTATATTCGTCGCCCGCCTTATTGGGAAGGCGCGCTCGCAGGTGAAAGAACGATGCGCGGCATGCGGCCGTTAGCGATTTTGGGCGACAACATCACCACAGATCATTTATCGCCGTCAAATGCGATTATGCTCGACAGTGCTGCAGGCGCGTATTTAGCGAAAATGGGCGTGCCGGAAGTCGACTTTAATTCGTATGCGACTCATCGTGGCGATCATCTCACTGCGCAACGTGCAACCTTTGCAAACCCTAAGTTGTTGAATGAAATGGTGCGTGAAAACGGTGAGATCAAGCAAGGGTCTTTAGCGCGTATTGAGCCGGACGGAAACGTCACGCGCATGTGGGAAGCTATTGAGACTTACATGCAACGAAAGCAGCCATTAATTATTGTCGCGGGCGCAGACTATGGCCAAGGTTCGTCGCGAGACTGGGCTGCAAAGGGCGTTCGCTTAGCGGGTGTAGAAGTTATAGCCGCTGAAGGTTTCGAGCGAATACATCGCACTAACTTGTTGGGGATGGGCGTGCTGCCACTGCAATTTCAGCCGGGTACGACGCGCAAAACGTTAGGTTTAGACGGTACTGAAACCTACGATGTTCAGGGCGATATTAGCCCCGGCTCGAACATGACATTATTAGTAAACCGTGCGAATGGCGAGTCGCTAGAGGTGAGTATGACGTGTCGTTTAGATACTGCAGACGAGGTTCGAGTCTATGCAGCCGGTGGCGTATTGCAACGTTTTGCGCAAGACTTTCTCGAGTCTGCAAATGTTGCGACGACCGGCTAATGGAGTGACTAAAATGAAACATGCTCCACAATTAAAAATCCCCGCCACTTACATGCGCGGAGGCACCAGCAAGGGCGTATTTTTTACGCTAGATGATTTGCCGTTAGCGGCGCAGACGCCAGGTGATATGCGCGATCACTTGTTGCTTAGAATCATCGGCAGCCCTGACCCCTATGGTAAGCAAACCGATGGTATGGGAGGCGCGACCTCGAGTACGAGCAAAGTTGTCATTGTCTCCAAAAGCAAGCAAGCAGAGCACGACGTGGATTATCTGTTCGGTCAGGTTTCGATCGATAAACCGTTTGTTGATTGGAGTGGGAACTGCGGAAATTTGTCAGCCGCTGTAGGCCCGTTTGCAATCGCAAATGGGCTGATTGAAGGCAGCCGAGTGCCGGATGATGGCGTTGCGGTGGTGCGAATCTGGCAAGCGAATATCGCAAAGACGATCATCGCTAAAGTGCCAATCAGCAATGGTGAGGTGCAAGAGACCGGCGATTTTGAGTTAGACGGCGTCGCGTTTCCAGCGGCCGAGGTGCAGGTAGCGTTTCTTGACCCCGCCGCGGGTGACGGTGCCATGTTCCCCACCGGGCAGTTGGTGGATGAACTTGAGGTGCCTGGTATCGGTTCTCTCAAGGCCACTTTAATTAACGCCGGCATACCGACTATTTTTTTGGATGCCGACCAAATCGGTTATCTGGGCACTGAGTTGCAAGGCGATATCAACAGCGACCCGCGCGCGCTTGAACGATTCGAGACTATCCGTGCGCACGGTGCAGTAAAAATGGGCTTAATAAAGTCTATCGATGAAGCCGCTACTCGACAGCACACTCCGAAAGTTGCGTTTGTCGCCAAAGCGCAATCCTATGCTGCCTCCAGTGGCAAACAGGTCAGTGTTGACGATATTGATCTCGTGGTTCGCGCTATGTCGATGGGGCAATTGCATCACGCCATGATGGGCACGGCAGCGGTGGCGATCAGTGTCGCGTCGGCCATACCAGGGACCTTGGTAAATCTGGCCGCGGGCGGTGGCGAACGCAGCAGCGTGCGTTTCGGCCATCCATCGGGCACGCTAAAAGTTGGCGGTAAAGCGAGTTTTGTAGAAGGCCGCTGGATTGCCGAGAAGGCCACTATGAGCCGCAGCGCGCGCGTACTAATGGATGGCTGGGTTAGGGCTCCAAGTGGCGTCTAGACAGCCTTTGATTAAAACGTGTGCACTGACTTTGTGGTATCTTAATTCTCATCAATATCAATCTGTTAACTTGAGGAACTCAATATGAAGTTGTCGTTACGTGTACTGACCGTTTTGTTACCCGCGTTGTTGATGATTGGCGCATCGCACGCCGATGAGACGCCACCTACGCCACAAGAAAAAGCGTTTACGTTTCGCACCAGCCTGTTCCAAACCTTTTCCTGGAAGTTTGGCCAAATGGTGGGTGCCATGAAACAAAAAGACGAAGCCGCGTTCAGCAAGCATCAAAGTGATTTGGTCTATCTCTCTAGCATGATAGAAGAGGGCTTCCAAATCAAAGACAGCATTCCCGAAGGCAGCGATGCTAAGCCTGAAATTTGGCAAGACTATGATGGGTTTAAAGAAAAGGCGGCGGCCATGACCCGTTTGACGAAAGACTTAACCATGGCTGATTTTGATCCGCGCGCGTATGGCAGCAAAACCTGCGGTAGCTGTCACCGAGACTTTCGTGTTAAGCGCGACTGATCCGCTCGGCTGCGCTTTATTAGTCGCCCCGAGAGCAATAACGGCTAATTAGTAGTAATCACTCGCTACTGGCGGCTCGGGTAAGGCTGTCGCCAGTAGGAAAACACCGCCAGCGCATAAAGTGAACACGATCGCCGCGACAATTAGCGTTGTCGTTTTACGCGCGTGTTTTACGCTTAACGATTCAGGCGAACCCAGCTTTTTGCCGTGAATCATCGCGCTGCTTAAGTGCTGGTTTTTATACACACGGTAGAAAATAATCGCCATGATATGCACGGCAATGACCAGGACTATTAAGTCGAAATTCCATTGATGGATTAGGTGAAAGTACTTTTCAAGTGTGTCAGTTGCCAGATAGTTTAGCGCTCCGAAAAAGTAGTCGTCGTTATTGAATAGGCCGCTGAGTGTTTGCAGCCCAATGACAAATAACATCACTAGTACGGATAATCCGCCTAAGGGGTTGTGGCCTAAAAACGGTTTCGAGTCTTTTTCGGTTAGGGTTTTACTGTAGGCGATTATGTCTTTAGTGGAAAATAAAAAACTCGAAAATCGCGCGTAGTCAGTACCGATGAAGCCCCATATCAGACGAAACAGTAACAACGTTAGCGCAGAGTATCCGGCAAGAAAATGCTGCTCCATGTCTTCGAGAATATCGACTGAAAACCAAGCGTAGAAGAGACTCGCTACTAATAGCCAATGACAAAGTCGCGTTGGAATATCCCAGACTAATATTTTGCTACTCATACTTGTACTATAAAAAAAGCCAGACGAGTTGTCTGGCCTAATTTACCGGTGGTTTTGGTTTCAACGTTCCGCTATCGGAATAACCTTTCGGTGTTCTGGCCCGATATATTCGGCACTTGGCCGGATTATTCGGTTGTTCTCGCGTTGTTCAAACGCGTGTGCCGCCCAGCCAGTCACTCTAGACATTACAAATATCGGCGTGAACAAGCCAGTCGGAATACCCATGAATTTATAGGCGGATGCATGGAAAAAATCGGCATTACAAAACATACCTTTTTCACGTTTCATAACGTCTTCGCAGCGAACCGAAACCGGGTAGAGGACGGTATCACCGACTTCGCTCGCAAGCTTCTCTGACCATTTTTTAATTATCGCGTTGCGCGGGTCTCGTTCTTTGTATACCGCGTGACCAAAGCCCATGATCAATTCTTTATTCTCAAGCTTTTCGAGAATCGCGGTTTCCGCTTCGTCGGCAGACGACCATTGTTCGATCATCTCCATCGCTGCTTCATTGGCGCCACCGTGCAACGGACCGCGCAAGGTGCCAATCGCACCGGTAATAACTGAATGAATGTCGGTCAAGGTTGACGCAGCTACCCGGCCATTAAACGTCGATGCGTTGAACTCATGCTCTGCGTATAACACCAGCGATACATTCATTACTTGTTCATGTAGCGCACTCGGCTTTTCACCGTGTAACATATGTAAGAAATGTCCACCGATCGTTGCGGCGCCCGTGTCTGTGTTAATGCGTATGCCGTCTTGACTAAAGCGATACCAATACACAACCATCGCTGGTAGCAACGCCAAAATTCGGTCGACGCTATCGCCTTGCTGTTCAAAGCTGGTTTCTTGCTCTAAGTTACCCAGTAGTGAAACCCCGGTTCGCATCACGTCCATTGGGTGTGCGCTGGCCGGTATAAGCTCTAGACAACGTTTTAGCGCTGTTGGAATTTCACGCAAGGCGTGCAGTTTAGATTGATAGGCGTCTAGCTCGGCTTGAGTGGGTAGGTGGCCTTTCAGGATGAGGTGTGCTACTTCTTCAAAGATGCAATTATCGGCCAAATCGTCTACGTCATAACCTCGATAGTTTAAGCCAGAACCTTGTGTGCCAACGGTACACAATGACGTTTGCCCCGCGACCTGACCGCGCAAACCAGCGCCAGAAAGTTTCTTATCGGTTGCCATGTTAGTATTACCTCTTAGAGTTTATCTTTAGAAAATAGGCGATCTAAAGAGTCTTCGTATTCTTGATAGTTCAAATAGTCGTAAAGCTCCATGCGGGTTTGCATGGCGTCGACCACGTCCCGCTGATGGCCCTTCTCAAGTACGTCGCGATATACCATTTCCGCGGCTTTGTTCATCGCGCGAGTTGCGGTAAGCGGGTACAACACCATGTCAACCCCGTGAGCGGCGAGCTCATGAATATCAAACAAGGGCGAGACGCCAAATTCCGTCATATTCGCCAGCAGCGGGGCATCGATTGCCGCATCGTATGCACGATACTCTGCAAGCGTGGCCATGGCTTCCGCGAACACCCCATCAGCGCCCGCTTCAACATACGCGCTTGCGCGGTCGACCGCTGCTTGTAAACCTTCGTTGGCGTATGCGTCGGTGCGAGCTATGACGAAGAAATTCTCGTCTGTTTTCGCATCAACCGCTGCTTTAATTCGGTCGACCATTTCAGCGGAGCTTACCAACTCTTTGTTGGGGCGGTGCCCGCAGCGTTTAGCCGCGACTTGATCTTCAATATGCACTGCCGCGACGCCTGCACGAATGCTTTCTTTAATTGTTCGGGCGATATTAAATGCGCCACCCCAACCGGTGTCGATATCGATCACTAAGGGCGTGTCAACTACGGCTGTAATGCGTCGCGCGTCTTCTAGCACGTCATTCATGCTGGTCATGGCGAGATCGGGCAAGCCATAAGATGCATTGGCACAGGCGCCGCCTGAAATATAGACCGCTTGGTGGCCGATCTTGGTCGCCATTAGTGCAGTGTAGGCATTAATCGTGCCCATAATTTGCAGTGGCTTATTCTTTGCCAACGCTTGTCTAAAGCGCTGACCAGGAGTTTCGTAGCTCATAATCAGTTACTGGTTTTCGGTTGCGGGTTTGGTGAGCGTGTCTCGAATAGACGCCTTGGCGCGGGCGATATGCTTGCGCATCAAAATTTCCGCCAGTTGCGGGTCGCGCTGTTCGATGGCATAGATTAGCTGGTCATGCTCAATCAGTGCGCGGTTCGATCGTGACTTAAAGCGGCTGGTTTGAAAACGGAACATGCGAATTAAGTGATACAGCTCGTCACAAAGCTGATCCGTCAAAAGTCGGTTTCCGCTGCCCTTAATAATTTGATAGTGAAAATCGAAGTCGCCCTCGGTTTGCATATACTCGCCGGCATTATTTTCGGAATGCAGGCGGTGTACCTCGAGTAATTCTTTGAGTTTGGCGATATCGTGCTCACTCATATTTTCTGCGGCTAGCGCGGCGGCTTTACCTTCGAGTGCTTCGCGCACATCGTAGAGCTCCATAATGTCGTCGAGTTCAAGCGTGACGACGCTGGCACCAACATGCGGAACGTGACGGACTAAGCGCATTGCGACTAAGCGCCTGATTGCTTCTCGCAGTGGCCCGCGACTCACTTGAAATTGCTCGGCTAGCGTTGGCTCGTTGAGTTTTTCGCCAGGTGCGATTTGACCTTTGATGATTGCTTCACGCAACGCGATGGTCGTTTGGCCACTCAGCGTTTTATCTATATCGGGCTGTACGCGGTCGTCGCGTTGCTCCGCTGGGTTGTCAACAATGTCGTCAATCGGTTTGCTCATAGGGCCGGAGTTTGCCGCGCGAGCTCTTGATTGTCAACAATTTGGTCTACTATTACGCTTTTTTGGTCTTTTAATGAGCTTTGAAATTAAATGTGTATACAATAATTTGCTTTTCTTGAGGGCTGTTCCCTTGTTTGGGATCGGCAAAACGAGAACGTAGCGTGCTTGGTTGGGCTATTTAGCAAGCAACTTGCATACGATTTCTGACACGGCTTGTTTAGTCTTGCGGCGGCCTAACGTTTTGCTAATAGCGAGTTGTACCACCGAGCCGGAAATAACCTGCGCGATAATTTTCGGGTCCATAGTCGGTTCTATTTCGCCCCTGCCAGATGCATTCTTAATGATGTGTGCGACAATTTTGGCGTATGGAGCACGAAAATGGCGCGCAGTCTCTCTGAGTATTGCCGGCTCGTTGACGGTTTCGGCTGCAAGCAACAAAAAACCCTTGAGTACATTGGGTTTGTTTAGCGCATCGATACTGAGTTCGATAAGCTGTTCTATATCTTGTTTAAAGTTGCCATGGTCGGGTAATGGCCACTCATCGACGTTAGGCAGTAAGGCTTCTTCAACGATGTGTTCGATGTCTCCATTCCACCAATTATAGAGCACATTGCGAGAGACTTTGGCTCGAGTAGCAATTAGCTGAATACTCAAGCCTCGGACTCCTTTTTCTTCGACTAGCTCGCGAGTCGCGTGCAGTATTGCTTGGTGCTTACTGCTGTTACGGCGACGGCTCCCAGGGGCTTTCTTTTTACTGGGCGGGCTATTGAGCTCAGCGTTCGCGGTTCTTATTGTCACTGTATTGTGTTTGTGGTGATCGAAGTGAGGGCGGCTGCATTCTACCCGAGTCTTGTCCTGGTCGACTATTAGTTTGTAAGAGTATTTTAGTTTTTAGCCGGATCTTTCACTTGATTATCGCACCTTATTGGGTGCTGATACTGAAACACCTGTTTCGGGCGCTTCTCAAGCTTATATTGACTTGCTTGTTTCAAACAAGTAAATTGCGCTTTGTGGCTAACTGTATGGCTACTTACCTCAAATTTTCCATATTCAACCGATAGGCAGCACAGATGGCCGAGTACAAAGCCCCCATTTCCGAAATTTCATTCGTTCTAAATGATCTCTTAAATATTGATCAGCTTACCGCTATTCCCGGTTTTTCTGAGGCGACGCCAGAGTTAGTTGACGCCGTGGTGGAAGAAGCTGGAAAGTTTGCTGCTGAGGTCATAGCGCCGATTAATCGTATTGGCGACATACAACACAGTAAGGCCGCGAACGGAGAGGTGAAGACGCCCGACGGCTTTAAAGAAGCGTATGCGCGCTTTATCGAAAATGGCTGGCTTAGTTTGGCGCAACCCACAGAATATGGTGGGCAGGGCTTGCCATTTACGCTGCATATGGCTGCCAGTGAGTTTTGGAACAGCGCCAATATGTCGCTGGCGTTGTGTCCAATGTTGAGTGCGGGTGCTATAGATGCACTGGTCGCGCATGGCGATGAAAATTTACGCAACAAATTTTTGCCCAACATGATCGGCGCGCAATGGACCGGGACCATGAATCTAACCGAATCGCACGCGGGGTCAGATTTATCCAATTTAAAAACCAAAGCTACGCCCAATGGTGATCATTACCTTATAAAAGGCCAGAAAATTTACATTACGTGGGGCGAACACGATATGACTGAGAACATCATTCATATTGTACTGGCGCCACTGGTCGACGCGCCTGCTGGCGTTAAAGGCTTATCGCTATTTCTCGTGCCAAAATTTTTGGTTAATGACGACGGTAGTTTAGGCGAGCGCAACGACTTAACGGTTGTGTCTACAGAGGAGAAGATGGGCATCAACGCGAGCCCTACCTGTGTGATGAGTTTTGGTGAAACGCAAGGCGCCGTTGGCTACATGATAGGGGAACCGGGGCAGGGTTTAAATTGCATGTTTACCTTGATGAATCACGCGCGTTTAGAAGTAGGTTTGGAAGGGGTCGGGTTGTCAGAAATGGCCTATCAAGATGCCTTGTATTACGCCAAACAGCGAGTACAGGGTCGGAACCCCGAGACCGGCGATGCGACCACTATTATTGGTCATCCGGATGTGCAGCGCATGCTGATGCAAATGAAGTCGATGACTGACGCTATGCGAGCGGTGTGTTTCGACGCGTCTATGTCGCATGACCTACGAAGTCACTCCGCTAACCAAGAAGAGCGAGATTATCATTCAACCAAATTTGCCTTGTTGACACCGATAACCAAAGCTTGGTGTACCGAGCTTGTAAATGAAGTGACTTCGTTAGGTATTCAAGTTCATGGTGGCATGGGCTTTATCGAGGAAACCGGGGTTGCGCAACACTATCGTGATGCACGTATAACCGCAATCTATGAGGGTACAAATGGTATCCAGGCCAATGATTTGATCGGTCGCAAGTTGCTGCGTGACAGTGGTGCAGGCTTCAATGCATTGATGTTGGAAATGGACGCGACTCTGGGCTTACTTGATGCCGAAACCGATTTGGTTAAGCGCTTTATCGAGCATAAGAATCGATTGCAAGAAACCGCTAAATTTGTGCTCGAGAATGCGAGCGTCAGCGCTAATTTTGAAGGCGCGGTGGCGTATAACTTTCTGATGCAAATGGGGTACGTTTGCGGCGGCTGGTATCACTTGCGCAGCTTTTTAGCAGCCCAATCAAAACTGGACTCAGGCGAGGGCGATATTCAGTTCTATAATAACAAGCAACTTGCCGCTAAGTTTTATGTTTCTCAGCTTTTGCCGCGCGCGACCGCCTACAGTGATGCTGTGATCGGTGGTGCCGAAATAGGCTGCGAGTTAAGCGTCTCGGCATTCGGTTAAATTTCGATTGTCATGCCCAGCTCGATGAAGGCTAATGATTCTAAAGTGCTGAACACAGATGCGCTGAACCCGACGCTAGATCAATCAGTTGAAGGGAGCTCAGCCAGTGCTGCTTCGGCGCAAAAACTGACGCAAGCCGAGCGCACTGAAATATCAGATCAACGCATGTTCGACGCGGCTGTCGTTCTAATAAACGAGCGAGGGCCGGCCGCAACCAGTCTCAGCGATGTGGGCGTTTGGGCGGGCTATAGCCGAGGCCTAGCCAGCCATCGTTTCGGTAACAAGAATAGTTTATTTAACTTCGTCGTGCGTCGTGTGGGTGAATTTTGGTTAGAGCAATTGAAAGACTCGACCGGCGGACAAGTTGGTTTTGCTGCCATTGAGCAAGCGGTCGATCAACACTACCAATTTTGCGTTGATGCGCCCGCCCACGTAAGAGCGTTTTACACGCTTTGGTTTGAGTCGGTTAATGCTGGGTCTGAATTGAGTAACACCATCAATGGTATTCATCAACGTCGTTTTCAAGATGTGCTGAACTGGGTGTTGAACGACCCTGGGGTCAGCGAGGAGGTAAAGCGCGAGGCCGATATCATTGCGGCGCAATTTGGAGCATCAATCATTGGGATTGTTTACTTTTGGCTGGCAAATCCTGAAAAAATAAATGAAACCAAGCGTTTACATGATGGGCTTAAGCAAACCATGACACGCTTTTTAACTTAGGATATTACTATGACAGTGCTCAATGCGAAAACCCAAACAAGCTCAGAGCGTAGTAACTCTGCGGCCCAAACGGTGCAATCGCCTCTGCGGTTTATTACCGCAGCAAGCCTGTTTGATGGTCATGATGCGTCTATTAATATCATGCGTCGGATACTGCAGTCACTGGGTGTAGAAGTGGTTCATTTGGCCCACAATCGTTCGGTCGCCGAGGTCGTGCAGACGGCACTGCAAGAAGATGCGCACGGCATTGCGTTAAGCTCATATCAGGGCGGTCATGTCGAATATTTCAAATACATGGTTGATATGCTTAAAGAGCACAATGCCGAACACATTAAAGTATTTGGCGGCGGCGGTGGCGTAATTATTCCGTCTGAGATCCAAGATTTGCATGACTACGGCGTGACTCGAATCTACTCACCGCAAGACGGTATGGAGTTAGGCTTAGTCGGCATGATTCAAGATATGGTGGATCACTGCACACCACCGCAGCGCACGTCAATAACGCTTGACAGTGCGTTAACAAACCCGCGTGACTATCATGCGTTATCACGTCTAATTAGCGCGATTGAAACCACTGAAATTGAATCAGCGGACTTAGCTAAATTGAGGTTGTCGGCTGGCGTTCATACCCCGGTACTTGGTATCACTGGAACTGGCGGCGCGGGTAAGTCGTCGCTTACGGATGAAATGGTTCGGCGTTTTCGCCTCGACTCGAGCGACGAGGCTCGCATCGCTGTGCTCGCGATTGATCCTACGCGTCGCAAAACGGGCGGCGCGCTTTTGGGTGACCGAATACGCATGAATTCGATTTACCAAAGTAATATTTACATGCGTTCGATCGCGACGCGCGGGGCGGGCGGCGAGGTGCCAAGCGCCTTAGCGGACATTATTTCGGCTGTCCGACATTTTGACTTTGATTTAATCGTGGTTGAGACGCCGGGCATCGGGCAAGGCGATGCTGGAATTGTGCCGTACGTAGACGCATCCATGTACGTGATGACGCCGGAATTTGGCGCACAAAGTCAGCTAGAAAAAATCGACATGCTAGATTTTGCTGACATTGTGGTGATCAATAAATTTGATCGAAAAGGCGCCGCAGATGCTTTGCGTGATGTCGCGAAGCAAGTGCAACGCAACCAAGAAGCGTGGGATAAGTCTCCCACTGAAATGCCGGTCTACGGCTCTATTGCATCGCGTTTCGGTGACGACGGTGTCACCGCAGCCTATCATGGTTTATTGAGCATGCTGCGTACTAAGGGTTTGCGACAATGGACGTCAAAACTCCCGTTTATCGAAAACCGTGTACCGTCCGAAAATTCGGTAATTGTGCCAAGCTCCAGGCAGCG
>CALIVT010000029.1 GCA_938048185.1 uncultured Arenicella sp.
GGTTTAACAATCGCCGAATCTTGGAACCCCTCGGCGATGTACCGCCAGCAGAGTTTGAACAAATGTATTACCATAGCCCTGAGTCATGCGAAGCTGCATGACTCAGATAAAAATGTCTCCGATCAACCCGGGGCGAACCACTCCTGTCTTGGGGACTTGCATGCCATTCTTACAGACCGTAAACTCTGTCAAATTTCGCAAATAACGAGACTATTACACCGCCATTAGCGGGGACAATTTATGCCTAAAATTACTTTTATTGATTATCAAGGAAATGAAGCGATCGTTGACGCGACTGTTGGCGATAGCCTGATGGAGGCCGCAGTAAGTAATGACGTTCCTGGCATCGATGCAGATTGCGGTGGGGCTTGCGCTTGCGCGACCTGCCACGTTTATGTTGCCGAAGACTGGATGTCCGTTGTGGGTGAGCCTGAGGACCTAGAAGCGGAAATGTTAGATGTTGCGGAGGCTGTTAAGGGTAACTCGCGTTTGTCCTGTCAGGTTAAGCTCAGTGAACAAATGGACGGTATGGTTATAACGACTCCAGAAAGCCAGTTCTAGCTGGCAGGGTTGGGGTCACTGAATACCGTCCCAGCGCTCCAAAAACTCACTCACGTCGACAATAGGGATAGGTTTGACGACTTTAGGTGTGCCTAAGTAAACGAAGCCAACAATTTGATCGGTGGGTGCTAGGCCAAGGCCCTCTAGCATTTCGCGTCTGAACATCATGCTGCCTGATCGCCATATCGCGCCGAGGCCTTGGGCGTGAGCGGCGACCATCATCATTTGGGCAGCCGCGCCTGCAGATAATACCTGCTCAATTGTGGGCACTTTCTCATGCTCTTGTATCGCGGCAACCACCGCGATTATGGTTGGTGCGCGCATTGGCTTACTTTTGATTTTCGCGGCCAAGTTTGGCTCTAATTCTTTTCCGTCAGCGCTACTCTTGACGTTGACCATTAATTCACCAAATTTTTGCCTGGCGTTGCCGTCGATTAGTAAAAACTTCCAGGGTTTAAGGCTTCGGTGGTCGCAAGCGCGTAATGCGGCTTTGATAATATTGTCGAGTTGGCGTGCTGTCGGCGCGGGTTCGGTCAATATATTGGCCGAGCTTCTCGTGTGTAATGCGGTGAGTGCGTCCATTTATAGAGTTAAATTCAGTTCAATTAGGGTAACAAGCGTCCGAATTATAGCATTCGGCTTGATGTGTAAAATTGAATCTACAACTAACCGAAAGAAAAACTGGGTGTTTTTTTTTTGAACACAGCCTAATTTGGTTACCAGATGTCTAATATATTGTTATATTTTCGAAAAAAAGGGTGTCTTATTATCACGCAGGCTGATTAATGTGGTATCTTTCGTATCAGTTAGTGCAAAACACTAACTTTCCTAGACCTCAGTCCATGTGTCTCCAAGCAACCCGTGAATTGAACTAGGATTTCATCGCCAGAGATAAGGAATTGAAGGTGATGATGTCAGAAAGGATATCCGGGGGGACTTCCTTTCTTGAAAAGGCTCTTGAGTTAGTGGCTCAAGGGCCTTTTTCTTATCAGCTCTTCTCATAACGCTTATTATTAACCTTGCAGGCTCTCGCATGCAAAAGGCTAACTATTGGGGGGAAGCGACTAAACCTCTACGGGTCTATTTTTGGCTGTTTATCTAGCTGGCTGTGCGACCTATACCTTTCTGATCGCCTTCTTGGCCTGTCCATTATGGGGTCTCTATGCAACCCAGAACCCCTTTTTACTTATTTATCGTTCGTCTAGCAACTGTCTATTTTTCATAATTAGTCAAAAGCATTGCTAAGATGTCCTGATTCAACTGTCTAATAAAAAGACATAACCACAAAGGGACCTTTATGCACGCAAATTCAAACCTTACCTCGAAGATTTACACGTCTGGCACCTACTTTCCTGAGCAGGTCGTGAAATCAGACGATCTATTTGATGAGATTGGCTCCGAAGCTCAATACGATATGCCACGGACGTGGATGAGTGAAACCATGGGTATTGTTGAACGACGAATGTCTGATGCGGATGCCAAGCCTTCCGACTTAGCCGTGCCCGCAGCTAAATCCGCGTTGCAAAAACTTGATGGCGTAAGCGTGCAAGATATTGATTTAGTTATATTTTGTGGTATCGAGCGAGATCAACCCGAGCCGGCTACCGCGCATACAATTCAACATAAACTAGGGTTGAACGCACGCTACGCGTTCGACATAGCGAACGCGTGTTTTGGTTTCATAGACGCCATGCAGATCGCAACGAGCTACGTTAACTCGGGAATTGTGAAATATGCCTTAGTTGTCACCGGCGAGACGCCAACTAAGGTTTTACGCGCTGCCGTAGATGTGTTAAAAAGGGGTGTCGATATTAAAACAGCCCGAAATATCATCGGTGCACTGTCCGTTGGCGATGCTGGCGGCGCGGTTGTTATCGGCCCCACTGAAAAAGATGAAGATTCAGGTTTTAAATTGTTTAACACCGTCTCATTCAGTGATCAGGTAGACAAATGTCGATATAACCAGCGTGATGATGGCTCCTTCGAGGGGCATATGATTATGGGGCAATTAGCAGGTGCTTTTGTGCGTTGTCATCGTAGGCTAATAAGTAAGACACTTGAGCAGCTCGGCTGGCCGGAATTCGATTGGATGCTAACCCATCAAATTGGGCAAAAGCCATTTGATATTTTGTCAAACCTTAAAGGTGTCGAACCAAGCAAGATGATAAAAACGCTTGATAAGTTTGGTAACATTACATCCGCGACGTTTCCGGCAAATTTCGATAAGTTAATGTTGAGTAGTTCGGTTGAAAAAGGCCAAAAAATCGGCGGATGCTTTGCCGGTTCAGGAATCGTAGTCGGACAATTCGGCTACGTAATATAATCGGATGAGCCGAGGCTCGCATACATCATAGATAAGAGTAAGGAAAAGTATCATGAGTATTCATTTAGTATCAGGGCTATTGGCCGTCGCGATAAGTCTCTTCGTGATTATGGCCGCGTCTCAAGGAAAGAGCAGGTCAAGCTTCTTTGTGCCAATGATTATTGCGTTTGCGCTGTTCCATTTGTCTGAGGTTCTAGGGTTAGTGTTGTTTGGTCAAGCACACACCATTGAAAACCTTATCCGAGTCTATTACGCGGTGTCGTTGGTTGCGTTGGCGCTGATAAGTTTCTATGCGTGTGAAGTTGCTAATATTAGAATAAAGGGGTTCAAGGTCGCGGCTATATGCGCGACGCTTTTTTTCGGGGCGCTTTGTATCGCGACTGATATCGTCGTTGCAGGCGTGCAGTCGATCAATTACTTCCCAACCGCGGTCAAGGGACCAGCCTATCTTCTTTTTCGGGTATTCTCGCTAGGCTTACTCTTGGTGATTAGCGCTGTGTTAATTGTTGGATACCGGCGAGCAAACTCTCATAAACGACAAATCCAGTGCATTTATACCTTATACGCTATTTTTCCGATAATTCTGACGTGCTCAGGGCTGCTCGTCTTAATGGCGTTAGAGTACAAGATAAATGGTGTTGGCGTATTACCTGCTGCGTCTATCCTATTTATGGTTATTACTTTGGTTTCTGAGGAGCGCCATCAGTTGACTGATATCCGCCGCTTTGTGCCGAGTTCAAGCGAACGCAAAACGTCATCTGAGGTAATGAGCATTGTTTCTAGTTACTCGCGCGATGAAATTCAATATCGTGATGCGGTCAGCGAAATTGAGCGTTTACTCGTGGTACAAAAATATAAGAAGAATAGTGGGAATGCGTCAGCGACAGCCGAGTTGATGGGAATGCCGCGCTCGTCCTTGTATTCGATCTTCAATCGACTGAAGATTGATGCAAATAAATAGGGCGTTCTCTCCCGACTTTGCACACGCTGGTTTTTTTAAGTTTCGGTTGGCGTCTATAACGTGGGCGGGTTGTGTTCAAGGTACTCGCGAAAAGCACGCAGCCCCTCATCAATATGCGCTCGACCAAATCCGATTCGAAACCGGTCGCTTGGCGCTTCCATCAACTCAGAGCGGTAGATGGAGGCAGGTAATAACAGTACACCGCTTTTTGCGACTAAGTCTTTGCAGAAATTCTCGACACCGTCACGGCCGTTAAAGCGTGGGAAGGCAATGCAACCGCCATCAGGGTGCTGCCAGTCGAAAAGATCGTCGTAGTCTTTGAAGAATAGGTCCAATTTCTCAAGGTTGCTTGCCATCAAGCTACGGTTTCTGTGCAGTAACTTATCTCTTATGCCCAGTGCGATTTCAGCCAGTCGCTCACTCGGTGCTGAGTTACAGATCGACAAATAATGTTTGTAGCGCTCGAGTTTACCCAAAATGTTTTTGTCTTGTGACGCTATCCACCCGATACGTAAACCAGGCAGACCGTAGGCCTTTGACATTACGTTCAGCGATAGGGCCTTTTCGTAAACATCGGCCGACTGCTCAATGCGTTTACTCTCGTCCAGCTCTAGTAGTCGATAGACTTCGTCGCTGAATAGATAGAGGTCGTGTTGACGACAGATTGCAATTAGCTCAGCGTAGTCGTCTTTTGCAATAATCGCACCCGTCGGGTTATTCGGAAAGCATACTGATATTAGCTTGGTATTCGGGCGAATCGCGTGCCGAATTTCATCTAAATCTAAATGCCAGTTATCGCTTTGATTTAAGGCAACACCGCTTACCTCGCAGATATCCAGTGGCAAGGTTTCTGCCGCCTGATAGTTTGGCACAACCACAATGGCGTGATCGTCTTTGCTAAGCAGCACACGCATTGCCGCATAAACGCCTTCTTCAGCACCCGCGAAGCATACGATATTATCGGCATTTAGCTTGTCATAAGTTCTGGCAATCGCTTTGCGAAGGCTAGGCGCCCCCCATGTCTCGGTGTAGCCTAAGGGTAAGTCGACTAAACTATCAATTGTCAGCCCTGCGAGGTCCAGCAACTCTCGGATAGTTACGCTTTGCACGTCTGACGCAGTCATGTGATGTTTTGCGCTGAATTCCCATTTAGAAAAATACACTTCTAGAGCGAAGTTTCGCATACTGATACCTCCGGCTGATTGGCCCTTATCCTGCGTTTAGTTAACCTTGATTGCGATTTTAGCCGGAGCGCTAGCTGAGGCCAATATTTGTTGTGTGGATTCCAAATGCTGATCTCCCATACTGATGCTAGTCTAGCACTGTATCTAATGGTATTAAGTGGCGGCACTATTTTTGAGGAGATGATTGCTGCGACCCACCAGCTTTTTCTAGGTAGTTTTGTACTACTGGATTGAGCACTATGCTTGTTGCTACACCGCCAATAAACGCAAACATTATTACAAACCCGATGATAAATCTCGGTAAGGAGTTGTTGGTAAACAAATCAAATGCGATGTGCGCCATATTAAGCACGAGACAGATGCAGCATGCGAATGCCAGAATTGTCGAGCACGCTGCTAAAACGTAGAAATAAAAACTGCCGACCGACAACGCGACAAGAGTGGAAACCACCGCCGCAACCACAAACGTAATCGTTATTAGTAAGTTACGAAGCAGGGTAAAGAAGGCGTTTATCCCATCGATTTGGTTTGAGAGATGGTTTCTTGATTCGGTAAGAATCATTCGCTTGTTATTATTCAACTTGCCAAATTAGTATAGGGTGGAAGGTTTTTTTTGCATGAGTGTTCGGCTATTTTATCGGGTTTCGCCTAGATACGGGTTTGTAGACAGCGGTCGAAACTTCCCCAGATCATTTCCTGAATGATGCAGGCGTTCTATTATAGAATCGCTTAAATGCCTTTTTAAAGGCACTCCCGGATGTATAACCAACTTGTTGCGCAATGTTGTCTAATGAATCCGTATTTTGTTCTATATATCGCTTCGCGAGTTGCATCCGAATACTGAGAAGATAGTTCATTGGCGTTGTGCCGACTAAATCACGAAATCGGTTGGCAATAATTGACCGAGACATTCCCGCTTCCAACGCCAGTGATTCCAGTGACCAAGTTTGCTCCGGGGAGTTATGGATAGCAGATAACGCAATTGATATTTTCTTGTCTTTTAGTGCAGTTAGAAAATTATCATCTCCATGATTGAGCTCGATATAGGCGCGAACAATTTGAATAAAGAGTATTTCTGTTACCTTATTAATCAGTGCGTCTTTACCAAGTTGATCCGTGTTTGATTCCGATACAATCAATTTAAGGGCAGCATCAAGCCAACTAAATTTATGCCGATGTCGTTGGTTCAAATGAATAATGTTGGGTAGTGCATTTACTAACGGGTTCTCCATTCCTCTGTCGAATTCGAAGTATCCACAAACTATGTTGAAATTTTCCCGATCACTTTCGAATGGGTTTTTACCACTAATAATACCTTCTACGGTTTGGATACCGGGCAAGCATGTAGTTCCCGGTTGGTCAGATATTTGGTGTTTCAAACCATGCGGTAATATCAGAATATCGCCACCGACCAGCGGTACTGGTTGATCCAGAGACTCGGCTTGTAACCAACATTGCCCACGCTCGATAATATGAAACGATGCTTGCTTCATTTGAGGTATGTCTATTCCCCAAGGAGAACTGAAACAGGTATTGAAATACACGCTACCCGTTAAATGTATGTTTTTTAAAATGTCACTAAGTGCGTCCATTTTCCTCTCATATAAATACTAAAAGACACTAAATCAGTACTAATGGTCACTGATAGTATTTTATTTATATGGATAATAATACTTGAAATTATTCAATATCAACAATTTTAGGAAATAGAATATGAAACATACGACTTCAAAACTAATGCTGTCGGTCAGCATATTGTTTGCCAGCACTGCCTTTGCTCAAAAACAAGAATCCGGCATTCCCGATCCTGGGATGGCAATGTCAAAAGGTAACACTGCTGTTGTTATAACCGACCCGCAAAATGATTTTCTAAGCCCAGATGGGGTAACGTGGGGCGTCGTAGGAAAGAGCGTTAAAGAAAACAATACAGTTGAAAATTTGGATACGTTGTTTAAAACCGCCAAAACAAATGACATTCCAGTGTTTGTCTCGCCACATTACTACTATCCGCATGATCATAAATGGGAACATGAAGGGTCATTGGAAGTTCTAATGCACAGCATCAAAATGTTCGATCGGGTAAGCCCTTTATCCGTCAAGGGTTTTGAAGGGTCTGGGGCCGATTGGCTTGAGCAATATAAGAAATACATTGACGATGGCGAAACAGTCGTCACTAGCCCGCACAAAGTTTATGGTCCAGAGACAAATGACCTTGTTTTGCAATTGCGTAAGCGTGGTATCGACAAAATAATCTTAGCAGGCATGTCGTCTAATTTGTGTACAGAGTCGCATTTACGTGAGTTAATGGAACAAGGTTTTGAGGTTCAGGTCGTTTCAGACGCGACTGCAGGCGCGATACTACCTGGTGCAAACGCTTATGAAGCGTCATTGGTTAATTTTAAAATGATTGCAAATGCAGTTAGAACTACCAAAGAGACCGTGGCGCAGATGAAGAAGCTTTAACGGATAGCATCTAACCTCTTGCAACGGCCTTGCAGTAATGCAGGGCCGTTTTGTCTTACCCTTCTTATAAATACAGAGTTATTGAGGTAATCATTTCGAACTAGATTCATTATGACTTTTTTACGACAAGCTTGGTCGAGAAAAGGAGAGTGCTTAACTTTTTAGCGCCTTTTGCTTTATCAATTACAGTAAAACGAAAGGTCGTGTCATCCGCTAATAATTGGGTCTAAGAGCCAAAAGGTGTTTATGGTCTATCTTAAACCTGTGCATCAAGCGGGTTGGTTGAATAAGCAAGCGGCTGAGACCGTGTTAGACGAGCTTGAGGCGCAGTGGGCCGATAAGTATCCAATCGTGATTCAGATGTGGCGCAAGAAGTGGGAAAACTTATCTGTATACTTTCGCTACCCTGAGCCGATTCGCAAGGTCACTAATGCTAAAATATGAAATTTTCTACCCAAAATTGAAATTTATTATTTTAGTGGTATGGATATCTAAAGTAATCGCATCTAATTCCTTTTAAATCAACACGTTGAATGGCTCCCCGAGCTGGACTCGAACCAGCGACCCAATGATTAACAGTCATTTGCTCTACCAACTGAGCTATCGGGGAACGTTTTTCAACGAAGGCGAATCGTACTTATTCGCCTGGTTCTGGTCAAGTAATTTCCTTAGTTTTTTTAGCTGAATTTCGCTTATTTATTTAGCCGCTATGTGCTGCTTTTAGATTTACAGGTTGCATGTTGTTTAGGGCCAAGCTGGTCGGATATTCGAGCGCGGCCGGTATACAGTAGTCGGACATGACGTGACGCGTCGCTGTTCGCTTGGCAGACATAAAACCCGGCGCTGCGGGCGCTGCCATCAGGAAAAAACCGAAGCCTGCCGCGTTGATTAAATATTACTGACGTTCCTTTGTTAAGTGTGCTCACTGAGATCACTGAATCGCCGGAATCCAGTTCGTTATTCTTATTTAAATCAACGTAGACTAGCCACCCGTGCGACCAATTGGTGTTTGCTGAACGTTTGCGAGCGCATTGCTCACTGGCTTTCTCGTCGATCTGGCAAACTAACACTATCCTACGGTTAGTAATCGCATAGTTCCGCGCTTGAACCAGAGACAATAAGACACTATTAGCCGTAGTGCTAACACGGCTTTTATTCACCATATTGGCGAAGCTTGGAATCGCGATGCTGCTCAAAATGCCGATGATCCCGACACAAATAAGTAATTCGATAATAGTGTAGCCAAGCGATTGCTGTATTTGGCAGTTAGGCTTCGGTTTGATTTTGCTGAATTGATTGTCCATATCTTCGCTCCGTGAATACGATGGTGGTTATAAAACGCAGTCGTTCATTCCTTGAACTGTCCTAACCTTAGTGTAATTTGTCTTCCGACTCAATGATTTCGGCTGCAAAAGTCGAATTGTTACAAGATACGTTAGCTCACTGAACTATAATAAGCGGTTGACGACGTATTTGAGATGTTAGTAATGAAACGTGATTTTCAGTTAGTTAGTGAATATAAGCCTGCTGGCGATCAGCCCGCGGCGATTACGTCGCTGGTTGAGGGTTTGAGTAACGGTGAAGCGTTTCAAACGCTGTTGGGTGTAACCGGGTCTGGTAAAACCTTTACCATGGCAAATGTCATCCAAACCGTTCAAAGGCCAACGATATTAATGGCGCCGAATAAAACCCTAGCAGCTCAGTTGTATTCTGAGATGCGAGATTTTTTTCCGCACAACGCCGTCGAATACTTTGTCTCTTACTACGACTATTACCAGCCAGAGGCTTACGTACCCAGCTCTGACACGTTTATCGAGAAAGATGCGGCGGTCAACGAGCATATAGATCAAATGCGCCTGTCGGCGACTAAGGCGTTACTCGAACGCGAAGACGTGATCATTGTTGCAACCGTTTCGGCCATCTACGGCTTGGGAGATCCCGAGGCTTACCATGAGATGATTTTGCATTTGAGCATTGGCGACATCATGGATCAGCGCGCGATACTCAAACGACTTGCTGAGCTGCAATACACTCGCAATGACACAGAGCTTAAGCGAGCAACCTTTCGGGTGCGCGGAGACGTGATCGATATTTACCCCGCGGAATCTGAGCGCTATGCGATCAGGGTAGAGTTGTTTGGTGACGACGTAGAAAAAATTTCCCGCTTCGACCCTCTAACCGGCGCAGTAGAGGAGGATTTGAAGCGCGTCACTATTTTCCCTAAGTCTCACTATGTGACGCCGCGAGTGCGAGTGTTAGAAGCGTGCGAGCATATTCGAACTGAGCTGCGCGAGCGCCTTAAATATTTGCGTGAAACTGAAAAATTAGTCGAGGCTCAGCGCCTAGAACAGCGCACCTTATATGACTTGGAAATGATGCAAGAGCTGGGCTATTGCAACGGCATTGAAAACTATTCGCGCTATTTGTCCGGTGCCAAAGCTGGCGAGGCACCTCCGACGTTGATCAATTACCTGCCGCCTGATGCGCTGATGATTCTCGACGAGAGTCATGTCTTGGTGCCCCAACTTGGTGCGATGTACAAAGGTGACCGTTCGCGCAAAGAAACCTTAGTGGAGTATGGTTTTCGGCTGCCATCGGCAATGGATAATCGGCCGCTTAAGTTCGATGAATTTCGCAATTTAATGCCGCAGACTGTATTTGTTTCCGCAACGCCGGGCGATTACGAAATTGAGCAGAACCCCGACACGATTGACCAAGTCGTTAGGCCCACAGGCCTAGTCGATCCACAAATTGAGGTGAGGCCCGTAGGGTCTCAGGTAGACGATGTGCTGTCGGAAATCAGCAAACGTGTGGCTGTAAACGAACGTGTGTTGATTACAACTTTAACCAAACGTATGTCCGAAGACCTGACCGACTATTTGTCGGATGCGGGTGTTAAAGTTCGCTACCTCCATTCAGACATCGATACGGTGGAGCGAGTGGAAATTATTCGCGATTTACGTGCAGGCGTGTTTGATGTGTTGGTCGGTATTAACTTATTGCGTGAAGGTTTAGACATGCCAGAGGTTTCCTTGGTCGCGATTTTAGATGCCGATAAGCAGGGCTTTTTGCGTTCAACTCGCTCACTAATTCAAACCATTGGGCGTGCGGCAAGAAATCTCAACGGCCGAGCCATTTTGTATGGCGACACGGTTACGCGCGCGATGAGGGTTGCAATCGACGAAACCAACCGTCGTCGTACCAAACAGGAAGAACACAACAAAAAGCACGGAATTGTCCCCCAGGGTGTGCAAAAAGCGGTGCGCGATATAATTGACGGTGCGACCAGTGAAGCTGCGCAGGTACTCGCTAAAATCAAGCCTCAACACGGGGCTCTGCCCAGCGTCACTAATCCTAAAGATTTCGCTAAGGCGATGAAAGACCTAGAAAAAGAGATGTATCAATACGCTGAAAACTTGGAGTTCGAGAAGGCCGCACGGACTCGAGATCAAATCGAGGAGTTGCGAGCCGAGTACTTAAAGAGCTAAGCTAAGGTTATGAAAATACCAAAAACGTTCTCTTTATGGCTATTGATCGCTTGGGTTTGCCTTGCCATTGTTGATATGTGGTTTGACGTGGTTAGCACCGCGGTCTTTATCAAACTCAGTATTACAATAGGGCTGCTAATGATTATAGTTTTAGGTCTCTCGATTGCGAAACGGGGTGAGGCTGACGACCCAAAGCAGTGATGTTCGTCTTGCGTTTTGGTACTTATTTATCTATCAATGATGGCCATTCCTGGCTAGCAGATTTTATGTACGCGTCTTTATCTTTTAACCACTTTTTATAAACAGAGCGACTGTAATTCAGATACAGCTTATCGTTATAGATTGTAAAGAATTCGGGTTTGATCGATGCGGTCGAACCGTTTGCTACTGCATATGCACAATAGCCGCCGAACTGAGGTGTATATTTTTCTGGGTTGGCGCTGAATTTTTCTAGGTTTTCTTTATTCGAAAACATCCACTTAGCACCATTGTGCTTGAGGGTGAATTCTTCTGAGCCTTTGCGCGGCTGTCCTTCGGTAAAATATGAAACTGGGTCAAATCCCCGAATAGCAGCTCGTTCTCTGCCGCCCGAGTAGACGGGTTTAGCGGCGTTAGCAATGCTACTTAGTAACAAAGTGACCGCTAAAAAAACGGTTAATAGCTTTATTGGGTTTGCGGATTTCTTTTTCATTATTTGTAAATTCTAAACCAGTTCGTTAAACGAAAAGGGCGCTCACGCTTAGTAAGCGCACCGATGAACCTGTTGTACTGAAGCTTAATTGTTACATTACAATACGGCATTAACCAGGAACCCCAGCGAGTTTGCCAAACAAGCCCTGTAGGTTGGCTACAATTTTGTCACGCGGTCGCTCAACCTTAAAACGTTTGCGAGCCTCACGATTATTCTTTAAAAATCGATGCCGTAAAAACGCGTTTTCAATCGTGTTCTGAAAGCCATTAATATCTAAAGGTTTAGATAGATATTTAAACACTTGGCCTTGGTTAATCAGATCGACCGCAGTATGCGCATCATATTCTTCGGTCAGTGCAATCGTAATAAGTTCCGGGCGCGCTTGCTTGAGCAAGTTTATGGTCTGGATGGCGCTTTGCGTATCGTCAGACAGCTCTATAACCGCAACCCCAATGCTTGTTCGCGAGGTCGCCGCAGCGATCGCCTGCTCAATATTCTGCGTGCCGTAGATCATGATTTCTTGCGCGCTGCAAAACTTGCGAATCTGGTGACGTATTTCTTTGGCTTGCTCCATCATTAGCAACGACTGTTTGTCTAATGGTGGAACTAATTGAGAGTTTATTTTACTCGCTGCTCTGGTTTCTACAGAGCCGATTTCCACGGCGTCAGTGCCCGTTGTTTCGTCTCGCGCGGCAGGCATTGGAATGACCGGAATTTCTGAGGCCAACGCGGCTTCAGCAACGACGTCTCGCATTTCGTCATTGCGCCAAGGCTTGTTAATGAATCGATAAACTTCACCTTCGTTAATCGAATCAACAATGGCTTTTTTGTCCATAAAGCCAGTTAGCAAAATGCGCATAGTTTGTGGGTATTTACGACTAACCTGAGCAAGCAGCTCATTACCCAGCATGTTCGGCATACGCTGATCGCTGACTAAAACATCTATCTTTGTTTTCTTTAACAGCGCGAGAGCGTCGGCACCGCTATTAGCCATATGCACATCGTATTCGCGTCTAAAAATAGCTTTTAACGCGCTGGTGACACGGGGTTCGTCATCAACAAATAGAACTCGATATTTGCGCTTAGGGTCGCTCATTTACATATAACCTAATTCATTTCGTCTAATAATTGTTGTCTACTTAATCGGTCGGCAACGTAATGGACACCACGGTGCCTTGCCCAACCATAGATTCAACATCAATACTGCCTTTGTGGGCGTCGATAATTTTATACGCTATCGACATACCTAGACCCGTTCCAACGCCAATTTCTTTCGACGTGAAAAACGGATCAAACATTTTTTGTTTCGTTTCTTCGTTCATACCAATACCTTGGTCGCCAAAATCAATACTAACTTTATCGCCCACCAGCTTGGTAGTAACGGTCAGCTCGCCACCGTTCTCACTCATTGCCTGACAAGCGTTGGTGATAATATTTAAGAATAACTGATTGAGTTTGGAAGGGAAGCAAGCAATCTTTGGAAGTTCAGAGAATTCTCGTATAACCGTCACGTTATTCTCTCGAATATGGTTGCTGGCGATGGTAATTGAGCTTTCGATACATTCATGCAAATCAACCTGTTCTGAATTTTGACGATCTAAGCGCGCGAAGTCCTTCAGACTGGATACTAGCTTAGAAATTTCGCCTAGTCCGTATGCGCCATCAGAGAGCAGTTGCGTGCTTTCGTCCATCACCTCAGGCGCTTCAACACGGCGATAGGTTCGTAAGGTTTGCATTAAATTTTTGGTTATATCGCGGTTATTTCGATCAGGGCGCTGCACCGACAGCATCAGTTTTTTGATATCCCGCATCACATTGTTTAAGTCGTCAAAGTTTAACGACAGTGTTTCGATGTTACTATTGACGTAGCCTAGCGGTGTGTTGATTTCATGCGCTACCCCAGCCACCATTTGCCCTAGAGACGCCATTTTCTCTGACTGAATAAGCTGCTCTTGAGATTCTTGCAGCTCTTCGAGCGTGCTCTTGATTTGTGCGGTTCTATCCGCAACCTCTTGTTCTAAATTCGTATAGTTTTGACGAATCTTGAAACCGAAGAAAAGCAGTGCGCTAAACATCAGTAAACCGTAAGCAATTAGGCTATTGCGTAAAAGGTTGGAGCCGCCAATGGCTTGGTTGTGGTAACTTACATAATGTTTTTCGATGGTATCTAATAGGCCGCCGGTTTCAAGTTCGCTCAAACGGGTAAAGGCATCGACAGTTTCTTGCCTTAATTCGTTAATACTGTCTACCGCGGAGTTGTAGTCTTTTAGCGAGCTAGTGACGTCATCAGCGATTTCTTCAGGCAGAGAAATCGAGCTTAGTTGTTTGCCCGACAACTCACCCAATGCTAACGCGAATAACTCTGCCTTATTGTCGGTAAAAATATCGCGTAGTGCTCGTTCTGCGTTGATCTTGTCGTTCGCTTGCAGCTCTTTTGACAATGTCTGAACCTTTAATAAACTCTGTGAAATCCCAGCGTTACCGTCGATATAGGTGTTTAACACATCTTCACGCGAACCAAATTTTTCCTCAAACTGGTTTATCGCTTCGCTAAGGTCCGGGCTTTGCTCAATTTCTTCGAACAGTGCTTCATAGCGCAGGTTGTCAAACTCTTCGCTGATTTGGTAATTTAGCTCACCGAGTTGTTCATTATCGAACTGAGGGTTAAAGCGTGACTGGTTCAACAACAGTAATAGGTTTTTGTCCAAAGACTGTAGGTTGCGTATCGACTCAGTCGTTTGTACAAAAACTGTTTGATCAAGCTTTTCATCTTGTGTAAAAAAAAGCACCGTAAGCCCTACACCAATGATGACCAGGATAAATAGAATAATTGCGTATTTTTTCATTGTTTTTATTAGTATATCTATTGAACGCCCTTAACAGGACTGCTGTACCATTAAACCGCCTGTATTCGGGTTACTTTAAAGGACCGAGATTATAGTCAGAATCATTCAGTTCTTTTTTACTTATCGAGCGAAGCTAGTTAGAGCCGTTCGATAACGCTGCTATTCAGTGGTTGTTTTTCAACTGCTAGCGAATCTCTAGCCTGGGTTCAATCCATAAGTTCGAACCCTAACTTCGCGTTTTTTTCACCCCAGTATCACTTTGCACTCTCTGTTGTGCCGTTTACAACGTCGGGCTGTTTTAGCTCAAGTTTAGCTATGTGACTGGCGTATAAGTTGAGTCGGCGGGAAAAGTTATATTTTTACAATTTAATTAACTGACTCGAGTAGTGGAAATAACGCCGCGAGGCTTCAATACAATGTGTTAGATTAAATTAATTTGCGAGGCTTGATAAGGTAATGGTGGTTTTCGACCCGTCCGTGGTGTCATTGGTGTTGCTATTCTGTGCCGCGTTTGCAGCCGGCTATATTGATGCGCTGGTTGGCGGTGGCGGTTTGATTACCATTCCCGCTCTCATGGCAGCCGGTGTGCCGCCGATATACGCCTTGGGTACCAACAAGTTGCAGGCAGTCGCCGGTTCAGGCACCGCTACCTTCACAATGTTTAGTTATGCCAAGGTGCGTTTCGAGGACGTTCGATGGTTAATGGTCTCTGCGTTTGTGGGGTCTTTGGTTGGCGCCGTCGCTGTTCAGTTTTTCGATGCGTCGTTGCTTAACTTTCTTATTCCCACCGTAATCGTTCTGATTGGTTTGTATTTTTTGTTTGCCCCTAAGCAAACCGTTACGCCACGTGAGGCCAAGATGAGTCAGCGTGGTTACGGCGTTAGCGCGGTTCCGTTAATCGGCGCTTACGATGGAATGCTTGGTCCGGGCACAGGATCGTTTTTTGTGTGGGCGGGGGTTTCGCTTCGTGGTCAGCAGATTGTTGAGTCTACAATGGCCGCCAAAACTTTGAATTTTGCGACTAATATCGGCGCCCTAGTAGTGTTTGTAGCCTACGGTAAAGTGTTGTGGACAATCGGTGTGTTAATGATGGTTGGGCAAGCGCTTGGCGCACGCCTCGGTTCGAAATCGTTAATGAGTATTAACCCGGGGTTACTTCGTAATTTAGTGATAGTGGTTTGTTTCGTGATGTTAATAGTATGGGCGCTATAGTGTGTAAGACGGCAGTAGCTATATAGAGTGAGTGGAAATAATGAGTGAAAAAATCACCGGTGAATTTCTCAAATATCGACGTGTTATTTCATCGTTGTTAAGTCGAATTCGACCGCGTGCGACACTGCAAGACATCGAAGATATTTTGCAGGAGACTTATATCAATACCTATCAATCGTCACTAAAGCAGGAAATCCGCTTTCCTAAGGCGTTTATGGTGAAGACTGCGATTCGCTTAGCTAATAGGCACATCAATATCGCTCAGCGTGCTGATTGTGATGAGGATATTGAACACCATTCAGATGAAGGCTTGTCGCTTTACAGTACATCAGAATTCTCAAGTAAAACCGAACAAGAGGTTCTCAATCGGGAGGGTTTTGGTTTTCTGTGCGAGGCCGTTAACGAACTGCCTGAGCAATGTCGTAAAGTGTTCGTATTGAAAAAAATCTACGGTCTGTCGCAACGCGAAATAGCAACTAAGTTAGGTATTAGCGAGAGCACGGTCGAAAAGCATGTTGCTAAAGGCTTATTGCGGACCATGCGGGCGTATGACCAGCATCAGCGTGTCGATCTTAACGCTGTTAGTAATAGAAAAGTGCCGCCGAATGTGCAGCAAATTCGGAAAACGACATAGGTGAATGTTATGACAACGGTTAACTTCCCAGATCAGCAACAAGTAGAGGAGCAAGCGGCAGCTTGGATCGCCATAATTGATCGCGGTATTACCAATACTGAGCAATATGAGCTCGAAGCATGGTTAGATTTGTCGCCAGTTCATGGCGAAACCTTGGTTAAGTGCGCCTCTATGTGGGATCTATTAGACGTGCTTAGGCCGATCGCAAAGTTAATGCCAATGGAGACTCATATTGAGACACCAGAGCCGATTAACGTCGCGAATGAGTCTTTTTGGCCAACATCGAGCCTGGTGGCGGCCAGCGTATTATTGTTAGTCGGGTTGGTTTGGTTATTGGGTCCGGCACTCGACACCGCGAACGAAGTGGTGCCAGTGGTTCATGAGGAACTAGGCTCACCTAATTTTGACGTGCAGCGACTTAAAACTGAGATTGGGGAGTTTTCGACGTTCACCCTAGCGGACGGTAGCGTGCTTGATTTAAACACCGCAACCGAGATCAATGTTAGATTTACGGATAGCGAGCGTCGACTTGAATTGGTTCGTGGAGAAGCCTATTTCAAGGTTACTAAAGACGCTTCTAAGCCATTTATTGTGAGTGTTGGCGATGACAAGGTTACTGCGCTAGGAACGGCGTTCAGCGTCAACGCAAACGGCATTGGCAATGCGGTGATGGTGGTCACTGAGGTGATCGTCACTGAAGGTAAAGTAAGGCTGAACAGTGGCAGTAAACAGCAGGCGGTCGACCTGACCCCCGGACAAAAAGTAGTCGCTGTGGACGATACATTACATGTGAGCGATGACTCCGATGCAGATGCATTGCTTGCGTGGCGAGAGGGGATTGTGGTGTTTCAAGGAGAGAGCCTGACTGAGGTGATCAGAGAGATTGATCGTTATACACCACTGCGTTTTAAGTTGCTTGATCCTGAATTGGCGGCTATCTCAGTGGGCGGATTTTTTAAAACGGGTGACCTCAATCAATTGTTAACCGTGCTAGAAAATAACTTCGGTGTTGCGCATCGTCGCGCTGGCGATGAAATACTACTTTTTAAAAGTATCTAGTCGACTGAGCTTGGCCTATTTTAGCTTGGCTCTATTCGAGGTTGTTCAGTCAAAGAAACGCTATCGATGACCGCGTTTTTTTTATTTGCAGAAAATATAAATAAATAATAAAAATTATATGGTGGAAAATCTGCACGCGCCGCTCACTGTAGATGAGAGGCGTGAAGTTGAGTACACTGCGTGCTATGACATTTCAACAAAAACTGTCTTACTGCATTGTTATTTTAATTTGTTTAGTTTGGCCGTGTATGAGTCATGGTCAGCTGCGCGATGCTGACGAAGAGTTTTACTTTAACATTCCTCGCCTCTCGGCCGACAAAGCACTTACTCGATTTGCACGACAAGCCGACCTGACGTTGTTGTTCCCGTATAAAGAAGTAAAAGTGGTGAAGACGCGCCCATTGTATGGCCGCTACACCATCGAAAGCGGGCTGCAACAAATGCTAAGGGGTACTGGCATTCGAATAAGTGCGGGAGTTGGTACTGAAGATGAGCCTGAGAGTCTGACGAAAGACGTGCTGGGCCAATCACAACCACAAGAGGAGTTTGAAATGCATACCTTACAAAAAAAGTTAGTACCGAGCATCATTACCCTGGCGATTGCCGGTGCAGGAATAAACGCTGTAAACGCTCAAGAAGAGGGCGCTGATCAGTTTGTAGAAGAAGTGTTGGTGCTTGGCAGTCGCAGCGCAAAAGCGAGGTCGGCTGCCGACTCACCTGTGCCGGTTGACGTCATAAGTGGAGAAGACTTTTCAGCACTTGGAAATGGAGCTGATATCACTGATAACCTAACCGCACTGGTTCCTTCGTATACCGCAACACCGGCCACCGGTGACGGTAGCGCGTTTATTCGCCCGACTTCATTGCGCGGCATGTCGCCAGACCAAACCTTGATCTTAGTCAATGGTAAGCGTCGCCACCGTTCGTCATTAGTGCAATTTTTTGCTCCCGCCGCGGGTAATGGCTCGCACGGCGTTGACGTGGGTATGATTCCAAGTGTTGGGCTAAAGAATATACAAGTTCTACGCGATGGTGCTGCGGCTCAATATGGCTCGGATGCGATAGCCGGCGTGATGAACTTTGAACTTAATGATGCTGACGAAGGTGGGCATGTAGAAGTGACCTACGGTGAGTTTTACGAAGGTGAGAGCAGCTTGAAAGTGGCGGCTAACTTGGGCTTCAAGATAACCGAGAACGGTTTTTTGAACGCCAGTGTTGAATACAGTGATAACGATGCCTTGTCACGTGGCGTAATTCGTCCCGACGCGCAAGCTTTGGTCAATGCCGGTGCACAAGGCGTTGGAGCCGACTCCCCATTTGGTGATGCACCATTTACTCAGACTTGGGGGCGGCCAGAAACCCAAGCGTTGAGGTTTGCGTGGAATTCGGGCGTCGAGCTCGCTAACGGTGCTGAGCTATATTCGTTCGGTAACTATGCAGATACCGAAGGCCGTTATCGATTCTTTTATCGTAATTTATCAAATTCAGCTGTTACTGGCACCTGTGCTCAAAACCCCAACTTACAGCTATGCAACGTTGGCTTCACCCCTTTTCTAGATGGTGAGCAAACGGATATGAGTTTTGTTAGTGGTATTCGTGGCGAATTCGCAGGCGGCACTACCTACGATTTTAGTGTGGGCTATGGTAAGAACGAGCTGGACTACTTTCTAAATAACACGATTAACCCAAGCCTAGCGCTTCAGGCTGATGGCACGCCTGTGCAAGACTTTGATGTGGGTGGTTATGAGCAGGAAGAAATAAACTTGAATGTTGATTTCTCATCTCAATTAAGTGACTCATTGTCACTGTCTTATGGCGCAGAATGGCGCGAAGAAACTTGGACATCGTTGATCGGTGATGCGAACTCGGGCGTGGGGTCAGGGCCAAGCGGCTTCACCCCACCGACGCCACAGGATGCCGGCAAGTTTGATCGTAATAACTACGCTGCTTACCTGGATCTTGAACACGATATTAGTGACCGATGGTTAATGCAATACGCTATTCGCTTTGAGGATTTTTCTGATTTTGGCACTACTACAAATGGCAAGATTGCGACGCGTTATAATGTGAGCGATGGGTTTGCTTTGCGTGGCGCGGTGTCTACTGGCTTTCATGCACCAACACCAGGACAGGCAAATATTTCGTCTGTTATTACCACCTTTGATGGCCGCACTGGCGACTTGGTGTTAGAAGGTTTGGTGCCAGCGACCAGTGACTCTGCAATCGCTGCGGGTGGGCGTGAACTGGTGGAAGAAGAGTCGACTAATATCAGTATTGGCTTTACCAGCAGCCTGGGCAGTGCGTGGGACCTTACGGTCGACTACTATAGTGTTGAAGTTGATGACCGAATCTATCGCACCGGTGATATCCCAATTCCGGGCACACTCGATAACACTCTTTCGTTTTACACCAATGCGCTTGATATCGAGCACGAAGGTTTTGACGTTGTATTAAATGGGTCAATTGATTGGGGGCGAACAAGCACGTCGGTTACTTTTGCCTATGCCCACAATGAAATTGATGTTACCGGACAGTCGCAAGTTCAAGGTCTGAACCCGGTGAGCGACGCGACCATCGAAGACATAGAAAATAACTATCCTGAAGACCGCTTTACGCTTACTACGAACACGTTCTTAAACGAGTCTTTTAGTCTATTGCTCAGGGCTAAGTATTTCGGTGATCACTTCGATGAGCGCGGAACAATTAACGGGCCACTGGGTAACCGCAGTGCAGAAATTGGTTCCACTGTTTATTTCGACGCTGAGCTAGGTTGGCAGCTTAACGACGGTTTCAAACTAGTACTCGGTGTTTCTAACATTTTTGACGAGTTCGTCGACGAGATTGAAAACGACGGCGTGTTCGCTAACCGGCAAAGTGTGGGTTTGCAATTTCCGCGTCGCACAGTTGCTAACTATGAAGGCGGCTCTTGGTATCTAAAAGGTGTTTATAACTTTTAGTTACTTCTGCCATTAATCGTTAAAATTTGATTTTATTTCTTTTGGCCCGTTAGCAATTAACTGTTAACGGGCTTTTTTTATCCTACCTTACTTAACTATGAATACGCTCTTATTTAATTCTACGTTTGAGGGCTTAGCGCCTTCGTCTACACTCTTTATCAACGAGACAGTCAACCGTTTATGGCGGCAGGGCGAGCAGGTTTTCCACATGGGTTTTGGAGAGTCACGCTTCGATGTTCAGCCGCGCTTAAAGTCGGCGCTTGCGACGCACGCCGATAAGAAAAGTTATTTGCCCGCCCGAGGTTTGCCGGAGCTCGTGTCGACGGTCGCCTTCTACTACTCTAAGAAGCTCGGCCTTGATTTTAAGTCGTCGCAGGTGCTTATTGGGCCGGGCAGTAAGTCTTTGATATACGGGCTGCAGATGATTTTAGATGCCGATGTGTTTTTGCCATCACCATCGTGGGTGAGTTATGGGCCCCAAGCCGAGCTGTTAGGCAATAGTTACCACTATATTCGATCAAGTCCCGACGACAATTATCGCCTGGATATCGAGGCGTTGGACGAGTTGGTGCAGACATCTGACAAGCCGTGCAAGTTGCTGATCATCAACAGTCCCAATAATCCTACCGGTGAAGTCATGAGCGCCGAATTTCTTGAAGAGCTGGCCGCGTATTGCCGTCGAAATAACATATGGGTGCTCAGCGACGAAATTTATTTTGAGGTATGTCATGGCGAAATAGAGCATATATCCATTGCGAAGTACTACCCCGAGGGCACTTTTGTGTTGGGTGGGCTTAGCAAGCATCTGTCGATCGGTGGTTGGCGCTTAGGCGTCGCGATTCTGCCGGACTCTGATCAGGGTAAGCAGATAATGCAAAAAATGGCTGTCTTTGCCAGTGAGACGTGGTCAGGTGTCTCCTCACCAATTCAGTATGCAGCAATCGAAGCCTATTCACTGCACGCAGATGTAGAACAGTACGTAAGCGACTGCCGAGCGATACACGGCATTCGCACTCGGTACATTCGCGCGGCGCTTGATACGCTGGGTATCCGTTGTACCAGCGCGCAGGGCGGTTTTTATATCGCCGCCAATTTTGACGGGTATCAAACCAGCTTGTTGCGGCTCAATATAAAAACGTCAGCGGACCTCGCTGCCTATTTGCTCGATAAGTATCGGATTGCAAGCTTGCCCGGCAGTGACTTTGGGCTGCCTGAAAATACGCAGACTCTGCGGTTATCAACGTCATATCTCGACATGGAAACTGAATTTGACCCACAACGAATTTTTACCTTGTATAAAAGTGGTATTGACGTTAAAAGTCTAATGTCGATTGACAATCATCCAGCTACCCACGCGGCGCTGAACGCTTTTGCTCAATTTATGGACACAATAAGAAAGACGTAAACCACGAAAATTTTTCATCTTATCTGAGGAGGAGAGATGAGCCAACAAACCGAAACTTTTCTATCATCAGTCGAAAGAATGTTTGACCAAGCCGCTGACTTAGTGGGCGTTTCTGATGGTCTGCGACATAAAATCAAAGTCGCTAATTCTACCTATACTGTGCGCTTTGGCGTGCGTTTGCGCAATCGTCTTTATACGTTCACGGGTTATCGTTCGGTTCACTCCGAGCACCGTGAACCGGTAAAAGGCGGCATACGTTATTCACCCCATGCCGACCAAGACGAGGTCGAAGCTTTAGCCGCATTGATGACGTATAAATGCGCGCTGGTTGAAGCACCATTTGGTGGTTCCAAGGGCGCTCTGGTGATCGACCCAAACGAATGGGAAGAACATGAACTCGAACGCATAACTCGTCGCTTTACGCAGGAGTTAGCAAAACGGTCTTTGATTAGTCCTGCGCAAAATGTACCTGCGCCGGATATGGGCACAGGTGAACGCGAAATGGCCTGGATGGCAGATGAATACAAGCGTCTATATCCGTCGGATTTAAACAGTTGGGGCTGTGTGACTGGCAAGCCAGTCAGTAAAGGCGGTATTCGGGGTCGGGTAGAGGCGACCGGACGCGGTATTCAGTATGCTTTGCAAGAGGCATTCCGCCACCCAACGGATATCGAATTTGCTGGTTTGTCGGGCACACTCGCTGGCAAGCGCATTGTCGTGCAAGGGCTCGGGAACGTGGGTTTTCACGCGTCACATTTCTTGTCGCAAGAAGACGACTCGATCATCGTGGGTGTGCTCGAGCGCGATGGTGCTGTTTTTGATGAGCGCGGTATCGATGTTCAAGCCCTACAAAGACATATTGTTGAGACCGGTGGGGTTACGGGGTATTCGGGCTACGTGGAAGACTCCGAGCGCGTGCTAACCGCTGATTGCGATATCTTTATTCCAGCCGCAATGGAGGGTGTTATTACCAAAGATAACGCCAACGACATTAAAGCCAAGATCATTATTGAGGCCGCTAATGGCCCAATAACTTTCACTGCAAATGAAATGCTGCGTGATCGTGGTTGCCTAATTATTCCCGATCTTTATGCTAACGCGGGCGGTGTTACGGTATCGTATTTTGAGTGGGTAAAGAACATTGGTCATATTCGTTTTGGTCGAATGCAGCGCCGCCAGCATGAAAGCCAAACGTTAAAAATGGTCGACGCTATTGAGGAAATGGTCGGGGCTAAATTCCCCGAGAAGCATTTAGCAAAGATTATTGAGGGGCCAACTGAGCTCGATCTAGTGCGCTCAGGCTTAGACGATGTGATGCGCGAAGGCTATCAAGTTATCAGTGCCAAATGGCACAGTGATGATCGGATTCCAGACTTGCGGACCGCAGCGATGATGATTGCTTTAGAGCGAATTCAGGATTCGTATAAATCGTTAGGAATTTAGTATTCCGGTATTTCATTAGCTAAACCAGCTACTAAAAAACGCGTTGAACCTTTGGCTCAACGCGTTTTTTATTGCGTACATTCTATATAAGTAAGCGGTGCGTTTTACTATGTGCCGTGTTTTTCAAACTCCTCAAGGTGCAGTTCGTGTACTTCGCCAATATTTGGATCGTTGTACACCGTTAAGTCCATTTTACCTTCGCTTTTAGCGATAATGGATGTGACAACCGCGTCCCCCGTGACATTTACCGCCGTGCGCGTCATATCAACAATCCGATCAACACCCATGATGATGCCGATGGCCGCTATCGGTAAACCGACCTGCTCGAAAACCAGGGTCAGCATAACCAAGCCAACCGCTGGTACTGCTGCAGTACCAATGGATGCAAGCACCGCCGTCAATACAATTGTGACATAGCCTGCCATGCCTAACTCAATTCCGTAGAGGTTGGCAACGAACACGGTTGCGACGCCTTGCATGATGGCAGTGCCATCCATATTAATTGTGGCACCGAATGGTACGGTAAACGAGGAAACCGCGCGATCAACGCCAAAGCGCTCCTGCATTGTGCGCATCGTCACTGGAATGGTCGCGCCGGAACTCGAGGTGCTGAACGCGAATATTTGAGCCGCACGTATTTTCTTTATGAACATGCCGACGTTTAAGCCCGTGAAGACTTTGAATATAAGCATTTGGGTTACAAACGCGTGTATTAATAGTGCCGCCATAACAACGATGAAATAGCCGCTCAAACGAACCACAAGGTCTACGCCCAGCTCTGCAATTGCTTTTGCTACGAGGCAAAATACAGCGTACGGAGCGAACACCATCACCATCTCAACCATCTGCATAAATATACTGTTGAGTTGTTCGATGATGCTAATTAGTGCTTTACTCTCTTTCTGTTTTATCAGCAACGCTATTCCAAAGAAGATAGCAAAGAAAATAATCGCCAGCATTTCGCCGTTGCTCATCGCCGCAATGATGTTCTTAGGAACAACGCCGATGATGATTTCTACGGTGCTTTTCGCTGCTTGTTTGCCCTCAAACGCTTGATCAGCGGTAATGTCTAAGCCTTCACCAATACCCGCTAGAGCGGCCAAGCCAATCCCGACAGATATGGCGATAGCGGTAGTGGCAATGTATAACACCACCGCTTTGGAACCCACTTTACCAAGTAGGCGAATGTCGCCGATACCAACGATACCTGGAATCAAAGAAAAAAGTACTAACGGCACTACCAGCATTTGCAGGGCATTAAAAAACAGTTTACCCGCGACATGAAAGAGGCCATTAATCAGGTAAGTGTCGACCCAAGCTATCGAGCCAGCGCCACTGAAATTAATAGCTAAGCCAATACAGATGCCTAAGCCGAGTGCGAGTAAAACCTTATTTGCAAGATTCATAGTTACCTTGTGTATCGATTAATAGTTTAACGCTGCCAGCGCAGGCAAGCCTCGCAGCGTTTAGACGATGCTAACTTAAAAGAGTAGTGACCGCCAACAATCCACTACTTCGGGTTTCGGCTGAGTTGAAAGGAAACTTGTGCAGACAAAAAAAAGCCACCCGAGTAGGTGGCTTTTAGAGTGGTGATACGAGGATGCTTATTTCAAGAATTTACTCGCCATGCCGGCTAAGCCACTTAGGCCGCCAACGGAGTCAAGCAAACTGCCGCCGCTTGAAGATTTATCGATTACTTGTGGCAGCATATCCTGCAGGCCGCGAAGCAAGTCATTCTGGTCAGCACCTAAGGCATCAGCTGCTTGGGCGACCTTATCGGACCCCAGCATGCTGGTAATTTGGTCGCGAGAAATGTGTTCGTTGTCACCATCGCCTAACCATGATTGAGCGATGTCACCCAAACCATTGCTTTGCAGATTGCCGACGATTGAGCCTAGATCAATCCCAGAACCACCTGAATTGCCCGAGCCGCCTAACAGGCCGCCTATGACAGATTCGATCATATTGTTATCGGTATTGGCACTGCCCCCTAATTTCGACGCTAAAAGTTGCGTCGCTAATTTCATCATATCCATGCTATATCCTCGTAATAAGTGATGGTGAATTCGGTTCTGAAAACTCAAAACCATATTCAGTATGCCGCCCCAAACTGAAAATGCAATTAAATTGCCAGTTTGGCTACAAAACTTCACAATTTAGGTGGTGGAATGTCCAGTGAAAACATTACTCGAAAAGCGTTGAAACCATTGAAACTGTTTGATATTGTCGCGCTCCTAGATTTATAGACGCGTAGCTCAGTTGGTTAGAGCACCACCTTGACATGGTGGGGGTCGGTGGTTCGAATCCACTCGCGTCTACCAGTTTTCATGAATGGCGCTAAATGTTTTCATTTTGCGCCATTTATCGTTGTTTTTATTAGCTTTTATGGCTTTTATTAGGCAGCAGCTATTGAGCGAGCCGTGATTAACTCTTAAACTCACTGGCCGAATAGCATTAATGCTGGTGGCTTATTCAATTTTTTTAAGCCGTCAGCCTATTTTGAACGAATAAATGAGGTTTTCACCATAGCCATTAAGAAAAAGCAGCGCCTGAACGATAATATTACGGCGCCAACGATTCGACTGATTGATCAAAACGGCGAGCAAGCCGGCATCGTAGATCGCGCTGTAGCGCTTGAAATGGCGGCCAGCGCCGGTATGGACTTGGTGGAAATATCGCCAAATGCGGATCCTCCAGTATGTCGAATAATGGACCATGGTAAGTTTTTGTATGAAGACAGCAAGCGCAAAGCCGCTGCTCGTAAGAACCAGAAACAGACGCAAGTTAAAGAAATTAAATTTCGACCGGGCACTGATATTGGCGATTACAATATTAAACTTGGTAAACTGAAACAGTTTCTTGAGAACGGCGATAAAACGAAAGTAACCATTCGTTTTAGAGGTCGTGAAATGGCCCATAAACAGTTGGGAATTGCTTTGTTGAAGCGCGTTGAGACCGATTTGGTCGAACACGGTGCGGTTGAGCAATTTCCGAAACTAGAAGGTCGCCAAATGGTGATGGTGTTAGGGCCGCTTAAAAAATAAGTTAAGTTGATCAGAATTTTAACTTAATGATTTTGTAGTACGTTTGAGGTAGAGAATTTACTCGATACAGAGACTAAAGGGCTGGCACTTTTGTGTTGCCTTCTAGACGCAGATAGAGATTTTGAGTTAAGTAAGCACTTAATTCATAGACTCAAAGTTGATGTGGCTTCACATTGGCTTTGACAAACCGGGCCGATTTTTATGGTAGGTACGTGTTAGGCAGTAGCCTTTTATCGATAAGCACTTAAAATGTGCGCCTATTTTAAGAATTGTGAGCTCACAAGGCCTGATTGAAGTACAACTTTTAAACTTCTTTCGGGGTTAGATTAACGGCAATAGGCTTGAACCAAAAAGACCTCAAAGGGTCTCGAACTATTCAAGCTTTAAACAGTGCTCTGCACTTGAGGAAATCATGCCTAAAATTAAAAGTAATAGTGGCGCTGCTAAGCGCTTTAAAAAAACGGGTAGCGGTAAGTTCAAACGCTCTCAATCTCACTTGCGTCATATTTTGACCAAGAAATCGACTAAACGTAAACGTCATTTACGTCATCAGACCACTGCGTGTGCTGCCGATGCGAAACTGATTCAACGTATGTTGCCATATTCATAAGGAGATTTGAGAAATGCCTAGAGTAAAACGCGGCGTAACTGCCCGAGCAAAACACAAAAAAGTCATCAGCCAAGCTAAAGGCTACCGTGGACGTAATAAAAACGTCTTTCGTGTTGCCAAGCAAGCTGTCACCCGCGCAGGTCAATACGAGTATCGTGACCGTCGTCAACGCAAGCGTCAGTTCCGTCGTTTGTGGATTACACGTATTTCTGCTGCTGCAAAATTGAACGGCATCAACTATAGCCGATTCATTAACGGTTTGATGAAAGCTGAAATCGAGTTAGATCGTAAAGTGCTTGCAGACATTGCAGTACATGATCCTGCGGCGTTTAGCCAGCTAGCTGAAAAAGCGAAAACTGCCTTAGCAGCCTAAGCTAACCTAGCGACTAGCAGCCTCTGATTTCAGAGCCAGCATTACGAGAGAGGAAGGCCAGCGGTCTTCCTCTTTTGCTATCTAGCTTATACAGATATGGTTAGCGTCTTTCAGGCATAGGGTCTGCAGGCCGATGACCACCCACTAAACGCTGTTAGCGACCACACTAAATAGAGCAAAAGTACAACATCATGACCGATTCATTGGATGCAAACCTGCAGAACATTTTGGAGCAAGCCGTCGCGGCTATCCATGCGTCTGAAAAGTCCGCGCAACTTGAAGACTTACGAGTTAACTACCTCGGCAAGAAAGGTGAGTTGACTAATCAGCTCAAGCAAATCGGGGCTTTGCCACACGAAGAGCGTCCAAAATTTGGTGATAAGGTAAACGCGGTTAAACAACAAGTCGCACAGCTTCTTAATAATAAGAAAGCCGAACTTGAGGCCGTTGCCTTGGCGGCCGCCTTAGCGGCAGAAAAGATAGACATAACGCTGCCTGGTCGAGGCATTGGTAGCGGTGGAATCCACCCCGTAACACGCACCATGCAGCGCATAGAAGACATTTTTGTGGCAATGGGGTTTGGCGTTGCTACTGGGCCAGAAATTGAAGACGATTTCCATAACTTTGAAGCCTTGAATATTCCGCCCGAGCACCCCGCGCGCGCGATGCACGATACGTTTTACGTCGAAACTGAGGGCCAGCCTGATGGCTCGAACTTGGCGACTGAGGGCTCATTTTTATTGCGGACGCATACTTCGCCGGTTCAAGCGCGCTACATGCTGAACGAAAAGCCTCCGATTAATATTATCGCGCCAGGTCGAGTTTATCGTTGCGATTCAGACGTGACGCACACGCCAATGTTCCACCAAGTAGAGGGCTTGATGGTTGACGAAGGTATTTCTTTCGCAGACTTAAAAGGAGTCTTAACGCACTTTTTACAACAGTTTTTTGAAACTGAGCTCAAGATTCGTTTGCGCCCGTCTTACTTTCCGTTCACTGAACCATCGGCTGAAGTGGATATCAGTTGTGTGTTCTGCGCTGACGAGCAAGGCGAAACCAAAGGCTGCCGGATCTGTAAGCACACCGGGTGGATAGAGGTGCTTGGCAGCGGCATGGTTCACCCAGAAGTATTTAAGCACGTAGGTATTGATTCAGAGAAATACACGGGCTTTGCATTCGGTTTAGGTGTCGAGCGTCTAACCATGCTGCGTTACGGTGTAACCGATTTGCGCCTATTTTTTGACAACGATTTAACTTTCTTGGAGCAGTTCAAATGATTATTAGCGAACAATGGTTGCGCGATTGGGTTCGTGTTGACTTAAGCGCACAAGAAATCGCGGACTGCTTAACCAACGCGGGTCTCGAAGTTGACGGAGTCGATCGCGTTGCTGGCGCAATCGACAACTTGGTAATTGGTAGAGTTTTGACGGTTGAAAAGCACCCGGATGCGGACCGCTTAAATTGCACGAAAATCGATGTCGGTAACGAACAATTGGATATCGTATGCGGCGCTACTAATGTGCGTGAAGGCCTATTAGTTGCGGTTGCGCTGGTCGGCGCGACGTTGCCAAATGGCTTGAAGATCAAACAAGCCAAAGTACGCGGCGTTGAGTCTAATGGCATGTTGTGCTCGGCCTCTGAGCTCGGTTTGGAAGAAAATTCAGCCGGATTGATTGAGCTTGATGCTGACGCAGAAATTGGGCAACGTGTCGATGAATATCTGCAGCTCGACGATAACTTAATCGATATCGACCTCACCCCCAATCGCGGCGACTGTCTAAGTGTGCAAGGTATAGCACGTGAGATGAAGGTGTTGGCAGATGGCGACTATCACCCTTTGGATATTGAACCGATTGAGCCTGCTATTGACGATACGGTGACCATCGAGCTTGAAGACCCAACGCATTGTCCGCGTTATATTGGCAGAGTAATTAAGGGTATCAGTCAAGACGCGGTGACACCGCTTTGGATGCAGGAACGTTTACGTCGTAGTGGTGTTCGGCCGATAAGCCCCGTTGTTGATATCACCAACTATGTGATGCTCGAACTCGGGCAGCCGATGCACGCCTTTGATTTGGCTAAGCTTGAGCAAAAAATCATTGTGCGTCAATCGCGTGCTGGTGAGCAAATTAAGTTGCTCGATGAATCAGAAACAACGCTAGACGGTGAAACCCTAGTGATCGCTGACGCTAACGGCCCGATTGCAATCGCCGGAGTAATGGGCGGCGCACGCAGTGCCATCGGTGACGAAACAAGCGATATCGTATTGGAAGCCGCACATTTCACGCGAAAGTCAGCCTCGGGTAAGGCTCGTCGCTATGGCTTGCATACTGAAAGCTCGCAGCGCTTTGAGCGCGGAGTTGATCCGTCGTTGCCCCCCCTTGCAATTGAGCGCGCGACCGAACTTGTCTTGCAGGTTTGTGGCGGCGAAGCGGGCCCGCTTACTGAGCAAAAAAATGATCAAGGCATGCTCGCTAAACCCGCGGTCGAGATTCGTCTTGAGCGTTTGATAAGTTTACTTGGCATGCAGCTAGATGAAAGTGAAGTGGGCGATATCTTAAATCGAATAGCTGACTCAGTCAGCGGTGCTGATGGGGTTTGGTCGGTGACTCCGCCGAGCTATCGCTTTGACATCGAACGCGAAGCTGATTTAGTTGAAGAAGTTGCTCGGGTAAAAGGTTATGACAATATACCAACCTCGATGCCGCGGATTGTGCCGCGCTCGGTAGCGGCTTCCGAAGTGGCGATTAATGTTCGCCAAGTGCGCCAATCATTCGTTGCGCGTGATTATCGAGAAGCCATTACTTATAGTTTTATTGATCCGAATGCTGCCGCGCTATTCAGTAAGGAAGCACCAGTTAAGTTAGCTAATCCCTTGGCGGATAATATGGCGGTGATGCGCACCAGCCTGATTCCAGGCTTGATTGGGGCGCTGCAATTCAATGCGAATCGCCAACATGATCGCGTGCGTTTCTATGAAGTGGGGGCGACCTACCACCGAAGTGGAGCAGGCTTTCGCGAAGAACAGAAAATAGCCGGTGTGATTATGGGGCCTCCCGTGAAGGCTCAATGGGATTCAGGAAAAGCCCAAAACCTTGATTTTTATGACATAAAGGCAGATTTGGAGGCGGTGCTTGCCTTGACCGGTCACCAGAACCCCATTATATTTAATGAGTTCGAACACATTGCTCTGCATCCAGGTCAAAGCGCATCATTGAATCGTAATGGTTTAAATGGGCATAACGACTTTCTAGGTTGGGCAGGACGGTTGCACCCGTCGCTTGAAAAACATTATGGCGTACGTAATGTTTTCGCTTTTGAGCTGAATTTGGAGCTTGCGCTAAGAGCTGAATTACCAGCGTTTAAGAGTGTTTCACGTTTTCCGAGCGTTAAGCGAGATTTGTCGGTGGTGGTTGATAATGCATTGCCTGTCGCAAGTTTACTTAATTCGCTTAGAGACGAGTTGGGCCAAGTGCTTAATAAAGTAGAGTTGTTCGATGTGTATCGCGGTACGGGTGTAGCCGACGATGCGAAGAGTGTTTCTTTGAGTTTGGTTTTTCAACATCAAGATAAAACGATGACCGACGAAGAAGCGGAAGGTTTAATGGGGGCTGCTCTCTCGATATTGGAATCGAAGTGGGGCGCACAATTGCGTAGCTAAGTTATGGAACATGGTCGGCGGATTAATATGATCGTTCTCGTGCTTTGCTCGCAGTAGCTTGGAGAGTTGAAATGGCAATTACTAAAGCAGAACTAGCAGTTTCTTTGCATGAAGAGCTGGGGTTAAATAAGCGAGAGTCGAAAGAATTCGTAGAACAGTTCTTCGAGACAATCAAGGGGTCACTAGAAGACGGCAGCTCAGTAAAGTTGTCTGGTTTTGGTAACTTTGGCTTGCGCGATAAACCGGCGAGACCGGGTCGTAATCCCAAGACAGGTGAGGAAATACCCATCTCGGCGCGTAGAGTGGTGACGTTTAAAGCGAGTCAGAAGCTCAAAGAAGCGATTGAAGCTAATGCTTTAGCTCTTAAGCGACTGTTTAGCTAATTAGACTAAAGTCAGGAAATATAAAGAAATATTAAGGCAAAACACGCCTCAAAAGGTACTTTTCGCTATACGTGATAGTCGGCAAGCTGATAAACTCGATAAATAAGAACAACACTGCACGCTAGCGCTGCTAAGAGAATTAACAGGACCGACGAAATACAATGCTTGATCAAGGGGACAACGCAACTCTACCGCCAATACCGAGCAAACGATACTTTACTATTGGCGAAGTAAGTGAGTTGTGCATGGTTAAGCCGCATGTGTTGCGCTACTGGGAGCAGGAATTTTCTCAGCTAAACCCCGTTAAGCGTCGTGGTAACCGACGTTATTATCAACGCCACGAAGTGCAACTTATTCGTCGCATTCGTAGCTTGTTGTACATTGAAGGTTTCACCATCAGCGGTGCAAAAAACCAAATAGAGATGGAAGCAGGCGGTCAAGCGCTGCCAACGACTCAAGTTAAGCGAAAAGTGGTGGCTGAACTGATATCTGAGATCGACGAAGTGGTCGCGATACTTTCTGACGTTTAAGCTAGGCGCCTATCTAGATGTCTATCAGACGCTAGGCGATTCTTACTTAGGAATGCTAGTGAATTAAATTTGAACAGACATAAAAAAGGGCTACTCGAATTTGAGTAGCCCTTTTTTCCGATCAAGTTCTAGTGATTAGAATTCTTTCGAAATAGTAAATACGATACGGTCGTCTGCTATATCGGTACCGAACAGTGAATCCGCTTCATCGCTTGTACCCCAATATGTCACGTCCCAACCGATGTCTGATTTTCCGCCGAAGCTACCTGACACGCCAGCTGAGTAGTAGTCGTAGTCGTCGTCGTCACCGCTTACATCATAGTTTCCGTACGCTACCGCGAGTGATACTGCTTCAAAATCGTATCCGTAGCTGACTTCAAATTGATCACCTAACTCATCGCCAACCGAGTAATTGAAACCAAAGCCTGCATAGCTAACACCAGCATAAAATTCAGTGAAATCTAAATCGCTTGAATCGGATGCGCCGTGATAAGAATAGCGAATAATGCCGAAGTCTAGACCAACACCGTTGCCGAGTTCAGTTCCCCAGCCGCCGTAAATATCCAGCTCGAGGCTCTCGTTGCCGCCAAAATTAACGTTTGAACCCCACACGCCAGCGTAGAAACCTGAATCGTCAGCGAAGTCGAAACCACCTTGCAAGGCAGGGCTTTCGTCTGTGTTTTGTGAGACACCACGCCATACATAGTCTGTGGTCAGCGCAACATTTGCAGTTATTTCCGCTTGGGCAGCTGGGGCCATCATCGCAGCTAGCAACAGTGACGCTGAGGTAAGTTTTAGTGAGTTTTTCATATTTGTCCTCTCTTTCTTTATTGTATAAGAAAAATATTGTTGATCATTAATGTCGTTGGAGTCTGACAGCTTCTTCAAAGCAAGCACTATGCCAACTTTTTTGTTTTAAGTGGGAAAAGAACTGTTAACTTTTTAATTCTCGAATATCGATAGTTCGATTGGAATCTTTTAGTAAACATTGCACCACTCATAGGCGCGGAACCTCGTCCAGCCGACAGAGTGCGAGCGACGGGGCAGGTCCTGCGTGCACCATTATAGTGCATCCAGGATGGTTTATGCTCGAATTTGGAGCGTCAATTTAAGATGAGTTTTCCTTCATGCGCGTGCGATAGGAGAAGGGCGGTATCCGGTGAGGTGCTGGGAAAGTTGGCATGGTGCTTGCTTAGTCCACGTCAGAAGCCTCTGTGTGGTAACACCGCGGTCGCTGAGTCGAAAGTATGCCTGCGTCTTTGCATTCAGGCGCAGCTCGTTGCGTTTTAATAAGCTTACTTCGATTGCATGACGAATTCAAAAAAACACTAAACAACATTTAACAATAAGGGTGAACTGCTATGAAGTTAATCACGGCAATTATCAAACCATTCAAAATAGATGACGTACGAGATGCGCTCGCTGGCATTGGAATTCAAGGGATGACGGTAACTGAAGTTAAGGGATTCGGACGCCAAAAGGGTCATACAGAGTTGTATCGCGGAGCGGAATACAACGTTGATTTTATGCCAAAGATCAAGATAGAAGTTGCGGTTGCAGACGAAGTTTTGGATCAGACTATTGAAGTAATCACACAGTCTGCCAACAACGGCAAGGTCGGTGATGGCAAGATTTTTGTATTAGAGCTGGCACAGGTTATCCGAATTAGAACTGGCGAGACGGGCGAAGAAGCAATTTAGAGTCACCCCCCGCATTAGGCACAACGATTTAATGTTAGCGCACGGTTCACTGTTAACTGGCGGCGCTTGAATAACAGAACTCATAAATTTTTCAGAGAGACAACATCATGGAAAACACTATTTTCGAACACGGGTATGCGATAGATACCTTTTATTTTTTGGTCTGCGGAGCGTTGGTCATGTGGATGGCCGCCGGTTTTGCAATGTTAGAAGCGGGTTTAGTACGCTCAAAAAACACCACCGAAATTTTAACCAAAAATGTCGCTCTTTACGCGATATCCTGCACCATGTTCATGCTTTGCGGCTACTCGATTATGTACCCAGACCTGGGGAACGCGTTCTTGAGTGGCATTACTGGTGATGGCGTTGCCGGAGCGGAAGAGCCAGCGACGTATGCTCCGTCTGCTGATTTCTTTTTCCAAGTAGTATTCGTTGCTACGGCGATGTCAATTGTCTCTGGTGCCGTGGCTGAGCGCATGAAGCTTTGGGCATTTTTAGCGTTTGCTCTAGTAATGACGTCGGTTATCTATCCAATGGAAGGACATTGGACGTGGGGCGGAGGTTCGGTATTTGGCCTCTATACACTAGGTGATTTGGGTTGGTCTGACTTTGCGGGTTCTGGAATCGTGCACATGGCAGGCGCCGCAGCGGCACTGTCAGGTGTCTTGTTACTTGGGGCTCGTACTGGTAAATACACGGCGGATGGCAAGCCAAAAGCGATTCCAGGCGCAAACCTACCATTAGCGACATTGGGTACCTTTATTCTATGGATGGGTTGGTTCGGCTTTAATGGCGGTTCAGTACTTGCAACGTCATCGGTGGAAAACGCAAATGCGGTCGCGGTAGTCTTTATGAACACCAATGCGGCAGCGGCAGGTGGCTTGATCGCCGCACTTCTTTTAGCACGCGCTTTATTTGGTAAGGCAGACTTAACCATGGCCTTGAACGGTGCGCTAGCAGGCTTGGTCGCAATTACCGCCGAACCGTCTACCCCGACTCCTGCATTAGCTACCTTGTTCGGAGCCGCCGGTGGTGTGTTGGTTGTATTTTCGATTATCACTTTGGATAAACTGAAAATTGATGATCCAGTTGGCGCTATATCAGTGCACGGCGTTGTTGGCTTGCTCGGGTTGTTGTTAGTGCCACTCACCAACGATGCCTCTAGTTTTTCAGGCCAGTTAATTGGCGCGGCAACGATTTTTATCTGGGTGTTCGTAACCAGCGGCATCACTTGGTATGTGTTGAAGCTAATCATTGGCTTACGTGTTTCACCAGAAGAAGAGTTCGAAGGTGTAGACATGTCTGAGTGCGGCCTAGAGGCTTACCCAGAGTTTACTAACTAGATTTTTAAAAGTAGCACCCACTATAGTAAGTGGTCTCCTCCTAGTTGGAGCGGTTCGAAAGAACCGCTCCTTTTTTATGTACAGGATGTACGGTATGACGCGGGTGCATGGATGCACAGGAGCGGCGATCTAAGCCCAATGACCAATGCTATTATTTGCCACTCTCTCGCTCTAGTGACTTCCGCTATTACCCAATAGGACACCTTGTCCTTGGCGGTCGTATGACGCGGGCGCATGGATGCACAGGAGCGGCGATCTAAGCCCAACGGCCAACGCCATTATTTGCCACTCTCTCGCTCTAGTGAGCTCCGCTATTGCCCAATAGGACACCTTGTCCTTGGCGGTCGTATGACGCGGGTGCATGGATGCACAGGAGCGGCGATCTAAGCCCAACGACCAGCGCCATTATTTGCCACTCTCTCGCTCTAGTGAGCTCCGCTATTGCCCAATAGGACATCGTGTGCTTGGCGGTCGTATATCATGGTAAGAACGTTCGGAAGGATACGTCGCTCATAAACTTGCCTCTAAGTTCATCTCGCCCCAAGTGCCGAGCATTTTATTTTAAAAGAACATAGATTTAAGTTATGATATTACGAAATCCATTCATCTAATGAATATGTATGAACCTGTCTAATATCGATCTAAACCTACTGGTCTACTTCAGTGTGCTACTACGTGAGGGTAATGTTACCAAAGCGGCCGAACATCTAGGTTTAAGTCAGCCAGCAATGAGTAATGGGTTACGCCGTTTGCGCAAGGTATTCAATGACCCCTTATTAGTTCGTACCAGTAATGGCATGATGCCGACGGATAAAGCAAAAGAGCTGCAACCCTTAGTACAAAATGTGTTGTCGCAAATCGAGTTATTCGTGCAGCCGACGATCGAGTTCGACCCAACCAACAGCAAGCGCTTGTTTCGTGTTATGGCGAGTGACTACGCCGAGACTACTTTGTTGCCACGCGTTCGTATGCGTATGGCTAAAGAAGCGCCGGATACGGCACTCGATATATTGACGCCCAGTGACGTCACCTTTCAGGATATTGAGCTTGGCAATGTGGATCTGGTGATAAACCGTTTCGATCAGTTACCGCAATCCTTGCACTTGTCGGTATTGTGGTCAGACGATTTCTCGTGTGTCATGCGCCAAGACAATCCTATGCGCGAAAATTTTGATTTTGACAAATATTTGAAAGCCAGCCACGTCTGGGTCAACAAAACCGGCATGGGTGTTGCTACCGGTGTGAACCCGGACGATATTCAAAAATTGGGCTGGGTTGACATCGCCTTGGATGATTTAGGCAAGCGACGCAAAATCTCAGTGTTTACACGCCACTATATTTCGGCGATTCAGTTAACCCAGCAACAAGATTTGATCGCAACCGTCGCAACGCGTTCTACGCACTTAGTGAACCACTTCGATAACTTGGCGATTTTGCCGGCGCCATTCCATATTCCTAATATCGAGCTACATATGGTTTGGAGCCCCTTATTGCACCATAATATTGCACATAAGTGGTTCCGTAATGTGATTCGCGAAGTGGCTCAAGAAATTCAAGCCGAGGAAGCTGCGCAAAAAGCCGCGAATAAGTGATATAGTTGCCCCTCGGCAAGGAGCCGAGGGTAAAGAACCAAAGCCGAGGGCAGAAGTCTAAGGTTTCGATTAACAAGGAGTTAGTTTATGACCACCGTTATTACAGAATTTAAACAACCGGATAATATTCGATCGTTAGCGATGATTCGCACCCGAACGGTCGTGGGTGTTGCCGCCTTACCAGTGATGGTCGAAGTTCATTTAGCCAACGGCCTGCCTAGTTTCTCTACGGTAGGCTTGCCTGAGACTGCGGTTAAAGAGAGCAAAGATCGTGTACGTGGCGCGATTATCAATTCCGGTTTCGACTTTCCGGCAAAGCGTATCACGGTGAATTTAGCGCCTGCCGATTTGCCCAAGACCGGTGGCCGCTTCGATTTGCCGATTGCGATAGGGATACTCTTGGCGTCGGGTCAACTGCCTGAGGTAAATACTGACCGATTTGAAATGGCTGGAGAGCTCGCTCTCGATGGGCGGCTGCGCAAAGTATCCGGTGTGTTACCGACCGCCTTAGCTTGCGCCTCCGCTGGCCGAGAGTTGATAGTGCCACAGGGTAATGCGCTTGAGGCTAGCCTCGCCCAAGATTCGTTGGCCTGGCAGAGTGATCACCTGCTGAAAGTGTGCAAGCATTTAGCGGGTAAGGGCGAGATGCAGACCTGTAAAGCTCATTCTTTAAAATCAAGGCGCTCAATAAGTTACCCAGACCTGTCTGAGGTCAAAGGACAAACTCGCGCTAAACGGGCGTTAGAGATTGCCGCGACCGGAGGGCATAGTGTGCTGTTTATCGGCCCCCCGGGTACCGGCAAGAGCATGCTGGCGTCGCGTTTACCGGGCATACTACCATCGCTTAGTGTGCAGGAATCACTGGAGACAGCGGCAATCCAGTCGGTTGCGCAGGGTGAGTTTGATGTGCAGTCTTGGCAGCAGCGGCCGTTCCGCAGCCCGCACCACTCAGCTTCTGCGGTCGCGTTAGTCGGCGGTGGTTCGCACCCACGACCTGGCGAGATATCGTTAGCCCATAACGGCATTTTATTTTTGGACGAATTGACTGAGTTTTCACGTGCGGCATTAGAGCAGCTTAGAGAGCCGTTAGAAACCGGTAAAATCGACATCGCTCGTGCTAGTCAATCGGTACAGTACCCCGCGCGTTTTCAACTAATAACCGCCTGTAATCCTTGTAAGTGCGGGTTTTATGGGGATGGTACGGCTCGCTGTCAATGCTCGCCTTTGAGTGTCGAGAGCTATCGAGCTAAATTGTCGGGGCCGATGCTTGACCGCATTGATATGCATCTGCATTTGCCCAGAGTAGACTTAAAAACACTGCAAAGCGATGACCCGGATGCCGAAACATCTGCGGTTGTGAAACGAAGGGTATCTGATGCTCGAGATTTGCAACTTCGTTTACGCGGTAAGTTAAACAGTCGACTCAGTGGCAAGGAGCTAGAGACTCATTGCCATATGACCGAATCTTTGTTGGATTTTCTCGCCAGCGCGTGCGAGAAGCTAAACATGTCGGCGCGTGCTTATCATCGAGTGTTAAAGCTTTCACGGACCATCGCTGATCTTAATCAAGAGCCAGACGTGACTCGGGCGCATTTATTAGAAGCGATTAGTTACCGCAGTCTTGATCGACTATGATCGTGCGACTTCGATCATTCATCATTGCTCGACCTCAAGGTTTTTATTAGGCTCGCGCCCAAGCCAGTGCGTTTCGCTTTTTGGAGCCAACCGTCACCCGCACGTTCAAGAAATGCTTCTATCAAAGCTTTTAAGCCATCGTCGCTGCTCGCCTTATAAAGCTGCGTCATTCGATTACCTATATCAGAATCAGACAAGCGCATTTTCGATTGCTGCTCTGTTGGTAGCTTGCGCTTGATCTCGAAAAAGAGGTTAACCATGGTTCTGTCGATATTCATAAGAACGAATTATTTATAAGAGCAAATTTGAATTTTCTCTTTTGCTGCATATTGCGATTCCGTGCGGTGCGACTCGCTTGTGTCTCGAGTTAGCCTAGCGTAACTCAGAATCGGGTGAGTCTTATTGTTATCGAACATCGTCTTATTATTGAACATTGTAGCTGCATTGAGGTGGCAACCAGCGACGGGTAGAAAGCGCTTTGCTCTTCGCGTTAGAAACCATGTCAACGCATTATGCTGTGCCATGGTCGCGTCGGTATGTATCGAAAAATTTAGCCGTCGTTACCGGCTTCATTTGTTCTTATCTAGCGTCAGGCCGTGCTCGTTTTGTCTTGGGTTTTTGTTGATTTAGCACTTTTTGCTTTGGCCCTTTTTCTTTCAATACGTTTTTTTTGGGTTTAGTTTGCGTTGGTTCATTGAGACCAAAGCCCATGATAGGAAGAGCTGACTTGTCTAGCTTCTTAGCCCACTCAGGCCCCGCGCGTTCCATAAACTGTTCGATGAGCATGTTCAGCGATTCGTTTTGCGATTCCTGGTGTATGCCGACAAGCTTTGCGCCAAGGTCGTTCGCTGCTATTTTCATGTCTTCACGCTGCTCGTAAGGCATGTTGCGTTTTATTTCGAAGAAAAGGCTTACCATTTTTCGGTCAATATTCACGTTAGGCACCTGCTATAAGCTTTAGGTTAATCTCTAAAAGTAAGTCTTGCTGAGTCAGTAATTAACGGCCTCAGCCACGTGCTAAACCTGCATTGTTGAGCGTGAGCCGTCGACTTACCGTTAAAGCGAGTACCGCCTTTGACAATACTTGGGTCGCTTGGGACATGAAGTGAGTTGTTGTGTGACAATAACTCAGTAAGGGTTAGGGTCATGCTTTTGCGCTGTGTTTTGGCACAAAACTTATTTCTAAACTATTTGTGAGCTTTTTGTGAGCGAACGACTTGCCAGCTCTAAGCCCAAAAAAACTTGATTTAGTCGCCTCACTGTTGCTTTTGTTAAGCCTGATATCACAGCGCATCTGGTGTGCGTGTATTAATCGATTTGAGACGTGTTATCTAAACTAACTCCAACCCTATGATTTACATAGCCTTTGTAGCAAACCTTAGACAGAACTGCAAGTCGCCGTTGAATTAATTGTCAACGCCTAATCTCGATGAGGTAAATCCTTGTTTGAATTAGACAAAATTTTAAATTTTTGGCTTAGACCTTGGCCTCAAGTTGTTGTATCATCGCGCCCCAAACGGTGCTAGGCCATCTAGGTTTCTAGCACCGTCGTTTTTTTTAAAACTTTAAAACACTCTTTTTTAGCGTTTAAAACGCTAAGAATATGACTATTAGACAATCGGGAAGCGAGCGGCTTTCCTCCTTGAGAGATCATCATGGCTGACCTATCGAAATATAGAAATATTGGTATCTTCGCGCACGTAGACGCGGGGAAGACAACTACCACCGAGCGTATCTTGAGCCTAACTGGCAAGATCCATAAAATCGGTGAAGTGCACGATGGTGAGGCCACTACTGACTTCATGGAGCAAGAGCAAGAGCGTGGTATTACCATTCAGTCTGCAGCAACAAGCTGTGAATGGGCGGGCCACCGCATGAATATTATTGACACTCCGGGCCACGTAGACTTCACTGTGGAAGTATATCGCTCGCTTAAAGTGCTTGATGGTGGCGTTGGTGTTTTCTGTGGTTCTGGTGGTGTTGAACCGCAATCAGAGACAAATTGGCGTTACGCGAACGAATCTGAAGTTGCGCGCGTCATTTTCGTGAACAAATTAGATCGTATGGGCGCTGATTTCTATCGCGTAGTTGACCAAGTTAAGAACGTATTGGCGGCTAACCCGCTGGTCATGGTTTTGCCCATTGGCATCGAAGACGAATTCTGTGGCGTCGTTGACTTGCTTGAACGTAAATCTTACATCTGGGACGACTCAGGCGACCCGACTAAGTTCGAAGTAGGTGACGTGCCAGCCGACATGGCTGACAAAGTTGAAGAGTATCGCGAGATGCTGATTGAAACAGCGCTTGATCAAGATGACGAAGCAATGGAAGCGTATTTAGAGGGTCAAGAGCCTTCAATGGATACAATTAAAGCGTGTATTCGCAAGGGCACGAATGAGTTGGCGTTCTTCCCAACTTATTGCGGTTCGGCGTTCAAGAACAAAGGCGTTCAAAACGTATTGAATGCGGTTGTGGATTATTTGCCAAGCCCAACTGAAGTGCCTGCTCAACCAATCGTTGATGAAGAAGGTAACGAAACAGGCCGGTTGGCGACGGTTAGCGCAGACGAAACGTTCAAAGCTTTGGCATTCAAAATTATGGATGACCGCTTTGGTGCGTTGACGTTCGTACGTATCTACTCGGGCACGCTGAACAAAGGCGACACTATTTTGAACTCGTTCACAGGTAAAACTGAGCGTGTTGGACGTATGGTGGAAATGCATGCCGACGATCGTATCGAATTAAGCACTGCGCAAGCGGGCGATATTATCGCAATTGTTGGCATGAAAAATGTTCAAACCGGCCACACTTTGTGCGACCCCAAAGACGTGATTACGCTAGAGCCAATGGTTTTCCCAGACCCAGTAATCTCAATGGCGGTGTTCCCGAAAGATAAAGCCGCGACTGAAAAAATGGGCATCGCGCTCGGTAAGATGGTTGCTGAAGACCCTTCTTTTATCGTTGAGACTGATCAAGAGTCAGGTGAGACAATTTTGAAAGGCATGGGTGAGCTTCACTTGGACATTAAAGTCGACATTATGAAACGTACGCATGGCGTCGATTGTACGGTTGGTGCCCCTCAGGTTGCCTATCGTGAGTCAATTACCCAGCAGGTCGAAGACAGCTATACCCACAAGAAACAGTCTGGTGGTTCAGGTCAATACGGTAAAATCGATTATATGATTGAACCAAATGAGCCCGGCGAAGGTTTTACGTTTGAGTCTAAGGTTACCGGCGGTAACGTACCCCGTGAATTCTGGCCTGCGATTGAAAAAGGTTTTGCTTTGTCAATGGACAAAGGCGTGCTTGCGGGATTCCCAACAGAAGATGTTAAAGTCACGCTATTAGACGGTGGTTTTCACGCGGTGGATTCATCAGCGGTAGCGTTTGAAATTGCGGCAAAAGGTGCGTATCGCCAAACGTTGCCAAAAGCGGGCGCTCAAATCATTGAGCCAATTATGAAAGTTGACGTGTTCTCTCCGGAGGACAACGTCGGCGACGTAATTGGTGACTTGAATCGCCGCCGTGGCATGATCAAATCTCAAGATTTAACCCCGACGGGTGTTCGCATCAAAGCCAGTGTGCCACTCGCTGAAATGTTTGGCTATATCGGTGATTTGCGCACAATGACATCAGGTCGTGGTCAATTCTCTATGGAATTTGAAAACTACTTACCGTGTCCTCGTAACGTTGCAGAAGACGTTATCACTGCACAAAAAGAGAAAGACGCGGCGAAAGCTAAATCGTAAGCTTGGTTTAGTCGCTCTCGAAAAGCCTCGTCGCGTAAGCGGTGGGGCTTTTTTTTTGCCGCTTAGTTGATTTACTATTCAGTTTATGAATTCTATTAAAGTCAGATTGGCTATTAGCAGTAGCCTTTTGTTATACGGTTGCGGCGACAGTTCAGATTCGGAACCGAAATTTGAAGACCCACCCGCGCATGTGCAAGACCTCGGACCGAGGGTTAGTCAACCATTAGGCAGTGGTGAAGAGCCCTTAGCCGAAAAAAAGCCTTTAGCCGAGAAAAAGCCCTTAGCTGATAGCACGCCTTTAACAACTGCCGAAGAACCGGTCGACAAACCTGCTACTCAAGCCTTAAACAACAAACTGCTGGGGACGCTTCTCGATATCAGTCGAGAGCAGTCTGTTTCAGAAGAAAACTCGAATAAGCGTGCTTTAGAGCAGTTATCTGAAGCGGATCGCCAAGCTCTTATCGATATGACAATCGAATCGTCCTCTAAAAAAGTCGCTGACGATGCTAGTGACCTTTTGGAAAGCTTAGAGCCCTCGGCTGAACAGTAGTGGCTCTCTCAACCGCTTTTTTTTGCGCATATGCATTATTTTTTGTTGATTTGATGCAAATGCAGCTTTATGATGGATTTTATCAAGTGCCAACTATCGCGAGGCTTTTATGTCCATTAGTGAACAAATTACCCCTGATTTAGACGCAAACTTAGTGCTGTTAAAAGCGTTTAATAATGCGTGCTCAGAGTTATCAATCTCACGCGAGCAAGCGGGTAAGGTTTTGGGCGTCGACAAAGCGACGTTGAGCCGGAATAAGAACAAAGGCTTCGATCCAAACTCTAAGACCGGGGAATTATGCCTGCACTTTGTTCGAATTTATCGGTCCTTATTTGCGATCGCTGGTGGAGATAAGAATTTTATGCGGCATTGGCTCTCTTCCACGAATACGGCATTGGGGGACTCGCCATTGAATCTGATATTTACCATTGTTGGTCTAATTCGTGTTAACGAGTATTTAGATGCGATGCGCGGCAAGGTTTAACTCAATCAAAGTTAGAAAAATACGCGCTGAATGTTAATGATCAATATCGAGCACGGTCATTAGAATCGGAAATGTTAAGTACTGCTCTATTTAACAACGATACGGCGCTGAGTTCTTATTTATCGACAGTTTGGAGAGTCGTTGAGTCTCAGGAAACCGTTGCGACTTTGAACATCGTTGATACGATGGAGGAGCATGAAATGCTTGAATCCTTGCTCGATTCGGTAAAGCCGCGATATCGGGTAGGCACCGAAGGTCTCCACTATCTGATTAAAACGGCGTTTAGGTATCCGCCATTGAAATATGGTTCTCGCTTTGGAACCAGAGCCATGCCCAGCTATTTTTATGCAAGTGAGAACACGGCCACCGCGTTGGCCGAAACCGCATACTATCGATTTTTGTTTTTTAGTCATATAACCAGCCCCTATAATGCGCCGGTTGACTCAGAGCACACTGCCTTCAGCGTGTTGCTTCAATCCACGGCATGTTTAGACTTATGCTCTCCAGACTTCCACAGCGTACGCGGTTACGTCACGGACAAGGCCAACTACCGCTATTGTCAGTCGATTGGCGACTGGGCTATTAATCACCATAAGGTAGATTTAATCCGCTTCGAATCTGCGCGAGCTGTGACCAAGATTGATACAAAAACTTCTACAAAAGCCATGCAGGCCGTCAATGCAAACCTTGCGGTAGCAGACCCGAATGTGATCACTTCTAAAAAGCCGAGATCGCAAGAGTCTTGGCTGTGTCGTACCACCCCAGAGCGTGTAAGTTTCAGCAGTCGCAGTGCGGCTAGACCATTGATTTTCCCGATTGCGGGTTTTCTGGTCAATGGCGTGTTACCGATGTCGAATTGACCGTGCATTAAGGCTCTGCGCGGTACCGGTTTACGGTGTTTTTTAGAAGATGACTAAAGTCTGCCTAAAATTTGTGCTAATGTGATCGGGTAAATCAAATTAGTGGGGGCTAAAATGACGAACACACAGGTAATTGGAGAGACGTGCGAAGGAATTGCAAAAGGGGCTGATCACAGTATCCAGAAAAAAACGTTAAAGTCTTTTTATAGAGACTTAGTTATATGTGGGGTGGCTATTCTGGGTGCGTCTCCGGCGTCAGCCATGTTTTGTTCCACCGACGCGGATATCGCCATCCCTGATGGCACCGGTTCGGCAACGCCAGGTGCCCCAGCGTCCATATCTATTGTGGTACCGCCGACCTTCGATGGCACAGTCACGGATCTAAATTTTGACCTGAATATCAACCATACTTGGGTTGGAGATTTAATCGTTACGCTGACCAGCCCTGATGGCACGCTGGTAACGCTTTTTGATCGGCCCGGTGTGCCGGCTAGCACGTTTGGTTGTGGTGGTAATAACCTAGCGGTTACTCTTGACGACGACGCCGCAACGCAAGTTGAAGCTCAGTGTGCGGGGGCCGATCCCACCATTAGTGGTACTCATCAACCTAACGGTTCACTATCAGATTTTAATGGCGATGTGTATGCCGGCACGTGGACACTGAGCGTGACTGATAATGCTGGTTTTGATACCGGTACTATTATTGCAGGCGGAAACTGTATTAACGCGTCTACCACACCGGTAACCATTAGCTCGTTCAAGACTGAGCATCGCGGTAAATCGTTAGTTGCACAATGGCAGACTTCGAGCGAAATCTTCAACATGGGGTTTCATTTGTGGGGCGAGGTCGATGGTGACTGGCAGCAACTCAATAAGCGATTAATTGGCAGTAACGCGTCCGACTCGTTGGTGCCTCAAGATTATAGATCGCGGGTTAGTTTATTGCGCATTGACGGTGAGGTGACGGCGGTGGGTGTTTCTGCTTTGTCGTCCTCAGGCCAGGAAGATTTTTATGGCCCGTTTGAGATAGGTGAAGAGTATGGTGAAGAGACTGTACCTCGCTATATTGACTGGGCTGAGCAGCGCTCTCGATACGACCAGGCAATGCAGAGGGCCGGGTACGTTAAAGTGAAACAGCGCTGGGTTAGGCAAACAGCTTCGCGTGAGCGCAAAACCTTGCGACAGCAACGCCGCTACCCGGACGTATTATTAGAAACCAAACACATTGGCGTGCACCGAATTACGTATGACGAACTATTTGAAAGTGGTATTAATTTACGTGGTATTGCGCTGCACAAACTCGCGTTAACACGCAATGGCCGAGGTGTGCCTAGATATATTCAAAATACAATCGATCGTGACGCTCGGCGCTTCGGGCCGGGCTCTGAGATTATATTTTTTGCTAATGGCATTGACGGCGATTCAGCTCGATATACGGATTTAGACCGTTATCGGCTAACCCTTGATAGCGAAAAGGTATTCGTTGCGCCGGATTTTTCCAGTGGTTCTAACGTCCAGCGACTGGCTAGCGTGCCGAGTAGCAATACTCACCGACGGGCTCTGTATTTTGGCGAAAAGAATATTTACTCGTTCGGTTTGGAGGGCGATGGTTGGTATGACACGTCGATTCGAGCACTCGGAGCAACCGCGAGTAAAACGGTTCAACTGGACGTGAGCGGTGACGTGTTATTGGATCAGCCCGCGAGCCTCTCAGTGTCATTGCTCGGTGTTGCTAATTTTCCACAAGTTGATGCTGACGGCGATGGTCAGTTAGAAGCCAATCACCATTATCGAATTTATCTTAATCGCGCCGATAACCCCGAACCGGTGATCGAACAATATATTGTTGGGCGCCAGCAAGTCACTCTTAATGCGGCGTTGCTTGGTCAGCTCAAACACGGGCTAAACCAAGTGGAAATCGAGGTTATTCCCGATAACGGTTACAACGTGGACGTCGTATATTTTATTGATGGTGACCTAACCGTTACGGTTCCGAATACAGCGCAGTCGAGCGCGCTGACATTTGAACCATCGGTGAGTGAGGCTGTCATCGCGATTGCCGACCCCACCGAGCGTATTGTCGCGGTCTACAGCTCTGACCAAGACTCCAATTTTTCTCGCCGCCCATTCTCGCGAGAGGGCGAACGACTGCTTACCGAGTCAACTGTAAACCCATCTTCTGAGGTACCGACAACGCTTAGCTTTATCAGCAACAACGGTTATCTAACCGTCGAGAGAATGTATCGTACAACTAAAGTCGATGCTGCCGAGCTAGACCTAAGTGAGATCGACTATGTGGTTATTAGCGATGCGTCTTTAATCGGCGCTGACTTAGCGCGCTTCGTACAGCGTCACACAGAGTTAGGTCGTCGCACTAAGATCGTTTCGGCGCAGTCAATTTATCAGCACTATGCCGACGGCGCGGCGGTGCCGCAGGCAATTGCAGACTATCTATTCGAACAGTCCAAAACATCACCGTTTCAATATGTCTTACTTGTAGGGGGGCACACCTACAATTATCTTGGATACGGTGCTACGCCAGAACAGACGCCGATTAATTTAATACCAACATTTTATCGAGGCACCGAAGGCTTGACCCAACAAATACCGACGGCGGTACCGTTTGTCGATTTCGATCTTGATGGTACGCCAGATCGTGCCATTGGTCGTTGGCCTGTGCGTGATCTTGAGCAATTGGCACAGTTGGTCGATAAAACTTTACAATGGCATGCCGACGACAGTCATCGCAATCAACAAACCGCGTTGTTTATTGCCGACGCTAAAGAAGATCAAAATGATTTTAGCCAGACGTCTAGACGGTTGATGCCATTCTTAGGCTTGGACGTAAACCCGTGGTTAGATAAAAGAACGGTGTTTTTGGATGACGTGAATCAAGACGACAGTATCGTTGCCGCTGATAAGATTAAGGTTGCTCGCGACCTTATTGTGGATGCGGTTAATCAGGGGCCAGCGTTAACCGTTTTCTCCGGGCACGCAGCGCCCGGCCTTTGGGGCAGGCAGGCGTTGGTTTATGGCGATGTCGCTGATCGGTTTGAAAACAGTGCCAAGCCAAGTCTGATGGTGCCACTAGCGTGCTATACCACTTACTATGAAACGCCAAGCGTTAAGTCGTTATCGGAGATTCTACTGACCGATACTGATGCGGGCGCGGTTGCATTGACTGGAGCCGCGTTGCTGAGCGAAGCCGCTGACAATGAACACTTCGGAAAAGCTTTATTGCAGAAAATGACGGTCAATGGTTTGGATTTAGGCACCGCCGTGATGCACGTTAAGAAAGAAACGCATCGCTATAGTCCACGGCATCAGACGGTAGTTTATAACTGGGTAACGCTGGGAGACCCTACGCTTAGCTTTGGTTTGCCCAATTTACAGCCTCCACCGATTCTGAGCGAGTCTAAGCGGGTGTCACAATAAGCGGCTATTCGATCAAGCACTAATTCAACAATAGAGTTAGCTTTGAGAGGCTTTGCGCAACACCCACACGCCTGCAACCGTGAGGGCAATGCCAATGGCATGGTAGACCGTGAAGCGTTCGCTTATTATCAAGACGGCAAAGCTGCTGGTGAATGCAGGTCCAATCAACGAAATGATTCCTGTGCGCTCGGCACCAATCCGAGCGACCGCAGAAGTAGTGAAAAAGCTGGGAATAACAGTACAAAAGACCGCGATCACCAATATCCATAGCAGCCCCGCGGTAGTGGTTTGAGGTGAAATTACCGAGCGAGTGGCCGCATAGTGAATGAAGATCCCGCCACTGGCCGCAAGTAGCGCGATGCACGTAAACACTCGGCTGCCAATTTCATTGATCAGTTTTTTACCGAACAATAAATAAAATGAAAAAGCAAAAGCGCTGGCCAGAATAAATAGGGCACCTTTAACGACATCGCTGCCGAACTCTCTGAGGTCATGCCCAAAAATAATGGCAACCCCAAGGTAGGTGATAAGCAGTGGTCCAACTATTTTCCAAGTGATTTTTTGGCCAAAGAAGGCAGCGCCAATTAACACCACAAACGTCGGGTAAACGTACAGAATCATACGACCTAGTTGCGCGGTTACATATTGCAGGCCGAGTAAGTCTAGGTAGCTTGCGAGATAATAGCCGGCTAAGCCCACCACGCACGTCGACGCGACTAATTTGAGATTGAGGCTCGCGCGTTTTTCGGTGTCCCTGAGTAATATCAATAGCATGACTAAGTAGAACGGCGCAGAAAACAACATCCGAAACGCGATTAACGTCGTGCTGTCTATGCCCTCGGCATACACCAATTTTACAAAAATTGGGCGTACAGCGAACAAGGCTGCACTGCCAATAGCAAACAGAAAGCCCGCCGTAGTTATTGAGATATCGAGCCGCTTACTCATGGTTAATGGCGTTAGCCTCTGTGTTGGTCATGAGGCTAATTAAAACAGCCTGAAAGAGTTTGCCTAGTAAGGCGATGATGCAGCAAAGCCTTAAACAAACCAAGCCGTTTTTTTGCTGATAATTTGGGCCGTTTCGGCTATTACGCCTACCGAAAAAGGGTAAAAAATAGTATTATTTCGCCACCTTTTTTGCAGTATTGAATAAGTAGCCGTGCGACGACACGCGCTAGCTCTTTTATTCACAACTTTTAATCCTATTGGTAAAGACATAATGAACGTTCATGAGTATCAGGGTAAAGAAATCCTGAGGAAGTACGGAGTTACCACGCCTCGCGGTATCGCATGTTTCTCGGTCGACGAAGCCGTGGCCGCAGCCGCAGAACTAGGTGGTAGCGTCTGGGTTGTTAAGGCTCAAATTCACGCGGGTGGCCGAGGTAAAGGTGGTGGTGTAAAAGTGGCGACTAGCCCCGAGCAACTCAGAGAATACGCTGATGCTATTCTTGGCATGCAATTGGTTACTCCCCAAACTGGCCCAGAAGGCAAAAAAGTAAATCGCTTATATATTGAAGAGGGCGCGGATATCGCCGACGAACTTTATATTGGTGCACTCGTTGACCGTGAAACTCAAAAAGTGGTGTTAATGTGCAGCTCAGAAGGCGGCATGGACATCGAAGAGGTCGCAGAGGCAACACCGGAGAAAATTCTAAAAATCTATGTCGACCCAACTGAAGGCTTAAACCGTGATGAGGCCAAAGACGTGTGCTCGAAAATTGGTATTCCAGCGGTAGCAGTGGACGAGGGTGCTGACTTTCTTGAGGGGCTATATCAAGCCTTTGTTGGCTCTGACGCTTCTTTGGCCGAGATCAACCCACTGGTCGTGACCGGAGATAACCGCGTTATTGCCTTGGATGCCAAGTTCAACATTGATTCAAATGCACTTTATCGCCAGCCCGAGATTGTTGCGTTTAGAGACCTTACCGAAGAAGATGCAAACGAGATTGAAGCTTCTAAGTGGGGTTTATCGTACATTTCTTTAGACGGCAACATTGGCTGTTTGGTAAATGGCGCCGGCTTGGCGATGGCCACTATGGACATCATTCAGCTTTATGGCGGCGAGCCTGCTAACTTCTTAGACGTTGGTGGTGGTGCTAATAAAGAGCAGGTCACCGAAGCGTTTAAAATTATGTTGGCTAACCCGAAAGTCGAAGGCATTTTGGTTAATATTTTCGGCGGTATTATGCAGTGCGATGTGATCGCGCAAGGCATTGTTGCTGCCGCACAAGAAGTTGGTTTGAGTGTGCCACTAGTGGTGCGTTTGGAAGGTACTAACGTTGAGAAGGGTCGTGCAATATTGGACGAGTCTGATGTAAAACTACAAACGGCCACAACAATGGCCGACGCTGCAGAGAAAATTGCTGCTGCGGTCAAAGCATAAGGGGCGCTCACTATGTCGATTCTAATTAATAAAGACACGCGCATCGTGACTCAAGGTATCACCGGTAACACTGGTGAATTCCACACGACTCAATGTTTAGATTACGCCTTTGGTAAAGACTGTTTTGTCGCAGGCGTAACACCCGGTAAAGAAGGGCAGTCGGTGCAAGGTGTACCTGTGTTAAACACGGTTGCACAAGCTAAAGAGCAACACGGTGTAAATGCGTCGGTGATCTATGTGCCACCGCGTTTTGCAGCCGCTGCAATCGACGAAGCTGTCGACGCTGAGCTTGATTTGGTTATCTGTATCACTGAAGGTATCCCGGTCGCAGATATGATTAAGACACGAGATCGTATGCGCAAAATGGGCAGTAAAACTGTTCTAGTTGGGCCTAACTGCCCTGGCGTAATCACTCCTGAAGAAGTCAAGATTGGCATCATGCCAGGCTATATCCACAAAAAGGGCGGCATCGGCGTGGTGTCACGCTCTGGCACCTTGACTTATGAAGCTGTGCACCAGCTCACACAATTGGGCATGGGTCAGTCTACCTGCGTTGGTATTGGTGGTGACCCGGTTAATGGTATGAAACACCTTGACGTGCTTAAGATGTTTAACGAAGACCCAGAAACTGAAGCCGTCGTTATGTGTGGCGAAATAGGTGGAACCGACGAAGAAGAATGCGCGGCTTGGATTAAGGAAAATATGACGAAACCAGTTGCCGGTTTTATCGCCGGTGTTACTGCACCTCCGGGAAAACGTATGGGCCACGCCGGTGCGATTATCTCAGGTGGTCAAGGCACGGCTCAGTCCAAGATTGATGCGTTGCGTGACGCGGGCGTGCATGTAACGGTTAATCCATCTGAAATGGGCTCTACTTTAAAAGCCGCTATCGCGGCTGGCTGAGCGTTCGAAAAGGTGTCTTTGTCGCGAACAGTCTGTTTTGATTTGTCCTTCGTGGCAATAGTGACATTTTTCATGCACTAGTTAAAATAGCCGAACTTGTTACCAAGTTCGGCTTTTTTTATGAAAATCCTAGTCAGTGGTTCTAGCGGGCGCATCGGTTCTGCAATTGCGAAATCGCTCGCGGTAAGGCATTCGGTTGTTGGGGTTGATAGAGTGTCAGGCAGTGATACGACCCACGTTCTCGATTTATTGAGCGATGAGTTGGAACCGCTCTTAGACTCGGTTGATGCCATCATTCATTGCGCTGCGTTACACGCTCCGCATATTAGTCAACACTCTGAGCGCGCGTTCTGGGATGCCAATGTAGAGACCACACGCCGCCTCCTTAGTTTTAGCTCCCCAGCGACCGCTTTCATTTTAACCAGTACCACGTCCGTGTTTGGCGATGCGATGACTGGTTCATCACAAACGGTTTGGATTGAGGAAGGGGTTCGCCCTCAACCTCGAGATATTTACGACGTAACTAAGCTAGCCGCCGAAGACCTACTGCGCGAGTCTAGCAATAGTGGGCGGGCATCAACTGTGTTGCGTATTTCGCGTTGCTTCCCTGAACCTGAACCTTGTATGGCTGTATACCGAATGCATCGTGGTGTCGATGTTCGTGATGTGGTCCAGGCACATGAATTAGCCTTATTACGCACCGGGGGACTCGAGGCCTTCATTATCAGTGGGCCGACTAAATTTCAATATCAAGACATTCCGGCGTTAAGCCAAAATGCGTGGTTGTGTATCGAAGGTTACTACCCACAGGCCGCAGAGGTGTTTACTCGAAAAAAATGGAAGAAACCAAATTTTATTGATCGTGTTTATTCGTCGGCGAAAGCTTATCGTGAATTAAATTACCGGCCACGTTATGGAATTGATGAGTTTCTTGACGGTAATTGTGATCCTAAACCCTTGCCCTAACGCTGTTTATTGACCCTAGTCCTTGTTTTAGTTAAGAACTCAAACTCGATAACTGCTTTCTATATGTTCACGCGTAATCACGCCATAGATCCGTTGTTTTGATTCACCGTGAGCACCCCGAATAAACAGCACTGTGCACTCTTCAGATTGCATTTTTTCGTAGGCTTCTTGCAGGGTCGCGACAATCGTCGTGGCCGCCGTGTCTAAGCGCTTCGCCGGAATCCGAAGCAAGTCGAGGTCTTGTGAATCGACGTTTTTTTCGGCTTGATCAAGCTCGTTAAGGTGACGAGCAAGGTCTGTGGCAGGTAGTAAACTATTTCGTCGGTGATCGTCATCGCGAAGCAGTATCCATCGAGGTTCTTGCTTGAGTATTTCGCGGGCATCTTGTCGCGAAATATAGCGTGGCTGCTGGATGATGTTGCGCTCCATAACGCTCGCCACCCCAATGCGCCGTAAGGCTTTTGATAGCGGACTGTTGCGATGATCCAAACCGCGCGCCAGCATCAAGTGCTGATACATCGATGATTTGCCAAACACCACCCGAGTGACTAAGGACGCGCTGATCACTGCTGTCATTCCAGGTAAGATAATTGCCTGATTGGCCGTAAGCTCAAGTAGGTAAATTAAGGCCGCGAGGGGGGCTTGCAAGGTAGCGGCCATCATCGCCGCCATCCCTAAGGCCGCATACAACGCCGTGCTGGCCATGTCTGGCGCCACGCTGCTGACGGCAGCTGCAAACGAGCCGCCTGCCGCCGCGCCGATAAATAAAGTTGGGCCAATTAAGCCCGCAGGTATACCCAGCCCAATCGCGGTCGCGGTGGCGATGGTCTTCGCCAACGTTAACAGCAATACCGTACCGAGGCCGATCTGCATGATTAGGATATTATCTACCGTGTCATAGCCGGTGCCCATGACCTGCGGTAACGCGAATGCAATAAGGCCTGTAATCGCGCCGGCCAACACGGTACGAACCCAAATGGCTTGGTTAGTAAACATCGTGCTGGTGAGTAGGGTCAGTTGAATAAAGCCCGCCGCTAAGCAACCAATTAGTGCGCCCATTATCGCAACAATGGGTATGTCGTAGACCGTATTGATGTCGAGTATCGGTACGGTAAACGCACTGTCATCGCCGAGCACCACACGGGTAAGTGTGGTGGCACTGACCGCGGATAAAATGACTGGCGTAAAGCCGATGACGGTGTAGTCCATGATGACCACCTCCATCGCGAAAATAACCCCAGCAAGTGGTGTATTGAATGCGGCAGCGATCGCGGCCGCAACGCCGCAGCCCACTAGGATACGCACACCGTTATTCGGCACGCGCAGTATTCGGCCCAGCGCACTGCCCGAGGTTGCTCCAAGATGCACACTGGGCCCTTCACGTCCGACCGAGTGCCCAGACAATAGACTGATACCTGCGGTGAAAAATTGCACCACTGCATTTTTCAGGGGCAGATAACCTTGGTGATAGTCGAGCCGTTCTAAGACATGAACAACGCCGACACTACGACTCTTCGGTTTTAGTAAATGCAGTATTAAACCGACGGCAAGCCCGCCGAGTACACAAAGCAACAATCGCTCGATTCCACTAAGCGCCTCAAAGCCCTCTATATCGCCATTGGGCAACCAATGCTCTGCGGCAGTTTCCATGCTCAGGCGAAAAAGAATGATTACGCCGCCCGCCACCAGACCACAAATGAGGCCCAGCGAAGCTAACAATGGTAAGCCTTCGAAGTTATTCGACATCCTTACTTGTTGCGCTTCGAAGAAACGGCCGTAACCATTTCTTAGAAAACGAATAAACTTGGATTCAAATAGCTTCAAATTAATACACAGTTTTCTAGAACGGTGTTGCGATTGTCTCGTCTACTTGACGGATAGCCGCTTTGAAGTCGTTCTGAATACGGCGAATCGCGTCTTCGCTGTCTGCCTCAAAGCGCAATACTAAAATGGGGGTTGTGTTGGAAGGGCGAATTAAGCCAAAACCGTCGGTGTAGTCCACCCGCAAGCCGTCAATTTTACTCACCGACGCATCTCTAAACTCGGCAACCGCTTTTAGTTTATCCATAAACGCATAATGCTCACCTTCGGCAAAGTTCATTCGCAGCTCGGGTGTGTTGATACTGTCAGGTATCGCGTCGAAGATTGCCTGTGGTGATTGCTCTTTTTTAGACAACAACTCCAGTAATCTTGCGCCAGCGTAAACGCCGTCATCGAAACCGAACCAGCGTTCTTTAAAAAAGATATGGCCGCTCATTTCACCAGCTAGAGCGGCGCCGGTTTCTTTTAGTTTCGCTTTGATAAAAGAATGACCTGTGCGCCACATGGTCGCCGTTCCGCCAGCCGCTTCGATTTCGCGTGCAAGGTTGCGCGAGCACTTAACGTCATAGATTATCTCAGCGCCAGGGTTGCGGCTCAAAACGTCTTGTGCGAAAAGAATCATTTGCCGGTCAGCCCAAACTACTTCGCCTTTCTTTGTCACGACACCTAAGCGATCACCATCGCCGTCGAATGCTAAACCCAGTTCAGCATCATGTTCTTTAACGGCCGCAATTACGTCGAGCAAGTTCTCTAACTGGCTGGGGTCTGGATGATGGTTCGGAAAGTTACCATCGACTTCGCTAAATAGCTCTATGACGTCGCAGCCTAATCGATTAAACACCTGCGGGGCAGTCGCACCAGCCACGCCGTTACCGCAGTCGATAACAATCTTCATTTTGCGCGCTGGTTTAACGTCGCTGACGATGCGTTCGATGTAATCGTCTATCACCTCTTCTTGCGTGTAACTGCCGGTGCCAGTGGAAAAATTTTCGTCAATAATACGCTGCTTTATTTCTTGAATACGTTCAGCCGAGAGCGTGACGCCGTTTACCACCATCTTAAAGCCGTTGTAGTCGGGTGGATTGTGGCTGCCGGTTATCGCGATACAAGATGGTATGTCCTTAGAGTAGCTCGAGTAGTAGACCACCGGTGAAGGCGCTAGGCCTATGTCGATCACATCGACTCCCGCCGCGCGCAACCCACTGCTTAGAGCCTCTGCTAAGCGTGGACCGGATAAACGACCATCGCGGCCAATGACAATGCTATCACCACCCTCGGCGATAACCTCGCTGCCAACCGCTTGACCGATTTTAAAAGTGATGTCTTCGGTAAGCGTGTCGTCGACAACGCCGCGGATATCATAGGCCTTAAAGATCGCGTGAGGAAACGTCATAGTATTACTAGGTTAGTTTAAAATGGTAGTTTAGCTTGGTCGAGTGTTCGTTTTGCAGTTTTAGACGCTGTCTAAAAAAAACTTAACTTCTTGCCAAGCAGTTTCGGCTGAGCCGTGGCCCATGTTAAATAGATGCCAGTCGTGCATTTGATCTTTCCACACTTGCAACTTAACGTCCGAGCCGGCGGCGTTAGCGCGATTAGTGTAACGAATGCTTTCACCCAGTAGCATCTCGTTGCTGCTGGCTTGAATTAAGGTAGGGGGTAAGTCGCTCAGATCACCAAAAACAGGTGATGCTAGCTTGTTTGCCGGGTTCATGCGTAAGCTAAATAAGCCAATCCAAGCACGAAACGGCGCTGGAAATTTCGACAACAGACCCAGGCCTTCGCCCAACATCTTATCGGTGGCTTGGTTACTTTTAATCGTGGGTGACGACAGTGTCATATCAGTTGACGGGGAGAAGGCAACCACCACGTCTGGTCTGCGCGCAATATTTTCTTTGCTCCAACTCGAGAGCATCAACGCTAAGTTGCCCCCAGCTGAGTCACCTGACACGAGCAGAAACTCTAAGTCTTGTTTGCCGTCAGGTCCATATTCCAATAGCCAGTTATAAGCGACTTGGGCATCGGCAATACTTTTCATACGACCGTGCTCGGGAAGCATTCGGTAGTTAACTGAACACACGGCCGCGTTAGCCAATTTCGATAGCCGGTCGCTGAAGTTGCGGTGGCCTTTCGCGCTGCCAAATAAAAACGCACCGCCGTGCAGAAATAGCACTCGGCGTTTGGTGCTAACACCCCGTGCTACGGCCCACTCAATACTCACACCATTCGCGCTGTCTGCGGTAAATACGGTATCAGTTTCAAGCTCTGACGATAAATTGTCGGCAAAGTCTCTTACGATTGCTATGCCTTTTTTCAGTGACCGCGATGCGCTCGTGGTCGCACGGACGCCATGAACTATCTGAAGAAATTTTTCAGTGTATTTCTCGTCATCAGCGTGCTTGTCGAAGTGTTCACCTACAGGTGTGTCGAAACGGCTTAAATCTGGGCCGGATAAAACAAAGGTGGCAATTAGCCACCAAAGGATAACTAGACTTAAGATGGTGATTAACATCATGCTAACGTTTCATGTTTTTGTTCATATCAGCATTATACCTATAGCCTTGGTGTTTTGGGCGGCGATGCGTCAATGTTTGCCATGCCGGTAGGCAAGTGGTGTTGAGCCTGTCCAGCTTTTAAATGCTCGAATAAAAGCGCTTGGTTCAGAAAAACCGACCAGGCTTGCGATCTCTTCAATTTTATATTTGTTGTCAAATAATAGGTTGACTGCGATATCACGCCGGGTTTGCATCTTGATTTCTTTAAACGATAGGTCTTGGGCCCCTAAGCGGCGGTGCAACACCTGTTGACTCATTTCAAAGTAGTTTGCGGCTTCTTTTAAGGTGGCTCGATAATTGCCTTGCTTTATATTGCGTTCCAACCATTGTCTTACTTGGTCGCTGATCACTCGATAGTTTTTCGGTTGATAGAGCAAAGACAGATTGGCCCCTGCTAGGTACTCGTCAAGTGTTTCTGGTGTTTGCACAATTCCTAGCGCGGCGTGACGTTGGTCAAACTCGATGCGAGCCTCGCTGTGTTCGTAGTTGATCGGCGCGCCATAAAATAGCGCACGATATTGATCGTTATACTCAGGTTCAGCGTGATTTAGAGCGACTAGATTGAGCGGAATAAATTGGCCGCCCAGCCAGCAGTGAAAACGATGCACTGACGAGAGGATAGCTTCAACCAGATAATTATTCAGACTCGTTTGACCCTCAATGGGCGACAATATATACGCCATGGTGTCGTCGGTTTCTTCGACACGGTGCTCAAAGGTGTTGTTAAACAGATTCCAATAGTTCGCGCAGCGTTTTAGTGACCGGGCGACGTCACGCGCGCTAATGCAGCTACGACATTGCATGTTAAAGCTACCGACCGGTTGCGCTTTCGCACCCAAACCCAAAAATTCGTCATCCAGTGCTCGCATTACCTCTATCGTAAAAGCGGCAAACGCTTCGAGGCGCACACGGGTGCCTAATTTATCTAAACTTAGCCGCGAGATGCCATTGCGCAATAAAATAGTGTCGCATTCCAAGCCTTGTTTGCGCGCACCTTCACGCAGCATTCGCGGAAAGGCAGAATCGATAGTGATCTCTTTCATTCGCGAATTAAAGCACATTTAGTTGTAATTTTTGATAAAAACCGTCTATTTAAATGCAGCTTCTGTCATTGTTTGACGACCTTTGCCCAGTAAACTATTTACTAATTTATTCGCTCAAGCCCAGAGGACATTATGAGTAACACCGCATATATTTATGACGCCGTGCGTACCCCGCGCAGCAAGGGTAAAAAAGAGGGTGCGTTGCACGAAGTCAAACCCGTTGATTTAGGTGCGGGCTTGCTACGTGCGCTGGCGCAGCGTTCTGACTTAGACACCGCCTACGTTGATGATGTAATTATGGGCTGTGTCTCGCCGATCGGCGAGCAAGGCAGTGATATTGCGAAAATGATCGTGCAAAACGCGGATTGGGACGAATCTGTCGCAGGCGTTCAACTCAATCGTTTTTGTGCCTCGGGCTTAGAGGCCATTAATACCGCGGCCGCCAAGGTAGCGTCGGGCTGGGACAATTTGATTGTGGCCGGCGGCATTGAATGCATGTCTCGAGTACCGATGGGCTCAGACGGCGGGCCGATGAGTGGCGACGCTGCGTTTGCAACTAAAACTGGCTTTGTCCCACAAGGTATTGGCGCTGACACCATCGCTACGCTCGACGGGTATTCGCGAGAAGACGTCGACGCGTATGCATTAGAGTCGCAAAAGCGTGCGTCAATGGCACGTGACAGCGGTTGGTTTGATAGTGCAGTGATTCCCGTCCAAGATAAAAATGGGGTGACTATCCTTGAACGTGACGATTTCATCAAACCCCAATCCACTATGGAAGGTCTAGCAGGCTTGCGCGCCTCGTTTGAGGAAATGGCAAAATACGGCTTCGACGATATCATTCTTAAAAAGTACAACACCTTAGAGCGTGTTAACCATGTGCATACCCCAGGTAACTCATCGGGTATTGTCGACGGCGCAAGTGCGGTGTTGATTGGGTCTGAGCAAGCGGGTCAGGATTTAAGTATCAAGCCCCGTGCCAAAGTAAGCGCGACCGCGATCATCTCGAGTGATCCGATTATTATGTTGGCCGGGCCTGGGCCATCAGCCAAGAAGGCGTTGCGAGCTGCCGGCATGGTTAAAGACGATATTGATCTTTGGGAAATCAACGAAGCGTTTGCGTCAGTAGCGTTGCGCTATATGCGCGACTTAGATATCGGTCACGACATTACCAATGTGGTTGGTGGCTCGATCGCAATGGGGCACCCACTAGGCGCTACCGGCGGTTGCATCATTGGGTCAATGTTAAATGAATTGGAACGCCGCGACTTAAGCACCGGCATGTTGTCGTTATGCGTCGGTGGTGGCATGGGCATCTCGTGCATTATCGAGCGCGTTTAGCTTAGTTAACCCTATTTAGTCGCATGCTTTTCGTAGTAAACAGGTGTTGAAAATGCAGTCAAGGAGCCTGGCTTATCGGCCTTGCGCGCGCCCGCGCCATTTTCAAGCGAATCTTATTGCATGACGAGCAACCGAGCAGAATCAAAATTTTGGAGAAAGAAATGAGTGTATTCAAATACGAGAAAGATCACGATGGTATCGTAACGGTGACAATGGATATGAGTGGCCCGGTTAACGCGATGAACGCGGAGTATCACCAGGCCATGGAAGAAACCTTGGCTAAATTGGAGGCCGAGCAAGGCCTAACAGGCGTCGTATTCGCGTCCGCTAAAAAAGTGTTTTTTGCTGGCGGCGATCTGAACGATTTAGTCGAAGCAGACCCAGCGCAAGCCGAAGAGTTTTTTCAAGCGACCGAAGCGATGAAACTTGGCTTACGGCGCGTTGAAAAGCTACCAGTGCCGGTTGTTGCTGCTATTAATGGTGCAGCCTTAGGTGGCGGTTATGAGATATGCCTCGCGTGCAATTATCGACTTGCGTATGATCACAAATCTGTCCAAATCGGGCTGCCTGAGTGTTCGCTTGGGCTGTATCCTGGCGGTGGCGGAGTCGTGCGTTTGACAAAATTGATTGGTGTCGAGAAAGCGCTTCCCTTTATCCTAGAGAGCAAACGCTTAGTACCGGCTAAAGCATTAGCGGTAGGAATGATCGACGCGACAGTAGAGACACTCGAAGAGCTTTTGCCGGCGGCAAAGGCTTATATTATGGCTAACAAAGGTAGTGACGAGGCGGCGGTTCAGCCGTGGGATAGCAAAGGCTACCGTATTCCCGGTGGCGCTATTAATAGCCCTAAAAATGCTCAACTTGCGGTTATGGCACCTGCTATGTTGACCCAGAAGACTCGAGGTCTAATGCCACAAATGACGGCCGCGATGGACGTCGCGTTCCAAGCGTCGATGTTAGACATCGACACGGCGCTTCGCATAGAAGGTCGCGAATTTACTCGCATCGCCACTAATTCGGTCGCGAAGAATATGATTTCGACCTTCTTCTTTCAACTGAATAAAATTAATGGAGGCGCGAGTCGTCCGCAAAACCAAGCGAAAAACTTAACGCGCAAGGTCGGGATTTTGGGCGCGGGCATGATGGGTCAAGGCATCGCTTACGTATCGGCGATGGCCGGAATTGAGGTTGTGTTAAAAGATATCTCACAAGATGCTGCTGATAAAGGCAAAGCGTATTCGCAGAAATTGTTGGAGAAACGTGTCACGCGTGGGCAAATGGATCAAGCCAAAGCTAACGCGGTATTGGATTTAATTTTGGCCACCGATAACAACGAGGACCTTCAGGGTTGTGACCTAATTATCGAAGCGGTGTTCGAAAACATTGGTTTAAAACATAACATTACTAAAGAGATTGAACCTTACTTATCAAGTGACGGATTCTGGGGGTCAAACACCTCAACATTGCCGATTACCGAGCTTGCGCAGGCCAGCGTTAAACCTGAAAACTTCATTGGCATTCATTTTTTCTCGCCGGTAGACAAAATGCCGCTGATAGAAATTATCTGTGGTGAACAAACCAGTGACGAAGCCTTAGCTAAGGCGTTCGACTACACCATGCAGATACGCAAGACACCGATTGTCGTCAATGACTCTCTCGGTTTTTTCACGTCCAGAACTTTCGGAACGTATTTGGATGAGGCGGCCCACTTATTAACCGAGGGCACCAACCCTGTTCGAATTGACGCGGCTGGGCGTGCGATTGGAATGCCGGTTGGGCCACTTCAAATTCAGGATGAAACTAGTTTGGAGCTTTCTCGCAAGGCCCAAGAAACGTGGGCTGAAATGGGTATCACCGACAAATGGGGCAATGGCGATGTGATTCGTCGCGTGATTAAAGACATGATCACGGATAACGGACGAGGTGGGCGGCATCATGGTGGAGGTTATTACGAGTATCATGCGGATGGCACTAAGAATATTTGGCCACCGCTCTACGATTTATATTACAAACCCGAGTACCAAATTAGCGATGACGATATCCAAGATCGCTTAATGTTTCGCCAAGTGATAGAAGCACTAAAGTGTTTAGAAACGGGTGTGCTCAGATCGGTGGCCGACGCAAATATCGGATCGATTTTCGGAATTGGCGCCCCGGCACATACCGGTGGTTTTATTCAGTTTGTGAACACCTACGGGTTCGACAAATTCATTGCTCGTTGTGATGAGCTTCAGGTCAAATACGGTGAGCGCTTTGAATGCCCGGATATTGTGAAACAACATGCGGACAGTGACGAATTGTTCGCTTAGATTGTTCGCCGTTTAAGCCTTTAGATACGCGCTAATTCGGATCAACGTCTATTGCCCCCCTCGGCTAGCTAACCATTTTTCTAAATAGTGACCGGTAGATATTCTTTCGTTTAGGAGTTTAGGTTAAGGTATAGCGATGATTTTTAGCTTACTTAAATACTCCATATCAATGGTAGGGTCGGCGTCGAGAATGCCGGGCCGAAGTTGGTTAACTGAATTAGTTGCTCGCACCACAAGAGGCCTATTTATTAAGGGCCAGCAAAAAGGGTTGTCGTGGCTACGGGCGACAGTTGATAAGGCGTCGGGTTACCATCCGGCGTTGTCCAAAGTAAGTCATCATACTCGAGCTTTAGCGGGTGTACCGTGCATGTTAGTCAGCCCAAAATCTGGCGCGACATCTGATAAGGTGATCGTCTACTTTCATGGAGGGGGTTACGTAGCCGGCTCACCGAAAGGGCACCGAACCATTCTGGCTCAATTAGCTCTGGAGACCAAAGGTTTGGTGGTCGCGGTTGATTACTCCCTGGCGCCCGAGCATCCGTTTCCAGCAGCTCAAAATGACTGCTTCGCGGTCGCTGCATTGGTGTTAAAGACGTATGAGGACAAGAAAGTAACCTTGGCCGGCGATTCGGCAGGCGGTGCTTTGGCGATAACAACTGCTTTGCAGCTTGCCGACAGCGACTCGGCGCAAGTCGATAATCTTGTACTTATTTCACCCTGGGTGGACCCGACGGCTAATAGCGGAACTATGATCACTAATGAGAAGAATGATTTCTTAGTAGGTGAGTTTTTGATCCATAGTTTTGAGCAGTTGATGCAAGGCCAAGATCAAACCAACCCACAGGTGAATTTTTTGGACGCGCCGTTATCTCAGTTACCGAAAACCTTGGTGCAGTGTGGTTCGGGTGAAATTTTTTATGATCAAATAGTCGAATTTTGTGACCGTGCTAAAGCGCAAGGTGTTGACCTAGAGCTTCAATCGTATCGAGCGCAGTTTCATGTGTTTCAGTTGTTCTCAGCGATTTTAAAAGACGCTGAGGACGCGCTTGCTAGGATAGCGAAATTTATCAGTCAAGCTTGAACGGTTTCGGCCAAATTAATTAGCCTAATGTATCAAAGAACGGTGCGCAGCGATTGTGTGGTGCTGGCTAACCGTTCGGATACGATTTTAAGCATATAGCGATTAATAGCTGCCGCTAATTGGGGGGCTTCGGTTTCCATTTTTTTAAGAGATGCGTAGCTAAGCGTGTAGAGGCTTCCGTCGCTGTCGGCTCGTACAATCGCGGTGCGAGGAATGTTTAAAAAGAACCCAATTTCACCATAAATTGCGCCTTGGCCGGCCCCGTCTACTCTTCGCTCTCTGTTTTCCGAGTCTAGAATATAGGCACTTGCGGTGCATGTATCGAGTAAAAATACGTCGTTTGATTTTTCGCCGAAGTTTGTCAGTATCTCGCCTTTCTCGACCGTCCGTTGCACAAGGTATTTTTCTAACTGTTCTGGCTCTGAATATGAGAAATCTCCGATAACCAATTCTAGAACACTTTTGGACGCACTTGCCTCAATTCGATTGTCGTTTAAGAGATGGTTTTCACACCATTCTAGGCCTTGGTCAATATCTAGAAATTCTTGTAGATAGTCATTGTTCTCTACGTCAAACCCCCCGCGCGTTAGCTTGTCTAATAGATCAGGTTTTAGCCCCGTTAACACCATAAAAACATTGTGCTCTTTGAGCCGTTGAGCCAGCCGCTCAAAGTTCAGGGTGGCCGATGAATCAACCCCTAAGACCTGTGAGAAATCGATCACAATGTACTTAAGCTGTAAATCGCTTTTCTCGTTAAATGCAGTCATCACTTCTTTGTAAAGTGAGCCTGCCGTGCCGAAGAACAGAAAACCCTGTAATTTGAACAGTCGGATTTTTTCACCACGCAATCTTAAAAACGAGATTTGTTCGGGTCGGCGCACTAGGTTGCTTCTTAGTTGCACTCCGGAAGCTTGGTATTTAACGACTTTTATTTGGCTGTAGTTGATTGCAAATAAAACGATCGACGCAAAAATACCAAATAGAATACTTTCGAGGAAGCCTGATAAAACGGAGACTACTAGTATCAGCGGAATAACACTGTATTCGACTGCGCCAAATTTACGATATGCTTTAACAAGCCATTCATATAAGAAGCCAGCGGCGATGTAGATTAGTAAAACACCCAGCACCATTTTGGGGATATAGGCTAATAAGTCTAAACCGAAATAAAAGACCAGTAAGGCAGCCCCAACCGACGCCAGGCCAATTAATTTATTTGGGCGTGGGTGCAACTCGTGGCACAGTTTTGAGCTACTAATTGACGGTAGGGCAAAGAGCCCCCCGGCTAAGGCGCTAAGCATATTCGCCAACCCTCCAATTCGCAGCTCTTTGTTTGGATTGAGTTCTGCTCTCGTGCTCAACGCGACCGCGCTAATGCACAGGGTGAACGAGAGCAGTGCAATCAAGCTCATGGTCGCGATACTCGCTGTATTACCAGACAACGCGCTAAACTCTACTTCAGACCATGCGATACTGCTTACCGGCATGAATAAATTGTCTGGCGTGTTTGACAATGGCCCCAGCATGAAGCCGTTTGCTTGCAGTTGGTTGAGGTCGGCGCCGAGCGCCAATGCAGCCCCATAAAACAGCAACGTAGTGCCGACAATGGTGGAGCCAAGTAACAAACCGATGTTGACTCTATCAGACATCCAACGCAGCCACGCGCCGATAATGAGCGCGGGCAGCCATTGTAAAACAGTTGTAGCGTCGCTAAAGAGCATTTGGACACTATCGATGCTGTCGAGCTTAAATGGCACCAATGAAGTGAGGGTACTCACTAGTAATAGCCAACCAACTGCCGCGAAATAGCCTCCAATCGCAGAATAAGGTAAGAATTGTAATAAGCCACCAAGTTTGAAGTAGCCAACAACAATCAATACCAACCCAGCGACGAACGTGGAGATTATGATCGCTGCGAAAACATTGGTTAATATTTTTTCTGGGCTCATGCCAAGCGGTAGTGACGCCAACAAAAATCCAACCAACAACACCAAAACTGGTGCGGTGTCGTCATCGACTTGAATAACGAAGTGAGCAGAGTTGCTCCATATCGTTTGTACCAATCCAACCACTACCAAGCTACTTATTGCTAGTGCAATGCCATGACCGAGATAGGGAGTCAGTTCTCCGGAGAAAATTAGCGACACATAGCTAATGCTTATGATCACAGCGATTAGACCGGTGAATAACCCCGTGCTGAGAGCACTAAGAGTTGACGTCTGGACTACTTTCATTGGGTTGGCTACAAATAGGCGAAGGTTTTTTTGGTCATGCTGGCAAACGTCGTCAACTAAGAGCATGAGTCAGATTCTGTCTCGCTGGATGTTAGCAAACTTAAGCCGACCTATGTGTAAATCTGACGTGAGTAAATGGTGGCGCTTACAAGTTAATTTTAGCCGATGTTTTTCGGCTAAAACAAAAGGTGACCAAGCTAGCTGTAAAATGTTACCGATGTGCTTAATTCTTCGCGACCAACATCAAATGAATTAATTACGGCGTCGTCCTTGGCATAACCAAACGATAGGCCAAACATAATCGCATGTCCTTCGGGGACATTAGTCATTTCGTGTACTGCGTCGGGGTACATCGCGAGCGCACCTTGTGGGCAGCTTGATAGGCCATTTTCGGTGAGTAACAACATTATTGATTGGAGGTAGATACCCATGTCTACCGCGTTAATCTCGCTCATGGTTTTAGGCATTGAGAAGAAAGCCGCGTGCGGTGCGCCGAAGAATTGCCAATTTTGAACCATCAATTCTTGGCGTTTCTGTTTATCTTCTTTTTTGATGTTCATAGCGCCGTATAGCGCGACTGCACAATCAATTTGGCGCTTGCGGTATTCATCTTTCAAACCTTGGTCACCTGGCGTGAAATAAGGCGTTGGTGGTTTACCGCTCAGAATGTCCGCAACCATTGCCTTCTCGAGTCTGTCGCGTGCTTCGCCGGAAACTACAACAACGTGCCACGGTTGGGTATTACAGTTCGAAGGAGAGTCCTGAGCTTGCTGGAATATTTTTTCGATTAATTGAGGTGCAACTGGTTTATCGAGATAGGCGCGCACTGAGCGTCGCTGTTTGATCGCGTCACTAACATTCATTTAGAACTCCTGAGTAGTTGTTGCTAAGCAATTAGAATAATGATGTTAGATAGTTAAAAAATAACACCCGATTGTCAATTTTAACTAACTTCTGCTCAGCTGCAATGACAAAAGATGGTTGGTGGTAGACATTCGCCATTAATAAGGCGTACCGAACTAATACACATAACATATTAACCTTGTGCGAATACCGAGCGCGAGCTTACTCCGGCAACGCTATGCGAGAGCTTACTCGCATGCAATCAAGGCCGTGGGCGAATCGTTATTTGCGAGGTGCTGATTTCATTGACCGCTTTGACATCACCGTTAGCAGATAAATTGTGTGGTTCTTGCGACGCGCGCCTGAGTGCTTGTAGGTGCGTTTGCCACAACTCCAGAGTGCTTAGTTGGTCCTTATGATTGAAACTGAAAATTTTGCTCGTTGCTTTGCTAGCTTTAGACATAGTTCAATACCTTATGTTTTTTATCGCCAAAACGAAAAGTTGAAATCGATTTATTTAGACTGTTTCTACCTATATTGACTAAAATGAGCGATCAAATAAGGGTAGCTCCTCGTGTTTAATCGTTTTGTCATTGTTGCCGATCTTAAAGGTAAGCGCCTCACCCGAGAGGGTGATATTTCAAAAAGACTTTTAAAATATCGACGTCAAGACTAATCTATCTCACTGACGCTAAGCTATTTGAGAATAAACCGTTGATAATAAAATACATTAATGACTAAGATTGAAGACGTTCGTTGCGTATTGCTTGCGGCAGGCGTTGGCCGTCGTTTTGGTAGTAACAAGCTGCTTCATCTGCTGCCCAACGGAAAGACGTTGTTAGCCAATAGCTTAGCGATTTATGCTCAAATTTTCGCCGAGACTGTGGTGGTTGTGAACCAGGAAAGTCGCGATATTGCTCATGTGCTGTCGATCACTAGTTTATTTGAAGTTGATCACGTAGCAAGCGCTGACACTGAGTCCGGGTTAAGTCAGAGCCTAGTCGCGGGGATTAAATCTGCGATACCAAAGAAAGGTTGGTTGATTGCTCTAGCGGATATGCCCTATGTCCAACCCGAGACAATATATGCAATGTGCTCTGCGCTTAACGTGGATAATATTGTGGTGCCTAAAAGCGATCTAGGTATCGGCAATCCGGTTGCTTTTGGGCTTGATTTTAGACCGCAGCTCTTGCCGTTAAAAGGTGATGCCGGGGCTAAATCAGTACTGCGGTCTAACCCTCAGGCGGTTATCGAACTGAGCGTGGGTGATTTTGGCATTCATCATGATATTGATCAGCCACACGATATTAAGATGACGCGAACTTAGTGAGCGCATCGTCGCACAAGCGGTATACTGTCCAGCCGTCCTTAGGCTCGGCACCCATGGCCTCATAGAACTTGATTGAAGGCTCATTCCAGTCTAAAACACTCCATTCAACTCGGCCCAAATTTTTCGCAGTGGCTATTTTCGCTAACTCTTTTAGTAGTGCTTTACCTGCGCCGGAGCCACGAGATTCAGGGGTAACGTATAGGTCTTCTAAATAAATTCCATGACGACCGAGCCAGGTTGAAAAGCTATAAAAATACACCGCGAAGCCAACGACCTTGCCCTCAAGTTCTGCCATAAGAGAGTGTACTTGTGGGTTATCGCAAAACAATGCGCGCTTGAAATCATCAGGCGTTGCGAGCACGGCATCTGGCTCTTTCTCGTAAATAGCGAGGTTGGTGACAAACTCCATGATTTGTTGTACGTCGTTAAGTCTCGCAGGACGGATAATCGGCTTAGTCATAAATAGATCCAGTTGGTATAGAGACAGCGATTCAGTTTTCGTGATGAATTTGCATGCGCTTGCTAATTGCGACCAACACTACCACAACCGTAGCGAAAACGATCGTTTGTAACTCAATGTGCTCACTTACTAATATTGCGGACGCGACTATGGTAATAAATGGTTGTAGTAGTTGCGCTTGACTAACTCGTGCGACACCGCCAATCGCCATTGCTTTGTACCAAATAAAAAAGCCAAACAGCTGACTGAATAATGACAGATATAAAAAAGCCAGCAATACACTAGCAGGAAGGTAGCTTATTTTATCCGGCCAGCTCGCTAGCGCCGGGATGATAATAAACGGAAAACTAAAGACCAACGCCCAACAGATCACCTGCCAGCCACCTAATTCCTTGGCTAGTTTTCCACCCAGCGCGTAGCCAAACGCGGCGCTGATTACTGAACCGAGCAACGCAATATCACCGAGTGAAACTTGGCCACCACCTTGAAGCAGAGAGTAGGTCACGACCAACGCGCTTCCGGTAATACTAAGCAACCAAAAACCTAGGGACGGGCGTTCATCGCTGACCAAGCGGCTTGCTGCCGCCGTTGCGAGTGGTAATATTCCCAGCACCACACCTCCATGCGATGCGGGTAGTGACTGCATTGCCCAAGCGCTTAAAAGTGGAAAGCCAATTACCACGCCGAGCGCGATGAGCACTAACGTTATTATCTGTTTGCCCTCGGGTAGCTTTTGTTTAGTCGCCAATAAAATACACGCGGCGATTATGGCCGCAAGGCTGGCTCGGCCCAGTCCAATGAAGACTGGGTCTAAGAATGGAGTTACGTAACGGGTAGCAGGTAAGGTCAGTCCGAAAATAGTAACGGCGAGCACGCCAAGCAGTAGTCCTCTTGTCTCGGTCGTCATATCGTTGCAGCAGCAATCACTTCCCGAACTAGCGGCAAGCGATAGCCGCAAAGCGAGCACCGCATAGTGTTGTAAGGTCCGACGGACTCAATTCAATTTCAAGGCCGCGTTTACCCGCGCTGATAAAAACACTTTCGAAAGACTTTGCGCTCTCGTCAATAAAGGTCGTGAGCGCCTTTCTTTGGCCAAGAGCGCTTACCCCACCAAGCACGTAACCGGTGACACGCTGAACCTTGTTTTTGTCTGCCATCATCGCTTTTTTCGCGCCCGCGACTTTGGCCATATTTTTTAAAATGAGAGTACTTGCTACCGGCACCATAGCCACAACGAGTTCACTACTACTAAGTTCGACGACCAGCGTTTTAAACACCCGCACCGCATCAACGCCCAAACATTCAACCGCCTCAAGCCCATAAGATTCGGCGCTAGTGCTATGCACGTAACTGTGCACGCGGTGCTCGATTTTATGCTTAACAACAAGGTCGATAGCTGGCGTCACTGTGATTAACAGTCTCGGTTAGTCAAGTTGTTCTTCGGTAGTTGGAAGCTATCACGTTGTCTATTCTACTCGGTTTTAGCAGAGTAACCTCATTCTAGGTAAGTAGCTATCGTTTCACCTAACCTTCGCTTACAAATTCTTAAGTCGTAAGGTTCGAGTTAATCGCTCTTAGTGTCGCGTACATTGCGGCAACCACTTGGTTGGAGTGAACGCCGCGTGTTGTCATTTTTCGGTTGTTGTCGAGCTGCCACGTGATCGACGCTTCGGTTAAGGCGTTGGTTTTACCACCTTTTGGAATGTGTACTTGATAGTCGACCAGCTTTGGGCGATTTAAGTCTGGGTAGTGGCTTAATATTTCGTCTAACGCGTGTACAAAAGCGTCATAGGCGCCGTTGCCGTTGCCCGATTCTGTATGTTCATTACCGTCTACTGTCAGAGTAATTACCGTTTCTGAGTCACCGCTTAGCCGGCTGGAAGTGGTGCTGTCGATCAAGACCACTCGTTGATTGTCTCGGCTTTCGAGTACGTCAGCGATAATGAACGGTAGGTCGTCCGCGGTTACGGTTTGTTTGGAATCGCCTAGCTCAATAACTTTTATGAGCACCTTTTGTTGGTCCTCGACACTTAAGTTTATTCCCAGCTCGTCTAAGTTATTTTCTAGCGAGGCCTTGCCTGCAAGCTTGCCTAGCGCGTATTTACGAGTTCGCGCGAAACGTTCAGGAGAGAGCTTAGTGACGTATAGATTGCCTTTTTTATCGCCGTCCGCATGAATGCCGGCGGTTTGTGTGAATACATCGGTCCCTAGAATCGGAGCATTGCCGGCCACGAATTTACCTGAAAAACTTTCCACCATTTGACTGATATCGACGATATGTTTTTCGTCGATGCTAAGTTCTACGTTCATTTTATCGCGCAGCACCACCGACACTTCGGCTAACGATGCGTTGCCCGCGCGCTCGCCTAAGCAGTTAACCGTGCAATGAATTGAATCGATTCCCGCATCGACGGCGGCCATAACATTGGCTGTTGCTAAGCCGTAATCGTTATGTGGGTGAAAGTCGAAAGCTAAGTTAGGAAAACGGGTGGTCATGTCTTTAAGCGCGGTCGAGACTTCCGAGGGTGACATAACACCCAGAGTGTCGGGCAGCATAAAGTGGCCGATGTCACAGTCCCTCAATTCTTCAACTAGGTTGTAAACGTAATCGCGTGAGTCGGCGTAGCCATTTGACCAATCTTCTAAGTAAACGTTAACCGCGACGCCTTGCTCGCGTGCATAGTCGACGGTTTGTTTAATCCGCACTATATGCTGTTCAGGCTGCTGACGTAATTGGGTTAAACAATGCTTCTCGCTGCCTTTCGCCAACAAGTTAATGACCTTGCCTCCGGCGCCAACGATCCAGTCAACACTTCGTGTGTGATCAACAAAACCTAATACTTCAACTTGTTCAAGGTAGCCATTTTCAGATGCCCAGGCATTGATTTTGCGTACCGCATCTTGCTCGCCTTCTGAGACACCGGCTGATGCTACCTCAATTCGGTCTACCTTTAAGCGGCCTAAAAGTGCTTGCGCCAAGCTTAGCTTTTCAGCCGGTGCGAATGAGACGCCTTGCGTCTGTTCACCATCACGCAAGGTAGTGTCCATTAAGGTTATTTTGCGGTTGCTTGTTTGGTTGGTAGGCATTAATGCATCTCTTGAGTTTGACTCTTTACTATATCGAGTTTCAGTTGATAAATAAAAGACTTTGCGGCGTCGCGTAGCATAAAAAAGGGCAGCCGTGGCTGCCCTTCGAGTTTCCTCGGGTTCAGTTCGCTCAGAGTGCTATGACGCCCACAACCAAGGGAATTTCTCCTTGTGTTTTGTTTCATACGACGTGATTTTGTCGGTCTGCTTCAACGTTAAACCAATATCGTCCAAACCGTTTAATAAGTTGTTTTTTCTGAAGCCATCAATCTCAAATTTAACCTCAATACCGCCGGGTGTTGACACCGTTTGGTTTTCTAAATCTACTGTGAACGAGACACCTTCGTTTGATTCTATTTCGGCCATTAGGGCTTTCAGAGTGTCGGCGTCTACGACAATCGGCAAAATGCCATTTTTAAAACAGTTATTGTAAAAAATATCGGCGAAGCTGGTTGAGATAACGGTGTTAAAGCCATAATCATCGATCGCCCAAGGCGCATGCTCGCGTGACGAGCCGCAACCAAAGTTGTCGCCAGCCACAAGTACTTTTGCGCCTTCAAATTTTGGGTTGTTTAACTCAAAATCTGGGTTTGGGGTAACCCCGTCTTCTAGATAGCGCCAGTCATGAAACAAATGTACGCCAAAACCTGTGCGTTCTACTTTTTTCAAAAATTGCTTGGCAATTATTTGATCGGTGTCGACGTTGCTGCGATTCATTAGAGCGGCAACGCTGGTGTGTTTGGTATATTTTTCCATAGTCTTAGCCCTAATTAGTAAGTTCGCGAATGTCAACAAAACGTCCAGCGGCTGCCGTGGCAGCAGCCATGGCCGGGGACACTAGGTGTGTACGACCGCCTTTACCTTGTCGGCCTTCAAAGTTGCGGTTCGAGGTGGACGCACAACGTTCACCAGGCTTTAGTTGGTCACCATTCATTGCCAAGCACATAGAGCAGCCTGGTTCACGCCATTCCCAACCCGCAGCGGTGAAAATTTTATCCAAGCCTTCTTGCTCTGCTTGTTCTTTGACCTGGTAAGACCCTGGTACTGCAATAGCGGTAACGTTGGCCGGTACTTTTGTGCCTTTGGCGACCTCTGCCGCGGCGCGGAAATCTTCGATGCGCGAGTTAGTGCACGAGCCAAGGAATACAAAATCGACCGGAATGTCGGTCATCTTAGTACCGGGTGTTAAGCCCATGTAGTCTAGTGCACTTTTGCAGGCAATTTGTTTACCTTCAAGCTCAAAGTCACTTGGCGCGGGTACGGTTTTATCGACTGGTACAACTTGCTCTGGCGAGGTTCCCCACGTTACTTGCGGGGCGATGTCTTCTGCGCGCAGCTCAATGACTAGGTCATACTCCGCACCCTCATCAGAGGGCAGGCTCTTCCAGTAAGCAAGCGCTTGATCCCATTGCTCGCCTTTAGGTGCAAACTCTTTGCCTTCTAAAAAGTCGTAAGTCTTTTGGTCAGGAGCAACTAGCCCGGCGCGCGCGCCAGATTCAATCGCCATATTGCATAAGGTCATACGGCCTTGCATTGATAACGCAGTAATTGCTTCGCCAGCGTATTCGATAACAAAGCCGTTACCGCCGGCGGTACCAATTTCACCAATAATGGCCAGAGCAATGTCTTTAGCCGTGCTGAACTTAGAAAGTTGGCCGTCGACCTTAACCAGCATGGTTTTTGATTTTGACTGAGGCAAGCACTGAGTCGCCATTACATGCTCAACTTCAGATGTGCCAATGCCAAACGCTAAGGCCCCGAATGCACCGTGAGTTGCGGTATGCGAGTCGCCACAAACGGTGGTCATGCCTGGGTGTACAAAGCCGTGTTCGGGAACCACAACGTGAATAATGCCGTTGTTCTTGCTCTCCATGTCGTACAAGACCAAGCCGTGCTCCTCACAATTATCCATCATGGTTTTTACTTGCTTTGCACCAATTGGGTCTGGCAAGTTAATGCGATCAGCCAGTTTTGTTGGCACACAATGGTCCAGCGTTGCCAAAATACTGTGGGTATTACGGATTGGGCGGCCGGCGATTTTTAAGCCTTCAAAGGCTTGCGGCGATGTGACTTCGTGCATTAAATGACGGTCTACATACATTAATGGCGCTTGGCCTTCTTCTTGGTGCACAAAGTGCGTGTCCCAAATTTTTTCATACATGGTTTTGGCCATGGGGTACCTCTAGCGGATTGGCGAGTTTCAATGTAATGAATAATAACAAAGGCTATTGATAATACAAATTCATTGTTTTTATAATATCGATTCCAGTTTGGAATAGTTTGAGAGTATTTTGGATATATCCGCACTACAAGCCTTTATCGCCGTGGCCCGCTATGAGTCGTTCTCGAAAGCGTCTGAGGTGCTGTTCATTACTCAGCCAGCCGTGAGTAAACGAGTTGCCGCTCTTGAAGAAGAGTTAGGCGCGCAGTTATTCAATCGTATAGCGCGGCAAATTAGTTTGACTGAGGCCGGTAAACAGCTGTTGCCCAAGGCTCAAGACTTAGTGCACCAAGCCGAGGACATGCAACGCTATGCGTCCAATTTGCATGAAGAAATCAGCGGTAACTTGTCATTGGCTATTGCCCATCATATCGGGCTGCATCGAATGCCGCCGATTCTTAAAGAATTTAATTTGCGCCACCCCAAAGTTACCCTGGATATTCGTTTTGAAGACTCTGACCAAGCTTTTATGGCGGTGGAGCAAGGTGACATTGAGTTTGCGGTTATTACCTTACCGCAGGATTTGCCAGATAAGCTAATCAAACAAACGGTTTGGGTGGATGACCTTGATGTTGTCGTGAGCAAAGAGCACGAACTGGCTCAGTTAAAAGCTGTTGACGTCGATACTCTGGCTAAATACCCCTGTGTGCTACCGAGCCCTGATACTGAAACGCATAAAATTATGCGCCGCGAATTTGAAAAACACGGTTTAGTGCTCGATGTGCAAATGCAAACCAACAATTTGGAAACCTTAAAGATGTTAGCCACAGCGGGCTTAGGTTGGTCATTGTTACCGATGACTATGCACGATAAAAATTTAAAGGTGCTCGATTTAAAGGTAACGCTTTCGCGGGATTTGGGTTTGGTTATTCACAGCCGCCGTAGCTTGTCTAACGCGGCGTTGGCACTGAAAGCTCTAATCGAAAAGTAAGAACTTATAAACACAGAAACTTAGAAGCACAGAAACTTGTAAGTTTTAGGGTTTAGCCGCGTTTGTATTGAGTTGGGCAAAATGCGCGCCCAACCTTAAAGCCGCGCTTGGCTAGATGTTTGGTCTTGCGCGCACTGACTCGTTTTCGCCACATTTTAAACGAGCTGGTTTTCATGTTTTTGCGCATTAGCCTAATTACTTGTGATTCAGTTAGATCGTAGTAAGTTTTGATCGCCTCAAACGGTGTTCGGTCCTCCCAAGCCATTTCGATTACACGTGAAATATCGCCCTCGTTAAACGATTTCCCTTTGGGCCATTGTGCATTTACCGGGTGTTGTTTGCTGCTCATAAAATAAACGGATTACATTTAAATAACGGACGACGTGTATTCTGCTAATGCAGAATGTTAATCATACGAAATGATTCGGATAAACCCATGAAGAAATTAATTATTATCTTGCTGTTGTTTGCGCCTTTGTTAGGTTCTAGGTTGTTGCAAGCTACAGAAGAGTGCCATGACTTTCTCAAGTTCAGTGCGACTAAGCTTAGAACTGATTCAACAATCAATTTCTGCGACGCCTTTGCAGGCAAAGCCTTACTCGTTGTGAATACCGCCAGCCAATGTGGTTTTACCTCGCAGTTCAAAGGTCTGGAAGCCTTGCATCAAGAGTATGGGGATAAGCTGGCCGTGATTGGGTTTCCGTCAGACGATTTTAACCAAGAATATGATGACTCGAAAAAGGTCGCGGATGTGTGCTACGTCAACTACGGTGTCAGTTTCACGATGCTTGAGCCAAGTAATGTGAAAGGTGAGTCGGCGAATTCGATATTCAAACGTTTAGCGGCTAAAACTGGTCAGGAACCTGGTTGGAACTTTACTAAATACTTGGTCTCAGTCGATGGTGAAACTGTCAAACATTACGCGTCAGGCACCAAACCTCAGAGCGATGCGTTTAAGCAGGAGATTGACGCGTTTTTAAATTAACGTTGCGCTCAGCTTTTTCGATGGTTATTTAGTATTAGTGAAAATTTCGGGACCTTAGTTTTAGGCTTGGCAAAGCGTGGTCTTGCCGCTCAACATAGCCAGCAATAACATTGGCAACACCATGTTGATGTTCAATAGTTCCTTTGATGTATAGAATGCTGCCGGTCAATATTTCTTCTCGGAAACGTTCTTGAATACTGTTCCAGAGAATTACATTAATGTTGCCCGTTTCATCTTCTAAGGTCATAAAAATCACACCACTTGCTGTGCCCGGGCGCTGACGGCCAGTAACCACACCCGATACTTCAATTAAGCCCTTATTGCGCCGTTGCAGTAACTGTTTTGCCAACGTGCAACGCTTAAAGGGGTAGCTATTGCGCAGTAGCTGCATGGGGTGGTGCTCTAATGAAACACCTCGCGCACTAGAATAATCGGCGAGCATACTCTCGACGGCTAACAGCGGTTTTATAAACGTGGCATTATTCATTTTTTGAGTATGCAAGCCGTCATCCACTTGCAGAGCATGCCAATAAACCTGTCGTCTATTTTTATCAAAGCAGTGAAAAGCATTGGCGCTGATTAATTTCATCAACTCTTTTGAATGCAATAGTGCTCGCATTCTTACATCGTGCAAGTCAACGAACGGCGCTTTCATTCGAGCACACACTATTTTTTTTGCAGAAAGTTCAGACACGCCTTTAACTAAACGCAAGCCTAAACGCAGCGCTGGCGGTGAATGCCTTAAATCAAGTGTGTGCTCCCAATCACTGTTTTGAATACAAACTGCTAAAACCAGTACATTGTGACGGCGGGCGTCCTGGATTAATTGCGATGGCGAATAAAAACCCATGGGTTGACTGTTTAGCAAGCCAGCATAAAACGCAGCAGGGTGATAATGTTTAATCCACGCAGAGATATACACTAATAGAGCAAAACTTGCCGAATGTGATTCAGGAAAACCATAACTACCAAAACCCTGAATTTGCTTGTATAAGCGCTCAGCAAACTCTTGGCTGTGCCCGCGATTAAGCATGCCGTTAATTAATTTGTCTTGGAACTGGTTTAAATTTCCATGCTTGCCCCAGCTTGCCATTGCCCGGCGCAGTTCATCCGCTTCACCGCCACTGAAACCAGCGGCAACCATAGTAAGTTTTATAACTTGTTCTTGGAAAATAGGAATGCCTAAGGTGCGCTCTAAAACCTCCTTAATTTCATCGTTAGCGTATTCTTCTTCCTCAAGCCCATCTCGCCGTCTAAGGTAGGGGTGTACCATATCGCCTTGAATCGGGCCGGGCCTGACAATGGCAACTTGGATGACTAAATCGTAAAACGTTCTGGGTTTTAAACGTGGCAACATTGACATTTGCGCGCGCGATTCAACTTGAAATACACCCAGGCTATCGCCTTGGCAAAGCATGTCATACACGGCCTGATCTTCTTTGGGAATGTCTTGCACCGTTAACGGTTTCGTCGGTGAATAAGCAGGGTGATATTGATCAATCATCGCCAGGGAACGACGAATAGCGCTCAACATACCTAGGCCAAGCACATCTACTTTTAACAAGCGCATGATCTCAATGTCGTATTTATCCCACTGGATGATTGTGCGGTTTGGCATTGCCGCGTTTTCAATTGGCACTAAGGTGCTGGTTGGGCTATGTGTAATTAGAAAGCCCCCGACGTGTTGGGATAGATGCCGAGGCGTGCCCCAAATTTCTTTAACTAATTTGAAAAAATGGGCTAATAAAACGGTATTGATGTTGAGCTTGCGCTGCTGCATCCGTTCGATCAAAGAATCGACTTTGTCCCACCACGCCATTGAACGATTTAGCTCGTCAATAAAGTTAAGTGGTAAACCAAGCGCTTTGCCGACATCACGAATTGCACTCTTTCGTCGATAGGTGATCACCGTTGCGGTAATTGCCGTGCGTTTGCGAGAGTATTTTTTATAGATATATTGAATGACTTCTTCGCGACGCTGGCTTTCAAAATCGACATCAATATCAGGCGGCTCGTTACGCTCTTTTGAAATAAAGCGCTCAAACAAAAGCTGATGCAGGTTAGGGTCAATCTCAGTAATAAATAAGCAGTAACAGACGGCTGAGTTAGCGGCCGAACCTCGGCCTTGGCATAGAATGTCTTGTGAGCGCGCAAAGGCGACGATGTCATAAACCGTTAGAAAGTAATACTCGTATTCAAGCTCCTCAATAATGTTTAATTCAACCTCAATTTGCTTGCGTACTTTTGGCGACTCACCGTCGGGCCACCTCGCTGCAACGCCTTGTTCAGTCAACTTGCGTAAATAAGATGTCGGTGTAAAAGTCTCTGGCACTACTTCTTTAGGATACTGATACTGTAATTCGCTCATGGAAAAGGAACACATATTAGCTATACGAACCGACTCATCAAGTAGGGTTCTAGGGTAGAGCTTGCTTAATAATCCAATCGGCTTTAAGGCCCGCTCAGCATTGGTTTGTCTATTCAAGCCCAGTTTCTGAACAGGGGTATTCAATCGAATGGCTGTGACGACATCCTGCAACGGTTTACAGTTTTTATGGTGCATGTGCACATCGTTACTGGCGACCATTGGAATATCACACTCGCGGCTCAATGATTCGCAGGCAAGGTAATGTTCTTGATCATTGCTCTGCATAAATAACTCAACACCAAGCCATAAACGATGTTTAAAAAAACGCTTAAGTCGTTTGCCATGTGAGTGGTCAATGTTTGAGAAAGAGGGCAGCCAAATTGCCAAACAGTTCTGTAAACCAAATTGTAAATCAATCATTGAAAGCGAGTACTCGCCCTTAGGGCTGCGGCGTCTGGCCTTGGTAATAAGCGCGGATATTTCGCTGTAAGCTGTTCGGTTTTTTGCGAGTAGAACCAGCTTCAGTTTTGAAGTATCACACTCTACCCAAAACTCGCTACCAACGATTAGCTTTAGTTCGCAGTCCTCGCTTGCTTGATAAGCTTTAACCAAGCCCGAATAAGAACATTCATCCGTGATCGCAAGCGCCGAATAACCCAGCGCTTTGGCTTGATAAACTAATGCCTCAGGGCTAGACGCGCCAGTTAAAAAGGAATAATGAGATTTACAATGTAACTCTACAAACATACAGATTAACAAACATACCTACAGCAAAAGACATCAATGAACGTAGTGCACACGTTCTTCAGAAATACGGTCAAGCGGGCTACTGGTGCCCGCATAATGTTTGCCAATCACATGTGTATAAATTTGCGTGGTTTTTACATCGGAATGACCAAGCAGCTCTTGCACCGTTCGAATATCAGTGCCCGCTTCGAGCAAATGTGTGGCGAAGCTATGGCGAAAGGTGTGACATGTCACGCGCTTATGAACACCTACGGCATCCTTCGCTCGTTTTAGCGCTTTGCGTATCACTGTATGATGTAAATGGTGGCGACATAACTTGTTATTAACAGGATGGTTACAAATTGCTGTCGACGGAAATATAAACATCCAACCAGATTGTTTATAAGCGGTACGAAATTTGCGACCTAAAGCGTCAGGGATAGATGGGCCAATACCGTCTGCGTTGTCTAATTTTTGTTGTTGAAGCGCTTTCACGATTTGAACTTTAAGGTCGTTCACGACGCTTTCGCTAAGCAGCGTGACTCGGTCTTTGCCTCCTTTACCATTTCTTACCGTAACACTGTTGTTAACGAAATCAATATCTTGAATACGTAAGCCTAAAGTCTCTGAAACCCGTAGCCCGCTGCCATACATAACTTTGACTATGAGCTGATGTATTCCCTCAAGCTTATCGATAATTAACATAACTTCTTTAGCCGAGAGCACGGTTGGTAAATATCGGCTTCTCTTAGCCAACTTGAAGTTCATATTCTTTAAAGGTTTGTCTAAGAATTTATTGTATAAAAAAGCGATCGAATTCAACGCTATACGTTGAGTTCCTACGCCAACATTGCGGTCAGCAGATAAGTGGTCTAAAAACTCAATTACTTCAACTTTACCCATATCCTTAGGGTGTTTCATTTTATGAAAACGGATGTAAAATCGTATCCAGTGAAGATAAGATTTCTCAGTTTTTAAGGCGTAACCACGTGTCCGCATACTGCGCCTTACCGATTCAATAAAAGGGCTTTTTCGATTCATTTTCAATATCCATATACTGTATAAAAAAACAGTTTAATGCGTTTTCTTTGAAAATTCAATCCCCCTTTGCAATTATCCATCGCCCCCTTTCACTACTAAGGCGCTAAAATTAGTACACAAAAACAATAAGTTATGCAATTATAAAGGCAGGCAAATTTTCTCTTCGAGAAGAAACATTAGCGACTCAATAAACGCGCTATTTAAATTGGAAGAAAAA
>CALIVT010000030.1 GCA_938048185.1 uncultured Arenicella sp.
CCAGAGCCAGAGCCAGAGCCAGAGCCAGAGCCAGAGCCAGAGCCAGAGCCAGAGCCAGAGCCAGAGCCAGAGCCAGAGCCAGAGCCAGAGCCAGAGCCAGCGAGGCGACCTAAGAGAGGCAACCTGCTTGAGGCGAGCGAATTGGTGATCGATCGAGACGAGACCAGGTACAAGCCCATGGCAGCGTCTAAGACTAAAGATGAGTCTAGCAAGGCACCGGCTTTACTTATTGGTCTCGCATTGCTTGGCGTGATTGGCGGCGGCGTTTGGTACGCTACTCAAACCAGCGCTCCGAGCAAGGTTACACAAGAAGCTAAAGGCGGTGGAAGCGCCGCCGGGAAAATAATCGACTCGACAGTAGCCAAAAAGAAAAACATTGTCATTAAAGAAGCCACACAAGCAAAGGCGAGCGCAGTCGATAAGGCAGATGCAGTTATGAGTGCCGATGAAATAGCTGCGAACGCGGCTCGAGAAAAAAAAGAGAAAGAGGCGCTCGCTTTTCAAAAGATGGTTTCTGATTTAGAGGCCAAGGCAAACGATGGTGATGTTGCCTCTCAACAAGCGCTTGCTGACTTATACGAAAATGGCGAAAAGAGTTTCCGAGACATTGATAAGGCAAGGGCTTTGTATGAAAAAGCGGCCGCGCAGAAAAGCCCATACGCACACTTTAAACTCGGTGAGTTTTACTATAACGGCCGAGGTGTGAGAACTAACCTGCAAACGGCTACCCGTCTTTGGTTTATAGCCGCTGAACAAGGGCAAGCCGACGCGCAGAATCGACTGGGCGGCTTATACGCCAAAGGTGAAGGCGTGGAGTTAAATCATGCTGAATCGTTAAAGTGGTATCGCCTAGCCGCAGAGCAAGGGCATGCCAGCGCTCAGCGAAGTTTGGGGGTTATTTATGAATTTGGGTTAGCCGTTAAGCCAGACGTTGATGAAGCGATAAAGTGGTATCAAATGGCCGCGGAGCAAGGCGATTCAGGCGCCAAGATTTATTTGAATGAGTTGCTGAAAAAAATATCAACCGGGCTTTCGAAGGCGAAAGAGCAAGGCTGATAAGCCACCGAAAACGAATAGTCGTAAGCGGAGGCTGCCTATGTTGATTCAGGCCCGAGTTCGACATTACCGTTTAGTAGAGCGTCGACCCACTAGGCACGCGATTGCAGCATCGCAGTTAGGCCAGGATCAATTAAAAAGAACTTCAAAATATGAGCAACACCAAAGAACAAGCCGTTGATGGCGTAAAGTTGTCGATGAAGTCTGGAGAATATCTTCAAGCGTATGATCGGGCTGAGGCCGCGCTAAGGGACTATGAGGGCCACAAAGAATTGCAATATTTGGCCGTACTGTCTCTCGCAAGGCTTGGTGCAACTGAGCAAGCGCATCGGTTCTACGACTCGTTTGAGTTGAATAAGTCAACCAATGTAGATTATTCAGCGTTAGGCGCTCGATTGATTAAAGATAGCGCCTTGGCGTCGGTATCGAGCGCGCAGGCTCCACTATTAGTCGCTGCTGCGAAGCGCTATGAGCAGATTTACCGTGCAACTGATTCGTCTGATTTTTACCCAGCGATTAATGCGGCAACGCTGTATTTCCTTGCCGGAGATGCGCTGATGTCTGAACAGCTTGCAGGCGATGTGCTTTCGCTTTGCAAAGCCGCAGAGTCACGCTACTGGGTGCACGCTTCTGCGGCTGAGGCGTATGTGCTTATTGGGGATATACAAAACTCTGTTAAACAGCTTTGTATCGCCAATGACTTTGCTCATGATGACTGGGCTTCAATGGCGGTAACGCAAAAGCAGCTTTCGCTGATAACGTCCGATTCGGATGTGTTAAACGCGCTCAACCTGCCGATGATAATTTATTATGCGGGTCATATTATCAGCCCGCCTGATGCTGAAAGCGGGCGTTTTTTAGCGGACCAGGAAGACCGAATCACAACTGAGATTGCTCAACTTCTTGACACGCTAGAGGTGGGTATCGCCTATGGCTCTTTGGCATCTGGCGCAGACATTATTTTTGCTGAAGAAATAATTAAGCGACAAGGTGAGCTGCATGTAAGTCTGCCGTTTTCACTCGAGGAGTTTCGGCAAGTGTCGGTGATGTCTTCGGGGCAAGACTGGCTTAAACGATTTGACCGTTGTTGGGAGCTTGCGACGAGCACAAGTATTTGCTCTAGCGGAAAATATAATGGCGATGACAGCCTGTTCAACTACTGCAGCCTTCATTCGATGGGGCGAGCCTGTCTTCGGCAGCAGCATATGGCGGCACCTTTAGTTCAAATCGCCGTCTGGGATGGTGAGAAAACTGAGACTGTTGCCGGGACGTATGCCGACATGCAAACGTGGAAAACTCTTGGTCATAAAAGGCATATAGTTTTTACGTCTGCCGAGGGTTTAGGTAAATTATCAAAAGGCCCGTCTAAACCGCCGCCGGCTAAAGTAGATGACGCACTGTCAAATAAGAAACCATATTCAATACTCTTCGGTGATATCAAGGGCTTCAGTGCGCTACCCGACGCGCAGTTACCAAGGTTTGTAAGGCGAGTCTTAGGTTGTATTGCTGACGTCATTAAGGATATAAAACTGAGCGAAGGCGCTGATTCGGTATTAATGGCCAACACCTGGGGCGATGGTCTATTTGTGGTAATGAGAGATACCCATGTCGCTGCTAAGTGTTCTTTGGCGATGCAAGACGCTATCTGGAGAGTCGGCGCGAGCGACTCTGAGTTTCACAACCCTGTCGAGTTGAGGCTAGGCATACACTTTGGGCCGATTTATCAAATTGAAGACCCGGTCACCAAGCGCTCAAATTATTTTGGTGAGCACGTGAATTTGGCAGCGAGAATCGAGCCAATCACACCGCCAAGTCAGGTATACGTAACCGAGGCCTTTGCCGCCCAATTGGCACTGTCTAAAGATGTTGACTATAAAGCCGATTATGTAGGCTATATGCCAATGGCGAAAAACTTTGGTGACCTGAGGATGTACCTACTCAGGCAATCATTGAGCATGCGTTAGCCGAGCGCCATGTACATCGTTGTTCTCTTAAAAATAACTGAGTTCAAACGCAGAATGCTGGTAAGTCCTGAGTTTCATAGTCATCAGTAACTCAAATGAATCTAATCCGAGCGCTATGCTCTAAATCTCTTTTTGCAGAGCTTACCAAGATCAATAGCTGAAACTGACTAGTCGTCGAGTAATAGCATTATTGTCGATACTAGCTTCTCTGGCTCTTTACCTTCAAGCAGTATTCCCGCGGAGCAATTGTTGGTGGTATTGATTTCTAGTAAAACTGGATCAACGCACACACCAAAATAAGTTTCGGTATTTACCGACTGCGTAGAAAAACTACGGCTAAACCCTTTGGCAACGTTTGAGTTTAGGCCTGTTAACACTGTACTTCCTAAAAGTAGAGTATCATCTGGATTGATATTCTCATCGTCAGATAGGTAGTAATGAAGTCGAGCAAATGCAGGCCTTGTATTTCCGATGTTAGTTGCAGTTCCTACAACGTCAAACGGTTTATTCTTTCTCACGTTCTTAGTGGTGATTCCTAAAGATGAAATAGCAATATCGGGCCTTACTTCGTTCAACAAAATATCCTTTACGGCCCAGTTACGTCTTTGCTCTGTCGTGAACTGTCTTTGAAAAACTTCAATTTGATTAGCGCCAACAACCAACTTCTCCTGCTCGATAATGAATGTTGTCGGGTCACCGTACTTGTCGTTTCCAGATTGCTTTAAAAACCCCATTGAATTGCCATTTATGAAGATTTCGGTTTCGTTGGCGATGTCTTGGTCATACCCAGTCATTGTAAGTACTAAATCGGTTTCGACCACAGGGATACCGATTGTGAATTTCGCGCTCGTATACCTGCGCAAAGGCGACTCAGAAAACCCATATTGATTTTGATCGAGCACTCCGAGCGTCAGTGGAATCTTTGGCATCACCGTCGCTTTTAGGTCTTTGATCCCCCATTTAAGATCAGTGCTAAGCGGTTCAATTCTTACACGGTTGTCGGCACTGGTGAGCAAGTCCCTATCTATCACAAAGCTTTTTAAAATTTCTTGGTTATTGTTAAATTCTCCTACTTCCCCAATTACTGCCCCGTTGAGCCGTATTCGAAATTGTCGGCTTGAATTCAGCGACTCGTCGAAAATACCAGTAAACTTAATGACCACATCCTGAACATCACCAGCTCCGGTCTTGTTAAGAGTAAGCTGGTTGCCTTCTGGTTGTTTTGCTAAAGCAGTGCTAAAGTCAATGACGAGCTCTGCTCTATCGCTCGATAATCCGCCGAAAGCAACACCGTACTCTCGACGATCAACGGCTAGGTCACCTTCTTCGCGATCAGCAATATCTTCTTGAATAATTAGATCAAGCTGACTAAGCGCATTGTTAATTTGGTTTTTTCGTATTCTAGGTCTCGTTAGACCCTTGTATGTATAAGTGCCTAAACTAGACCTCAAGAGTGCTCGATATTGCTGGTCGACTGTTGACTCTGGGTAGTTAACCTGAAGTATTGAAAACGCGGCGGCAACCTTTGGAGCAGCATAGCTATTCCCAAAAGCAACATAGTTTCTGAAGGGCATTGGAACTGCACTTTCAGTGTAAAAGTCGATTCCGTTTTGCCCTATCCCTATCCCATCGTTGGGCGGAGCAAAGCCATCCGTTCGTCCGACATTGATTATGCCATTGATGCAATTGGGCCAGGTTCTTGTTGACAAGAGTACATCGTTGTTCAACAGGCCTGCTACAACCGCTATGCCTTTTCGGCGTAGCTCGTCCACAACCTCCTGACCTACAGGTGTGCCAAGACACAGGTTAGGTGTCAACACCGTGCCATCAGGGAACCTACTATTTACAACATGAGATATAGCAACTGCGCCCATAGTATTGGTGTCATTGGCATTTATATATCTAAGCGCCCTTAGAGTGTGAGCGCCACGGTTTGTTGTATAATTTTTTTCGTCGGCGGCAATACTTCTTATTAACGGCGATGGCGATACTCCTGAGTTTGCGGACCTATCGCCAGCTAGTCCGAAGACTTGGACATGCGATTGAAAAACACTCCTGTTAAAATCCCAGACGCCATTACTAATTTCTAGTGCGTGAGTAAATCCGCTAGAAGTCGACACTTGCTGCCCAGAGATCGGCTCAATGAAACTCCTAGGATGAGTGGCTGCTCGAAAGTTAAATACTTGGCCCGGGTTGCCATCGGCGCATAGCGAGGCTTGGAATATGGCAAGGTGAACCCCTCCGTCACCTAGAGCTGGTTGACCAACGCCTCTGACGGATCTATCCGCGAACGAGAAGCAGTGCTGTACTGTAAATTTACTCCTGCCCCTGTGTTGAAGTTGAAATACTTCGTTATAGCCTTGGTCAATTATCGCCACGCGCTGAGCGTTAGCTTTGATTGCGAATAGGAATAAAATCGCCGGCGCGAATAACGCGTAGCGAGCGACTCTAATTTTCAAGATAAACTCCTTTTTTGCTAATAGTTTACTTTTAGCGTTTCGTAGCCGTCATTGGAATAGCCTTCTGTAACTTGGGAATTGTTGATATGGAACATTCCTTGTATAGTTGGATCATCTGCAAAGCGTTGTAGTTCATCACTTGTTCTAATCCAAATATTAATTTTGGCCGCAGTTGAATTTGCGCTAACTAACTCGGGGTCGTACGCCCAATAGTTTAAGCCTAAGTGTTCTTCAAAGACTTTGTTTTTTAAAGTCTCGTGCTCTGCCTCAGTTGTTGATTCAAACTTGTTTTTGCCATGATACAGAATAGGAAGAGCGGGAAGAGATTCTTCGCGCGCAAACGTGATAGTTACTTTGTATTTTCCATCGGAATACATGGTTGGCTCGGGCGCGCTTGCGGCGATACTGTCGTTGTGAACCCATTCTTGCGTTTTACAACTTTGCTCGTGCTCATCTACGCACTCAAACGGTGCCGCTTGTTTCGCGCTGGGTTGAACTGGCGGTTTAATCTCTCCTGTCTTGAGTGACTCCTCATACGTGCGAAGAGATTCTATTGCATAAGCTTTGTGCTCGTGGTTGAGCGTCGCCCCTCCGTCCGCTAGTACAGCTTCTGTATTGAACACGCCTAGCGTTACAATCACAACAATTTTATTTGATGTATTCATTTACCTGACCTATATTTTATTCCTTTATTCCTGAGCTAGTCCTTCTTATAAATTTAGAGAAAGATCTCAGGCCAGTTCATTATGCGTGACTTTTGAATCTTTTTGAAGCACAAGTTCTTGGGGTATCCAGTCTGTGCTCCTAGTCTTGACTAGAGCAACGACCATTACCTCATAAAAATGCGCGGCGCATGCAGAGTGAAACGTAATGGTAGTAGAGTGCTTCATCAATCGAGGCGATGATTTTTCTTGCCTTAGTCACCTGACCGTCGTGATTTCTTTTGTGAGTTTAGAGTTCCCAGTTTGCTTATGCGTTGCAAGCTCCAGTTGAAAAAAACGGGGTCATTGCCTTGTGCCTCGTAAACTAAACTATGTGAAAATAAAAAGGCACTGACTTTCGATAGATATATCAGCGCTGAACCTTTCAACTCCGGTAAGATTATTGAGTCCAAAATTAAAAGGCAGCGATTTCTCCGCCATGTACCTCTTCGGCCATTTCACGCAAAATGGCTGGACTGATCGGCGGCCCGGGTTCTGCGAGTTGCGCTACTAATTTATGGAAGTTTTCGTTGCCCAACTCATTGTGCAGTTGAGCGAATAGGGTTACGGCTTTCGCGGTTGCGGCACCTTGCGAGTTTCGCGTTTCAAGCTGGCTTGCGGTTTCGCCCCAGTGTCGTTGATCTTCCAGTGCTTTATTAAAGCGCCGGTCTGTTAGACCGCCGGCTTCGTGCAGTAATACTAAGGCTAAATATTCCGCTAAGCCTTCGTCGATCCAGTCGGCGTCGACGCTGGCTTCGCGTTGCATGCCCACGTGCACTAATTCATGCAGAACGGTACTGGTGCCGTTTTCGCTAATCAGTGGGCGTTCGCCGTGTAGATACAGTGATGCAGGGCCAGACAGTGCGCCACGCCACATGCCGCCGTTCGCGCTCACCACTAATAGGCGTTCTGGGAACTTTGGAAACCAGTCACGAACGGTCGGTAGCGTAAACGTGAGTAACGTTAAAATTTCGAGCCGTGTGACCTCTTGCCCGATGGGTGCCGAAACCGCTGTCCTGGTGTCGGCTATTGTATCGCGACGCACTCCAAGTTCTCCCAGTTGTACCCAACCGGTTGGGCGGTCGAACAGACGTTTGGGGTTATCGACTTTGTATTTGTGGTTACCCACCTGGGGGTAAGCGGTGACCGAGCTCCAATTTTCTGGCAGCTTGAACTTCAATCGCGTGCGTGAATAGCTGTCTATTGCCGCAATACTGGCGACGGGTGGTAGCAAGTCGTCAGCTCGAAATAGCGCCCAACTTTTAGTTATTCTTGAGTCGTAGCGTTCACCGCGAAGGTGATTTAATTGCATGCAATAATGCAGTTCGCCGCCTCTTTTTGGCAGTTGCCAGCGCCATTCGCCGTTCTCTTTTCTTAACTCACCGTCGGCTTTTAAGTCAAACTGATGTGGGCTTTCCTGCCAGCTCAACTCTCTGAGCCAGTATCTGTCTTGCATTACCTTTACCCTGATTGGAATGCAGTCATCATCATCGGTTAAGCGTTTGGCCTGGCGAAAGTCGGCTTGTATCTCAAAGTCGTATTGTTTTTTTTCGCGCGCTAAGCCAACTTGTATGCTGAGCAATAGAAGGCACACGCCAAGACTAAGTTGTTGATATCGATGCATAGAGGGTATGAGGCGAGAGAGTTTTGTTATTTAGATCGAGTTTTGCAGGTAATGTAGGGTAAAAATGCAATAAGTCTATAATGCTTCCAATAGTTTAATGGTCGCACGAATATGTGGTTGCTGAGTTCACAACTTGCTCGCTGAAATTGCTGCTTAAGTGCAGGCGCATAAATGCGCGGTTCGGGGCAGTAAGCCACAAGTAAATTCAAGTGCTTACGACGTGAATATTTGTCTTAGCGGACCGAGTATTTTGTCTGTCATAATAAACTTCAAAACTAATTGAACTATGGGTTGCTATTCTAAAAATATTTAACTATATTACGCCTCCACTTGATGTTGCGGGGTGGAGCAGTCTGGCAGCTCGTCGGGCTCATAACCCGAAGGTCGTAGGTTCAAATCCTGCCCCCGCTACCAAGTGATTTAAGCTGGTTTATCTGACTTAAATGACAATTTAGTACAAAGATAATCAACTGCTCGATTGTTTTTGTTAAACTAAATTAGCGGTACTTTAGAAGGCATTTATTGTGCTTTCTCTCTGCTGCCAAATTTGTTTGATTGGTGTTTTGTTTGCTGGTCAAGCTCACTGGAAGCCCCGCTTTAAGCGGGGTTTTGTGTTTTTATCGCATCTTATTATTTTTGAGCTTATTGTGAAAAATTAATGTTGAATTATTAGGCGCAAGCCCAATTTGTTACGTTATATATTAGCGTCGCGTATGATTGGTGGCCTGGTTAAATGCGATAATATGATTTTGCTCGATGAGCTAAATCAATAATAGGTGAGCTGTGCTCGCCTTTTTTTGTGATTATTGTTTTTTTTGAAATTGGTTTTTTATTAATGGCGTTAACCGTTCCACATATCGAAGATGTTCTATTACCGGGTGCTGAGGCACTGGGTTATGAGCTTGTGGCTGTTGAATTAAGCGGTGGTGATACGTCTATCGTGCGCATTTACATAGATAACCCGGGTGGCGTAACAATTGATGATTGCGCTAAAGCCAGCCGCCAGTTTAGTGCGATCTTAGATGTTGAAGACCCTATTTCAAATCGATACACCTTAGAGGTGTCGTCACCTGGAATGGATCGTCCGCTGGCTAAGCCGATTCATTTTAAGGCAGTCGTCGGGCAAGACGTAAAAATTAAGATGACGACCTTGGTTAATGGCCGGCGTCGTTTTAGTGGCGAATTAGTAGAAGCCACTAATGAGTTTGCTGTCGTTGAAGTCGATGGCGAACAATCAGAGCTACCGTACGCAGATATGGATCGGGCGCGATTAGTGCCGGTCTATAATTTTGACTAATTTTTTTGAAACCGTTTACTTTTAAAACAGAGAGCTAGAAACATGGCAAGCGAACTTTTAATGATGGCCGACGTTTTGTCGACAGAGAAAGCCGTTGATAAAGGCATTATCTTCGAGGCGATTGAAGCCGCGTTGGCGACGGCAACGCGCAAACGTCACCGTGAAGATATTGAAGTTCATTGCAGTATCAATCAAGAAGACGGTTCGTACATTCCGTATCGCGTATGGGAAGTTATTGAAGACGATGCTGAGTTAGAGTTCCCAACCAAGCAAATGTGTATAAGCGCAGCTAAGGAACACGACCCTGAGCTAGAAATCGGTGGATTTGTTAAAGAAGAACTTGAAGCCGTGCCCTTTGGTCGTATTGCCGCGCAGGCAGCCAAGCAAGTTATTATGCAAAAAGTGCGTGAGGCTGAACGCAATAAAATTAGCGAAGAGTTTGAACCACGTGTAGGCGAAATGTTGTCCGGTGTGGTTAAGCGCCAAGAACGTGGCGACACCATTATTGATCTTGGTGGCGTTGAGGCCGTGTTGCCGCGTAATAAAATGATTCAGCGTGAAGGTCTGCGTCCAGGTGATCGTATTCGCGCTATTTTAAGTGAAGTAAAACAAAACAACCGTGGCCCGCAATTGGTCTTAGACCGCACTGCGCCCGGCCTCGTTCTTTCATTGTTCCGCACTGAAGTGCCGGAAGCCAGCGAAAACATTATTGAGATTTTGGCGGCGGCTCGTGATCCGGGGTTACGAGCTAAGATCGCGGTTAAATCGAACGATTCAAAAGTTGACCCAGTAGGCGCATGCGTCGGTATTCGCGGCTCGCGTGTGCAAAGTGTTTCAAATGAAATAAACGGCGAGCGTGTTGATATTATCAAATGGTCTGAAGACCCAGCACAGTTTGTAATTAACGCGTTGGCGCCTGCCGAAGTTGAATCGATTATGGTTGATGAAGACAAAGGCGCAATGGACGTGATTGTCGACGAGTCGCAACTATCATTATCGATTGGTCGTGGTGGTCAAAACGTGCGTTTAGCCAGTGAGTTAACCGGCTGGGAAATTAACATCATGACGTACGAGCAAGCGAACGAAAAGCTTGAAGAAGAGTCGTCTGATGTGCGTGAAATGTTCATGAAAAAACTTGATATTGATGCCGACGTGGCAACCATTCTTATTCAAGAGGGTTTTTCAAGCCTTGAGGAAGTGGCCTATGTGCCGCGTGAAGAAATGCTCGAAGTTGAAGAGTTCGATGAAGCATTGGTTGATGAACTGCGGCAACGTGCTGATGATGCGTTGGTTACGTTGGCGATTCAAAAAGAAGAGCTTTTGAAGGGGGCTGACCCTGCCGACGATTTGCTGGCAATGGACGGGATGGATGATACCACCGCGAAGTTCCTGGCGATCAACGATATTAAGACAATGGAAGACCTTGCCGAGGCAGCAACCGATGAGTTGCTTGAAATCGAAGGGTTGAAAATAACTGAAGAACGCGCGCAAGAGTTAATCATGACCGCGCGCCGACCTTGGTTTGAAGAAATGGGTATCGACCCTGATGCGACGGATGAAGTTGAAGAGGGTAGTGACGCGTAAGTCTCTATAGAGTTTGAGACACAAAATACAAATTGCTAACACAACTTATCTAAACAAAAAGAGCACAAATTATGTCAACCATTACTATCAAAGCCTTTGCCCAACAAATTGGCATTGAACCTGAACGCGTTGTTAAGCAGCTCGGTGATGCGGGCGTTGCCGGCAAGACTGTCGAAGACTCCTTGCGTGACGAAGAAAAACGTCAACTATTAGATTTTCTACGTGGCGGCTCTGCGGCTGCGTCTAAAGAGTCGAGCGCTGGGCGCGGTAAGATCACTTTAAAGAAAAAGACGAACTCTGAGATTCAGCAAACCTCGAAAACGGGTATTGCACGCACTGTGCAGGTTCAGACTAAAAAACGCCGTACCTTTGTTAAGCGTGAAGTGCTTGAACAAGAAGAGGCAGATCGCCAAGAAGCAGATAAACTTCGTCAACAACAGGATGCCGCCGAACAGGCCGAGCAAGCAAGACTTGCCGCTGAGCAAGCGCAGCAGGCTGAAGCCGAACAAGCTGAGTTAGCCGCGGCCGCTGAACAAGCCGAAGCGGAAGCCGCTAAGGCCCAAGAGGCTGCGCAAGCTGACGTTGTCGAAGAGGCTGTGGTTGAACCCGTCGCTGAAAGTGTCGAAGATAGCAGCAAAGAAGAAGTGGTTGAGGCAACTGAAAAAGTCGCTGAGGCCCCCGTTGCCGAAGCACCGAAAGCCGAGCCGCAAGCTGCACCTCCCGTTGAGGCGCCGGCCGAGCCAGTGGTAGAAACCAAGCCAACTGAGCCGGCGCGTGTTCGACGTGAAGTTGCAATGCCTTCGATTATCCGCAAAGCGGCTGATCGAGTACGCGTGTCACCCATTATTAAGCAAGCCGACCCCAAACCGGCCACGCCAGCGCCCGCCGCTAAAACAGATAAAGGTAAGCGCAAACCGTTTGCGGGCCGCGCCGAATTGCACGTGGCTCAAGGCCGTCGTAAGCGCAAAGAGAAGCGCCGCCCGTCAAATATTAAAAGTAGCACTACCGATCAGCACGCGTTCGAACGCCCAGTCGCGCCAGTTGTACGTGATGTCGCTATTGGCGAGACCATCAGTGTTGCTGACCTTGCGGCGCAAATGTCAGTGAAATCGGCTGAGGTCGTGAAGACACTGTTTAAGATGGGTACCATGGTAACCATCAATCATACTTTGGACCAAGATACCGCGATGTTAGTGGTTGATGAAATGGGTCACCGTGCCGTTGAAGCTAAGCAAGATGACCCTGAGGCGTTCTTGTCGGCGAGTCAAGATGTTGAGGTCGATGAGTCTACCTTTGAGCCGCGTTGCCCAGTGGTAACGGTTATGGGCCACGTTGACCACGGTAAGACCTCACTTTTGGATTACATTCGCAAAGCGAAAGTAACCGATGGCGAAGCCGGTGGTATCACCCAGCACATTGGTGCGTATCAAGTACAAACCAATAACGGCGAAATCACCTTTTTAGACACACCCGGACACGAAGCCTTTAGTGCAATGCGTGCGCGTGGTGCGCAAGCCACTGATTTAATTATTTTAGTGGTTGCTGCGGATGACGGTGTTAAGCCGCAAACGATTGAAGCAATTAGACACGCTAAGAATGCCGGTGTGCCATTGATTGTTGCGATCAACAAAATGGATAAAGACTCTGTTGACCCTGAGCGTGTTAAGCAAGAACTTGCCAACGAAGAAGTTATTTCTGAAGGCTGGGGCGGTGATGTAATGATGGTGCCGGTATCAGCGCATACCGGTATGGGCGTTGAAGAACTGCTTGAAGCGGTTGCAATGCAGTCAGAATTACTTGAGCTTAAGGCTCGTCCATCGGGCAACGCCACGGGCACCGTTGTTGAAGCGCGCTTAGACAAAGGCCGCGGTGCGGTGTGTACTATTTTGGTTCAACAGGGCGAACTTAACTATGGCGACATTGTTTTGGTTGGTCGTGAGACCGGGCGTATCCGCGCGATGGTCGATGACAGTGGCAAAACGATTAAGCTTGCTGGCCCGTCAATGCCGGTAGAGATTCAAGGTTTAAGTGGTGTTCCATCGGCTGGCGACGATATGCTGGTGGTTGATGATGAACGTAAGGCTCGTGAAGCCGCTCAGTTCCGTAGCAGTCGTGAACGTGAAACACGTTTGGCGCGCCAACAGGCCGCGAAGCTTGAGAACATGTTCTCGCAAATGGGTGAGGGCGAAGTTAAAAACGTTAACGTTCTTATCAAGGGTGACGTGCAAGGCTCAATCGAAGCTTTATCTGAGTCTTTAACCAAGCTTTCAACTGATCAAGTTAAAGTGAGCGTAGTGCACGGTATGGTGGGTGCGATTAACGAATCGGACATCAACCTTGCCATGACTTCCTCGGCCTTCGTTATTGGTTTTAACGTTCGTGCCGACGCGCAAGCCAGAAAGTTGGCGGAGCAAGAAGAAGTACAGATTCGTTACTACAGTATTATTTATGAAGTCATCGACGACGTTAAAGCCGCAATGGAAGGTCTACTAGACCCCGAGATTCGCGAAGACGTGATGGGCCAAGTAGAAGTGCGCGAGGTTTTCCGTGCACCGAAGATTGGCACCATCGCTGGTTGTTACGTGACTGAAGGCGTGGTTAAGCGTAATGCTCATGTGCGGATAGTTCGCGACAGTATCGTGATTTTTGAAGGCAAGATTGACTCGCTTCGACGTTTTAAAGACGACGTTAGTGAGGTCAAAATGGGCACCGAATGCGGTATTGGTGTCACTAACTACAGCGACATTAAAGAAGGCGACCAATTGGAAATCTTCGATAAAGTTGAGGTTAAAGTAACCCTGTAAACCAGCTAACCAGTTAACATGGTTACTGATTAGTAGAGTTGCGGAAGGTCGACTATGCCTAAAGAGTTTAATCGCAGTGAGCGCGTGGCGCAGACCATCACCCGTCAGTTGGCGATGATTCTGCGTAATGAGGTCAATGACCCGCGTGTTTCCAGTTTGACCATAACCGAGGTTGAGGTGACTAAGGATTTGCGCCAAGCGAAAGTCTTTGTCACTTCTTTATTCGAAGATCAAATAGAGATTGACGACACAATGAAGGCGCTGGAGAAAGCCAATGGTTTTTTACGGCGTGCCTTGGCGCGCGTTATTGATATGCGCCATTGCCCGAACTTGTTATTTTCGTACGACAATTCGATCTCTGAGGGCGCTAGAATGTCGGCCCTGATTGATAAGGCTCTAAACAAAGAGTAGAGCAAACGTTAGACCGTTATTTACGCTGTAAGCTCATACTGGTTTTAGTTCTGGGTGACGCCTTATAGTTTTCTTTAGTTATCGCCGATGAAAAAACAAAAGCTCAATTTACATGGTGTAATCCTGCTCGATAAACCGGCGGGCATGAGTTCAAATCAAGTGCTGCAGAAAGTAAAGTGGTTATTGAACGCGAAAAAAGCCGGGCATACCGGCAGCCTAGACCCTATTGCTACCGGCTTATTGCCACTGTGTTTTGGGCAGGCCACTAAGGTGTCTGAGTACTTACTTCATTCGCATAAGAAGTACACCACCGTATTACAGCTCGGCCAAACCACCGACACCTTAGACTGCGAAGGCGAGGTGATTGAAAGCAACGCGGTTAACGTCAGTGATGGTCAATTAGAAGACGCGCTAGAACAGTTTAGGGGCGACATACAACAAGTGCCGCCGATGTACAGTGCGCTTAAACGAGATGGTCAACCGCTTTATAAGCTCGCTAGAAAGGGTGAAACGGTTGAACGTGCTGCACGTAATATGACGGTGCACAGTTTAGAGGCGACGCGCTTGAGCAACGACCGGCTAGAGCTTAAGGTGCATTGTTCCAGCGGTTTCTACATTCGCTCACTGGGTGATGATTTAGGTCGGGTTTTAGGCTGCGGCGCGCATGTTGTTGAACTGCGGCGTACCGAAATAAAGTCTATAAGCGTTACACAGGCTCGTTCTCTCGAACAAGTCGAGACCGGAAATGTTGCGGATCTGTTGTTACCAATCGATACCTTGATTGAGCACATGCCTAAGATCGAAATTTCCGATGCTCAGGCGTTAAGTATGTTGCAAGGTAAAGCTACGCCCGCTAATGGCTTAAGAACGGCGGAACTAAGCCGTTTTTACCGCACTGACGGGCGACTTTTTGGTGTTGGCGAGGTGTCAGAGTTAGGCCAAATAAAAGCTCGAAAAACCTTTATAACGGACGAGTCGTAGTGATCGCTCGCAAAACTGCACTCAAAGTGGATAAAACCGTTAAAAAACGGGTGTTTTTAGCGTAAATACAGGTGATTTCTACTGCCAAAAGGTTAGAATACGCGCCTCGTAAAGCAATCGTGTTTTGCGACAATCTTATCTTGGTTTCCACCCTTCAGGGAATTGAGATTCATTAATTTCTGAAGAGGAAGTTTTTATGGCATTAACCGCCGAAGACAAAGCAGCCATTGTTGCTGACTATCAAATTGCAAAAGGTGACACTGGTTCACCTGAAGTTCAAATCGCATTGCAGACAGCTCGAATCAAAGACTTGTCTCCACACTTCAAAGAGCACATCCACGACCATCACTCGCGCCAAGGTTTGTTGCGTTTGGTAAATCAGCGTCGCAAGCTGCTTGATTATTTGAAGAAAAACGATGTTGAGCGATATCGAACGCTTATCGGCCGCTTAGGCCTGCGTAAGTAAAGAAACAACGCTTTCACAAAAGCCTTATCTAGCGATAAGGCTTTTGTAGTTTTAAGGGTATCTCCTCCCCGTTATCATTGCCGTAGTTTGGCGTGAGACAAAGCGGAGAAGACAAGGTGCGAAATGGTTCGCACAATGTTTAGAGTAGGAAAACTGCAAATAGTGCAGGCTGTCTCAATAGCAATAGGGCTAAAGAGATATTAAAATTTATAGGTAAATTGTATGTCAAAGGTAACGAAGACCTTTCAATTCGGTGAGCGTGAGTTCACTTTAGAAACGGGTGAGATCGCTCGCCAAGCCGATTCGGCTATCATCGCCAGCTGTGGCGATACCACTGTAATGGTCACTGTCGTCAACAAGATGTCAGGTGAGCCAAGAGATTTCATGCCACTTACGATTGATGTCGAAGAGCGTACTTACGCCGCCGGCAAAATTCCTGGTGGCTTCTTTCGTCGTGAAGGCCGTCCTTCCGAGAAAGCTATTTTAACTTGTCGTTTGATCGACCGACCGTTGCGCCCCTTGTTCCCAAAAGGTTTTGGCTATGACGTACAGGTGGTTATCACGATTGTGTCAATTGACCCGAACATCGACACTGAGATTGTTTCACTTGTTGGTGCGTCAGCAGCCTTGGCGACGTCCGGTATTCCGTTTAATGGACCCGTTGGCGCAGCGCGCGTTGGTTACATGAACGGCGAGTACGTATTAAACCCAGATCGTGATCAGCTTCTTGAGTCTGATCTGGACTTAGTCGTTGCGGGCACTAAAGACGCGGTTCTAATGGTTGAGTCTGAAGCAAATATTCTTGCTGAGGAGATCATGCTAGGCGCGGTAATGTACGGCCACAAAGAATCACAGAAGGCGATTGCCGCGATCGAAGAGTTAGCCGCTGATGTTGCTAAGCCAATGAAAGAGTGGACGCCACCGGTTGAAGACACGTCAGTAACCGCAAAAGTTGCTGAAATTTCTAAAGCCGCGTTAGAAGACGCGTTTTCTACCGCAAGCAAAGTCGATCGTGTTGCTAAAATCTCCGCTGCTCACGCTGACGTAAAAGCGGGCTTGTTGAATGAAGAGTCTTCAGTTGCTGATATCGATGCGGTTAACGCGGCGTTCAAAGGCTTAGAAAAAGACATCGTTCGTGGGCGTATCATTGCCGGTGAGCCGCGTATTGATGGTCGTGATACAACGACTGTTCGTGGTATCGATGTACGCACTGGCGTATGGCCGCGTACTCACGGTTCCGCTATGTTCACCCGTGGCGAAACTCAAGCCGTTGTTGCGGCAACTTTGGGTACTGAACGTGATGCGCAGCGCATTGATGCATTAGAAGGCGACATCTCTGATCGCTTTATGTTGCATTACAACTTTCCTCCGTATTCGGTGGGTGAAACGGGTCGTGTTGGCTCGCCAAAGCGTCGCGAAATCGGTCATGGCCGTTTGGCACGTCGTGGTGTACAAGCCGTATTACCGACAGCTGAAGAGTTCCCATACGTTATTCGTGTCGTGTCTGAGATTACTGAATCAAATGGTTCTAGCTCAATGGCATCAGTATGTGGTTCGTCTCTTGCGATGATGGACGCAGGTGTGCCTCTTAAAGCGCCTGTTGCTGGCATAGCAATGGGTCTGATCAAAGAAGGCGACAACTTTGCTGTATTGACTGACATCCTGGGTGACGAAGATCATCTTGGTGACATGGATTTCAAAGTAGCGGGCACGCCAGACGGTATTACTGCATTGCAAATGGATATTAAAATCGACGGTATCACCGAAGAGATTATGACCCAAGCATTGTCGCAAGCGAAAGATGCACGTATTCATATCTTGGCGGAAATGGCTAAGGAGCTTGATACGCATCGTGAAGAAATGTCTGACCATGCGCCCCGCATTATCACGTTCAAAATCAACCCTGATAAGATTCGTGACGTTATCGGCAAAGGCGGTGCTGTCATTCGCGCATTGTGCGAAGAAACAGGCGCCACTATCGACATCGAAGATGACGGTACTATTAACGTAGCGTCTGTCGATGGCGCAGCCGGTGCTGAAGCACGTCGTCGTATTGAAGAGATTACGTCAGACATCGAAGTAGATTCGGTCTACACCGGTAAAGTTGTCAAAATCATGGAATTTGGCGCGTTTGTAAATGTACTTCCGGGTAAAGACGGTTTGGTGCATATCTCCCAAATTTCTAACGAGCGTGTTGAAAATGTCGCCGACCATTTGTCTGAAGGTGACGAAGTAACGGTTAAGGTGCTTGAGGTTGATAAGCAAGGCCGCGTGCGTCTTTCTATGAAAGCCGTAGATGGTGACTCTTGATTAGTTCACACTGCATGTGGTGTCAGTAAGATAAGAAAGGCTCGCTTCGGCGGGTCTTTTTTTTGCGCTATAGAACTAGACTCGTCAACGCTTCAGGGTAACAATAGCCACAACTAAGCTTTTACTGCGACTTTGTATTACACAATGAACGACAATCCTAATGCCGCCGCTGACATTATTCAGCGAATCATGCAAACCGCCAAGGCCGCGGTACCCGACTCGCTGTCTAACGACGTGCGCGATAATATCAAGGCCGCGATTCAAGATGTTATTGGCGATCTTGATGTTGTGACGCGCGAAGAGCTAGATACTCAAAAAGCGGTACTTGAAAAGACTCGAGCTAAAGTGGATGAAATGGAATCAATCATCGCTGAGTTGGAAAAGAAGCTGGATTTGTAGCGATACTAGAATGTCGGGTAATAATTACGTCGTGTTGACGAATCTCAATACTGCTGTTTACGTGGACGAGCTTTTAAAAAATGGATAAGTTTCAACAACTCGCAGCGCTAGGCGCAGGTGAGTTTTCACATTTGAATGGCTCATTGATCGAACACTTAAAGGGTACCAAAAAGCTTCTCTGTGACTGGGGCGCGAGCTCAGGCCTTCAAGACGCGGGGCTATACCACGCGGCCTATGGTACCGACGGTTTTGACGAACAATTGGTTTCGGTAAAATACAGAGACAACATTCGGGAAATCGTTGGAAAAGACGCCGAAGAAATTATCTACCAATATTGCGCCTGTGACCGCGAAGCCTTCTTTTTAAACTTAGAGATGGATAAACCGGTTTTCAAAAATCGTTTTACTGGCGAGTCTTATCTTCTTAGCGAAACCATGTTACAAATGTTTTGCGAGTTAACCGCAGCCAATGAAACCGAAATCGCGATCGCGAGCGCCGAGTTCAAAGCGGAATATGGTGAGGCTTTGAGGCGGTTATTCGTAAAAATGACACCTTATCTCAGCGATAAAGCAATTGAAGGAACTGCGCGCGAGTTTAGTAAACAAGGCTCTCAATTGGGCTAACGTATTAAGCTCATCATTCGCTAGCAGGAGTGACGTCACTGCCTATTCTCGATAACGCTCGCTCGATACTCCTCATAGCTACCGTCGAAGACAATCATTTTCTTATCTCTGATTTCTAATATTCGATTGGCGAGTGTAGACACAAATTCGCGGTCATGGCTGACGAAAATCAACGTGCCCTCATACACCTTCAAGGCATTATTTAAGGCTTCAATGGCTTCCATATCCATGTGATTGGTTGGCTCGTCTAGAATCAATACGTTGGTATCTTGCATCATTAGCTTGCCAAACAGCAGACGATTTTTCTCACCACCAGAACAGACGCGCGCCTTTTTATTGAAGTCGTCTTCGGTAAACAGTAAGTTCCCCAACAAGCCACGCACTTTTAGATCGTCGTGTTTTGGAGTGCGCCACTGCATCATCCAATCGAACAAGCTCATGTCGTTGTCAAAATCAGCAGTATTGTCTTGCGGGCAATAGCCTACTGCTGCGTTCTCAGCCCATTTGTAGCTACCACTGTTTGGCGTGACGTGTTCAAGTAAGCATCGCAGCAGGGTCGTTTTGCCTGAGCCATTCTCACCCAAGATAGCTAAGCGAGAGCCAGCTTCAAGAATGAAATCGTTACTGGTAAACAGTGTCTCATCATTAAAGCCGTGCGAGAGATCTTCGAGCACTAAGGCATTACGGTGTAATTTTTTATGTTGCTTAAAGTTGAGCTTCGGCGTCATTCGGCTTGATGATTTAACCTCATCGAGTTCGATCTTATTGAGTTTTTTAGCCCGTGAGCTGGCTTGTTTTGCTTTTGATGCGTTCGCGCCAAAACGATTAACGAAGTCTTGCAGCTCTTCAATTTCGGCGCTTTTGCGGCTATTGCCGGCCAGCAACTGTTCACGTATCAGGCTTGATGCGGCGACGAAATACTCATAATTACCCGGATAAATGCGTAGCTCACCATAGTCAATGTCGGCCATGTGAGTGCAAACGGAATTCAAGAAGTGTCGATCGTGCGAAATAATCACCATCGTGCAGGTGCGTTTATTCAGTTCGTTTCCCAACCAACTAATTGTGTCGATGTCTAAGTTATTCGTCGGCTCGTCGAGTAGTAAAATATCTGGGTTTGAGAACAACGCCTGTGCCAGTAAGACACGGAGTTTGCGGCCTGGGGCGACCTCGCTCATTAGCCCAAAATGCAGTGATTCCTCTATGCCAGCATTCAGTAAAATATCGCCAGCGCGGCTCTCTGCCGTGTAGCCGTCCATATCAGCAAATTCAGCTTCTAGGTTCCCCACTTTCATGCCGTCGGCTTCGGACATTTCAGGCAAGCTGTAGATTCGTTCACGTTCGCACTTGATCTCCCACAGTTTCTTATCACCCATTATCACTGCATCAATGACGCTGTACTTCTCGAACGCGAACTGGTCCTGACTCAAGGTGCCTAGTTTATCGCCTGGAGTAATGGATACGTTTCCTGAGCTTGGCTCTAACGCGCCGCTCATTATCTTCATTAACGTAGATTTACCACAACCATTCGCGCCGATTAAACCGTAGCGATTTCCTTTATCGAATTTAGCTGAAATATTCTCAAACAAAGGCTCCGAGCCAAATTGCATGGTGATGTTTGCTGTGGAGATCAAAACAGAGCCCGAGAGGTATATGAAATAAGGCTGCGGAGTCTACAGACTTATTGATTTTGAGTATACCGTTGACGTTGTTTAAACAAAGAAAATTGGCAGCGTGTACAGGTTTATACACGCTGTTTGAATTCACGTAATCATCTGTTGAAAATCACTAAGCAAGGCCAAGTGATACTCGGATATCACTGATCTCATCAGCGCGAATATTTAGTTTATTCGTGGCGTATTGCTCGCTCGGCAACTCGACCAACTCTTTTGCACGCATCAACGCGTGTTCGATCACCCGGTTGTTCGCGACGACTTCGTCCAACATGCCAATTTGTGCGGCGGTCTCGGGTGAGTAAGGTCGTGACTGTATGATCGCACGTGCATGATGACGCGGGTCGATGTGCGACTTGGCGATGATTTTTAACATCGTTGTGAATGGCATATTGATAGCGGTTTCGGGTAAGCGAAACGAAAATTCGCCTTCACCACCGACTCGGTAATCAGCACACAGCATAATAAATATGCCCATTCCCACGCAATGCCCCTCACACGCGGTAACCACTGGTTGTGGGTGCGAGTAGAGCTTTTCGAGCATAAACATGCCCTTATCAAGCATCGCTTGGGCAGCGTCCATTCCTTGAGCTAACACCTTTAAGTCAAAGCCAGCCGAAAATATGCCTGGGTCTCCGCAAATAAGTACCGCTTTGGCTTCATCCTCAGCTCGATCTAAGGCTGCCATTAGCTCGGTGGATACTTCAAGAGAGATAGCGTTGGCTTTGCCGTTATCCAGCGAAATTTTAGCGATGCTGTTGTCTACTAATTCGTACTTCATTGTTAGCCTCAATATAAGTTATTGCCTAGAGTCTAGTGGATGTAATGCCGCGTCACAATAGGGTTTCGCGCGTGGCCCCCAGCGCGGTGGGCTCGAATAGTATGAGAGTGATCAATTGGTGAGCGAGTGGCTTAATAAACAGTGGTATAGTATGTTCGGTTGTTGATTCGCATAGCTTGGCGAGGCAACGGTTCGCTTTGGGTGTGAATGGTTTTTTTTGGGTATGAACAAAGATAAGATAGCAAAGGAAGTTTCGGCGAGTGCTTGGTTCGCTGGTATTGAGCAAAACAAGGCCGATCGCCTGGTAGCCTGTTCGCATGTCCGTAATTACGCGCCAGACGAGTTCGTTTATTTAGTGGGAGACGTGCAAACGCACTTGTTCCTTATTCTTGATGGTCGTGTCAAGGTCTCTATTGTTAGCCAAGAGGGCGACGAATTTGTGTTAACGATGTGGGAGGCCGGCTCTTGGTTTGGCGAAGGGGCGCTTCTAGAGGGCGCAACAATGCCGCTGGAGGCACGCGCGGTCAATTCTGTTACGGTTCTGGCCGTGCCAATTGCATCGATCGACAAGGTGCTCGATACCGGGGTTAACTTTTACCGAAGTATTTTAAAGGACATGATTCGACGGGCGAATCAGCTTTATACACTGGTTGAGATGTTACTTTTCAAACCTTTAAGAGTAAGAGTCGTGGCGCGAATGCTGCACCTTATCGAGCTGTTTGGTCAAGAAGTGAAGGACGGTATTGTGTTGCCGTTGCAGTTTAGCCAGTCCGACTTCGCACGCATGAGCGGCGGTTCGAGGCAGAGAATTAATAAGATTTTCAGACAGTGGGCGAACGACGGCATTGTCACTAAGAAAGGTCGACACTATATTGTGCATGATATTGATGCGCTGCGCGCGGCGCTTCAGATTAACGAGGACGACTAAATTAACGAGTACGGCTAGGTTAACGTACTGCTAGGTTAACGTACTGCTAGGCACCCTGACTTTCTTTGTTCCTATCGTTTATTTCTGCCTAGGTGTTTTTAGCCGATGTTCGCCGCCGTCGAGACTAAATAACCGCTCTGACCGAACGTTCAAAAATATCGACGATTTGATCTACCTCGTCTTTACTCGTTACCAATGGTGGCGAGAACGCGACCGAATCCACCGATGGCAATGGTCTCGCAATTAAACCATTCTCGTAGCACTTGGCGGTGACTTTGCCCGCGGTTTTCAAACTTGAATCTAAGAATATTTTTTCGCCTGCGTCTTGCATTAGCTGCACGGCCGCGATCATTCCTTGACCGCGGATTTGGCCAACGAAGTTGTCCCCTGCGAAGCGGTCTTTGAGCGATTGATGAAAATAGGCACCAACATCAGCCGCTTTGTCGACCAATTTCTCATTTTCAATAATATCCAAATTGGCCATTGCAACCGCAGCACCAATAGGATGACCGGCATAGGTATAGCCGTGTGCGAAACTGCCATATTTAGCAGATCCCTGCTTGATCACATCCCAAATTTGCTCAGTGATAAACGATGCGGACATCGGAAAGTAACCGCTGGTCAGGGCTTTAGCGGTGGTAATCATGTCCGGCTGAATATCATAAACGTCACTGCCAAACCATGTGCCTAATCGACCAAAGCCGCACACCACCTCGTCTGCGATAAAAAGGATGTCGTATTTTTTGGTGATTTTTTGAATTTCTTGAAAATAGCCTTCAGGTGGCGTGATCACACCGCCAGCCCCCATTACCGGTTCGGCAATAAAGGCGCCAACCGTTTCCGCTCCGTGTTGTAAGATCAATTCTTCTAATTCAGTTGCGCGGCGCTTTGAAAATTCGAGCTCGCTCTCGTTTTCGTGTGCGTGGCGAAAGTAATCAGGTGACTCGGTATGAAGCACACCGTCGATCGGCAAGTTAAAGTCTTTATGAAACGAGGGTAGACCCGTTAGGCTGGCGGTCGCAATGGAGGTTCCGTGGTAAGCCTGCCAACGGGAGATAATCTTACGCTTTTCAGGCTTGCCTATCAGGTTGTGATAATACCAAACAATTTTCATCAAGCTGTCGTTGCCATCAGATCCACCACTGGCGAAAAACACTTTAGACATATTGCTAGGTGCCAAGCTTAATAGACGTTCAGCGAGCTCTATTTGCGGCACGTTCGACATGCCTGTAAAGGTGTGGTAATAACTTAGGTTGGTCGCTGCTTTGTGCATAGCGTCGGCCAATTCGGTACGCCCATAGCCAACATTGACACACCACAAACCTGCAACTGCATCGATCAGTTTATTGCCATCAGTGTCGTGTAAGTAGATACCTTCACCAGACTGCATTATTTTAGAGCCAGTCTTAGCGAACTCATGCGCGTTGGTAGACGGATGAAGAATGGTCTCTGCATCGAGTTGTTTAAGATCTTTTGACATATTCGGTTGATATCACGTGTTATTGCTATTTAATGGGCTAAAGTTAGCACAGCTACTCGCAAAGACGAGCGCGTAGTGTGAATTCGATATATGATTCTAAACTGCCAAACGGGGCGAACGAATCTGCGGAACAGCCAAACAGATATCACAGATAATTAGGGTAGATACGAATGAGCGACCTGATCAAAATTAATAAAATTGATTTAAAGATATTGTCTATCTTGCAGACTAACGCGCGCATTACTAATCAACAGCTTGCCGAGCAAGTGCACTTGTCGGCGAGCGCGTGTTTGAGCCGTGTAAAACGTTTAGAGAGTGATGGCATTCTCAAACGCTATATAACCGAGATTAATCTTGATCGCTTAACCCCACACGTTGAGGCCTTCGCTGAAGTTACCTTGGAGAATCATTCGCCAGACGACTTTAAACGCTTTGATAACGCGATTGAGGGCGTAAGCGAGGTTACTGACAGCTATAAAATCAGCGGTGCGTACGACTATTTGCTTAAATTCGTTTGTACCGACGTTAAGAGCTATAACTCAGTCAGTGAGGTATTAATCACCAATGGCATAGGCATTGCTAAACTTAATACGCTGATTATTCTCGAGCGTACTAAGGATTTCTCTGGCGTGCCATTGGAGCAATTGATTGAACTTTAATACGTTATTGAATGGTTTAAAATGAATGTGGAATATCCCCTAGGTTAGCGTAGATCGTTTTTAGTTGAGTGTAGTATTCGATTGACTGCAAACCATTTTCTCGACCAACGCCGGATTGTTTGTAACCGCCAAACGGAACTTCGGGTGGCGTGATGTTGTATTCGTTAATCCACACAATGCCCGCTTGAATTTTATTCGCTACGCGGTGCGCGCGATTGAAGTTTTGGGTGAATACAGCCCCCGCTAACCCAAAGTCACTGTCATTCGCCTGCTTGAGAACGGCATCTTCATCACTGAATGATATCAGCGACATTAGTGGGCCAAACACTTCCTCTTTAACAAAGCTCATGCTGTCGTCGCAATCCGCGAAAATAGCGGGCGTAACGTAAAAGCCGCTATCGAGTTGGATGGTATCGCCGCCGCAAACATGACGTGCTGCGCTGTTTTTCGCGGCATGCATGTACGATTTAACCTTCTCAAAATGTTGCTCTGAAACCAGTGGGCCCATATGTGTATCAGCATCAAACGGATTGCCCACTTTTATATTTTTAGTGCGCTCGGCTAAACGCTGTAACACTTTTTCGTAAATATCCTTATGCACGAACACGCGGGTGCCATTTGAGCAAACCTGGCCCGAAGAATAAAAATTAGCGGCCAAGATACCATTCACCGCGTTGTCTATATTAGCGTCTTCAAACACAATTACTGGCGATTTCCCACCGAGCTCTAGGGTTACTTTTTTAAGATCACGGGCGCTGTGCGCCATGACCACTTTACCCGTATCTACCGAGCCGGTTAGGGTTACTTTAGAGACGTCGGGGTGGCTGATTAATGCAGAGCCAGTATCACGCGCACCTTGCACAACATTAAAAACACCGTCTGGTAAACCGGCCTCGGTGTAAATCTCAGCCAGTTTTAAGGTGGTCAGTGGCGTCTGCTCTGAGGGTTTAAATACCATGGTATTTCCGCAAGCCAAGGCTGGACCAGACTTCCACATGGCAATTTGAATTGGGTAGTTCCATGCGCCAATACCCGCACAAACGCCAATTGGTTCACGACGTAACATCGCAAATGCACTCGGTGGTAAGTCGACATGTTGGCCGTGAATAGTTTGTGCCACACCCGCGTAATATTCCAAGACATCCGCGCCGGATATTATATCCACGGTAGTCGTTTCGCTGATTGGCTTACCCGTGTCCAGCGTTTCAAGTTCGGCTAGTTCTTGATTTCGCTCACGAAGAATTTGGCCTGCTTTGCGCAATATATTGCCGCGTTCGACGGCTGGTAACGCGGCCCAAGGTTCGAATGCTGCGTGTGCGGCTGCAACGGCGGCGTCTACTTCTGTTTGCCCCGCGGTTTCGACATCGCAAATAACCTCGCCGTTACCTGGGTAAATAGTGTCGAACGTGTCGCCGCTCTGATTTGTCACATAGGTGCCATTGATATAACTCTGCTGTGTGTCGAGCTTGCTGCTGGGGCTGTAATGCTTGGTCATTGTGTACTCGTTCTACTGGTTAGTTGGGTCGCTTTTGCCTTGCGCAGCAGCGATATATTGATCGGGGTCTAAGTACATTAATCGTACCGTCGCGAAACCAGGGCCCAACGTTTTGAAGCTACACACCATTATGTTTATTTGCTGGCCTTCTTGCACAACGCCTGGGACGTTAAACATGATCTCGCCTTGCTTACTGCTTAAGGCGTTCAATTTTGCGTCGGCCGCGATTGCTTCGTTTATTGCCTGCATGGTTGCTGCCAATGATTGGCGAAATCGGCCAAAATTTAATTTGCCAACATAGAGGCTTGTGTCCAGTACCAGGTCACATAAAACTTCGCCGGCGTCAGCCATGTCTATGCGCATAAACGCTGCGGCTTTGCCGCTGTCGATTAAGTGATAAACCTGCTTAGATGATGCACGGCTAGCAGCGAAGAAATGGCGGTTTAAGTTCTCATTGATAGCGCCAAGTAATACTTTTGGATTTAGCGAAACGTCTTGATAGTTCATACGAATAGGATGTTTTTATTGGTTGCTTGAATTAAAGCACACTCGCGCTGGGGCGAGTACGTCAATTTACTAAAATGGCGGGTTGAATTATCTGTAGGTCGCACATGATTAAACCACACGCTAGTCTGATACCAGAACGGGGCCACTACTCGTTTTTTACCGCGTTTTAGTAAGCTTTTACTGAGGTAAGAATGCGCGACCAAGTACTACCTCAGACTGTGCACCGGTGACACTCGGGCAATTGCTGGCGATTCCATGCTCGTGGCAATAGCCAAGCCATGCAAAGCCAATTGCTTCAAGCCAATCAGCGGGTACGCCTAAGTCATCCGTGGTTTGTACCTTAGCGTTTTTAAGGCGAACGGCTAACGTCTGCATCAATATTGAATTTTTGGCGCCACCGCCGCAAACATAAAGCTTGATACTGTCCGTCGTTGTGGTGCTGAGCTGTTCAATTTGCTGAGCGATGCTTTCAATCGTTAGTGCCAATAACGTCGCTTGTATGTCCGCGCTCGCGAGCGCGGACATATTTGGGTAGCGGGTCCTTACCCATGCGATATTAAAGTAGTCTGTACCCGTGCTTTTTGGGTGTGGTGCGGTAAAAAAATCATCGTCGAGTAGCGCGGCGAGCAGCTCTGAATTTGATTGGCCGCTGGCGGCCCAAGCACCGTCTTTGTCATAGCGTGTATTACGGTTCAGTGCCACCCACTGATCTAAGAGTACGTTACCTGGGCCTGTGTCGAAACCAACTAGTGGCGTGTGCAGTCGGGTTAGGTTGGCAATGCCGCCTATGTTCAACACAAAGGTATTAGTCGCCTTGCCAAACAGGGCGGCGTGAAAGGCGGGCATTAATGGCGCACCCTGCCCGCCAGCGGCGATATCGGCTTGCCTAAATAGGGCGATTGTTTTGATCCCACTCAAATTTGCGATTAGCTGAGCATCGCCTAATTGCAATGAATAGGGCGGGTGTGCATTTGGCTCATGCTTGACCGTTTGCCCATGGTTGGCAATGGCGTGAATTTGTGATTTTTTGACACCCGCTTTCTCTAATAAGGCCGAGCATGCGTCAGCGTAAACCGGGGCTAGTTTAGCGTGCAATGCCGAATCTTCATTGCAGCTCAGGTGGGTGTTGTGTTGCGCTGTATGATTTATTTCCGCGCGCAAGCCCGCCTCAAATTCGTGTAGATGGGTTGCGACTAAACGCAGCTTGCTACTCGATTCAAAAGCAACCAGTGCTGCGTCAACCCCGTCCAATGAGGTGCCCGACATCAACCCGATATAGTACTGCTCAGTCATTCTCAGCTATCGTAGGGCGCGGCCTCGCTCAGAGCGTTTTAGAAGTTTTGCCTGTGTGCACCGCTTTATCATTCTGATCGCTTGCTTGCGCGATTAAATACTCACGTTGTAAGCCATCAAGTTGTTTGCCTAGATTTGCGGCAAGCTGGTCAAATTCCGTTCTGAATTTGCTCTCGACCGAAGAGGCTTTGGGTGTTTTATACGTTAAGGAGTTGTGGTGCACGCCATCAACGCGGAATTCGTAATGTAAGTGCGGACCAGTAGAGTAGCCGGTGCTACCAACATAGCCGATGATTTGCCCTTGTTTGACGCGTGCGCCCGAGCGTATCTTTTTCGCGTAGCCGTTCATGTGCGCATACAGCGTGCTGAAGCGACCCGCGTGGCGCAAGACCACAGTCTTGCCATAGCCGCCTTTATTTCCGGCATGAACCACTTTGCCGTCTGCGGTTGCACGCACCGGTGTACCGCGCGATGCGGCGTAGTCGACGCCTTTATGTACCTTCCATCTTTTTGATATGGGGTGTTTACGTTTACCGAAACGTGAGGAAATTCGGCTGAACTCAACGGGCGAGCGTAAAAAGGTACCGAGCATGCTTTCGCCTTCGGGCGTATAAAAACTGGCGTTGCCATCGCTGTTTTCAAAGCGAATGGCGCGATAAGTTTGCCCTTGGGTCGTGAATTCAGCCGCGAGGATATTGCCGTCGGACAATTTTTCACCGTTTAAACGATGGTCGGTAAACAGCACGTGGAACGAATCACCTGCGCGAATATCCAGTACAAAGTCGATGTCCCAGCCGAAGATGCGTACCATCTCCATGATCAGATTATTACTCAGGCCCGCGTCCAGCGCGGTTTGGTAGAGTGATGAGTTTATGGTGGCTGAAACTGAATGCTGTTCGGTGGTGTACGGCAAGTCACTGACTGTTGCACTGGCGACTTGCTGACCGTCAAGCTCGACGGTGAGTTGCTGCAAAGAGCTGATCGGGTACACCACTTGTTGGAGCACATTTTTTTTGTCTAGTTTGAATTGAAGCTCACGCCCAATTTTAAGAGACACCAGCGCTTTCGCACCTTCGTGTTTGGAGATGTAGTGCGGTATCGCTAAATCAAATGACTTGTCGCGAAAAATATTACCCAGCGACTGACCCTTTTTCACCTTGTGCGTGACGGTAGTGAACGCTTCTTGATCAAACTCTTTTGCGTAGTTTAAGTCGTTCACATGATCGTGCGCGTGTGCTTCCGCGGGGCTGAACGGTGTGCTTGTTACAAGTGCTTTCGAGGTTGACCGCGAGGCGAACGATTTTGGCGCGAAAAATGGTGTAACCGGCTGTGCATTAGCGTTATTAACAAGGGCTAAGCCGTCTACGATTGCTAATGAGTGGTCTGGCTCCGCTTCATTAATAGTGGCGGTCGTTGAATGGGTGATCCAGCTACCAACCAAAATAACCATTGAACCTGCAAACCAGTGACGTTTGCGCAGGTTGTTTCTATTGGATGGAGTGGGGTTTCTAGTATTACGTTTGGTATTTAGGATTCGCTCTAACAATTTCTTTTCTTTGGGGGACGTCTAAAAGGTTTTTAGCCTCTAACAACTAGGCTTATTATTAGTTCTTCTCTTTTGTTATTTCTTTGGCTCATTATTAGTTTTGAGCTTTTGATTGGACCGTGTTTTGGACGTGCTTTTCTATCGCAGTCTAGGTTCGGTCTCATTAAGCGAGACATTTTGCGTGTAAACCATCCAATAGGCAAATAAAAGCAGAAAAAAAACGCCGAATCGGCTTAACTTTAATGTTTCGGTTAATAACGCTTCGTTTGCGTCGGTTTAAGGTCTTGTCACCAGCTTTGTGAGCGTTTAACCTTGCGGGCTTAGCCGAAAAATCAAACCCAAACCATATATTGCTGTCTTGTCATTTTACGACCGCATTTTATTTGCCGTAACGAGCCACTATTTTGCCCGACCAATCTACTAATAAACCATCCTCCGTCATGCAACAGCTTTTGCGTGGTGCTGACGAAATTATTCCACAAGCGGAGCTTGAGACAAAGCTCGCAACCGGCAAGCCCTTGGAAGTGAAGGCGGGCTTTGATCCAACGGCGCCTGACCTGCATTTAGGTCACACGGTGTTGATTAATAAACTTCGACAATTTCAGCAGCTCGGCCATAACGTGACGTTCTTAATCGGTGATTTCACTGGCCTAATTGGCGACCCGACCGGTAAAAGTGCGACGCGCCCGGCGCTGACCGAAGCCGAGATCAAACAAAACGCGATCACCTACCAAGAGCAAGTATTTAAGATCCTTGACCCTGAACTTACTCGCGTGCGGTTTAATTCTGAGTGGATGTCGAAGATGACATCGGCCGATATGATTCGTTTGGCTGCACAGCACACTGTGGCGCGCATGTTAGAGCGTGATGATTTTAATAAGCGTTATACGTCGCAACAGCCTATTGCGATTCATGAATTCTTATACCCTTTGGTACAGGGTTATGACTCGGTTGCTATGCAGACTGATATCGAGTTGGGCGGCACTGACCAAAAGTTTAACTTGTTAGTCGGGCGCGAAATGCAAAAAGCCTATGGCAAACCGCAGCAAGCGATTTTAACCGTGCCAATTCTTGAAGGCTTGGATGGCGTTCAAAAGATGTCGAAATCTCTTGGCAACTATATTGGTATTACCGATGCGCCAAATGATATGTTTGGCAAATTGATGTCGGTGTCAGACGATCTTATGTGGCGTTACTTTGAGCTGTTAAGTTTTAGACCGGTTAGCGAAATTGAAGGGTTTGAAAACGAGATTAAAGACGGGGCAAATCCGCGTGATATTAAATTTCTTCTGTGTGAGGAGATTATCACTCGTTTTCACGATGCCGACGCGGCACAACGTGCCAAACAAGATTTTATTCAGCGCTTTCAAAAAAATGCAATCCCTGACGATATGCCCGACGTCAAAATATCACTAGGCGACGGCATGCCAGTTGGCGTGCTGGCAAAAGAAGCAAAACTAAGCTCTGGGTCAAGCGACGCTATGCGCATGGTCAAGCAAGGCGCAGTTAAAATAAACGGTATAAAAGTTGAAGACCCGCGTTTACTGATTAGTGAGACTAAGCCGTTTGTGTTGCAGGTCGGTAAACGTAAATTTGCACGTATTATTCCAACCTAGTTAATGATTGAGGCTGAGTTCATGCTGAGGACTAAAAAAATACTCGTTTTCTTGTGCACTTTGATGTGCGCGCCTCACGCGCATGCACGCTTAGAAATCTGCAATCAAACCGATTTGGTATTAATGGCCGCGGTAGGCTATGACACGATTGAGAGTCGTACCGCGACCGAAGGCTGGTGGCGTGTATACCCAGGTTTCTGCGAGGTGCCCGTAGACGTAGCAATGCTTGAGGGCTCGTATTATGTGCATGTTGAATCGAACCCTCGCTCGACCATGCCCAATGACGGTTTTGATTGGGGTAGTGAAAAAGAATTGTGTGTTCAGCAAAATGATTTTAGAGTGCCCGAGGCCATGAACTGCAGTAGTGACAACGACAGTTTGAAAGTGAAATTTAATGCTGTCGAGAAAAACTGGCGTAACCTAAATCGGGTCTCGATCGTTCACCCTCAGCGCCGCTATCAAACTATTTACCGTACACGCATTGCTGGCATTCAACGTTTGCTATCGATTATTGGCTATGACGTGGGTACTATCGATGGCGTTATCGGTCAAAAAACGGTCGAAGCGTTGAATGAAATAGGCACTCGAAACCAGGTCTTCGGGTTTGATATCAAAGCAATGTTTCCGATTCTGGAGGCGACAATTGCTAGCCAGCAAAAACTGGACAATTAGCGGTTTAATTCTTGCCTAAGGGAAACGCTCGATGTGAGTCGTCGGGCGGAAGGTTCTGGCCCCATCATCGTGATCAAACTGGTTATTGTTGACACATGAAAATAATGACAATATTTTCACTGTTGGCATTATACTAAACCAACTTTTCATGATTTTGTTGGCTTTTGATTGGTCTTTTTGGCCAATGTTGAGTTTCGTATTTATCAGAATAAACCCTATTTTAGGTAGAAAAAACTATGCTTGATCGCGCACGTGTCGTCATTATTGGCGGAGGTTCTTTGGGTGTTAGCCTGTTGTATCATTTGAGCAAAGAAGGTTGGACCGACACTCTGTTAATTGAAAAAGGAGAGCTGACCAGCGGCTCGACTTGGCACGCTGCGGGCTTGGTGCCAAATTTTAACGGTAATATGACCGTCTCCAAAATTCATCAAGCTTCAATTGATTTATACACTAAAGAAATTCCCGAACTCACCGGTTTAGAGACACCATTTCATACAACGGGTAGCTTACGCGTAGGTTTTACTGACATCGAAGAGCAATGGTTTCGCAATGTACAAAGCCGTGCACGTGTGCTGGACATTGACTACGACTTTATCAGCAAGGCACAAGCGCAGGAGCTTTGCCCGCTAATGAATTTTGATGACGCGCGCATCATTATGAGTACACCTAACGATGGTCATGTTGATCCGACCTCGGTGGTTATGCCGTTATCTCAGGCGGCCCGCAAAAACGGGGCGACGATTTCACGCTTTAATCGCGTTATTGATATCAATTTATTACCTTCTGGCGAATGGGAAGTTATCACCGAGAAGGGTGTTTGTATCGCTGAGCACGTGGTTAATGCCGGCGGGTGCTTCGCGCCGGAAGTTGGCGCAATGGTCGGCGTTAAGCTGCCGATCGTCAACTTAGAGCATCAATATTTGGTTACCGACGCGCACGATGCGGTTAAAGCTTTGAGCAAAGAAATGCCGGTTTGCCGCGACTCTTATACCAACTCCTATATTCGCCAAGAAGGTAACGGATTTTTAGTGGGTCCATACGAAACCTATGGTGCTAAGCCTTGGGCTCTAGATGGCATGGACTGGAACTTTGATCGACAGTTGTTTGACGGTGATTTAGAACGCCTAATGCCATTTCTAGACCGTTGTATTGAGCTGGTACCGGCGTTTGGCGAAGTCGGTGTGTCTACCGTGGTTAATGGTCCTATCACGCACACGCCAGACGATAATATGCTCGTAGGGCCGCAAGCCGGTTTGCGTAATTTTTGGAACTTGTGTGGCGCGAGTATTGGTATTGCGCAAGGCGCGGTCGGCAAGTATTTAGCGCAGTGGATGGTCTATGGCGAGACTGAAATTCATATGGCGCCACTCGATTGCCGCCGCTTTGGTACCTGGGCTGATAAAGACTTTGCCATAACCAAAGCCATTGAGAGTTACGAAGTCATGTATTTGGCAATGGGGGCGACTGAACATCGGCCAATCGCTCGCAATAAACGGATGAGCCCTTTGCACGGTTTGCTGCAAGAAAAAGGCGCACACTTTGGTGTAGTGCAGGGGTACGAAAAACCGCAATGGTTTGCGACTGACGAGGTGCGCCACGAGAGCCCCACATGGTCTCGTAATGAAACACATGAGGTCGTAGCGCAGGAATGTGCCGCGGTGCGTGATGCCGCTGGCATAACCGACTTGTCGGGCGTGGCGAAGTATTTGGTTAAGGGCGACGACGCATTTGCCTTTCTTGATCATTTAAGTTCAAACAAGCTGCCAGCGAAAGATGGCCGTTTAGGGTTAACGCTATTTCATGGGCCAAACGGTGGCATCATGACCGAAGCCTCGTTAACGCGTATTAGCGAAAATGAATTCTTTTTGATCGGCCCCATGGCTGGCGAAGAGCGAGACCTGCACTGGTTACAACAGCACACTGATGGCTACGAGGTTGACATTACTAACCTCACCGACACGCTCGGATCGGTTTTGCTTACAGGCCCGAAAGCACGCGAAATTCTGCAAGCGATAAGCTCGTCTGATTTGTCACATAAAGCGTTTCCTTGGTTGAGTACGCAAATGATCATGTGTGATGCCGCCGAGGTTCGTGCAATTCGGGTTAGTTATGCCGGTGAGCTTGGCTATGAGCTTTATATGCCGACCTACCAATTGCCCAGCATCTACGAATCACTTTTTCGAGCAGGCGCAGAAATGGGGTTACGTGACTTTGGTGGCTTTGCCTTCAATTCGATGCGTATGGAGAAAATGTACCGCGCTTGGGGGCACGAATTCACGGAAGAAGTGTCCGCGATTGAGGCGGGCATGACTGGCCGCTTTCTTGATACTAGCCGCGAATTTATCGGGGTTGATGCGGTACGTAAACTTGAAGAGATTGGCCCTAAAACACTATTGGCGTATCTCGCGTTTGACGATGATGTGGCGTGTGAATGCTACGGCAATGAAGCCGTTTATCATGATGGGAACGTCGTCGGCTTGACCACCAGTGGCGCCTATGGCCACCGAGTTGGCTACAGTTTGGCGTTTGCATTTGTAGACCCGAAACTGGTTTCTCAAGGCCAGGAGTTGGAAGTGTTAACTACCTTAGGTATGCGTAAAGCGCATGTGGAAATGGACGCGGTGTATGATCCGCAAAATGAATTGCTTCGATGCTAGGGAAATGAACGCACGTGAAAGTCAATAAAAAAGGGGGTAGAGAAATTTTCTCTACCCCCTTTTTTATATATACGCTCTAAGGAAAATATCTTATTCGTAGATAAATAAGTTGCTGATCGCGCTCGAGAACAGTCTTGGGCGCTCGCAGGACCAATAAAATTAGAAAATTAAAGCGTTACCTCAGCAAAAGCTTTGTCCAATGCCAGCACAATCTCATCAATATCAGACTCGGTTGCGATTAACGCCGGGCTTAACGCAATCGTGTTATTGAAGTCTCGAAAGCTGCGGTTAGTGCGGCCAATCATCACATTACTTTTGTTCTGACAATGAGCCGCTACCTGCATAATTATGCTTTCATGCACCGGTTCTTTTGTTACACGATCTTTGACTAGCTCTAGGCCTTGAAATAAGCCTTTGCCTCGGACATCGCCGATAAACGCGTATTTATCTTTGAGTTCCAACAAGCGACTATTAAAGTACTCCCCTTGCTTGGTTGCGTTATCAAGCAAATTCTCGTCTTCAATAATATTCATATTTGCAAGCGCTGCCGCAGGGCCGGCTGTGCAGCCGCCAAACGTGGAGACGTCGCGGAAGTAACCGTCGCGATCACTAGGGTCAGTCTTAAAGCAATCAAAGACGGCTTCTGTGGTCACCGTACATGAGATTGCTGCATAGCCTGACGCGACGCCTTTGGCCATGGTCACAATGTCGGGCTTAATGCCGTAATGTTGGTAACCAAACCACTTGCCGGTTCGCCCTAAACCACAGACGACCTCGTCGAGGTGCAATAAAATGTCATATTTCGCACAGATTTCTTGGATTGTTTCCCAGTAACCTTCAGGAGGCGTTATGACACCGCCGCCAGCGGTAATTGGTTCTAACACCACAGCGCCAACCGTGTCTGGACCTTCCTCTAGAATCACGCGTTCCATCTCTTTAGCCGCTCTGACACCATAGTCGGCAACATCACCCCATTGTGAGCGATATTCCAAGCAATGCGGGAACTCAACAAAGCCAGGTGTAAAGGGGCCATACTGGTTTTTGCGTTCAAATTGACCCGTAGAGCTAAGCGCGGTTATGGTGGTGCCGTGATAGTCTCGCTCGCGGAATAGTATTTTGTGTTTTTTACCGTCGTATTTTTTATGTGCAATCTGACGCACGATTTTATAAGCCTTTTCATTTGCTTCTGAACCTGAGTTAGAATAGTAAACCCGACCCATGCCCGGCATTTTATCAAGCAGCTTTTCAGCAAATATTGCCGCAGGTTCGTTACCCGCTGTTTGTGAGTAAAAGTTCATCTTCATTAACTGCTCGTAAACCGCTTTGGCGATCGGCTCACGCCCATAACCCACGTTAACCGTCCACAAGCCGCCCGACGTGGAATCTAAATATTCGTTACCCTTGGCGTCGCGCAGACGCATTCCAGAGCCCTCGACCATCATCATCGGTGCCGCTTCTTCATAAGGCGTATGATTCGTTAGGTGGTGCCAAACACTCTTTTGGTCAGCCATCAAAGCCAGGTCATGTTCGGTAAATGGAACTTGTTTATTCATAGCGCACACCTCTAAATGTAATGCTATTGAGTTAATTCAGGTCGTATAACGAGCTACCGCGTAGGGTAATTAAACTTACCTAATTCGATACTTTAGGCGAATTGGGTGAATCCAGTTACAACTCTAGTTCAACGCGTAACATGGTTACAGATTAGTAAAAAAAACGGGTTTGAAATAGAGCCAGATTAGTAATTCAGATACCTCCAGCAACCGGCAATGACGGTGTATAGAAACATCACTAGATTATCCTGAGGCCCCGACTTACAATCACGTTTTGCGCCCAATTGTGGGTGGCTTAACAAATCGCAGTGACCGCCAGCCTGTGTCGCCAATGAGGTGACACTCGTCCGCTTATCTATCGCTTATACGAGAGCCTTTATTTTGATCAAAAAATACGAATTTTGGAACCCGCGTTTGTTCGAATTGCCGTTCTACGTATATTTAGGCTTCCAATGCTTGATTAACCGTGTGGGAATTAAAGGATTGGCGAAGGCGAATTACGGCCTTTATCACGGTGAAATCGGTCTGGGGTCGAAGTTCGATAGCCAGCTGGCATTTGATCAACGCTTCTTTTTACCGACGGTTTTACTTGAAGGTGAGCTGAGTGTTGACGACAAAAAAGCAGCGATAAACGCCTTTGTTGAAGAACACGGGTTCCCGGTTGTTCTAAAGTCAAATGTCGGTAGCGTTGGCAAGGGCATTGTCAAGGTCAACGATCAAGCAGATATTGAAAAGCATACGCCGAGGTTGCTTGGCGGCTACATTCTGCAAAAATTTACGCCGAACCCCTATGAATGTGGGGTGTTTTACATCCGTCAAAACGGGATTCCTAAAATTAGCGGCATCAATAAGAAACATTTTCCGACGGTTGTTGGTAACGGTCGTGATGACTTATTGGCCTTAGCGCGTCAGCATCATCGCTATACCAAGCATTGGAACTCGTTCTTGCAAGACATCGATACCTCGCTGGTTCTTGGCTCGGGCGAAGAGAAACGCCTGTCCTTTATTGGCTCACACACTTTGGGCTGTAAGTTCACTGATGACGGGCATTTGTATACCGACGAAATGGCTAACGCTGTATTTGCGGTGTTTGACTCGCAGCCGGGTTTTAATTTTGGCCGCGTGGACGTCAAGGCCGCAGACGAGGCGGCATTTCAGCGCGGTGAGTTTGTGGTGATTGAGGTAAACGGCGTCGCGTCACTGCCAACACATATGTTTGATCCCAAGTTTTCAGTTTGGCAGGCTTATAAAATTTTCTTTGAGCACGCGAAATATTTGGCGCAAATAGCCGCAGAACAGCGGCATCAGTCGATGGAGCTGATGTCTTACTTGGAGGTGATGCGCAAAGTAAAAGCGAATCAAGCAATGCTGAACGATGTGCATCAAGCGTTGATGGGCAACCCGGCGGTCTAACATTCGGTTAGCAGTCGCTTGCTATGTACAGTAATTGAGTCTTTAATTCTCATTAATCGGTTACACTAACGTCTTATGGTAATCGCAATGTTAGAGCAGCTATTAAAACTTGAGCCTCATAGTGATGTGAGCTTGCAGGTTCAGTTGCGCAAAAAGATTGCTGAAGCCATTATGCGCGGTAGCTTTCCCGCGAATAAACCATTGCCGTCGAGCCGTATGTTGGCCAAGCAGTTGCACATAGCGCGTAATACCGTGGTGCTGGCCTACGAACATTTAGAAGACGACGGCTATTTGGTTGCGCGCGAACGTCGTGGGTATTTTGTGAACCCCGAGGTGCTCAAAGGCCGGGCGCAATTTGCGCAACGACAAGCCGCTGAACCGACATCCAACGACGACCGACCCGACTGGTCGACGATCATTAAATCGAAACAGTACGATACGCCAAATATACAAAAGCCCAAGGATTGGCAGCAGTACCAATACCCATTTATCTACGGGCAGATCGATACCGATTTATTTCCTACCTATAATTGGCGCGAGTGTTGTCGTGACTCTATCAGTGATAAGGATATAAAAGATTGGGCCTCGGACCACTACATGTTGGACGACCCAATGTTGGTCGATGAAATTCGAACGCGCATTTTACCGAGGCGCGGAATTTGGGTCGACGACGATCAGATTATGATCACCGTTGGTACCCAACAAGGTTTGTATATTTTGACCAAGATGCTGCTCGATCAAAACAGCGTGATGGGGGTGGAGGACCCGGGCTATACTGATATTCGCAATATAGCAGCACTGAACCAAGCGACGATTTTGCCGTTGGCTGTCGATCAAAATGGCTTGGTAGTCAACGAGCAATTGAGTCAATGTGATTGTCTGTACGTGACTCCAAGTCATCAGTCACCGACCACGGTGACCATGCCCATGCATCGCCGTCGCGAGCTGTTAGAAATGGCCGCGCGTGATAACTTCATGATTATTGAAGACGATTACGAATGCGAAACCAGCTTTGCCGCGGAACACACGCCCGCGCTTAAAAGCTTAGATAAGGACGGTCGCGTAATCTACGCGGGTAGTTTTTCAAAAATTTTGGCGCCCGGGCTTAGAGTAGGCTATATCGTTGCCTCGAAAGAAATAATTAATGAAGCCATTGCCTTGCGGCGTTTGATGGTGCGTCATCCGTCGGCTAATAATCAACGTTCTGTCGCCTTGTTTATTTCTCGTGGCTACTACGACGCGCTAGCGGCTAAGCTACTAAAGGTCTATGAAACGCGTTGGCAAGTGATGGCAAATGCACTCGCAACGCACTTGCCGAACTCGAGTAGTCCCCCTACCTTTGGCGGTTCAAGTTATTGGGTTCGGGGGCCAGATGCCCTCGACGCAAGGCGTTTAAAGGAAACCGCGCGTGAGCACAGCTTGATTCTTGAGCCCGGTGATATTCATTTCTGTTCTGATCAACCGCCAATGAATTATTTTCGCTTAGGTTATTCGTCGATTAAAACCGAAAACATTGAGCCGGGTATTAAGCTCCTGGCGGATCTAATTGATCAAAACGCTGATTGATCGTACGGGCTCAGGCTAATAAAGCTTCCGCTTTCTGCAGTTTCCACGGCAAAGTTCTTCAGCAACCGCATAATCTAGTTACCGAGCTTGTGGTTTCAACGCCTAATTTCGCTGTGCCTGTGGAAAAATGGCGGCTGTTGGAGGAGTAATTAATGATCATAGTAAGAACGGCGCAAGAAGCTGATATAGACGGTGTTCTGGAATTAGCCAAACAGGCTTACCCCGGAATGACGACGCTTCCGCCTGACCGCGAGGTTTTGAGCGTTAAACTACAGGCATCGGTTAGCAGCATCAAAAAAGAAGTTGAGACGCCTAAGGGTGAAATGTATTTTCTGGTCATGGAAGACACTGCAACCCGATCGATTGTTGGTACCGCCGCGATCATCGCCAGCTTAGGTGTGAGCGAAGCGTTTTATTCCTACAAGCTTAATAAAGTGACGCAAACTTGCAAGGAGCTGAATAAAAAGGTCACGTTTGAAACCTTGAATTTGTCGAATCATTTCGAGGGGTTCTCCGAAGTGGCTACGTTGTATTTGAACGAAAATTATCGTGAAAATGGGAATGGTAAATTCTTGGCGCGCAGCCGCTACTTATTCATGGCGCAGTTTCGAGAACGTTTCCCAGAAAGCGTAATGGCTGATTTGCGTGGTTACTTTGATGAACATGGGCGCTCACCGTTTTGGGATGCTGTTGGTCGTCATTTCTTTGATATGAGTTTTGCCGACGCGGACCTCTACGGCGGCCTTCATGGCAACCAATTTATTGCCGATCTGATGCCGAAACACCCCTTATACGTAAACATGTTGCCGGCGGCGGCTCAGGCTGTAATCGGCCAACCCAACGTCGTAGGTAAACCTGCTTTGAGGATGCTCAATGGGGAAGGCTTTCGTTGGAATGGGCACGTGGATATCTTTGATGCAGCACCGAGCGTTGACACAAAGATCAACGATATAGAGTCAGTGCGCAGTAGTCAGCAGGCTCAAGTTATGGGTGTTTCAATAGGCGATGATCCTCAGCGCGCAATGATCTGTTCAAGTGACATTAATAATTTTACGACGCTGGTTAGCACTGTATCAGTTGCAAAGGAAGGTGTACTTATTCCAAGTGAAGCACTGAAATTACTTGGTGCTGAACCGGGCGATTCGATTCGATACTTGGTGATTTAAACTATGACTCACTCCTCTAATACACGTTCACCTAAAGACTCAGATTTACGCATAAGCCAAGAAGTAAACTTTGATGGTCTTATCGGTCCTTCGCACAATTACGGTGGGTTATCGCATGGCAATATTGCGTCTAAAACAAATGCCTTAAGGGTTTCACAACCTCGCAAAGCGGCATTACAAGGCTTAGAGAAAATGCAATACCTGCGCAGTCTCGGTTTGCATCAAGGTGTATTGTTACCACAACAGCGCCCGCATTTACCGACCTTGCGTGCCTTAGGTTTTAGCGGCAGTGACAGTCGCATCATTGAGCAAGTTTCTAATGCTGCGCCAGAGCTATTGGCCAGTTGTTATTCGGCCTCGAGTATGTGGACTGCAAACGCTTGTACCGTGGCTCCTAGCGCTGATACGACGGACAGTAAAGTGCATTTTACACCGGCGAATTTATCGAGCATGTTTCATCGTTCACTCGAACACGAATCGACGGGTAAATTACTTAAGGCGATTTTCAATAATGAGCAATACTTCTCACACCATAATGCCTTGCCTATGGTGAGCCATTTTGGCGACGAGGGTGCTGCCAATCACAATCGCTTTGCCGAGGACTATGGACAAACTGGAGTGCAGCTATTCGTATACGGGCGCTATGCATTTCGTGAAAACAAGGTTGCTACTGCCAAGTTTCCAAGTCGTCAGACCTATGAGGCATCGCTGGCGATAAGTCGGCTGCATCAACTTGATGCTGAACGAACTGTCTTCGCGCAGCAAAACCCTAAGATTATTGATGTTGGCGCGTTTCATAATGACGTCGTCAGTGTCTCAAACCGAAATACGTTTTTTATGCACGAAGAAGCCTTTCTTAACAAAGAGCTTATGCAACGCGAATTGCAGCGTAAATATGGCGAGCAAAAGCTGCACTTTATTGAAGTGCCCACCGAGCAAGTGTCGTTGCAAGCAGCGGTGAAATCGTATTTATTTAACTCACAGTTAATCACGTTGGCCGGGCAAGACGGCATGGCGTTGATATTGCCTGAAGAGAGCCGCGAGAACGCAGAAGTGTTCGCCTATTTAGACTCGTTGCTAGCCGCCGACACACCGATTAAAGACATAAAGTTTGTTGATGTGCGTCAGAGCATGCAAAACGGGGGAGGTCCAGCCTGCCTGCGTTTACGCGTGGCGCTTAGTCAATCTGAACTTGCTGCCGTGAACCAAAAATTCATACTCGATGATGCTTTGCTAACGACGCTTAATGACTGGGTAAATCGTCACTATCGTGAGCAGATTGAACCGAATGATTTGGCCGACCCTAGTTTGGCGCAAGAAAGTTTTACCGCGCTAGATGAGCTTACTCAAATCTTCGAGTTGGGGTCGTTCTATGAGTTTCAACAATAGGTCGATAGGTAATGAGTTTTTTAGAGCATAGCCTAGAGCATGAATTGAGCGCTCCTGAGCATTCTTTGCAGCTCGATACGGGCGTACGTTTAGAATTTCTGGATACCGGTATTTTACGTGTGCGACCGCTTAGTGGCGGTCACTATCGAGTGCTTATCTCTTGTGGTATTCATGGTAACGAGACGGCACCAATGGAAATGGTCGATCAGCTTTTCGCTGAAATTAAATCAGGCGAGTTAGCGGTTAACAATGAGTTGTTGTTTATTATTGGTAACCCGCCCGCGGCCAACAAGGCTAAGCGCTTTGTCGATGAAAATTTGAACCGATTGTTTTCGGGTAAGCACCAAGGCTCTACTACTCAAGAAGCCGCACGCGCAAGGCGAATTGAACAGGTCACCTCGGCTTATTTCGCCGAGGGCTCTGAGCCGCGTTTGCACTACGATTTGCATACCGCTATTCGTGGTTCGCAGTTTGAAAAATTCGCGGTGTACCCGTACCTACATAAGCGCCATTGGTCCACACCGCAGATCGGCTTTCTTGAGCGCTGTGGTTTAGGCGCAGTATTATTGTCGAACCAACCTTCCGGCACTTTTTCGTATTTCACCAGCCACCAATTTGGCGCAGATGCGTTCACGGTAGAGCTTGGCAAGGTTGAGAAGTTCGGTGACAACGACATGACTAAATTCGCTGATGCGATGCAAGGTTTAAGAGGTTTAGTGGATGCTTCTGAACGTTTTGAGAGCGAGCCAAGGTCGATTCAAGTGTTCGAAGTCGTTGAAGAGGTGATTAAACGTAGCGACAACTTTAAGTTGCATTTCGCCGACGACGCTAACAATTTTACCGAGTTCGCCAAAGGCGCTGTGTTAGCGACAGATATAGATTACGAATACAAGACTCAGCGAGACGGTGAACGCTTTGTTTTTCCTATAACGAATGTGCCAATTGGCCAACGTGCGATGTTGGTTGTCGCGCCCACTTCGATCTAAATTCTTATGACTAAAATCAGTAAAACTAGCACCCGTAAAACCAAGGTATCAATCATTGGCGGTTCCGGCTTTTTATCAGCCGAGCTATTGCGAAATTTATTGCCGCGCGATGACGTTGAACTACTGCGTGTTTCAAGCAAAGACCACATTGGCCAAAATATTGGTCAGGTGCACCGTTCTTTCTATGGTTTGAGTGACCTAGTCTTAGAGGACATTCCGCCGATTGAGTGCGTGGCAGGCGCCGACATCGTGTTCTTAGCGATGCCGCACATTATTACCGCGAAGGTTGCGATGGCGTTATTCGAGACTGATGTTCGAATTATTGATTTGTCGGGCGATTTTCGTTTGCAAAACCTAAACGATTACACACGTGTCTATGCGCCAGAGCATCCGTGCCCCGAACGCTTGGGAACCTTCGTTTACGGCATGCCCGAGTTGTACGCTGAGCAAATTAAAACCGCTAAGCATGTCGCTAACCCTGGTTGCTTTGCCACGTGTATTGCCGCTTCTTTGTTGCCATTAGCCAAAGCGGGGCAGCTTTCTAATAAAAATGTTCGGCTGGTCGCACTCACCGGTTCCAGCGGCTCGGGCGTGCACCCACAAGCAGGCAATCACCACACCATACGCTCAAATAATATCAAGGCGTACAAAGTGTTTAACCATCAGCACGAACCCGAGATTATTCAAACCTTAGGCGCCGCTGGGGGCGAGAATGTGTCACTCGACTTTGTACCCGTGTCGGCCCCGCTGACTCGCGGAATGATGTCAATTGCTCAAGTGGACGCTCCAGACGGAGTGGATGAAGCGCAATTGCGAGCTCAGTATCAAGAGTATTTTAAGGACTTTCCGCTTATCTCAGTATTGCCAAAAGGCATGACGCCGGAGGTGGTCTCGGTTAAAAACACCTTGCGTATTGAAATTGGCTTGGATATCAAAACTGACCCAGTATCAGGCGCGCGCACGCTGTGTGCGATCGCGGCACTCGACAATTTGATCAAAGGCGGAGCGGGGCAGGCTATTCAAAACTTTAACTTAATGACCGGCCATGAAAACGCGTATCAGTTACAGCAACCCGGCATGTGGCCTTAAGCATGTCGAGCACGGTTATCAAGCCCATTGCGGTGGTCAAAGTTGGCGGTGACATGTTGTTGCATGCGAGTGATCGACAGGGTTTTGCCGAAAATGTAAAAGACCTTATCGACGCCGGCTGGCAGTGTGTGATATTGCACGGCGGTGGACCACAGCTCAACGAGCTGCAAGAGCTACATGGCCTGGAGCCTAATAAAGTCGATGGCCGTCGAATAACCAGCGTGGATGACCTACGAGTGGTCAAACAAGCCTTATGTGGCGAAGTGAATGTTGATTTAGTCGCGGCACTGCTGGGCGCTGGCATTAATGCCTTTGGCTGCCACGGTGCTTCTGGTTTGTTAATCGAAGCTGAGAAACGGCCAGCCAAGGACATGGGGGTTCATGGTCTTATCGATTTTGGTGAGGTTGGCGATGTGCTGGGTGTGAATGTCGACCTTCTCTATACATTACTCAAAGCGGATTTGGTTCCGGTTGTCGCGTCGCTAGGAGCGAGTCGCGATGGCCGTGTTTTTAATATCAATGCTGACACCACGGTGTCTGCGATTGCCAGCAGCGTAAAGGCCGAGCTGTTAATTTTATCGACTATGGTGGGTGGTGTTTTTAGCGATATAAATGACCCATTGACTCGGGTTCCTCAGCTAAATGCTGAGTTCGCTGCCGGCCTCATCAAAGAAGGTGTTATACGTGATGGAATGATTCCGAAAGTACAAGAGGCCTTAGCGCTGCTTGAAAAAGGCGTGGCTAGTATTGTTATCGCTAATGCGTCTAAAAGCGGCGCTTTTCTCGATTTGACACGTGGTAGTGCACGCCACGGTACGCGTTTAGTAAAGTAACATTTACCCCGTTAGCGCAGTGCTCGACTGCAATTGGATTTTGCGACTGGACTTTGTGGTTTGGGCGCGCGGCGTGCGAAAATGACTATATCGCAAATAGGAATGTCTATTTTTTTTCGCAAGGCCAAAACTATTGATCGTAAAGTGGAAATTTGTCGGTTTGACCTCTAGTTTTTCACGCTGTCGGTAGTAAACTCTGCCGTCTATCGAAAATTAACTTAGTAGTGGAGAGCGTCGATGGACAATAGTTTTTCAGCCGCAGATATTGAATTTCAACAAGAAGTTCGCGATTTTTTTAAGGTAGCCTACACCGATGAGCTGCGCCGAGACGTAGAAGCGGGTGAGAACCACAAGCAGGTAATGGTCGAATGGCAGCGCAAGTTAAATGACAAAGGCTGGTTTGCGCCAGATTGGCCAGTAGAGGTCGGTGGCACCGATTGGACTCCCGTACAAAAATTTATCTATGAAACTGAGCGTTGCGACGCGGGCGCACCTGACGTAGTGCCGTTTGGTGTCCGAATGGTGGCCCCGGTGATCTTCACCTTTGGCAATGATGAACAAAAACAGCGATTCTTACCCCGTATTCTCTCAAGTGAAGATTGGTGGTGCCAAGGCTATTCAGAGCCAGGCGCGGGTTCTGATTTAGCCGCTTTACAAACTAAAGCAAGCAAAGACGGTGATGATTATATAGTCAACGGCGCGAAAATATGGACCACCTATGCGCAACATGCGGATTGGATTTTCTGCTTAGTACGCACCGGTAACTTCGAAAAGCGCCAGCAAGGTATTAGCTTCATATTGATTGATATGAACTCAGAGGGCGTCACGGTTAACCCCATCCACTCTATTGATAATCACCACAGCTTAAACGAAGTGGTGTTTGACAATGTGCGTGTACCGCAAGCGAACTTAATTGGTGCCGAAAACCAAGGTTGGACCTACGCTAAGGCATTGCTCGCTCACGAGCGCACGTCAATAGCCGGTGTTGCAGACAGCCGACGTTGGTTACGCGACATTATTGAGCTAGCCAAAGAGCAGACGAATTATCAAGGTAAGTTGATTGACGACCCACTTTTTCAAACTCGATTATCGAACATTGAAATTGATTTAATGGCACTCGAGTACATGGAGCTTAGAGTTTTGGCTAAGCTGTCGTCGGGCGACACCCCGGGGCCCGAATCATCGTTGCTAAAGATTAAGGGCACCGAGATTCAGCAGTCGCTGCAAGAGCTGCGTATGCAAACCATTGGCGCTTATTCAGGGTCTTTGCACTTAGAGCACTTTAACAACGACCTGCAGCGCTTGGGCTCTTATTCGCGCCGGGCCTATATGTATGGGCGAGCAGCAACTATTTATGGCGGCTCTAATGAAGTGCAGCGTAACGTAATTTCTAAAGCCGTTTTAGGTTTGTAGACTGAGAGTTTAACAATGAATTTTGATTACAGTGAAGAGCAAAATATGCTCAAAGAGAGCATCGTGCGTTGGGCGCAGGATAGTTATAGTTTTGATCAACGTCTTGTTGGGGCGGAGTCCGATACGGGCTTTAGCAAAGAGCACTACAGCACTTTTGCAGAACTTGGTTGGTTATCAGTGCCATTCTCCGAAGAAGTTGGCGGTTATGGTGGCAGCGTGGTCGATGTGGCGGCAATTATGGAAGAGTTTGGTAAGGCCTTAGTGGTTGAGCCTGTGTTCCCAAATTTAATTTTATTTGGTGGTTTACTGCAAGCGTGTAATGACAGTGCCGTTAAGGCTGAATTAATACCGCAGGTGATCGATGGTAGTTTAATGGGCGCGGTTGCGATGTATGAGCCGCAGGCTCGTTTTGATGTCAGCAATATCTCAACCACAGCCACCGAAACGTCGGACGGTTACGCAATCAGCGGTGTTAAGTCGGTGGTACTTGGTGGCGCGCATGCGAGTAAATTAATTGTTGTTGCGCGCACCGCGGGCGGGCAAACAGATGAAGCGGGTTTGAGCTTATTCTTAGTTGATGCAAATGCCACCGGTGTGACGCTAAACGCCTACCCACTAATGGATGGCCAACAAGTTGCCGACATTGAGTTCACTAATGTGCCAGGTCAATTAATTAGTGAGCTTAATAATGCCGCGCCAATTATTGACGAGGTACTAACTTTGGCGCATATCGCCCTATGCGCCGAAGCCGTGGGCATTATGGAGGTGTTAAACCGAACGACCGTCGAATACACCAAAACGCGTAAGCAATTTGGTGTGGCGATCAGCTCATTCCAAGCGTTGCAACATCGTATGGTCGATACGTTTATGTCTTACGAGCAGGCTAAGTCTTTGTTGGTTGGTACTTTGTGTGAGTTGACCGATGAGCGCACCAGCGAACAACGTGCTGTTAAAATTGTAAATGCCTTGCGCACCTTGATTGCTAAAACGGGTAAGCATATCGGTGACGAAGCGATTCAACTACACGGTGGCATGGGGTTAACCGATGAAATGAGTGTTGGTCACTATGTTAAACGTTTGATGATGATTAATTTGATGTTTGGCAACGGTGATTTCTTCCAACATCAGTTTAATCAAGCTGCTTACAATAGTTAAAGCGAGCGAGAAGAGGGGGGGGCTAAGCGGCCCTTTTTAGTTAAATTCGACTTACTAAATAGAAACCGAGAAAAGATTATGAAAGACGCAGTTATTGTATCCACCGCCCGAACCCCGATTGGCAAAGCGTATCGAGGTGGTTTTAATGATCTACACAGCGCGACTCTAGGTGCAACGGCGGTGAGTGCTGCGGTTGAACGTGCAGCTATCGACCCCGCTGAAGTAGACGACATCATTATGGGCGCTGCGTTGCAGCAAGGTGCACAAGGCGGCAATATTGCGCGTCAAATAGGTTTGCGTGCTGGCTTGCCTAGTTCGGTTGCTGGTATGTCCATTGATCGCCAATGTTCGTCTGGTTTAATGTCGGTGGCGACTGCCGCCAAGCAGATAATTGTTGACGGCATGACCACTGTCATTGGCGGTGGCGTAGACAGTATCAGCCTAGTACAAAACGATAAAATGAACTTACATCGCGCGGTTGATAAAGAACTGGTCGCGATACATCCACACGTTTATATGCCGATGCTGCAAACCGCTGAAGTGGTTGCTAAACGCTATGGCATCAGCCGTGACGCAATGGATGAGTATGGCTTACAGTCGCAAACACGCACCATAGCAGGCTATGAAGCGGGTAACTTTGCGGATGAGTTGGTGCCGGTAAGTTGCACCAAACTTGTTTATGACAAAGAGACTAAAGAAGCCTCTAAGCACGATGTCACCGTTAGTCGAGACGAGGGCTTGCGCGCCACTACCGCTGAAGGCCTTGCGGGTTTAAGAACCGTTATAGATGGTGGCACAATCACTGCCGGTAACGCGTCGCAACTTTCCGACGGTGCCTCAGCGCAGGTGCTTATGGACGCTAAGGTTGCGGAGCAGCGCAATATCGAACCATTGGGAATTTATCGCGGTATGGCGGTTGCCGGGTGCGAACCCGACGAAATGGGCATTGGCCCTGTGTTTGCCGTACCTAAGCTACTTAAGCAGAATGGTCTAACGGTTGATGACATAGGGCTGTGGGAGTTGAACGAAGCGTTTGCGGTCCAGGTTCTCTATTGCCGCGATAAGTTGGGGATTGATAATGCCAATTTAAACGTTAATGGTGGCGCTATTTCCGTGGGTCACCCGTATGGCATGAGCGGTTCGCGTATGATTGGACACGCACTGATTGAAGGTAAGCGGCGCGGTGTTAGGTATGTGGTGGTTACTATGTGTGTCGGTGGTGGTATGGGTGCAGCTGGCTTATTTGAAGTTGCTTAAAGATGGTATATGGAGAAGTAGCGTGAGAAATTCACGCGTTGCTTTGCCTAACACTCACAACAACACGGAACGCAGTCATGCTTAAATTATACGGTTCTCGGTTCTCGCTTTATACCGGTAAAGCGAGATCGTACTTGCGTAAAAAAGGCATTCCTTTTGAGGAAGTTACGTCGACGCTATCCGTATATAAGAACTTTATTATTCCGCGCACTGGGGTTCGGTTTATTCCAGTGGTGCAAACCGAGGATGATCAGGTTATTCAAGACACGACGGTAATCATTGACACTCTTGAAACACAATACCCCGAAAATTCGGTTTACCCAGTCACACCTAAACAAAAACTGGCCTCACTGCTACTTGAAGTCTATGGCGATGAATGGCTATTGATACCGGCGATGCACTATCGGTGGAACTTCCCCGAGAAAAATGAAACCTTTATTTACGGCGAATTCGGTAGCATGGTCATGCCTAAAGCGCCGAGGTTCATTCAGCGTTTTCTCGGCAAGAAAATAGGTAATAAATTTAAAGGCTTTGTACCGCGCCTTGGTATTACTGACCAGAACATCCCGGCAATAGAAGCGTCATACGAACAGTTATTGCAGGACCTCAATGTGCATTTTTCCAAACATGATTTTTTGCTTGGCGGCCGCCCATCAATCGCCGATTTTGGCTTTATGGGCCCCTTATATGCGCACCTTTTCCGTGACCCAGCGCCGGGAGAATTGATGCACCGACTTGCGCCTGAAGTATGCCGCTGGGTTGAACGAATGAATAGCAACGAGGTTGCGACTGGCGAATTTTTGGCGAACGATGAAATCCCCTCGACGCTGATTCCTGTCTTAAAACGTATGGCGAGCGAACATTTACCTGTGCTATTAGATACGGATAAAAAGTTGAGTGAATGGCGTGAGCAGAACCCCGATAAAATCGAGGTCGATCGCGTTATCGGCACGCATCGATTTAGTGTCGAAGGCTCGGAAAATACGCGCGCTGTATTACCCCACGTGCTCTGGATGTTTCGCCGCCCGATTGACTATTACCAGTCGCTGCGAGGCCCCGACTACGATATGGCTGAGGTCGATACGATGTTAGACCAAACAGGTTTTGGCGGTGCTTTAACGCAAGACTTGAGTAATAAGTTAGTGCGTTCTGATAATAAAATTATTTTCGAAAATAGTTAGCGGTTGCTTTGTCTGCTGGGTAAAAGGTTTCGACGCGAAGTTCGTCAGTGGTAATGTCCTGAGCGGTACCAAAGGTAGATATTACCGAACACAGGCTTAACCGTACGCCACCGATATCATAGTTGATTGGCATCATCGGAAGTAATGGCTCGCTTAGATTAATGCCTGGGTCATTGTCCATGTAACGTGCGAGCTCTTTATAGCGTGTCATTAATTCCGGGTCGCCTGACTCAAAGGCTTCGCACTTTAGACGACGAACAAACGGACCCACGATCTCGTGCCAGTTGCTAATGAATTGCCGTAAGCCTTTAGGGTGAAGCGTGAGCAACGCTATGTTGTGGTTGCCGTCATCGTTAACGGCTTGCCACGCATGTTTAGCTGGGCCACCAAGTTCGAACAGTGCGGTCGCCGCCTGGTTCATTAATTTTATATTCCAATGACGATCGAGTACGAAAGCAGGGTAGGGTTCGTGGTGTTTTAACATCTCTGTGAGAATGTTCTTTACAGATGTCATCTCGGGCTCGTCAAGCTTGAACTCGCTATAGACATCAGTAAACCCTGCGGCGTTAAGTAATGAGTTGCGCTCACGCAACGGCACGTCCATGGCGTCAGAGAGTCGCACTACCATTTCACGACTAGGTGCGCTTCTTCCCGTCTCTAGCCAACTTACGTGGCGCTGCGATACATCGGCTGATAGCGCCAAATCAAGCTGCGACATTTTTCGGTGTTTGCGCCACTCACGCAGACTATCGGTAAAAGGGGTCATTTAATCCACTCCGTTTTTTTATATTGAACCCTATCGTTCGACTGAGTTCAATAACCTCTGAGGTAATTGATTTGATGTCCGTATTTGTTGACCCTAGTACCTTCAAGTAAACACATTAGGGTATTTTCCATGACCAAAAAAACACTGGCAATTATATTGCTGATCCCGTTTTCAGTACTAAGCGCATACGCGGTTTTCAAAGTCGGTTACTTCGGCATCATTGACTACCATCGATACAGCTCGGCCGGTTGGCAGGTTTTCGCCGATTTGATAATTGCGTGTGTTCTCATATTAACGTGGCTGGTGCCGGAAGCGAAACGTAAGGGCCGTAACCCTTGGCCATTTGTAGTGGCGACGGTCTTTCTGGGTTCGTTCGGGCCGCTGCTCTATTTGGCCACCGGCAAAACAAAGTAATTGCTGTGGTGGCTTTGTCAAGAAAACAAAGCGGTTTATACTGGACTGGTTGATTAGCAAAAGTATCGCTTGTCTCCTCACTCTCCGCACTCTCCGTACTCTCCGTACTCTCCGTACTCTAGCGAGAGAAACAGAAGCGAGAGAAACAGAGAAAACTACGAGAAAACAGATGAACCAAACCGAAAAAAATATCCGTATTCAACTTGCCGCATGTTATCGAATTTTCGACTACATGGGCTGGAGCGAAATGATTTACAATCACATCACCGTTAAAGTGCCCGGTAGTGAAAACCATTTTTTGATCAACCCGTATGGCTTGCATTACAAGGAAGTTACGGCGTCAAACTTGGTAAAAGTTGATATCAATGGGGCGATCGTTGAAGAGTCCGAGTATCCAGTGAATCCTGCGGGCATGTTAATTCACAGTGCTATTCATGGTGCTCGCGAGGATGCGCACTGTATTGGCCACATTCATTCTACTGCCGGTATGACCGTCGCCTGTCAGCAAGAGGGTTTACGCATAGACAACTTTTATTCAGTGTTGTTGCACAACCAAGTTGCTTATCATGACTTTCAAGGTATTACCGTGGTTGACGGTGAGAAAGAAGACTTACTCGCAAGCCTTGGCAGCAAGAATTTACTGATTCTACGCAGTCATGGCTTGTTGACTTGTGGGCGCACTATCGCTGAGATGTTCTTTAATATGGTGGCCTTGCAACGTTCGTGTGAAATTCAAGTGTCGGTCGATCAAACCGGCCGCCCGATTGTCCCTGTCTCGGTTGAAATCGCTGAGAAGACTGAGCAGTTACTGAAACTGCAAATGAAAGGCATGGGCGACGCCGCACCGGGTGATTTAGAATTCGCGGCTATGCAGCGTTTGGTCGATCGTGAAGACGATTCCTATCGCGACGTGTAACGGGTTCAGTTGCTAAATAACGCGTGTCAGGCCATGCGTTTGAGTGGTTGACTAATGTTGTAGAGCTGGTTTCGCTATACTTCCGAAAACCGCTACTTAATACTGGCGCTTGTTCTAAAATAGGCTCATGAGTGCGGTAATCGACAAGGTTAAGACACGCAGCTACTTTCAAGCTCGTAAGGCTCGCGATGCGCGTTTTGACGGCGTATTTTTTGTTGCGGTTAAGTCCACGGGTATTTATTGTCGGCCAATTTGCCCGGCCACGTCACCGCTAGAAAAGAATGTTGAGTACCACGAAACTGCAATCTCAGCGGCGCAGTCAGGGTTCAGGCCGTGTTTGCGATGTCGACCCGACAGTGCGCCGCATTCGTGTGCGTGGCTTGGCAGCGAAACCACGTTTCAGCGTGCGTTGGGCTTAATTCAACAGGGTGTCTTATCAGATCAATCAGTTGAATTATTGGCGCAACGTTTGGGCATATCCGATCGTTACCTGCGCGAGCTATTTCAGAGAAATCTTGGAACCTCGCCAAAGAAATTCGCGATTTATCAGCAGTGCTTATTCGCCAAGCAATTGCTGCATCAGAGCAGTTTAAGTGTCAGTGAAATCGCGTTCGCATCGGGCTTTAATAGCGTTCGCCGTTTCAACGAGGCGATGCTAGAGCAGCTAAAGTTGACGCCGCGCGATATTCGTAAATCCGAGGATAGCCAATTCGCAGGTCTTAAGCTAAAACTTTCTTATCGGCCACCTTACGATTGGTCGCACATGTTTAGCTTTCTCGAGCGCCGCGTGATTCCTAGCTTGGAATGGTGTGATGATGGTCGGTATAGCCGCACAATTCAATATCGGCAGACCAAAGGCTATTTCACCATTCAAGCGAACCTTGAACAACATTGTTTTGACCTCGATCTTCATCTAAACGGGCATCAAAATTTAAAACAGATTAGCGCTAAATTGCGTGGTTTATTCGATGTGGATGCGCCTATTGCGCAGATCGATGAGCATTTGCGCTGCGAAGTCGGTGACTTTATTGACTATCAGTCAGGCTTACGAGTGCCGGGTATCTGGGGAACGTTTGAGGCGGGAATACGCGCTATTCTGGGACAGCAGGTATCCGTCGCCGCAGCGCGTAACTTGGTGATTGCGTTTGTCGAAGAGTTGGGCGAGCCTATTTCAGTTTCCGGTAACAGTGTCGCGAAATTATTTCCGATGCCGGAAGTCGTGATCGGCCATTCCTTGGACTTTTTTAAGATGCCGCAAGCGCGTAAAGATACCGTTAGGCGCCTAGCCCAGCATTTCTTAGAGCATGAAGACCCCGAAAATATAGACGCTTGGCTCGGGCTCAAAGGTATTGGTCCTTGGACTGCCAATTACGTTAAGTTGCGCGCGAGTAAGGATCCGGATATTTGGCTTGCCGGCGACGCTGGGTTAAAAAATGCAATCAAAGCAATAGGCCGCGAACCTGACCTTGCTGCTACGTCCCCGTGGCGCAGTTACCTGACGATGCAAATTTGGAATCAATTATGAAATATTACTATGATCACCTCGAGACTCCGCTGGGTTTGATGGAAATAACCGCCAGTGACTCTGCCGTAAAGTCTATTTATTTTGTTGATAGTAGACAGCCTAAAAACCGCAATAGCTTGACGGAGATGGCCCACCGACAACTGCAGGAATACTTCGTCACTAAGCGCGAACAATTTGATTTCCCCCTAGATGCCGATGGCACAGACTTCCAAAAGCGAGTGTGGTCTGAATTGCTGAAAATTGATTTTGGCCGAACATGCACTTATGGCGATATAGCCAAGCAAATCGATAACCCCAACGCAATGCGCGCGGTTGGTTTGGCTAATGGCAAAAACCCGCTCACTATTGTCGTGCCGTGTCACCGAGTGATTGGCGCGAATGGCAAGCTTACTGGGTATGCTTCAGGCACTGAACGCAAGGCCTGGTTATTACAACACGAGAGCAAGTCGCTTTTTGATCTATAATGCGTACGATAACAACTAACTATGGGCGAGAATAACAATGAATGACGTAAATCAAACCAATCCTTATCGTACTCCTGAGGCTGATTTAATGCGCGACTCTGACCTCGGCACGGTTCGTTATGCTGGTTTTTGGATTCGTGTTTTAGCCGCAATAATTGACTCGATTATTATTCTGGCGGTGACCTTTCCGCTTCTATACGCGGTGTATGGGCAAGCGGCTCTCAGCAGCGAAGAGTTTGTGCAAGGCCCGGCTGAGATATTAATAAGTTATGTGTTGCCAATGGTGTTTACCATTGCGTTGTGGATAAAATTTGGCGGTACTCCCGGCAAACGTATATTGGGTTTGAAGGTGTTGGATGAAAAGACTCATCAGCATTTAGCGCTCGGTGGGTCGGTCTTACGCTACATTGGTTATTTTGCGTCGATGATTGTGTTGTTTCTCGGCATCATTTGGGTCGCTTTCGATAAAAAAAAGAAGGGTTGGCATGACCATATTGCGGGCACAATCGTTATCAAAGAGTGATTTTATTTGATATGAAAATTGTCGCAATTATCTTTTGGGTTGTGTTCATAGCTGCGTGTTTAAGCCTTGTGCCTGAACCGCTTGGTTTGTGGGTGAATATTCTTGGTGTGCTCCTGTTGCTAATGCATTTAATTGAGTTTTTGGTATTCAAAAACAAGATCATAGCCAAGGGTGATGAGCCGCCCAAAGCGTTTTTAATGACGATGCTTTTCGGGGTATTTTATTTCCATTTTTGATCTTCCGCTTGCTGCCTAGCCGCGTGTGTTTAGGTCTCGGAACGTCTCATCACTGGGCTAAGCAAATGTCCATCATTGGATTGTGCGACTGAATTTCTCTATTCAGCGTATCAATAGCTGCGATTGATTGGACATTTCTACTGGCCTTTGCTTGACGAAATGCTCGATAATAGCGCCATCTGAATTTGGCGCGATTACGCGTCATATCCAATTTTAATCCCCAATAAGAGAACGGAGCCCACTAGATGTATAACGGTAGCGCACTCTCGGTAAAGATGCTCGATGGTGGCATCGCCGAACTAAACTTTGATTTGGCCGGTGAGTCAGTCAATAAATTTGATTCTCAAACTGTCAAGGAGCTAGGCGAAGCCGTGCGCTTGCTTGACGACGCTGACGACGTTAAAGGCTTGCTGGTGACCAGCGCCAAGCCGGTATTTATTGTCGGCGCGGACATTACCGAATTCGTTCCGTTGTTTGCTGCCGGTGGTGATGTCGTTTCACACCTGGGTGGCAACAATGAGAACTTTAATATCATTGAGGAATTTGACTTTCCGTCTGTGGTTGCGATCAACGGCTATGCGATGGGTGGAGGCTTAGAGTTGTGCCTAGCGTGTGACTTTCGAGTCATGAGCAGCGCTGCTAAAATTGGCCTACCTGAAACTAAGCTCGGTCTTATTCCTGGCTGGGGCGGGACTGTGCGCCTGCCTCGACTTGCTGGCGCTGATACCGCGATTGATTGGATTGCTTCGGGTAAAGAACAGCGTCCAGACACCGCATTAAAAGCCGGTGTGGTTGACGGTGTTGTCGCACCAGACGAGCTGCGTGAGTCGGCGTTGGCAGTGTTGCAAGATGCGATTGACGGCAAGATGGATTTCGAGGCGCGTCGTGATCAAAAAACTGAGCCATTAAAGCTCAATGAAACGGAAGCCATGATGGTGTTTGAAACATCAAAGGCGTTCGTAGCAGGCACCGCCGGCCCGAACTACCCGGCACCCGTAGAGGCAATTTCGGCTATGCAACACGCGGCGCGTAAATATCGCGATGACGCTTTGAAGATTGAAGCTGAAAGTTTTTCAAAAATGGCCAATACTGACGCGGCGGAGTCGTTGATCGGTATCTTCTTAGCAGACCAGTTAATTGGCAAAAAAGCCAAGGGCTGGGCAAAACAAGCTGACAAGAAAATTGAGCGTGCTGCGGTGTTAGGCGCCGGCATCATGGGCGGTGGTATCGCTTACCAATCGGCTTATAAAGGTACGCCAATTAAAATGAAAGACATTAATCAAGCGGGCCTTGATTTAGGGCTTTCTGAAGCCAATGGCTTATTGTCTAAACAAGTAAATCGCGGTCGTATGAAGGTCGAGAAAATGGGCCAAGTCCTAGCTGACATTGATCCAACCTTGTCGTATGACAATTTTGATAGCGTCGATATCGTTGTCGAAGCCGTGGTGGAGAACCCTAACGTTAAGCACATGGTCTTGGCTGATGTTGAGAAGCAGGTAAGTGAAGATGCGATCATCGCTTCTAACACCTCGACTATTTCAATCACCTACCTTGCCGAGGCGCTAGAGCGACCTGAGAATTTCTGCGGCATGCATTTCTTTAATCCCGTGCATAAAATGCCATTGGTTGAAGTTATTCGTGGCGAGAAAAGCTCGGATAAAGCCATCGCTCGTACGGTGGCGTATGCTAACGCCATGGGCAAAAAGGCCATCGTGGTGAATGATTGCCCTGGCTTTTTAGTTAACCGAGTGTTATTCCCATATTTTGCGGGTTTTATGGACTTATTACGTGATGGCGCAGACTTCCAACAAGTAGACAAGGTTATGGAGCGCTTTGGGTGGCCAATGGGGCCTGCCTATTTAATGGACGTGGTTGGCATGGACACGGGTCACCATGGTCAAGAAGTGATGGCGGCTGGTTTCCCTGATCGCATGCAAGGCACGTATAAAACAGCGGGCGATGCGATGTACGAGGCAGATCGTTTAGGCCAGAAAAACGGCGTTGGCTTTTATCGCTATGAAAAAGACAAACGAGGTCGTATGCAGAAGGTTGCAGACGACGCGAGTTATGAGTTACTTGCGCCGATTACGGCTGAGCGTAAAGAATTTACACCGGAAGAAATTATCGCTCGCATGATGGTGCCAATGGCCACCGAGTTAGCGCGATGTTTGGAGGAAAACATTGTTGGCTCTGCCGCTGAGGCCGACATGGCGTTGATTTATGGCGTTGGCTTTCCACCATTTCGAGGCGGCATCTTTCGTTGGATCGATAACATGGGCATCGACGCATTTATAGCCATGAGCGATCAAGTTAAAGACCTTGGTAAGTTGTATGAGGCCACCGACGCGCAGCGTGAAATGGCGGCTTCTGGTAAAAAATACTACAACTTCTAATTTATTGAGTAGGTAAAGAATTATGAGCATTAATCCTAGAGACGCCGTTATTGTTGATTTCGCGCGCACCCCGATGGGCCGTTCTAAAAACGGTTGTTTTCGTTTCACTCGTGCCGATGAACTTAGCGCCGAGGTTATTAAAGGCTTGCTAGCACGTAACGAAGCACTCGACCCGCAAGAGATCGATGATTTGATCTGGGGCTGTGTGATGCAGCGTGATGAACAGGGCGTAAACTTAGCTCGTTTTGTCGGTTTGTTAGCGGGTTTGCCACACACGGTCCCTGCGCAGACCGTGAATCGCTTGTGCGGTTCATCAATGTCGGCGATGCACACCGCGTCGGCCAATATTATGGCGGGTGTTGGTGATGTCTATTTAGTTGGCGGTGTCGAGCACATGGGCCATATCGATATGAACAAAGGTATTGATCCCAACCCCGAGCTTGGTTTGTACGCGGCGAAAGCGGCGGGCAGCATGGGCATGACTGCAGAAATGTTAGCGATGATGCACGGTATCAAGCGCGAAGACATGGACGCTTTTTCAGCGCGTTCACATCAACTGGCAGCAAAAGCACGCGCCGAGGGTAAGTTCGATAACGAAATCATTCCGGTAATGGGTCACCGCGACAACGGCACGCCGTTTATGGTCACGCAAGACGAGACAATTCGCGAAGATACAACCGTTGAAGCCTTGGCGCAGTTGCGTCCGGTGTTTAACCCCAAAGGCGGTAAAGTTACGGCAGGTTCTTCATCGCAAGTGACTGATGGTGCGTCGGCCATGCTAATCATGTCGGCTGAGCGCGCTGAAGATCTCGGCCTTCCGATTAAAGGCGTTATTCGAGCGACTACACTTGCCGGTGTTGACCCGTCGATCATGGGCTATGGGCCAGTGCCATCGACCGAAAAAGCCTTAGACAAGTTAGGTCTAACGATTGATGATATCGATTATGTCGAACTGAATGAAGCCTTTGCCGCACAATCATTACCCGTGCTTAAAGACTTAGATCTATTGGACGATATGGACGAAAAAGTGAACGTTCACGGTGGTGCGATTGCGCTTGGCCATCCATTTGGGTGTTCGGGTACACGTATTTCTGGTTCGTTGATGACGGTTATGGAACAGCGCGATATGACCATGGGTATTTCAACCATGTGTATTGGATTAGGGCAGGGCATCACGACGGTAATCGAACGAGTCTCTTAAGCTAATTTGTTTTGGCGCGCTGCTTAGCCAGCGCGCTCTCCTTCCAGGCTTCGGTGTTAGAATTATTCATATGCAAGATGTAGAAATAAATCGTGAGCCAGTTGAGCTGTATAAAGTGCTTAAGTTTGAAGGCTTAGTCGGCACCGGCGGTGAAGCAAAACTTGTCATAGGACAAGCAATGGTCAAAGTGAATGGTGAAGTGGAAATGCGCAAACGACGTAAACTATGCGCAGGCGATATTGTTGAGTTTAACGGACAAACCCTACGCCTGATGCTCGAGAGCTAGTTCTTACGCCGATCTTTAGCGCCGTCGAATTGTCGAACGTGGCATTACCTCTGGTTGAAAGTTTTTGTCACCAAACTAATTCTTGAGCAATTATTGTCATTATTGCGGCCCCTCAACGTCTCGTGTCTAATGAACTTCAATTGAGGTGGTGGCCTTAATTGATGTTCGGTATATCCAGCATCTTAATACGACATAATATTGATAATAGGGCCCAAAATGTCGCACGAAAAAATTTTTATGCTCAATGCTCTTTGGTTTAAGCCAGACGGCGGTGCACAACGGTATCAGCAGTACTTAAAAGCGATCAACCCTTTGGTCCGCAAAGTGGGGGGGCGAAAATTGAAAAGCTTTGTGCCTGGACGTGCCGTGATTGGCCAATTTGATGCCGATCTAATATTTTTTATGGAATATCCAAATTGGCAAGCATTCAAGGATTTCGCTAATAGTGCTGCGTATCATAAAGTAGCCTATTTGCGCGAAGAGGCGATCACTAACTCTTTACTAATTCGTTGCGATCGCCCTGAAGCCGCATTCAGCGAGGGAGCCTCGGCAAATTATTCTAAATCTCAAGATGCGTAACCTTGAGGGCACACGCTATTTATCGAGCGTCTAGTCGGGCGTTAAAAAGCGAGCTTGGAAAAATTAGTCCGCTGGCTGAGAAAAGTTACATTTACTGATCATTTAGCATCGCTAAGCCTCGGCGCAGTCTGTATACTCGCGCGACTTTGTGGCTTAGGAGTGAGTAGCCACTATTTTTTTAGGGCCCGATTGGACGTTAATTCTCAAGGCTGTTTAGACAAGCTCAGGGCTGTTTATTAGACGGCTCAGGGCTGTTTATAAAGCAGCTCAAGGCTGTTTATAAAACAGCTCAAGGCTGATTCATAACAGCTAATACAATAGAGAATCAGTGCACAGTGCCCGTAACGTCTAATTTGATTGCAGCTAGTGTCTAGCGCAGTCTGGAGCCTGACATGTCTGAATCTACATCAGCTATGGTCGCGTTTAGCGATCTTGATTTACCCGAACCTATTCAAAAGGCCGTCGTCGAACAGGGGTATGAGCAACCCTCGCCAATACAAGCCGAAGCAATTCCAGCTTTGCTCAAAGGTCGTGATTTACTTGGTCAAGCCCAAACGGGCACCGGTAAAACGGCCGCCTTTGCTCTGCCCTTACTGGCCAATATTGATCCCAATAATCGCGCGCCGCAATTGCTTATTTTGGCGCCCACACGCGAACTCGCGATTCAAGTTGCAGAAGCGTGCCAACAGTATGCTAAGCACCTAAAGGGCGTGAACGTGCTGCCTATCTACGGCGGCCAGTCCTACACCATTCAGCTTAAACAGCTCAGTCGTGGCGCGCAGGTTGTGGTGGGCACACCGGGACGAGTGATGGATCATATGCGTCGAAAAACCCTATCGTTAGACGCGTTGAGCGCCTTAGTGCTCGACGAAGCAGATGAAATGCTGCGTATGGGGTTTATTGACGATGTGAAATGGGTGCTCGAGCAATCGCCACCTGACCGTCAAATTGCGTTGTTTTCGGCCACGATGCCGCGCGAAGTTAAACGGGTTGCCGATCAGCATTTACAAGACCCTGTGCATATCAAAATTGCCAGCAAGACTGCGACTGGCGCTAACATTAGCCAGCGTTATTGGATTGTCCGCGGCACCCATAAGCTTGACGCAATTACTCGAATTCTCGAAAGTGAAGACAGCGAGGGTGTCATTGTGTTTGTTCGTACCAAGAACGCCACCGTCGAATTGGCCGATAAACTGTCTGCCCGAGGCTTTCGCAGCGAGGCCTTAAACGGTGATATACCACAGGCGAATAGAGAGAAAATCATTGATCGTTTGCGGGGCGCGAAACTCGATATTCTGGTTGCCACAGACGTAGTTGCTCGAGGTTTGGACGTTGAGCGTATCAGCCACGTGATCAACTACGATGTGCCACACGATACCGAAGGGTATATTCATCGAATTGGTCGTACTGGTCGCGCTGGGCGCTCCGGCAAGGCTATTCTGTTTATTGCACCACGAGAGAAGCGCATGCTATTTGCCATCGAACGTGCGACCAAGCAGCCGATAGAACCCATGGATCTTCCGAGCATGGCGGACATAAATCGTAGCCGGGTAGAACGTTTCAAAGACCAAATTGTAGCGACCATTGCGAACGAGAACCTAGATTTCTTTTCGCAATTAATTACCGAACTTCAGCAAGAGAAAGAGCTAAGCAGCGAACAAATAGCCGCCGCCACAGCGCATTTAGCCCAAGGCGATACGTCACTGGTACTCGACGAGGCCGCGATGGCGAGAGAAGCGAAGTCTACCCACGTCAGTAAAGGCTTCGATCGAGATGAACGTGAACCGCGAGGTCGTCGAGAACGAGGTGATCGTGGTGATCGTCGAGAACGTAGCCACGAAGCACGGCCAACGCCTGCAAAGCATGCGACGCCATTAAAAGAGCACCCAGGAATTGAAATGCAACGGTTTCGATTAGACGTAGGCCGACGAAACCAAGTTAAGCCAGGTAACATCGTCGGTGCAATTGCCAATGAGGCCGAGCTTGAAAGCCAGTACATTGGCGAGATTGAAATCCGTGAAGGTTATTCTACGGTCGATTTGCCGGCCGATATGCCAAAAGAAGTCATGAGTATTCTCAAGAACACTCGAGTTGCCGGTAGACCTTTAGCACTTACTATTTTTGATGGTAAAGGCGATAGCAGTGAGGGTGCGGCGGAGTCTTCGGGTGATAAGAAGAAATCGTATAACTCTAAGAAACGTAATGCCGATAGCGCCAGGGGAAAACCCTCTAAGCCGAAGTCTGACTACGCCAAGCGCAAGGGCGGCGAGCGCCGAAGGTAAGGCATAGCGATTACTTTAATCATCATGCTGCTTCGCTTACACTGCGAGCAACATGATAAGAAAAACGCGTATATATAGTGTTGGCTTGCTTTTAGGCTGCGTTTTAGCCAGCCTGTCAGGGTGCGCAAGCCTTGGCTATTACAGCCAGAGTGTAGTCGGGCACGGCAAGTTGATGCTGGCTAGAAAGCCGGTAGACAAGGTTATCGCGAGCGCGGAGCAACCGCTCAAGTCTCAACTTGAATTAAGCCAACGTTTGCGTGTATTTGCCGTTCAAGAGTTGGGCCTGCCTGATTCCAAAAGCTATAGCAGTTATGTCGCGCTCAAGCGAGAGTACCCAGTTTGGAATGTTGTTGCCGCGCCGGAGTATTCTTTAGTGGCTAAGAAATGGTGCTACCCAGTGATTGGTTGCGCGAGTTATCGCGGCTACTTTTCGCTAAGCGCAGCTCAACGTTACGCTCAAAAGCTTGAGAAACAGGGTTTCGAAACCGTAGTCGGTGGTGCCAGCGCCTATTCCACACTGGGTTGGTTTTCTGACCCTTTATTGCCCTCGATGATGCGCTACGGTGATGCTGATCTTGCCGAAACATTGTTTCATGAGCTTGCGCACCAGCAGCTATACATTAACGGCGACAGTGATTTTAATGAAGCGTTTGCGACGGTAGTAGGCGAGACTGGTGCACAGCGTTGGTTAAGCGCCCAGCGCCCGCAAGAATTGAACGCGTATAGTCAGAAGCTCAAGGCGCGACAACAATTTTACGCTCTGGTAGAGACCGCTAAACTTGCACTAACGCGCGTTTATGAGTCGTTGCTAACCGACAGTGACAAAGAGCGCGCCAAACACGCCACGTTCGCTAAGCTTAAGCAAGACTACCAGGCCTTAAAAAATCAAGAGTGGAACGGGCAACCGTTGTTTGATCGTTGGTTCGACACGGAAATCAACAATGCTCGCTTGGTGGCTTTCACCACCTACCGTGATCAAGCTCCCAAGCTCACCGAATTGTTACGTCAATGTGATGACGATTTAGAGAGGTTCTATTGGGCTTTCGCGAAACCCATTAAGGTTGACGGTAGGGTTCAGATTCCCAGTGCCTGTAATAAGCCTAAGACTAACCGCTGAGCGAGTAATAGTATGCGACGTTTCTTTCTGATTTTGTTATCCACGCTCAGTATTTGGATTGTGGTCTCGGTCAGTCACGTTACAGTGGCTCAAGCTCAAGCTGATTTCGATCGATTGGTGGTTTTCGGAGACAGCTTGTCAGATACAGGTAACTTGGCATCTGTAACCGCCAATTTCCCATTTCCATTCTTTGAAAACCGTATCTCCGATGGGCCCGTGTTAGTCGATTATCTAGCCGCACAACTTGGCTTACAGGCACGCGCCTCACTAGAGAGCGCAGGTAATAACTTTGCTGTAGCCGGTGGCAATATTGTGGGTGTTGATCGTGAAGACTTGAGTTCACAGATCAGCTCATTTTTAGCGCGAACAAACAGCGACGATCAGACTAATAGCGCAAGCCTTTATTTCGTAATGATGGGAGGCAATGACCTGCGTGATATTCGTTCGCTTAACTCGCCTATTACCGCGCAAGCTCGAATAGACGCGGTGTTAGATCAGCTCGAACTGCAATTAACTCGTCTCTACGACGCTGGCGCGCGACCGTTTCTAGTCGCGAACGTGGCGAATATTGGACGCATTCCGGAAACCTTAGCACGTCAGAACCAAGACCCAGATATCGCAGCGCGAGCTGAAGCCTATGTGCGACTCTTTAATCGCGGTTTAGTATTGCGCCTGGATGAGTTTAAACGCAAGTCAGGCGTTAGTTTAAATTTGTTCGATTTGTTTGCTGAGCTTGAAACTCTGATCGAGAACGCCGACGCCTTAGGCTTTACCCAAACCGAGGTCGGTTGTTTTCGGCTAGATGGCTTTAGATTCGAGTCGGATTGCCTATTCGGGGCTCGTTTTGATCGCTTTGTCTTCTTCGACAGCATTCATCCAACTGGCAAAGCTAACCGCCTAGCCAGCGCTGGACTGATTGACCGAATTCCCCAGCCCAATACCATTCAACCGCCGCAACAGGTAAGCATCAGCGCGATTATTCAACTTCTATTACTAGACTAATCCGACAGTATTACGCTGCCCGAGCCCGCGTTTGTATGTGACCGCGAGCGCTCTAACGCGTGTAACGCTGGCCATTTACAATTGTTTACCGGTTTCTCAGGCGTTTTGTCTTCTTAGTTACCTGCTAGAACTGCAGCCACCAGCTAAAGTAATTAAAAGCTAAGTGGGTATTTTGATAGTGCTGTAAACGCTAATCATCAGGTTTGAAATTTTAATAAAGGGCGACATAAGTGATTATTAACGACATAATGATAAATGCAGTGCGCGCGATTCAGCGTATAGAAGGTGGCGCAAATGCGAAACGTTTAAACGTGCCAGCTAACGAGTTGGGTAACCGCTTGATTGAACTTTATTACAACTCATCGGTGTTAGAAACGCGTGAATTAATTACAGAATTTATGACTGAAGCGGGCGTTGTGTGGCTGCGTAAATTACTGACTAGGGATGTAAGCGCAGTCGCGAGCTCGAGTTCACGTTTTGCATCAATGGATGATTATTTAAGCCTCTTATCCGCAAATGACGACGCGTCAGAGTTACTGCTTGCAACTCGTTAATGTGCTGAAAAAAATTAGTGTTTAGGCTTTAAATTTTTCGCTAAATTTCCGCCAAACATCACTGTTTTAGCGTGAGCAAGACCCATATTCTCCAGTTCTAGACCACCTCTCTGCCGTAGTCGGGACCTCGGCTTCGCGGTGATCCATCCTCCGTATTTGACTCGTTAGCTTATGACAAACACCAACGTTGAGGGTAGACTACCGTCAACTTTGGGAGAAGGATATAATGTTTCTCCTTTATATTATTCGTAAATTCAATTGGAGCAAATTATGACTGTAGCAAGAATTACCGAAATTTCGGCCTCATCGACTGAGAGTTTTGAAGACGCTGTTAGAGTTGGCGTCGCACGTGCGAGCAAGACCTTAAAGAACGTAAGTGGCGCTTGGGTTAAGGACCAAGAAGTTGGAATCAAAGATGGTCAAGTGACTGATTTTCGAGTTAAATTAAAAATTACTTTTATTCTAGAAGAGTAGTTATTTATCACCACTATTGATGATGGTTAAAATCCTTGTAGTGGTATAATTACCCTCAATTCCGGTGTGATAATAACGCTGGAATTGATAAAACACCGGAAAATTTCGTCAACCCCTACGTCTTGATGGGATAAATTCGGTGACATGCTGGAAGGCAAGCGACCTGGGGAGGTTGTTTGCCAACTCGTGATACGCCAAAGTTTAAACTTGATAGAATCACTTTTCCGGCAAGATGGGATGGGTCGCTTGTTCTAATTTACTTAGGCTGCGATGCATGGAAATTATTGGGAGCTTAAGTTTATCGGCTCGATTGCTAGGATTGGGTATGTCTCTAAGCAGTATTTTACAGTTTTGGCCGACTATTGGCGTCATTGCTTTGATTTGTTTGGTCGCCGGTATTATTTGGTTTTTACTAAGTGCAAAACACGCCTCCAAGCCGCTTGCGGTTCAGCGCAAAAGTCGTTTATTGAGCGCATCACAGTGTCAGTTTTTCGAAGCTTTAGTCGATGCCCTAAGCGATGAGTTCTTTATATTTACTCGAGTTGGTATGCGTGGGGTGGTTGAACACCGCAAAGGTTCGAGTCTCTCCGAAAAGCGCAGAGCCAGCAAACAAATAGAAAACGGTTATTTTGACTTTGTTCTTTGCCGAAAGTTAGATATGTCTATTTTCGCTGTAATTGATCTGCAGAACTTTGATGGCAAGAGCAAACGCTTGCGTTTAAAGCGCGAGGCGCTTTTGAGCCGAGTTTGCGATGGTGCGGGCATTAAATTATTCTATTTTGATATTCGCCAAGATTATAAAAGCAAGGATATTGCGAGACTTATCACCGGCCGCTCCAAAAACAGACGTGGTGACGAACACAGCTTTAGCGTTAGCCATGCATCACAACTAAGCGTGGACACACTGTCACAGACTGTAACAGGGCATCGACGTACTTGCCCGAAATGTCGCAGCGAGGTGGTCACCAAAGTCGCCATGAGGGGCGCAAGAATCGGCGAGAAATTTTTGATGTGCCGTAAATACCCGTATTGCGATTATCGAATTTCGTCAAACGACGAAAATATCACCAAGCTGGAACAAGAAGAGCGCCGCAAAGACGAGATAGGCGGCTTTAAAAACTGGTCTTAAATGGCTCTAACCACCAAACTAAAATCTATTCTGACACCCGACAGTTAAAGCCCAATCCAAGCACAGAGCGCGCTAAATAAACAGCCCCGAGCCCAAGCGCGAAAGTGCGCTAGATAAAAAGCACAGCCCTGAGCCCAAGCGCGAAAGCGCGCTAAATAAAAAGCCCTGAGCCCAAGCGCGAAAGCGCGCTAGATAAAAAGCACAGCCCTGAGCCCAAGCGCGAGAGCGCGCTAAATAAAAAGCAGCTACTGCGAACCTAATATGCAACCACCACCCAAGCACATACGCCCGTCATACAACACCAGGGCTTGCCCTGGTGTGACCGCACGTTGTGGCTGGTCGAACACGACGGTTATTTCAATGTCGTCTATTGCCGTAATTTCGCACGACGCGTCGTGTTGCCGATAGCGTGTCTTGGCGCTCACTTTATCGCCAAGCCTTGGGCTTGTGTGACTGACCCAGTCGAGTGTCTGGGCGACAACCGTTTGGGTTTGCATCGCAGGGTGGTCATGGCCTTGAACCACTAATAGCTCGTTGCTGCCGACATCCTTACCTGCGACGTACCATGCCTCACCGGCGCCGCCTATATTAAGCCCTTGCCGTTGACCCAGCGTGTAATACATCAGGCCGTCATGTTGGCCAACGACGCGCCCATCCGTGGCCACCATATTGCCCGGGTTAGGTTTGAGGTAGGTACTTAGAAAATCTTTGAAGCGGCGCTCGCCAATAAAGCAAATTCCAGTGCTATCCTTTTTGTTGTGGGTGATAAAACCTTGCTCGTCTGCGATTTGACGCACCACTGGTTTTTCGAGCTCGCCCAATGGAAATAGGCTTTTGTTCAACTGGTGCTGTTGCAAGGTATAAAGGAAATAACTTTGATCTTTATTCGTATCCGCACCACGCAATAACAAAGACTCGGTTGGGGCATTAAATTCCGCGCCGGTAAAGCCTTTAGCAACGTAATGACCGGTGGCAATATAGTTTGCCCCAAGCGCTTCGGCTTGCAGTAAAAATTCTTTAAACTTAATTTCTTTATTGCAAAGTATGTCAGGGTTCGGCGTACGTCCAGCCTGGTATTCACTTAGAAAGTGTTCAAAGACATTGTCCCAATACTCGTGCGCGAAATTTACTTCATGCAGGTCTATGCCAAGCCGTTCGCATACCTGGGTGGCATCTTTGAGGTCTTGTGCTGCCGCACAATATTCCTCGGTGTCGTCTTCCTCCCAGTTTTTCATGAACATGCCGGTGACGGTATAGCCTTGTTGTTTTAACAAGTGCGCCGTTACCGATGAGTCTACACCGCCAGACATACCGACGACGACGTGTGACTCCTGAGGCTTGTGATCGCTTATCATTCTGGCTATGTGCTGACTATTACAATTCTTTCAAGACGTCGAGCGGGTAGCGCACGCCGCTCAAATAATCGCTGATGCAGTTCGATACAAGCGGGCTTCGCAGAGCGGTGCTAGCATAAATTGCATCGGGGGTGAGCCAATGTGTGCGAATAATGTCGGGGTCGAGTTCTGCAGCCGGGTCTTCGTCGCTGATTGAGCCGCAAAAAGTATAGCGGATGTAGGTTTTTCCATTTGCTGCTGGCAGGCGATACAAGCCAACGAGCGCGTCGGGGGTGAAGTGGCGACAGGTCTCTTCTAAGGTTTCACGGACCACGCCGGCGATAATTGTTTCGCCGTTTTCCAAGTGTCCAGATGGTTGGTTGAAAACCACTTTGTTGCTTGATTTTGAGCGTTCTTCGACTAATAAAAAACGGCCATGTTGCTCGCATATTGCAGCAACAGTTATATCAGGTGTCCACATAAACAGGCTTAAGGTGCGCAGTGTGCGCTGAAATTTTGTCTTTAAAGTAGGTAAGCAAACTTATTGCTTATCCACTTAGTGTGACGCGTATACCAAGCATTTACAATGCTTTGGTGAAAATTTTATGCTATTCTCGCTCACCAATTTTGAGCGGGATTGGCCATATTGATACTCGCCATAAAACCTGCTTATTTATGCATACGCGTTTCATTCTAATCCGCGTTTGCGCGCTGGAATTTGCGTGCGCGCTGTAGCAATTAGCTTGAAAAGAACGAGACCCTCCTAAAACGACTACTAGTTCGAGAACAGATAAACGATGAGTAACGCTAAATCTAAGATTTTTTATACCCTTACCGACGAAGCACCAGCCTTAGCGACACGCTCCCTGTTGCCGATTTTTCAATCCTTTGCTGCGGCGTGTAATGTCGAGGTTGATACCAAGGATATTTCATTAGCGGCTAGAATTTTAGCGAATTTTTCTGACTATCTAACCGATGAGCAAAAAGTCAGCGATTCGCTCGAAGAGCTGGGAGCGTTGGTTCTCAAGCCTAGCGCTAACGTTATAAAAACGCCGAATATCAGCGCCTCTATCCCGCAAATTAAAGCGGCTATCGATGAACTGCAAGCGCATGGTTTTGACTTGCCAAACTTCCCAGATGACCCTCAGACTGATGAAGATCATAAAGTTCGTGCTTTATACGAAAAAGTAAAAGGCAGTAATGTTAACCCGGTGATTCGCGAGGGTAACTCTGATCGTCGCGCGCCGGCAGCGGTTAAAAACTACGCGCGTAAAAACCCGCACTCTATGGGCGAATGGTTACCTAGCTCACGCACGCATGTAGCGACTATGAATGGTGGTGATTTTCGTTCAAGCGAGCGTTCGATGACGCTCGCGGACGCCTGTTCGGTGAAAATTGAATTCACCGATAGGTACGGCAATACCTCGATTAAGCAAGAAGGACTCAAGTTGCTTAAAGGCGAAGTAGTTGACGCGATGTTTATGAGCAAGGCGGCATTACGTAAATTCTATGCAGAGCAAATCGACGACGCTAAAGAGAAAGACATGTTGTTCTCTTTACACGTGAAGGCGACCATGATGAAGGTCTCGCACCCAATCGTGTTCGGTCACGCGGTCACTGTCTATTACCAGGACGTGTATGAAAAATACGCAACCCTGTTTGAAGAGCTTAATGTTCAGCCCAATAACGGTTTGGGTAATCTTTACAATATCATTGAGCAGATATCGGGTGATTTACGCACTAAAATTGAAGCGGATATTCAGGCGTGTTACGAGAATCGCCCCGCAATCGCGATGGTGGACTCTGATAAAGGTATCTCGAATCTACACGTGCCCAGTGACGTAATTGTCGATGCGTCTATGCCTGCGATGATTCGCAGTTCGGGCAAAATGTGGAATATGGACGGTGAGTTGCAAGACACTAAAGCGGTTATTCCTGAAAGCACTTATGCGTATATCTACCAAGAGGTCATAGACTTTTGCAAGGCCAATGGCGCGCTTGATCCGACCAAAATCGGAAGCGTTTCGAATGTTGGCTTAATGGCGCAAAAAGCAGAAGAATACGGGTCGCACGACAAAACCTATGAAATGGAATACGACGGGCATATGCGCGTTATTGATGAGGAAACGGGTCAAATTCTCTTCGAACATCCAGTACAAGAAGGCGATATCTGGCGTATGTGCCAAGTAAAAGATGCGCCGATTCGAGATTGGGTGAAATTGGCGGTCAATCGTGCACGCAAGACAGGCTCGACGGCTGTTTTTTGGCTGGATAAAAATCGGCCGCACGAAGCTCAACTTATCATCAAAGTTAACGAGTATTTACGTGATCATGATACTGAGGGTCTCGACCTGAAAATAATGTCGCCGGCTGATGCCACGCGTTACTCGCTAGAGCAAATTACTCAGGGGGCCGACGTCATCTCTGTTACTGGTAACGTTTTGCGCGATTATTTGACTGACTTGTTTCCGATTTTGGAAGTGGGCACCAGTGCTAAGATGTTGTCGATTGTGCCGTTGATGAATGGCGGTGGATTATTCGAAACTGGCGCAGGTGGTTCTGCACCTAAGCATGTTAAGCAATTCACCCAAGAAGGGCACTTGCGCTGGGATTCGCTTGGCGAATTTTTGGCGACCGCAGCGTCGTTTGAACACTTAGCTGAGGTAAATGAGAACCCAAGTGCGCAAGTCTTGGCGGACACCCTAGATCTAGCAACAAGCAAACTATTGGATCAGGGCAAGTCTCCGTCACGCAAAGTAAACGAGCTGGATAATAGAGGGAGTCATTTCTATCTTGCGCTTTACTGGGCCGAGGCTCTTGCTGAGCAAGATCAAGACAGTGAGCTAAAAGCTAAGTTTGCTGTATTGGCTGACCAGTTAAGCCGTAACGAGGAGAAAATTGTCGAGGAACTTAACGCGGCGCAGGGCAGTGCGGTTGAGCTTGGTGGGTATTATTACCCGTCACCTGAAAAAGCCGAGGCTGCAATGCGGCCAAGTGCCACACTTAACTCAATCGTCGATGGCTTTCGTGCGTAGATTCTTGGTACAACGAGCCGACTAGCTAAGGGCTTTTTGCTTAGCTAAAGGCTTTTTGCCAAGCTAAAGGCTTTTTCCCTAGCTATAGGCTTTTTCCGTAGCTCCTTAGTGGCATTGATAAGAGTAGGAAAGTAAGAAAAAGGTTGAAACAAAAAAAAGCACGCTAGGTCTAGTGATAGCGTGCTTTTTTACTTGGGAAGTTTTGTGTTTATGATGCCGCGCGGATCTTAGCGGCCTTTGGGCCCTTGTCTCCATCTTCTAGATCATATTCAACTTCTTGACCTTCATTTAGAGTTTTATAGCCATCCATTTCGATTTCAGAATAATGTGCGAACACATCATTTCCGCCTTCGCTTGGTTCAATAAATCCAAACCCTTTTGAAGAGTTGAACCATTTCACGGTTCCTCTTGTAGCCATCTTTTTTCCTCACTTAGGTAAAACATCCTGATATTAGCTTCAGGTATTTAACGAAGTCCTTTTGGTGGTATTAGGTTTTTTGCGAACCTATCTGACTCTTTTTGGGACTTCACAACGTAAACCATATTATTTGTAATAATATGAGGATGTCAGTAAACCTTCTCAAATGTGAAAGGTCAAGCTCGTGAATCAATTTATCGGCGTTAGTAGTGCAATTGTCTAGTAAAAAGGCCTTGAAAAATAGACAAGAGAGCGCAAACTTAAGCTTGATATACACTAGAGCCGATCGCGTGATCAGCCACTTGCCACAGATGTTATTCTGAAAATTTGTATGAGTGATTACCCCGAACCGATTCATAACGACGATTTAGCGATTGAAACAGCCAAGCCCAGGCTTAAGAAACCACCTTTATATCGCGTGATCTTATTAAACGACGACTACACTACGATGGAGTTCGTGATTGAGGTGCTAACCGCGATCTTTCATCATTCTGATGAGAAGGCGGCGCAAATTATGATGCATGTGCATCAAAAGGGTGCGGGCATTTGCGGTGTCTATACTCGAGAAATAGCCGAGACCAAAGTAGAGCAGGTTAGAGAGTACGCGCAAGACAATAAGCACCCGTTACAATGTACTATGGAGCCCGAATCGGGCGATCCAGATGCCGCTGATCAGTAGTGCGAAAGCCGCAGAGAGACTAAATTATGATATCTAAAGATCTAGAAAAATCACTGAACTTCGCGGTACAAGTCGCGCACGAAGCGCGTCACGAATTTGTTACCACTGAGCACTTACTGTTAGCTTTGTGCGACAACTCATCGTCGATGGCGGTATTGCAGGCTTGCTCTGCAGATATCGATCAATTGCGAGCCGATTTGAAAATTCATTTGGCGGATCATGTTCCGCAGGTCGAAGATCAGCCAGAAGTTAAAACTCAACCGAGCATAGGCTTTCAACGCGTTTTGCAACGTGCGATCGTGCACGTACAAAGCTCAGGTAAAACAGAGGTCGATGGCGAAAACGTGCTAGTGGCAATGTTTTCTGAGCAAGATTCTTACGCGGCTTACTTCCTCGACAAACAGAATGTGACGCGTTTCGACGCGGTTTCTTATATATCTCACGGGATTACAAAAGAAGGCGAAGAGCTTGAAGGTTTGCCATACCCCGAAGATCAGCAAGCACAAGAGGCTGAGCAGAAAGAGGGCCCACTCGAAGCCTACACCGTTAATTTGAATCAGCGTGCAGCCGATGGATTTATTGATCCGTTGATTGGGCGAGACAAAGAGGTTGAGCGCACCATTCAAATTTTGTCTCGAAGACGCAAGAATAACCCGCTCTATGTTGGGGAAGCGGGTGTGGGTAAAACCGCTATTGCGGAGGGCTTAGCTCGAAAAATTGTTGAGGAAGAGGTACCTTCGGTGCTTAAAGACGCAGTGGTTTACGCCCTCGACCTGGGTGCATTATTGGCTGGAACCAAGTATCGCGGTGATTTTGAAAAGCGTCTAAAGGCCGTGTTAAAGGCGCTCGAGCGCGAAGAGCATGCGGTACTTTTTATTGACGAAATTCACACCATTATTGGTGCCGGTGCCGCGTCAGGGGGCGCCATGGACGCGTCGAATCTGCTGAAGCCCGCGTTGTCTAGCGGACAGTTAAAATGCGTTGGTTCGACAACCTATCAAGAGTACCGAGGAATTTTCGAAAAAGATCGAGCATTGTCACGGCGCTTTCAAAAGATAGACGTTGAACAGCCGACCGTAGATGAAACGGTGCAAATATTACGCGGCTTGAAATCTCGCTATGAAGAACACCATGAAGTAACGTACACGCCGGAGTCATTGAGCCTTGCGGCCGAACTCGCAGATCGCTATATCAACGAGCGCTTTCTACCGGACAAGGCGATTGATGTAATTGACGAGGCCGGCGCGCGCACGCGTCTGTACGAGCGGGACGAAGGCGAAGTACCCGTGATTGATACTGAGAAAATCGAAGAGGTGGTCTCATTCATCGCGCGGATACCGCCTAAGACAGTATCCGCGTCGGATGTTGATTCTCTAAAGCACCTTGAGCGTGACTTGAGGCTCGTCGTATTTGGACAAGACGACGCCATTGTAAACCTGTCGTCGGCCATTAAAATGTCGCGCTCAGGCTTAGGCAAGCCCGATAAACCGATTGGCTCATTCTTATTTTCCGGGCCGACGGGTGTCGGTAAAACCGAAGTTACGCGTCAACTGGCAATGACGTTAGGTGTTGAGCTGATTCGCTTCGATATGTCTGAGTACATGGAGCGTCACACGGTGTCTAGACTAATCGGTGCGCCTCCAGGCTATGTCGGTTTTGATCAAGGTGGCTTGCTGACCGACTCGATCAATAAGCACCCACACGCGGTGCTGCTATTGGATGAAATTGAGAAAGCGCATCCAGATGTTTTTAATTTGCTACTTCAGGTTATGGATCATGGCACGCTGACGGATAACAATGGCCGCAAGGCGGATTTTCGCAATGTGATTATCGTGATGACCACCAATGCGGGCGCGGTTGAGGTTTCTCGCAACTCGGTTGGCTTTACTAAACAAGATAATGCGCTTGATGATATGTCGGCTATTCAAAAGATGTTTACACCTGAATTTCGTAACCGCCTTGATTCGATCGTGCGCTTTAAGCCGCTGAGCAAAGACGTTATCGGTAAGATTGTGGATAAAGAGTTGCTCGAAGTTGAACGTCAATTGCTTGAGAAAAATGTGCAGCTTGACGTTGACGATGACGCTCGTGATTGGATCGCTGACCACGGTTATGACGAAACGATGGGTGCTCGCCCACTAGCGCGGCTTATCCAAGAAGAAATTAAACGCGGCTTGGCCGACGAGCTCTTGTTTGGCAAGTTGCAAAAGGGTGGCAAAGTTAGTATTGGTGTGGAAGAGGGCAAACTGTCTTTTGATATAAGCGGTGCTAAGTGATGGTGGATGACGGCTCGCAAGATAATTTGAAAGTCTGTCTTGCTCAAATTTCTGCTATTTGGCTGGATAGAGCGGCCACCCTCGATAAAGTGTGTGCATATATTGCTGATGCCGGTCAGCAAGGCGGTGACCTGATTGCATTTGGAGAGGCCTTAGTGCCTGGCTATCCGTTTTGGGTCGATCTTACCGGCGGCGCGAAATTTAACGATGATGAACAAAAGCAGTTCTTCGCACATTATGTGCGCAATGCAATTGACATCGATGCGGGCGATTTAGACCGTGTCTGCCAGCAAGCGAAAGAGCATAGTGTCGCAGTCTACCTTGGTACGATTGAACGGCCGCAAGACCGAACCGGCATGAGCCTCTATTGTTCGATGGTTTATATTGATAAGACTGGCGCTATCGAATCGGTCCACCGTAAGTTGATGCCGACCTTTGAAGAGCGCTTAGTGTGGTCGCCCGGTGACGGACATGGTTTGCGGACTCATCGTCTAGAAGGCTTTCAGGTGGGTGGCCTAAATTGCTGGGAAAACTGGATGCCTTTAGCGCGTGCCGCACTTTACGGACAAGCTGAAAACTTACACGTGGCAATCTGGCCCGGCTCGGAACGCAATACTCGCGATATCACGCCTTTTCTTGCCAAAGAAGGGCGCTCATATTCAATGGCGGTTAGCGGACTAATGCCGGTTAGGGAAATTCCCAGTAGTCTGCCTCACTACGAACGCATGCTTGAACAGTTAGGCGATGCTAAATTTCTTGCGAACGGAGGGTCTTGCTTGGCGGCACCTAATGGTGACTGGGTGATTGAGCCGCAAGTCGAAATTGAGGGCTTATTTGTCGCAACGATCGATCTCGAGCGGGTGCGCGAAGAGCGTCAAAACTTCGATGCCGCGGGCCATTATTCGCGCCCAGACGTCACGCAATTGACAGTTGATAGGCGCCGTCAATCCACGCTTAATATACTCGACTAAAAACGGTGCAAATTAGGTAGTGTCTTTTATACGCTGATAGTAGGGGCGGTGTGAGTGCTCGCTTAGCGTAGCGCGGACTACTATGATAACGCCGGTGCTATGATAACGCCGGTGCTATGGTAACGCCGGTGCTGGGATAACGCCAGTTGCTGGGATAACGCCAGTTGCTACGATTTAGTCAGTTCCAAGGTTTCGACTTCGAACGTGGTTGTGCGTGATTTACGCGACTCTCGAATTCGCAAGGGCAGATACTGGTCGTCTGGTGATAGCCAAAATGTAACGGTTCGGTTGGGACGCAGTTCGCGCTCTAACACCAGCTTAATCACTTTCTTTTCACCCAAACGCGTTTCGATGGTTTCAATTTCGCGGCTGCGTTGTTTAAAGCCACGCACTCGGTTTTTCTTACCGTCGATTGAATACAAGGCGGTATCGCCCAAGCCTTGGTCTTTCAGTAGCGCGGCGGCAAACCATATTACGCAGTTGTTGACTATGTAGCCCTGTGGCATGTCCAGTGATTGGTCGTTACTGAAATCAATTTTTTTGTTTTCCCAATCAAAGCCGACTTGATAGTCGATTTTGCCAATTCGTCCACCACTGTAGCTGCTGGTCACTGCTTGGCCATCTCGCACTTCGAACTCGCAGGCTTCTTGGTGATTGCTACCGCTGATGATTGCGGCCATACCTTGAAAGCGCGTGACTGACTCAATCGCATACCCGGTGTCGGTAGAGCTTAAGGTGGTCTTGATTTTACCTACCGTGGCATCGCCGAATTTTGTGCTCTCTAGACCAATGGTATAGCTTATAGAAACCGGCTCAAGAGCCGCAGCTTGCGCCGATTTAGGCATAGCAAAAACGCTCGCGCAGGCGACGAAAAAAATAAGAAAAGTGAATTTTGACAAAACTAATATGTAGCCTAATTATGATCAACCCGATGAATGCCTAAGCTAGCTCAGACATCGAACGTTTGCAACTGTTCAGCTGAGGTTTCACCATCCAGTAATACTTTACTATTTGCGATACTAAGGCGCTTCTCGGCGAACCATTTAGCCGCCAGTGGGTAAAGTTGATGCTCTATTTTATGTACCCGTTGTTGCAGGCTGTCGTGGGTATCATCGCCTTTTAGACGCAGTCGGCCTTGCAACACGATAGGCCCGGCATCGACGTCTGGCACCACAAAGTGAATGCTTGCACCATGCCATTGATCACCCGCATCAATGGCGCGTTGATGGGTATTGGTGCCTGGGTACTTAGGTAGTAGCGACGGATGAATATTCAATAGGCGAGCCGCGTAATGATTCACGAAGTCAGCCGTTAATATGCGCATAAAACCCGCGAGAATCACCAGCTCAGGTCGAGCTGCGTCAATTGTTTGCATTAACGCTTGATCAAAATCCAATCTACACTCGAAATCTCGGTGGTTAATCACTGCGGTATCAATGCCCGCAGTAGTCGCGCGCTCCAAGCCGTAAGCGTTTGGGTTGTTGCTAATTACCAAGCTAATGTCTAGCGGTAAAGAACCATGCTCAACTTGGTCGATAAACGCTTGTAAATTACTGCCGCCGCCTGAAATTAATACAACCGTTCGAGTGGGCTGAGCCATGCTAGACGATTTGTACTTGTTGCTCTGCTGCGCCAGCGTTGACTTCGCCGACAACAAAGGCTGTTTCACCAGATTCATTAAGAGCGGCAATGCTGCGCTCAACATCATCGGCGTCAACCACCAAAATCATGCCGACCCCACAATTGAACGTACGGTACATTTCAGCTCGCTCGATATTTGCGATTTCCATCATCCACGTAAACATGGCGGGCCATTGCCAACTCGACTCGTTCACCACAGCATGGCAATTTTCGGGTAAAACGCGATTCAAGTTACCCGGAATACCGCCACCGGTAATATGAGCTAAAGCATGTACGTCAACATTTTGCATTAACGACAGGACCGAGCGAACGTAAATTTTAGTAGGCGCCAGCACGACATCGGCTAGCGGCTTGCCTTCAATTAACGTGTCAAGTGGTACCTCATACGTGTCAATTACTTTTCGAACTAACGAATAACCGTTTGAATGCGCGCCGGTTGACGCTAACCCGATCAGCTTATCGCCGGCTTTAACTTTAGTGCCATCGATGATCTTGGCCTTTTCAACCGCGCCAACACAAAAGCCTGCAAGGTCATATTCGCCCGCCTTATACATGCCTGGCATTTCAGCAGTTTCACCCCCAATTAGCGCTGCGTTTGCTTGTACGCAACCTTCGCCTATACCTTCTACGACTTTCGCTGCTACGTCAGGTGTCAGTTTGCCGGTCGCAAAGTAGTCTAGAAAGAACAAAGGTTCGGCACCTTGAACTAAGACGTCGTTGACGCACATTGCCACTAGGTCAATGCCAATGGTGTCATGCTTATTTAGGTCAAACGCGAGCTTTAGCTTGGTGCCAACACCGTCGGTACCTGAGACTAGAATTGGTTCTTTATAATTTTTGGGAACTTCAAATAAAGCACCGAAACCGCCCAAACCACTCAAACAACCTTCACGTTGAGTGCGTTTAGCGACCGGTTTAATCACGTCAATAAATGCATCGCCGGCGTCAATGTCAACGCCCGCGTCGCGGTAAGAAAGAGATTGAGGTTTATCAGATTGAGCCACAGGTTACTCCCGATGAGGTAGGCGTTGGTGAGTTTAGCGGGGTTCGCCGAATGGGCGGTATTGTAGCGGTTTCATTAGCTATTGTGTATCCAATAAAAGCTAGAGATAATTGCAACAGCGAAACCATGAAATGATGATCTACGTTCCCAATTTACTCACTTTGGCCCGCATCGGTATGGTGCCGTGGCTAGTCGTGTTGCTGCAGAAACAACAGTTTATGTTATCTCTGTTGGTCTTCGTAGTGGCCGGAATCACTGACGCCTTAGATGGCTATATCGCCAAGCGCTTTAACTCCGAAACACACCTGGGCGCATTGCTTGACCCTATTGCGGATAAGAGCCTGCTGGTTTCTACTTATATTATGTTATCGGTGATGGAGGTAATTCCGTTTTGGCTAATGGTGACCGTGGTTTTTCGCGATATTATTATTGTCGGCGGTTATCTTTTGATGGTGCTGTTTTTTGGCTCGGTGAAGATGCAGCCGTTGATGATCAGCAAGATGAATACATTCTTCCAGCTCAGTTATGTCATTGTTGTGCTAGTGGCGCTGGCGTGGCAATTTGAACTGGCAGGACTGCAAACTATTTTTAACTATTTGGTTCTCTTAAGCAGTGTTATTAGCGGTTTGGTATACGTGTATATCTGGTCAGTGAAGGCGACAAACAATGCAACGGTTATGAGCGAAGCCGACGGTGGGCTGAATGATAACAAGGGCGAGTAAATGAACGGGCAATTGGCCTTTCCGCTGTCTGGTGATGATAAAGCCAGCTTTGATAACTTTTGGGTAGGGCATAACGTCGAACTGGTTCGTGCCATCAAAGCGAGTGTGCAAACTTGTGAGCCCAATGTTGTTTACTTCTACGGCGCCCAGAGCAGTGGCAAAAGTCACCTACTTTTTGCCGCCATGCGGCTCGCCAAGCAAGAGATTATTAATACCAGCTATTTATCTCTGGCTGACGCCTATGTTAGCCCTGACATGTTATCGGCCGTCGATGTTAAGCACTTGGTTTGCATCGATAATGTCCAGGCTTGGGCTGGTGACAAAATTAAAGAGCGAGCATTATTTACCGTGTTCGAACAGATCAAACATGCGGGCGGGCAATTGATTGTAAGTGCCACGCAACCGCCTGATCGCGCTGGCTTTGCTATTCGAGATTTAGTGAGTCGCTTGTCCAGCGGTTTGATTTACCCGCTGATAGAACTTACTGACGAACAGCAATTTGACGTGATAAGAATGCGCGCCATGCACCGAGGTTTATCAATTTCTGACGATGTGCTGCGCTATATATTGAACCGTTCGACTCGCAACACCAGTGAGCTGCTCGAAATATTAGACAAGATCGATCAGGCGTCTTTAGTCGAGAAGCGCAAGGTCACTATTCCGTTTTTACAGCAGATATTTGCTAGCGAATAAGGCGCGCTTCCCACGCAGTTACTTCAGGTCGGCTGGCTTCCCAGCAAAGCGTAACTTTAGTCGCGCCATTTGCAAGTACAATTCAGCGATTAATCGTTGTCCAGTATATTCAAAGCCCGCGCTACCATTACGTATTAGCCCTTTGGCAAACAGTGTATAGGGCACTATCGCCAGGGGCGCGATACCCCAAACACGTAGACGATCTGGCCAAGACAATTTTTGCCAATTAGCCTTCGCCAGCTTTTGCGCTTCCTGCGCCGCGTATTTACGTTGCGACGCTAGCCAGCGTGGATAAGGCTTGCGGTCATCATGCTGCATTTTGTGTTCTAGCTTCAGCACCAAACCGTCTATTACCACTCGTTGAGTGTGGCCGTCGCGTCGATAGTGCGCGTACGCCTTGCGATAAAGTGATGTCCTAGGAGGGTATAACGATCCGGTTAGGGGTTTGCCGTGAATCAGGTACTCAAAGCTCACTTCGAAACCCTTTACATCTTTATCCGGTGCGAGATTGGCAAGTTCCTTCTGCAGTTCGTTACTAACGACGTAGTCCGCATCCATCGCTAACACCCAGTCAGTATTGATATCTTGAGTTAAGCCGAAATTACTTTGATCAGTCGGGCCGAGATATTTGTTTTGAACGACTCTGACGTTGCTAAATGACTCGCAAATTGGCAATGTCTGATCATCACTAAAGCTATCAATAACGAGCACCTCAGTTGCCCATGACACTGCCGCTAAGGTTCGCCTAATATTAGCGGCCTCGTTATACGTGTGAATAATCGGGGTGATTTGGTCTAGCATTTACGTGTCACGCCTCTGCTCCGCTGCCGTCTAGGCGTACAGGTCGAAACCCTCGCGCTCTAGCATTGCGACTAATCGGATAAGCGGTAGCCCAATCAGAGCGTTGGGGTCTTCGCCATCGAACCGTTCAAACAGTGCTACTCCTAAGCCTTCCGAGCGCACGCTGCCCGCGCAATTATAAGGTTGCTCTTTGCGTAGATAAGCCTCGATCACCTCGTCACTTAACACTTTGAAATGGACCGTGAACGGTACTATTTCAGACTGTACTCTGCCGGTTTGAGAATTGACTAACGAGAGGCCGGTGAACAATTCGATCTTTTTGCCTGACGCGGTTTTAAGTTGTTCAACGGCGCGCTCGTGGGTGTGGGGTTTGCCGACGATCTCATCTCCGTGCAAGGCGACTTGGTCTGACCCAATGATTAAACTGTTTGGGTGAATTTTTGCAACTTCCTGCGCTTTCGCGATCGCTAGGCGTTCAACCAACTGCGTGGGTGTTTCGCCTATAAGCGGGGATTCATCTATGTCTGGGTTGGCGGTGCTAAACGGCACCATCAATCGTTCGAGTAGCATTTTTCTGAAGGGCGAGGACGAACCAAGAACCAGTGGCGGATTGGGCATTAGCGTATCGTTATTTAGTTAAAATGAGCTGCGTACAATTATGCGATAATAAACTTATCGATGCACTCATTGACGAATGACGCCAAGTCACTGTTAAGGTCCGATGGTAAGTTTATTGTTGATGGCTATGATTTACTTGCTCGTGACTGCGTTTTTTTTACGCGTCCCAGATGTTAAGCGAGCTTTCTGGCACGAATAATATCTATTGGTTTTCGGTATCGTTCTTGTTATCGAAAATGAATTTAATTATATGATAAATATGATATGTTCGCTTTTTACTGTCTTTTAATAAGTGATTTCAGAAACTGTTTCCTCTATGTCTAGTTCACCAATCAAACTCGCAATCGTTGGCGTAGGAAAGATCGTTCGCGATCAACACTTGCCCTCCATCGCTAGCAACCCTTGTTTCTCATTGGAGGCAACAGCCAGTCGTAATGCATCGGTCGATGGTGTGGCTGCATTTAAGGATATTGAATCGATGTTGGATGAGTGTGCGCTTGACGCCGTGGCGCTTTGCATGCCGCCGCAGTACCGTTTCACGGCCGCAAAGCTGGCGTTAGAGAGTGGCAAGCACGTTTTGCTTGAGAAGCCACCCGGCGCCACCGTATCGGAGGTAGAGCGTTTACACGCGCTTGCCACTGAGCATCAAGTTTCCTTGTACACCACTTGGCATTCGCGCTACGGTGCCGCAGTAGCGACTGCCAAGGCGATGTTGGCTGACCTAGAGTTGCAGTCGGTAGCGCTCAGTTGGAAAGAGGATGTAAGGAAATGGCATCCTGGTCAGGAGTGGATTTGGCAAGCCGGAGGCCTAGGGGTATTTGACCCTGGCGTTAACGGCATTTCGATTCTTACCGAATGCTTGTTGCAGCAGGCGTTCGTGAGCAAAGCCGATCTTTCGTTTCCCGAAAATAGAGCCGCGCCCATCGCTGCCAGAGTTATCTTCAAAACCTGCGATGGTATTGAAATCGATGGCGACTTTGATTGGCGACAGCAAGATGGCGAAGCTTGGAACATAGATTTCACTACCGATAAAGGGGTTATGCAAATTCGCGATGGTGGCGCGGCGCTCCGATTTAATGGCGAGGAGGTGTCGGTACCTGGGCATACAGAGCACGGTGAATATCACGCTATTTATCAGCGTTTCGCCGAGATTATTGAGCTCGGTATATCCGATGTTGATTTACGGCCATTGAAGTTGGTAGCAGACGCCTTTTTGCTAGCGCAGCGCCACAGTACCGAGGCGTTTTATGAGTAGCGGCTTGAGTCGGTCAGCGCCTCTTTTCGATCAACTGCTTTACTGTTCTGCGCGTCACTCACACGGTTTCCACGTCGGGCTTTATGTCGGCGAGTTCTGACAATCAAGATTGCATTGATGTGTTCATCGATGCTATGTGGCTGGAATCTGGTCTGGCCAAAAACACCTTGAGCGCCTACCGCTCGGACTTGAATCAGCTTGCGAAGTTTATTGGTAGCACGGACCTGCTAAATGTTCAGCAAGCCGACGTTCAGAAATTCTTAGCGCTGTTGATGGCACAGGGCAGTAAAGGTAGCAGCAGTGCACGGGTCTTATCGACTTTACGCCGCTTCTATCGCTATCAAATTCGAGAGAACCGAATAGCTAAAGATCCCTGTGCGCAAGTGTTATCGCCAAAACAGGGGCGGCCACTTCCTAAGACGATGAGTGAGCAACAAGTCGACGACCTGTTGTCTGCGCCAAACACTGAGACCGCGTTAGGCTTGCGTGATCGAGCCATGCTTGAAACGCTGTATGCGACTGGCTTACGAGTCAGCGAATTGGTGGGCCTTACTTTGCTGGAAATCAGCTTGGATGTCGGGGTGGTTCGAATTGTGGGCAAGGGCAGTAAAGAGCGGTTGGTACCGCTAGGTGAGCAGGCAGTCGACTGGTTGCAACGTTATTTGATGTCTGGGCGGTCAGCACTATTAAGGGAGCGTCAATGTGACGCACTGTTTGTTACTGCGCGCGCCGCCGGTATGACGCGTCAAGCGTTTTGGCACATTATTAGAAAATACGCTTTGTTGGCAGGTATTGAGCAAGGCTTATCGCCCCACACCTTGCGCCACGCCTTTGCGACCCATTTGATTAATCATGGCGCCGATTTGAGGTCGGTGCAAATGCTGCTTGGCCACGCAGACCTATCGACTACTCAAATTTATACCCACATCGCCAGAGAACGTTTGCAGCTATTGCATGGGCAGCACCATCCGCGGGGCTAAAAAAGCGCTAAAAAAGACTGGTAACTAGCGCCTAACTTGTGCAAAATGCCGGTAGGAAACAAGTTCTAACCACATTTATCTTGCTTGTGATTTTTCAATCTTAGCTTTTTTGATTTTTACCCTGAGTTGTTGCTATTTAGAGTAGCTTGTAGAGATAGTTAAAGTAGCTGGTAGAGATAGCCAGTTAAACGTCGATTCGGTCATGTGAAGGCTTGAATTTACGTTGACTATTTAGATTGTTTATCTAAATAGTCGCAAATGCGGGTAAAAGTAGAGACATTGCGATTAATAAGCCCCCACTCGTGCAGCGCGCTAAAGATGACTACACGAGCTTTAATTAGAACGAAATACGAAATACGAAATACGAAATTTAGCCATTGCTAAGAAAGGTAAATGCGTAAGAGCCGCGCATGACTCACTCGTTATGAACAACGAGTGAGCTGTTGAAACGCTCAGGTTTGCAAAACAAGCTGAAGCCTCTAACTCTTTAAGCCTATTTGAAAGCTTATTTGATTAAAATCACCACTTGGACAATCCATTACTTGGACTAAGAAAACTTACAATAGAAAAACGATCGCCCGCGCTTATCACGCCTGCGAACACGTTACGCTTCCCACTGAAGAAGAGATTCCTTTGATACATATAAATAAACAAATTATTCCCGCGTCTGATGCCGGTGTCAGCATTGAAGATATCAGTAATAAAGCCCTAGATGTCGTCGCTAAGCTGCAAGAAGCGGGCTATCAGGCGTACTTAGTCGGCGGTTGCGTACGTGACTTGATCATCGGCACCAAACCAAAAGATTTTGATGTGTCGACCGACGCTACGCCCGAGCAAATTAAGCATACGTTTGGTCGCAACGCTCGTATCATCGGTCGTAGATTCAAGTTAGTGCACGTACGTTTTGGCTATGAAGTAATAGAAGTCGCTACGTTTCGCGCTGACGCGAATGATCGCGATCGAGTTGGCCGTAATGAAATGAGCGAAGGCGACCAAGGCCAATTGCTTAGAGACAATGTGTACGGAAGTATCGAAGAAGACGTCGTGCGACGAGATTTTACGGTCAACGCAATGTACTTTGATAGTGTGAAGGGCGAAATTATCGACTTCATGAACGGCGTCGAAGACGTTAAAGCCGGTAAATTGAAAAGCATTGGTGAGCCAGAACTGCGATTTACCGAAGACCCTGTGCGCATGCTCAGGGTTATTCGCTTTGCTGGAAAACTAGGTTTTGAAATGGAGCCTGAAGCGCTGACCATGATCGAAGATCAAGGCAAGTTGCTGTCGCACGTCTCCAACGCTCGTTTATTCGAAGAAGTGTTGAAGCTATTCCATGGCGGCGCTGCGTATGAGACTTATTTGTTGTTGCGCAAATATGGTTTGTTCAAATATCTTTTTCCGTTCACCGATCAAATCGCCATTGACGGCGTCGAAGGTTTACCCGAACGCGCCCTGCAAAATACCGATAAACGAGTGCGTCAAGGCAAGCCTGTAATCCCAGCGTTTCTATTCGCTTGCATGATGTGGGACCCGGTAAAAGCGGATGCTCAAGTCTTGATGGACGATGGCGCTAACGAGTCGCACGCTTGGCGTGTGGCAATGAATGATGGCTTGCGTGATCAGAATCAGTATGTAGCGGTGCCACGGCGCTTAGCCGACATTATCTTAGACATTTGGAATATCCACTTTCGTCTTATTAAGCGCAATCCGCGCATGGTGAAAGCGTGCTTAAACAATCGTCGATTTCGTGCTGCGTATGACTTTTTATTACTGCGCACTATGGTGCACGAGGTAGATGAAGAAATTGGTCAATGGTGGACTGAAATTCAAGAAGTGGAGCCGGCTGAGCGTGACGAAATGATCGCCGAAATCAGTAAAACCTATAAAAAGGAACGCCAACCGCAAAAAAACAGCGGCGAGCCAGATGGCAATAGCGTGAACTACAATTCGCCGAACTATGACGATAATTTCGGCAATACGTACAGCAATGACAATTTCACCACCCCTCAAACGCAGGCTCGTAAGGGCGGTGGTGGCCGTAAAAAACAATCGAAGAAAGTTGGCCCTGCGAAAGGCGGCACTCAGCAACGCGGGCGCCGAGGTAAACCAAACCACGCTAATGGCGCTGGCAATGGCAATGGCGCAGCCGGAAATTCTGAACAGAATCAAAATGCTGGCCGTAAAGGGCGGCCGGGTAAAAAGCGCTCGAGTAAAAAACGTACTAATAATGCTGGGCCAAACGGCGGCCGTCAACGTCGCGGTGGGCCAGCGAATCGTCAAAACAGTCGGGGCCGTGCAGCGCCAAGTGATGCGCGCTATCAAGAAGCACGCCCGGCCGATGAGTTTGGCGTAACCTCATCAGGCAGCAACAAAAAGGTAAAGGTTAGGCATAAGCGCCGAGTTGTTGGACCGAGTGATAGCAGCGACGAAAAACCGATTTTCTAAATCGGCTTAAGCGCGCGAGTTAACAACACACTCATGTCAAACCTCAGCACGGCCTATTTAGGTCTGGGCGCAAATCTTGGCGACCCTGTTCAGCAGCTAATCGATGCTCGCACAGAAATCTACAGCCTTCCTGGCAGCTTAGGCGGCCGGTGCTCTAGCTTTTATCTGTCTTCGCCGGTTGGGTACGACGCGCAACCGGACTTCATAAACTGTGTGATCGAGCTATCGACGCAGTTAACTGCGATCGAGTTGTTGGACGCGCTACAGGCAATTGAGCTGCGCCTGGGGCGCCAGCGTGTCGCGACTAACCAGAACGCGCCCAGGCTGATCGATATTGACCTGCTATTATTTGGCAACGACGTGATAGCGAGTGAGCGTTTATGTGTGCCGCATCCGCGCATGCATTTACGGGCCTTTGTATTAGAGCCGCTTCTAGAATTGACGGAACTCTCACAGTATCGAGCCGCATTGAACGACGGTGAGTTCTCTGGTCAGTTGCTGCACCGTTTGAGAATTGGCTAAATGGCTCAGTATTTTCATATTCACGCGCAAAACCCGCAACTTCGCTTGATTCAGCAAGCGGCCGAAATTGTGCGTGGCGGCGGCTTGGTGGCGTATCCGACCGATTCAAGTTATGCACTGGGTTGCCATTTAGACGATAAGCGTGCGGTCGATAGGATTCGGCGAATCCGTAAACTCGATCGGCACCATAATTTCACGTTGATGGCGCATGATCTAAAGCAAATTGCCCAATTTGCAAAGATAGACAATGAGCAATACCGCTTGATTAAGGCGCTTACACCGGGCCCGTATACTTTTGTCTTGGCGGCTAAACGCCTGGTGCCGAACCGACTAGTGCATCCGAAAAAGCGTACTATTGGCATTCGAATCCCTGACAACGCAATTGTTCACGCGCTGTTAATGGAGCTTGGTGAGCCTATCATGAGTTCCAGCTTAATATTGCCTGAGGCGGATCTGGCTATGGCCGACCCTGACGAAATTCGTGAGCGACTGGAACATGAAATCGACCTCGTGATTGACGGGGGTATTGGCACCTTAGAGCCATCTACCGTGATAGATTGGCATCAAGCCGAGCTGCGAGTATTGCGCGAAGGGGCCGGTGATATTGCCTTTTTGCAATCGTAAAGGCAGTGCCACACCCTGCTAAACACTAGTGTTAATCCGCCCATAAATGTACACTTTAACTTTATACGCACGGCTACTATTTGAATGATTTCCAAGACTGGACACCCTAATCGCGTCGTTTCTGGTATGCGCCCAACAGGTCGCTTACACCTAGGTCATTACCATGGTGTGCTAAAAAACTGGATCAACCTTCAGCATGAGCATGACTGTTACTTTTTCGTGGCTGACTGGCACGCGCTTACCACGCATTACGAAGATGATTCTGCCACTATCAATGACAATGTTTGGGAAATGGTCATCGATTGGTTAGCTGTCGGCGTGGACCCGAGTCGCGCAACCCTATTTATCCAGTCGCGCGTGCCCGAGCACGCGGAGCTGAATTTATTGTTGTCGATGATGACGCCTTTGGGTTGGCTTGAGCGTGTACCATCATACAAAGACCAGCAAGCTAAATTGACCGAACGAGACTTATCGACTCATGGTTTCTTAGGCTACCCAGTGTTGCAAGCAGCCGATATTTTACTTTACCATGCGTCGCAAGTACCGGTCGGTGAGGATCAAGTGCCACATATTGAGCTCACGCGAGAAATCGCTCGCCGATTCAACTATTTGTATGGGCGCGAAGCGGGCTTTGAAGAGAAAGCTGAAGAAGCAATTCGCAAGTTGGGTAAACGCGGCGCCAAGTTGTATCGTAGTATGCGCAATGCGTATACCGAACGCGGTGATCATGAAGCCCTAGAGAAGGCCCATGCATTACTTGCCAGCAATCAGAATTTAACCAATGCTGAAAACGAGCGGCTGTTTGGTTATCTGGAAGGCGGTGGCCGAGCAATTTTGACTGAGCCAGAATCTCTGCTTACCGAAGCGTCTAAGCTGCCGGGTTTGGATGGCGAGAAGATGTCCAAGTCGTACCGCAACACGATTGCCTTGCGCGACGATTCGGCACGGGTCGAGAAAGAAGTGCGCGCCATGCCAACCGACCCCGCACGAGTGCGTCGCAATGACCCGGGCGATCCAAATCGATGCCCAGTTTGGGAATTCCATCACGTTTATTCAACCGACGACACCAAGGCTTGGGTGGAAGAGGGTTGCCGAACCGCGGGCATTGGCTGTATTGATTGTAAACAACCGCTTATCGATGCCCTGCTCAAGGAGCAAGTAGAGATTGCCGAACGCGCGCAACCGTATATCGATGATCCGACATTAGTTCGATCGATTATTGCCGATGGGTGCGAAAAAGCGCGCGACACGGCGGATGAGACTATGGAGCAAGTGCGCTCCTCAATGAACTTGGACTATTATTAAGCCATATGAGTGACGATAAGAACAAGATCGAGACCGCAGAGGGCACAGAACAGTCTGAAAACTCAGTCGTTAAGGTTGAGTCTGAATCCACAGAGTCAAGCGAGAAATCGCGAGCCTACGCTGAGAGTATGCGCGCGGTAGTACTCGGTGAGGTTCTCAGCGAGTGGCCGCAGGATTTGTTCATACCGCCTGGTGCATTAGAAGTGGTGCTCGAGAGCTTCGAAGGCCCGCTGGATTTATTACTGTACTTAATTCGCAAACAGAATTTGGATATTTTAAATATTCCAGTGGCCGATATCACACGTCAGTACATGGCTTATGTGGAAATCATGCGGGCCGCGAACCTCGATTTAGCCGCTGAATATCTGGTGATGGCGGCGTTGTTAGGCGAGATTAAGTCGCGTATGTTGTTGCCTAAACCAAAGACAGAGCTTGAGGACGAAGAAGATCCAATGGCAGCACTTATTCGTCGCTTACAGGAATACGAACGCTTTAGTGAAGCGGCAAACCAACTTGATGATCGCCCGCGCTTAGAGCGCGATATTTTCAAGTCGAGCGCGATCTTCGACGACCCAACTCCACCAGAAGTGAAAGCGCAAGTAAGTCTAGAGCAGCTGGTGAAAGCGTATCAAGATATTGTTGATAGAGCGGACGCGAACAAGAATATGAAAGTGTCGCGTGACATGCTTTCGATGCGCGAACGCATGACCAACATCTTGCAGCGGCTACAAGATAAAGACTATTTAAGTTTTGAAGAACTCTTTACACACGCCGAAGGCCGGCTGGGTGTAGTGGTTACCTTCATTGCTCTGCTAGAGTTGTTTCGCGACGATATGTTGATTGTGATTCAAACTGAACCTCTTGCGCCGATTCACATTAAGCGCGCCGCTTAATTACACATAAGAAAATGAAACAGAAAGACTTAGAAATGTCCAAGAAAGAAAACGCGGATGGGGTCAAGCCGGACGACCATCAGCCTGCTGACGTCACCCGCAAAGGTGAGGACCATCAGCCAGTAGATAGCGAACTGCAAAACATTATTGAAGCCGCATTGTTCGCATCGAAAGCACCGCTGGGCATTAAGAAAATTGTTGAGCTCTTTCCTGACGATGCTCAACCCAGTAAAGTTGATATTCAAAACGTTATATTAAGTTTAGAGCAGCAGTGCGAACATAGAGGCATTGAGTTGCGTCGCATCGGCAACGGGTGGCGCTATCAGTCAAAAGAAAAGTATTCACCGTGGTTGCGTAAACTCGGTGGTAACAAGACGCCGCGTTATTCACGGGCTTTACTGGAAACACTTTCTATTATTGCGTATCGCCAACCAGTAACGCGCGGTGATATCGAGGAAATTCGCGGGGTTGGGGTGAGTAGTGACACTATTCGCACCTTAGAGGAGCGCGATTGGGTGGCCCAAATTGGTCACCGTGATGTGCCAGGGCGACCGGCGTTATTTGGGACCACTCAAGGGTTCTTAGAATATTTTAATATGACCAGCCTGCGCGAACTGCCCGAACTTATTGATAAACGTGCACTCGGCGAAATTGCTAAAGATATGAACCTCACGCTGCCAATGGACGGAGTGCAAGACGAAAACGAGGCAGCACACTTAAAAGGAGAGCAGCAAGAACAGAGAAATGCGAGTGCTGAGGTTATTGAGTTACATGCCAAGTCTGAGAGCGAAGACAGCCCCGCTGAGGGCTCTTTAGGCGGAAAAGACGCTGAGGGCTCTTTAGGCGGAACAGACGCTGAAGGCTCTTTAGGCGGAAAAGACGCTGAGGGCTCTTTAGACGGAACAGACGCTGAGGGCTCTTTAGGCGGAACAGGCGCTGAGGGCTCGTTTGAAGAAACAGCCGATCACCGTGATGAGCTTAACCATGACGGCGTGGAAATCAGTAACGATAGTGAGTTAGACGATCCTATAGCTGAGCAAGCTGAAGACGACAATGAGTGATAAGCTGCAAAAGCTTTTGGCGCACGCGGGTCACGGGTCTCGTCGAGAGATTGAAACGTGGATTAGTGACGGCCGAATTTCAGTTAACGGTAAGCGCGCCAAACTAGGCGACCGTGCTGACGCGTCAGACCGAATATTGATCGATGGAAAGCTTACACAGCTAGCCGAAGTTAATAGCGAGCAAATTAAAGCGCTTATTTATCACAAACCCGAAGGCGAAATTTGTTCACGTAAGGACCCAAAGGGTCGCCCGACTATTTTTGAAAATCTGCCGGGCATTCCTAACGGGCGTTGGGTGTCGGTCGGGCGTCTAGACTTGAATACCAGCGGTTTGATTTTGCTTACCAATAATGGCGAGTTAGCGAATCGACTAATGCACCCCTCGACCGGTTTGGAACGCGAGTATCTCGTGCGTATTCGCGGAGCAGCCTCGGTTGAAACGATTGCGAAGTTAACGCGCGAAGGTGTTTTGATTGATGGTAAGTTGGCTAAATTCGAACGCGTATTAGCATCCGACATGGCCGAAGAGGGAACTAATCATTGGTATCGAGTAGTGATTAAAGAGGGCCGTTACCGCGAAGTTAGGCGAATGTGGGATGCCGTCGGACACACTGTTTCACGCTTAAAACGCATCCGCTACGGCACGATCAAGTTGACGCGCGAGATTAAGCGCGGGCAACACGCAAAAATAGCGCCAAAACAATTAGAAAAATTAGTGAATTCCGTCGACATCGGTGATGAATTCGCGCGCCAACTGTACTCGTCTCGAAATGCCGATAAAGGATCAAGTAAGGGTGCGAAGAGACCGGTGCGAGCCAGTCGTAAACCGACTGCGCGTGGCGACCGACGAGCGCCCAGCGCTGGTGGGTCGAGCAGTGCCTCAACCCGCCGTTCGCCGAAGGCAAGCGCTAACATGGGCAGGCGACGCCGCTAGCTCATGAAAGTCTCAATCATCACCGTAGTGTTCAATGCTGAGGACACTATAGGCGATGCGTTAAAATCCGTCGCCTCGCAGACCCACGCAAATATAGAACACATTGTTATTGACGGTGCCTCTACTGACAATACCTTGAATGTTATTAAGCAGTATTCTGGCAGGCTAACTCATATCGTTAGTGAGCCCGATACCGGCATCTATGACGCGATGAATAAGGGTATAGGTCTGGCTACTGGCGACGTGATTGGCCTATTAAATGCCGACGATGTGTTGCAAGACGACAGTGTGATAGCGCAGGTGGTCGAGGCGCACAACGATCCGACGTTGGACGCTTGTTATGCCGATTTAGTCTACGTTAAATACCATAAGTTAAACCAAGTCACCCGCTATTGGCGGTCGCGTGATTATAAGCCGGGCTTGTGCTTTCGAGGTTGGATGCCGGCGCACCCAACACTGTATTTAAAACGACGAGTTTACGAGCGTGCAGGGCGTTATGACGTTAGTTTGCACTATCAAGCTGACTTAGAATTTTGCGCGCGAGTGTTTGAAACCATGGGTATTCAGAGTCGCTATATTCCCAAATTATGGGTGCGCATGCGTCTTGGCGGAGTGACCAATGGCAGCATTAGAACCATGGTCAAAGGCAATTGGGAGTCTTATCAGGCGTTGCGGAAATTGGGTTTGAAGCGAGACCCCATTAGTTATTTTTTGATCAAATTTGCTAGTAAGCTACCGAGTTTTTTCAGGCGCTCCTAGTTTTGATCGTAGGCTTAGCGCACGCGCCGACAACGGTCGCTATTTGCTAGACGGTGAGTCGCTGCCCATGAAACTCGTGGTCCGCCGATAGAATTTTCAGATATGCAGGTGTGATGCTTTGCGGCGTGGGTAAGCTTTCTTGGCTTTCGCCAGGGTGCGAGCGCCGGCGGAACACCGTTCTGACGGCACCGGGGTCAATCGAATTCACCTTAACATTCGAAACCTTTTCAAGTTCTTGCGCCCAAATGCTCATTTGCGCTTCAATGCCAGCGTAAGCAATGCTGTATGCGCCCCAATAGGCGGTGGCCTCACGCCCAACGTCGGCAGACGTGAATAATAGCGTTGTTGGGCGCTCTTGCTTCAATAAAGGCAGCATTGCGCGCGTAAGAATATACGGAGCGTGTAAATTGGTTTGCATCACGTTATTCCAATACGTCAGGTCGTATTGGTCGAGCGGGCTCGGTGAACCTAACTCCGCCGCGTTGTGCAGTAGCCCATCTAACTGACCAAACTCATCGTGTACCGATTGCGCTAACTGGGTCCCGGTTTCAGGCGTTATTTCCATCAAATCTACAGGCAGTATCACCGGCTCAGAAAAACCGCGTTCGACGATTTCATCAAATAATTTTTCTAAGTGACGTGATTTTTTATCGAGCATCAGCACGGTAGCGCCGTGCTGGGCCAACGCAATGGTGACCGCCTTGCCGATGCCATCGGCTGCGCCGGTAACCATAATGATTTTGCCGTTTAAATGGGCAGGGTTTAGCGGTTGATCTTGCCAATCTATTGTAGACATAGGTGTTCAGGTATCGGGCTTAATTTCGAGCGTATGATGGCGATTAGCCTTGCAAACATCAAGTCTGCGGATGCTTTTCGCGGAGTAATTTGAGCAGGCCGTTGGGCGTGTTTAACATAAAATTCGCGTGCCACTTACTTGGGGCTTCGGTTTCTGCAATATAACCCCAAAGTGCTGCGCCTGTGTCCATGCCCGCGGCGTTACCAGCAAGAATATCGCGTTCATGGTCGCCGACGTAAAGACATTCACTGGGCGCCAAATTTAGTACCATGCAGCTGTGCAGCATTGGGACTGGATCTGGTTTTTTTACTGGCAAACTGTCGCCGCCCAAAAGAATTGCACAACGCTTTAAAAGGCCTAAGCCCTCGAGCAAATCTTTAGCGAGATGCAGGGGTTTGTTAGTGATTACGCCCCATTTTAAATTATTTTGTTCGCAAAACGCTAAGCACTCATCCATGCCTTTATAGACAAAGCTGTCGTCTGCCACGTGTTTTTTATAGTCGCCGAGAAACTCTTGAACCAAGTCGGATGTTTGCGCTGGGTCGAGGTCTTGGCCGAAACCGAATTCGATTAGCGCTTTGCCACCATTCGAAACTAGTTTCGATGCTTGCGCAACGTTGGCGAGCGGTTTGTTGTGATTGGCTAAAACTCGATTTAACGAACCGACCATGTCGGGCGCGGTGTCGACCAAAGTGCCGTCGAGGTCTAGAAGTAGGGCTTTTAAATCCATGGTGTTTATTATGCTAAGCAGTTTTCTTGCAGTGGATCATATAATTGACGTCGACGCCTGGGGCCAACTTATAGCCTTTTGTAAACGGGTTATAGTGCAGGCCAATCATGCTTTGCAGCTCTAAACCGGCGGCGCGTGCGTAATCGCTTAGCTCAGACGGTTTAATCAGTTTTTCGTATTCATGCGTGCCGCGCGGTAACAAGTTCAATATGTACTCAGCGCCAACAATCGCAAACAACCAAGCTTTCGCATTGCGGTTAATGGTCGAGAAGTAAACGTCACCACCCGGTTTAACCATCTTGGCGCACGCGTCTACTACTAAGCTTGGATTTGGTACGTGCTCTAGCATTTCAAGGCAAGTGACAACGTCGTAGCGCTCTGGTCGCTGTTCGGCTAATTCTTCGGCTGTGATTTTTAGATACTCGACACTCTCGCCACTCTCAAGCAGGTGTAATTTCGCAACGCTTAACGGCGCCTCGCCCATATCGATGCCGGTAACGTTGGCACCAAACGCAGACATCGCTTCGCTAATAAGCCCGCCGCCGCAACCGACATCCAGTAATTTCAAACCTTTAACCGGTGAATGCAAATTAATGAATTCAGTACGTAGCGGGTTGATCGCATGCAGTGGTCGAAATTCGCTTTCTGGGTCCCACCAGCGAGATGCTAGATCTTCGAATTTTTTAATTTCGTTTGGGTCTACGTTCGTTGCTGCGTTTGATGCTGGGTTTGATGATTGTTCAGTGGTATTAGTCATTTTGACCTGCGGATATTCGCTCGCCCCAATTGGCGGCGTTCTGGAGTAACTGATTGACGTCTAGGTTAGTGAGTCGTTTATTTGATACTCGTGACTGACCCTGAACCCAAACATCGGTGATTTGCTCGCGTGAGGCGCTGTAGACGATTTGAGAAACCGGATTATAAACGGGTTGAGTCGATAAATGGTTAAGATCGATTGCGACTAAGTCCGCAGATTTTCCAACTTCAATTGAGCCAATTTCATCTTGTATGTTTAAGGCCTTGGCCCCATTTATCGTCGCCATTTCCAATGCTTGCCACGCGGGTAGGGCCTGCGCGTCATTCGCGGTTGTTTTCGCGATTAAACACGCCGTGCGCATTTCACTCAGCATATCGAGATCATTGTTGCTCGACGCGCTATCGGTTCCTAAGCAAACATTCGTGCCGGCCTTGAGTAGATCCGCCACTGGGCAATGCCCACTGGCTAACTTCAAATTAGACTCGGGGCAATGCACAACATGAATACCTTGCTCAGCACTAAGGCGAACCTCGTCTTGAGTTAACTGTGTCATGTGTACCGCCATCATGCGCGGGTTCAACAAACCGAGTTGGTGTAATCGAGCAAGCGGCCTGAGACCGCTCGCGTTAACTGCGCTAGTAACTTCGTTGGCAGTTTCGTGTATGTGCATATGTATTGGCACATACAGCTCATCGGCATAGGTGCGAACTGTTTCTAATGGTGCATCCGACACCGTGTACGGTGCGTGCGGAGCTATCGTCGTGTTGACACGTGAGAGTGATCGCACCTCATCGTGGACCGCCATGCCTTTGCTAAAATACTCATCCGGGCCGCTGGCCCATGCGCTCGGGAAATCCAATACAATCATACCCACGAAGGCCCGCATACCCATGTCTTGGGCTGTTCGCGCAACGATATCTGGGTAAAAGTACATGTCGTTAAAACACGTTGTGCCGCTGAGCAGCATCTCGGCAATAGCAAGCTGCGCACCGTCGCGCATGAATTCGGCATTTACCCATTTCGCCTCCGCTGGCCAAATATGGCCCTCTAACCATTCCATTAATGGGACGTCATCAGCGATACCTCGGAATAGGCTCATCGCGGCATGAGTATGAGCGTTAATCAGGCCAGGAATTAAGGCGTGTGAACCGCGCTCGATGTGCTCAGCGTTAGGATATTTTTGCAGCGCCTTGTCGGTGGGGAGTATTGCTAGAATCGCCCCATTTTCGACGATTACCGAATGGTTTTTCAGCACCGTATCTCTGGGAACAACCGGGATTAACCAGCGCGCGGAGATGATTGTGAGTGAAGTCTGCATGGAATTCGGAGTTTGGCGACGCCAAGAGTCAAAGTCACTCTGATTGTAATATATACTTAGGCGCCTTATGTAGATAAATCAGCGCTTCGCGACAGACATGCAAATATTAATCACCGGTGCCGCCGGCTTTATTGGTGCGGACCTCAGTCAAAAATTATTAAGTCAGGGGCATTCGGTAGTTGGCGTCGATAACATTAACGACTATTACGACGTCTCGCTCAAGCACGCTCGCCTAGCGAATATTCAAGCACACGCGAAGGCATCGAACTTTCAGTTACATAAAGCGAATATTGAAGACCGCGCGGCAATGGCGGCGTTATTTGAAGGCAATAAGTTTGATGTAGTGGTAAACCTCGCAGCGCAAGCAGGCGTGCGATATTCAATAGAGAACCCTCAATCGTACATTGACTCAAACTTAGTAGGCTTCGCCAATGTTTTGGAAGGCTGTCGTCATAACAAGGTAGGGCACCTAGTCTACGCTTCCTCCAGCTCGGTTTACGGCGCGAATAAAAACTTCCCGTTTTCAGAAAAAGATCGAGTCGACAACCCAGTTTCGCTGTATGCCGCCACCAAAAAAGCGAACGAATTAATGGCGCACAGTTACGCCCACCTCTACGATATGCGGTGCACTGGTCTAAGGTTCTTCACTGTGTACGGCCCGTGGGGCAGGCCTGATATGGCCCCGTTTCGCTTCGCTTCGAGAATGCTAAAAGGTGAGGCTATTCCTGTCTACAACAACGGCAATATGATTCGCGACTTTACCTATATTGACGATATTACCGAAGGCGTAGTGCGCGTCGCTGAGAGTGAGACAGCGCTTGAGCGTTATAAAACGTATAATATCGGCCGCGGAGAGCAAGTGCAGCTAATGGACTTTGTCGACGCCCTAAGCCGTCATTTGGGTGTAGAGGCGAAAATAGACATGCTGCCGATGCAAGATGGTGACGTGCCGAGAACCATGGCTAATACCGAGCAGCTGCAGAGTGATTTCGACTATCAACCGAGCGTGTCCGTCGACGAGGGTGTTAGGCGGTTTGCTGAGTGGTATAAGAATTACTTTAGTTAAAATCTGGGTACGCTATTACCGTATTTCATAGACACTAACCTCATTTTGTGACCACCTGAGTTTAAATTTCTCGTCGCGTTTTTTAATGTGTTCAAGCAACTCAATTGGGTAATAGTATCTACTGGTTAACCATTGCTCTTTTTGCCAATGATTTGACAGTTCTCCAACTCTACTGTTTGACGCGGGCCGGGAGTTTACTATGAGTAGTTTGCCTGAATGGCGGTCTAAAGGATTATCGCTATAGTCGTTAAATGAGAAGTGTATAAATTTGTGGTCTCTGAAAAATTTACGCCTAGGGCTATAGTGCTTCGTCATCCCACTAACCATGTAGCCAGTCATTGGGTCAGTAAGTATCGTCTTTTGAGACTCGATTGTATCGAGAAAATCTAGCAGGTCTTTATACCCGTATGCGCTCAGACTGCGGTCTGACTTGGTAAGTGACGGCGTGCGACTAAAGTGCCACCCTCCCCACGTGTTCTTATATGGTGTCAATAATAACGTTAGTGAGACAATAGGCACTGCGTATAAAGCTCTTTTTAGGCCTTGGGTACTCCTTACTTGTTTAACATAATGTAAAAACAGATCGGCTGCGACCATATGAATCGGGATGAGATAGCAGAGACGCCAAAGCGTTGTAGAGTTGTAATGACGTAAAAATAGATCGACAAAGAACGGATTTAGTATCGTGAACACAGGACTAAACATTGCGGCGATCACGAATAGATTATCTTTATACCGCTTTATATTTAACAAAAATAATAGGTAAACCAAAGCGCCCCATAGCGTGATAACTTGCGCAAATTCTTTACCAAGATTTAAAACTGTCAGTTGAGGAAGGGGCCAGACTCCGGGGCCGAAATCCCATAATCGCCAATGAGCATTTGGTGCCCTAGCCATATTTTGAGAAGAGTAAAAATAAGCAAAGCCAAAGCCAAGCAAAGCGGTCGCAGCTATGACCCATACTTGACGGGTCGCGACTATTGGGAACCTAATGCGTTTATGAACGCTCGCAATAGCCGCGCAGGCTGCTAGGCAAGCAGTCATTACCAGTATATACATCGCCTCTTGAACATGAATTGCCGCCGCGCAAATCACCACCAAACCAATCACTAGATAATGTCCAACACTATTCAGGCTTAGTTTGTTATTAAAAATATGCAGCACACTCAATATGCCAAACATATACAACACCATGTTTAACATGGTGGGCGCGAGCGTGTAATACCTTGAGTAAGCAAATATCGAAATGCCGAAATGTAAGAAGACAAATAATGTCGCAACACTTGCGATAGATGCGCGATTGGGATTTTCTTTGAATATTGACCGCGTAAAGAAGTAGCTCGCAATAAGGAATATAGTGCGATTGCTGAAGTCAATAATGTTGACCAGCTCAATTGTCGATACGGGAGCTATAAAATTGATGCAGGCAAGCAAGTGGTAGAAGACACCAGAACCTTGAAGCAAAAGTTCAGAAGGGTGTAACGATGGACCCAAGGAGTCAGATTTAATGTTTTTGAGTGCGAATTGGTAGCGTTCTAAGTGGGAGTAGAGGTCGGCGGGCACTTCGTTAAACGGGCCGACCGTAAATTGGTACACAAGTGAAATTAACGATAAGCCTAAGACTGGAACACAGTAGTCTTTATAGCTAATTATCCGCGGCTTATTCCGGTTCAATAGAATGCCTAACGATACAACCAATGCTAGCGCTAAAGCTATTAATAGCTTGTTGGGCGTGATACCTAAATAATTGCTTCCGACAAAGTTTATAGTGAAAATACTATACGATATCGCAATCACACTAATGAATTGATCGGTCCTTAAGTTCAGTAAGCGGTGCGCAGCTAGGCCAGGTAAGCTGAGCCCTATGAAATATAGTAAAAAGAATAAGAGGGTCACTGACTAGCGTCCACTGCGGCTCATAGTCACTAGAACAGTACGCAATACAATGTTGAGATCTAATATGAGGGAGTAGTTCTTGATGTAATAAAGGTCATATTGCAATTTCTTTAAAGCGTCTTCTTTCGACGCCCCATAAGGGTAACAAACCTGAGCCCAGCCCGACAATCCAGGTTTAACAAGGTGGCGCAAGTCGTAGTAAGGAATTTCCTTAGTGAGTTCGCCAGTAAACTCGGGCCGCTCAGGTCGAGGTCCAATAAGGCTCATTTCACCTTTTAAAATATTCCAGCATTGTGGGAGCTCGTCAATTCTCGTTGCCCTTAAAAATCTGCCTAGAGGGAATACTCTAGGATCATTTTTTGACGCCCACCGCGGTCCTTTTTCTTCCGCATCTGTACGCATTGTCCGAAATTTAAAAAGAGTGAATGTTCGCCCTTGGAGTCCTACTCTGGTTTGTGAGAACAGGCTAGGGCCCTTAGAAGAAATTTTTATTAATATAGCAGTCAAGATGCATAGTGGAAATGTGATGACTAGTAGAGTCAGCGCAGTTACGATATCGAAAAAGCGTTTTAAGCGCGTTGTAATGGTGCTGTGCAGCATCTTGAACCCATCAGCTCTAATGATCCAATTGTTATTAATTTCATTAACTGGAACTAGGAATAAAAAGCTCTCGATAAAGTCAGACAGTGAAAATATTGGTATACCGTTTAACCTAGCGTCAATTAACGACAACTGCTCGCTGTCACTAGAAACATGATCGGGAGTCATCACTATGGCATCATAATCTTCTACATTGACCAATAACGGTAGGTAGTCTAAAGTGAAGCCATGGATGCTATCTTCCATGGCTAGCTGAAGATTTCTCTGCTTTTTCATTGCTCCAACAATAGCTATTTTTCGTTGGTCGTTATCCATTCGAAATAACTCATTGCAAATTAGCCTAATCAGAATCGAGGCTACGCCGAATATTAGTATCGCGGCGGGAAAAACTCCTCGCCCAAAAAGTGACGTAAAGTTCTCGGGTCCTGATAAATAGATAAAAATGGTACAGGGTGCCGCTGAAGCTAATACAGTAAAAAATGTCCGCAGTGGAAGCTTAGGCTTTTCTATCAACGCATAGCTGGTATAGGCGTTACCTAAAAATAAGGACGCCACTATGATTAGGTTCAACCCAATGTATTCGAAACTAAAGAAGTCTGGTTCCGAGTCTAACCGGTAGAGTGACGCTAGATAAAAAGCAAGCGCTAGTGCTACTGTATCCAATAGAAAGACAACAAACTTGTGCAAGGGCTTATAGATCCCTAAGAAAGACTTTCGCATGTAACTAGGAATCTAAGTGCTTACAGATTGATTAACTGCTCTAGCAATGTCTTCGATTTGTCTGCTTTCTAGGTAGGGGTGCATTGGTAGGCTTACGATATGATTTGCAATCTTTTCGCTTACAGGGAAGTCGCCCTTCTGGTAACCTAAGTGCTGAAAAGCGGTTGATAGGTGAATTGGTATGGGGTAGAAAATAGCGGTTGGAATATTTACAGATGCGAGATCTCTAGTTAAACGCGCCCTATTTTTCACCTGGATAGAATATTGCGCCCAAACACTTCCCTGATTATGTGGGATCGTTGGTGTTTTTACTTGCTCGCAAAGTAACGTGCCGTATTGTTTAGCTACATTATTTCTGAGCTGAATCTCCATGTCGTAAAATTTTAGTTTCTCTATTAGAATTGCAGCTTGAATCGTGTCCATTCTCGCGTTTAACCCTATTCTTTTGTTGTCATATTTGTCTCCCTCGGTGGATTGACCATGAACTCTAAGAGATTTCATCATCTTGTAAAGCTCCTCGTCATTCGTGAATATCGCACCGCCGTCACCATAACAACCGAGAGGCTTTGCTGGATAAAAGCTAGTTGCCCCGACATGCGCAAGTCCACAAGCTTTTTTGCCATGAAATGGCGCGCCAAAAGATTGAGCTGAATCCTCAATCACGAAAAGTTGATGCTTATCCGCAACACTATTGATTTTATTGAAATCAGCTGCAATACCAAATAAATTTACCGGCATAATCGCTTTCGGCCTTAGAGATCCATGGGATTTCACATCAGATATTTTCCTCTCTAGGTCAATCGGGTCTAGGTTGTATGTTTCAGGGTCTATATCTACGAACACTGGAGTTGCACCAATTAAAGATATGGCTTCGGCTGACGCGAAGAAAGTGAACGGAGTGGTAAATACCGCGTCGCCTTTGGTAAGCCCTCTGGCCATAAGAGGTAACACTAGTGCATCTGTGCCGCTTGAGCAGGCGAGTACGTGTTTCACTCCTATGTAGTCTGCAAGAGCTGATTCTAAAATTGCGACTTCAGGCCCCATTATATATTGGCCGTGGTCTAGCACGGCATGAATAGCATGATCTATAGCACTTTTGTGGATGTTGTATTGTGCTCCTAGATTTATAAACGGAATTGTCATTCTTACTGTCGTATTGAGTATAAACGTTGGAATAAAATGTCTAAGCTGAAATTAGAGAAGAAAGATGGACTTAGATAATGGCTCCTCCAAAAATCAGACTAGCCTATCAGGCTTCTCTGCGTCGAGAGACTATTTTAGCCTCTAGCTTTCTTGACTGGCGTTTAAACTCAAAACTTGGTGGGAGTAGTAGGCTTAGACAAAATCGAGGCACGTAGGCTCGTTGTACACTAGGTTTTAAAGGGCTCAGTCTTGATTTTTTTAAAGTCGGAAAACACGTTATAAAAAAACCGCAAATGGTTTTATAAGCCATTTGCGGTTCATGCTTTCCAGCCTCTGAGGGCGAGATTACGTTTTTTCCCTTTATATTCGGGGCGCATTCAATGTTATCTGGTCTTAATGCGCATGTATAAAATTAGCCCGCTAGGAACATATTTCTTACTTCACATGTTGGACTAGCATTCTGAGAGCGGATGAAAATATCCGACCCGCCAGCAAATGCTGTTAGCGCCATTGCATAGTAGTTTTTGAATTGAGTGTTTTCGGCTCGAACAACCATGAAATTTGATGCAGCAGTACAGCCAGTGTCGCGGACGTCTAGGCCATCGAACGAAAGGAATAGATCCCCGCCATCGTTTATAAGTACACGAGCCAACGTGCCGGTACAAGACTGGGTACTTGATACACACATAGCGTTTGCTGCACCCGCAACTGTTAGACTAGATACCATTGTCAAAGCGACTAAAGTTTTTCTTAACATAATTTATCCTGAAAGTAATGAGATCGTTTTTTAAGGTCCTAAATATTTAGACCAGATTTTATTGATTGGCAAGCGAGACATCAACGTTCGCTCGGCGTACTATGACAACCTTATTAAATAAAAAAGTAAATGTGTTTTTTTATTTAATTTAGCCACCCGTTTACAATTTTAGCCTCTGGTTCAGTTAAAATCAAATTAATAAACGGGCAGAAGGCTGACATACAATGCCGGTCGTTAATTAGATGTAGAGTGCCAGAAATTGCCACGCCTTAACTTATTGATTTTTATTGATAATGTCTATTTGAATTAGTGGTGAAGCGTAACTAATTAGATCAAAATTTAGCTTAGAGTATATTAGTCATATTTTGTGACAAGTTTTGCAGTCAGCGACGTCGTGCTGATTATTCAACCGTGTGACCCAAATATAGTTGTTGTGTTGATATACAAAATAAGTATTATGCGGGCTTTCAAAGGTTGTTGGAAACTTGATCAGACAGTTGATTATTAGTGGTACTTTTTAGTTGAAAACCATTAAATCTAGACTTTCCACACGCTAACTTAAAAAGTTTGGACTATTAAATAGAGCATGTCATTAAATTTTGTCGATGGAAAAATAGGTTGTAACGCTTCAATTGCTGAGAACGTAGTAATCGGTGAAGGCGCAAGTAATAAAAGCGCGCTCTCGCAAGTTGGAGACAACTGCACAATAAGGTCTAATAGTATTTTATATCACTCGGTGAAAGTGGGTGACTACTTTCAAACAGGCCACAATGTGGTTGTTCGAGAGAAAACAATAATTGGCAATCATGTGGTGCTTGGGACCAACACCGTTGTTGACGGAAATGTAGAAATAGGTGATTTCGTTAAAATTGAAACGAATTGTTATATACCTACACACGTTAAAATCGGCTCACGAGTCTTCTTCGGGCCGGGCGTGATTTTAACTAACGATAAGCTGCCGTTGAAACAGCGAGCAAGCTACGAACCCATCGGTCCAATAATTGAAGACGGAGTGACCCTCGGCGCTGGAGTTATCGTTATGCCCGGCGTTACGATAGGTGAGGGTAGCTTTGTGGCCGCTGGCGCTATTGTAACTAAAGACGTTACACCGCAATCTTTTGTGATCGGTAAAGCTGCGAGCTCTCAAAATGCTCCTGAAATCCTAAAGGAAAAAAATATCGCCCTTTCATGGATGAAGTATATAGATGAATAAATTAAAAATAGGTATTGTGGGTTGTGGTAAGCAGGCGCCGAAACATATTTCAGGACTGTTATCTGCGACCAATGCAAAGGTAAGCATTGTCGTCGCTGACCTAAGCCAAGATGCGGCTAGAGACCTTGCAGAGAAATTCGATGTAGAACTCGCCGACTCAGTAGACTCTTTATTCGAAATGGCTGACATTGATGCTATTGATGTCTGCACACCTGTTCCTTTTCACTATGATCTTTGTTTGCGTTCCATGCGTTTAGGCAAGCACATATTTTGTGAGAAGCCGCTGGTAACTAGTCTTGAGCAAGCGCAAGAATTGGAACGAGTCAGAGCAGAGCAAGATGTTGTTGGAATGGTTGGCTATTTGTATCGCTTCGCTCCTATGTTGTCTTCGTTCAAAGGATATTTAGCGAATAAGGCATTTAGTTCTTCTTTCGGTGAGCCGTTGGTTGCAAACTTTAGGATTGGCGGGCGAGGTTCGCACCAAGTTTGGAAACATAAGAAAGAAACTGGAGGTGGCGCGATTAATGAAATGCTTGTGCACATGCTTGATCTTGCGATGTGGTATTTCGGTCCCCCAGATACTTTAGACGTTTTATATTGTGACCAATTGCTTCCCTCACGCATAATTGGTGGCGAGTTAGCTGAGGTAGACGCAGAAGATATCGTCCAAGTTAAACTTACAACGCAGTCAGGAGTCTTGGTCAATATTCAAGCTGACATGTTGACTCCTAGCTTCACTCAATTTGTAGAAGTTCAGGGTACTAAGGGTACTTTTTGTGGTTCTATTCAGCCCACCTATAATTCTTACTTGTTTTTAGAGGAGAAATTTGAAGACTTCAATAAAGGTATGAATAAACTAGAGAGCAAACCGTCTAACTTGTTTGAAATACAAATGGGACAGTTTGTCGACTCGATTATTGATCGTAATAATTCCGTCTCCTCAACCATCGAGGATTCAGTTAACCTAATAAGGGTCATGGACCAAATCAATACGCACAGCTATGAACATTAATATTGCCGAGATAAAACTTACTAAAGAAGAGATTAACGCCGCGATTGGTGTACTTGAATCTGGCGGCTTGCGCCAAGGCCCTCATTGCGCTGCGTTTGAAAAAGAATTCGCAGAGTATGTAGGCACCTCTTATTGTTTGACTAATGCCAATGGCTCCGCAGCATTGCACATGGCCTACGAAGCAATTCTAGAGCCAGGCGATGAAGTGCTTGTTCCTTCATTTACGTTTATCGCCACCGCCAGCATGTTGGAATTTGTTGGTGCTAAGCCAATTATCTGCGATGTTGACCCAGACACCTTTCTTTTAGACTTAGATAGCGCGGCCCAGAAAATAACCGCCAAAACTAAGGCTATTTCTTTTGTACATTTATTTGGTAATAGTGGTGATATCGACCAGGTATTAGCGTTTGCTGCGAAGCATGACTTAAAAGTCATATGGGACAGTGCACAAGCCCATGGTACTGAATACAAAGGCAAAGATATCGGAGCATATGACGGTCTTGTTTGTTGGTCTTTTTATCCGTCTAAGAACATGTTTGTCGGTGAAGGCGGTATGGTCTCGACAAAAGACAAAGACCTTTATCAGCACATGATGAACTTTCGTCAGCACGGAGCAACCGGTAAGTATTTGCACACCCAGCTTGGTTTGAATTATCGAATGACGGATGTCGAAGCCGCAATTGGGCGCGAACAGCTCAAGCGGTTGCCGACCATGATTGCGACGCGCCGAGCTAATGCGGCTGTTTTGCGCGCTGGGTTAGAGGGGGTGCCAGGTTTGAAGGTGCAAGCGCAGACTGAAAACAGTTCTCACTCTTACCATCAATTTTGTATCACACTTGATCCGAAAGTAGCGAAGCTTAATCGTGATCAATTTGCTGAAGCGCTTTCAGAGAAGGGTATCTCGAGCGGTATACACTACCCTCGAGGCTTGCACCAGCAACCAATCTTCATGGAAAAATACGGTACACAGTCATTACCTGTCACTGAATGGTTAAGCGAAAATATTATCGCTTTACCAGTGCATCACGGGATGACTGTCGATGAAGCCGCGTATGTTGTAACTGCGATCAAGGAAATTTTACTTTAGTTGACGTTAAGACAAGTCTGTTTGGTGTCTAACTATTGGTTAGGCACCAAATCTAAGAAAATTTACCTTACTAAGATGGGTCTAAATAATTGTTTTTATTGAGTTTTTTATTAAATTGTATTGCGCGCTTGCTGATTATCTTAAGATAGATTTCTAAGAGACGATCGAGCGATTACTACTTCAGTAGCCCCATCTTCAGCCACAAAAATCGTTGAAAAAGCGATTCACGTGTTGTGGGTCTATAAACACATTAACCCAAGCGGCCTTTGCCCATCGATCTTAAGCTGGTCATTCTCACTACAAGCACACCATCGACACTTTACTGCCTCCATGCTCGATTGGAAAACAAAGGTCATTGGAGTCACTGATCGAAAAGTTCAAAACATAATCGTCACCTGAGACACCGTCTCCATTGCCGTCCAAACCTCGACCAAATATATCCGTAATGACCGTAGGCGCACTGCTACCACAAACTAATAAGCTGTAGTCACTTGCAGGTAAAGACTGACCATTATTCAAATCTAGCCGAGTGAATAACCCACTATCAGAATAGCCCGCCTTATCGATCACAACGACAATATCATCACCCTGCAAACCTAATAAACAAGCATTCGATGAATTGCTTTCAATTACACCATCTAGCCCGGGTCGAATTAGACGGTAAAGTGTCTCGTCACTCACATCACCTATCACTGCAGCATCGCCTGGTGGGTTAAATACATTCATCGAAAACCGCACTCTGAACAAAGGTTGGGCATTATTAGAATTGCCGCCCTCGCGCAGGTCCCTGTTGCTATTACCAATGCGCACACCAACTATTTCAACAGGCTGATTTTCCCCGACAAATTCGAAAGCGCCTACGTCGCAAATATTGCCCCGAATCACGCCGCGCTGATCGAGCTGTTCGCAGCTAGCTGGGTCGCCGCTATTGCGCGCTGGGCTGTTTACTTTAATAGCGTGAGTCTGTGCTAAGCCGCCATTATCAGCCAATGGCTCTAACTCCGGATCAACTGACCGAGCATTAGTAATACATCGACTGGCTTCGATAATGCTATCAGGGCCGGCAATAAACGTACCTCTTCGACTACAGCCACTGCCATTGATCGTATTCGTAATAATGCTATTGGTTAGCACTACGGTGACATCGGGTCTCGCTCCGATGCCACCGTCTCTTGAACTACTGCTCCTACAGACACACGTGCGCTAAACTATTATTTTTTGACCGTACCGGGAAGCACATTTCATCCGTCGCGCTGGACGGACTGAGAGTGAAGTTAAGTACATAGTCACCGCCCGCAGCTCCATCGATATCGCCGTCAAGCGGCATCGCATCACTATTTCTGATGGATGATTGGGTGCTCCCGCACACCAATAAACTGTAATCGCCCAACGGCAAGCTTACACCATCGTTAACCGATACAGATGCGACCCTAACATTGCTTACATACGAAACACTATTAATCTCAATGCTTACGTCGTCGCCCTGTAAACCCATAAGGCAGCCATCATTTACATTACTTTCGATGACTCCATCTAAGCCGGAGCTGATTAAACGATAGTTAGATGTATCCGTGACGTCGCCGGGAACTTGGCCGTCGCCAAAGGGGTTACTAACAGGGGATGAAAACCTAAGGTTGAACTCGGCTGAGCGCACCATTGTTTCGTCACCAGAAAATAAGTCAACATCGCCAAATTGCAGCTGTGATACCCGCGGTGGTATGTCATATACATAAGCCGCGCCGACATTAGTACCTGCATCAACCTCATCTACAAAGTCGGCGCCAACGAGAATACGGAAACCGTTTCCGATTGCAGTTCCTCGCCCAAAACGGTCATTAGCGCTGGGATCTGGGGCTTGTAGTTTGATGAGCTCTCGCCAGTTGTTGAACTGATCTCGAGCGAACACATAGGCAGAGCCAGCATCCACACCGCCGTCATCGTCTTTAAATGAACCGACCACTAATGTGGCATCGGATAGTGCTAGAGAACGCCCAAAACGATCATCGGCTGCACCATCGCTTGGTTTAATAATTCTGAGCTGGCCCCAATTGCTATCGCCACCTTTATCACGGCCATACAGATAGACCGAACCCGACTGGTCGCCATTATCGTCATCAAGATAAGCTGACACCGCGATGGTGTCTTTAAAACCGGAGACTGCAAAGCCAAAGGCATCTCCGGCCAAACCGTCACTTGGTACTAATTTCTTTACTTCACCCCAATTATCACTACCACCGGAATTCCGTTCGTAAACATACGCCGCTCCTGGTACTAAGGCATCATAGCCGCCGTCTGCACCAATCACGATGGTATTGCCGAACAATTATACTGAAATACCAAACAGCTCGTTGCTTAAGCCGTCGCTGGCGATGAGCTTTCTAACTTCGCCCCATTTATTGGGCCCACCTTCATTACGTTCAAACACGTATGCCGAACCAGACTTGCTGCCATTGTCGTTATCGAAAAAAGCACCGGCCACCAAGGTATTGCGTTCTAGACTGATCGATTGCCCTAAGCGATCTGCCGCTGCGCCATCGCTTGCCAATAGTTTGGCGGCTTGTGGCCACTGTTCGAGGCCACGTTCAAATATGTAAATTGCGCCCGAATTAGAACCATTTTCGTCCTCGGTATAAGCGCCTACCGCTAAGGTGTTTCGGTACAAAGACACTGAGCGGCCAAAGAAATCGCCAGCCTGTGCGTCCAGAGCGGTAACTTTATCAACAAGGCGCCATGAATCAGTAGGTAGACGTTTACGCAGGATTGAGACTGAACCCGCATCTGGCGCTACTAGAGGGTCTCTAAAAGCGCCCACCGCCGCAAATTCACCGTCCACCGAAACGCTATAGCCAAAACGGCTTCCTGAAAAATCGATGAAATCGTCTATTTTTTGCGCTTGATTCCAGCTTCCATTGGTACTATCTCGTTGAAACAAGTAGGCTGCGCCGGGCGGGGTCAATATGCCAATAGATAAATGTCGACCAATCACCATGAAATTACCGTCGATTGCCACTGAACGTCCAAAGCCAGCGCCAGGCAGGCCGTCATTATCGATAATTTTAGCAACTTCCCCCCAGTTTTCTTGTCCGCCAACATCACGGCTAAACCCATAAACAGCACCTGAGCCGTTACTACCAGGGTTGGTGACGGCGCCTTGGCTAAAGTAGTCGCCAATAACTAACAAGTCATCGGCGATGACAATCGAGGAGAATCCAAAACGATTTGAGCTGTCATCGACTTCTATTTTTTTAACTTCGCCCCACTCATTAACGCCTCCAAAATTCCGCAAGTATACAAAAGCAGCTCTTTGAGAAAACGGAGCGGAAACAACCACCGTATCACCATCAATAGCAACGCTGGAAGCAAAATTATCTCTCAGTTTAGGGTTGCTGGATTGTAGCTTTTTGACCTCACCCCAATTATTACTACCGCCAAAATTTTCGTCATAGATATACGCCGCACCAGCGTCTAACTCCAAGGTATCGCTAAGCCTGGCGCCAACCACGATGGTTCCATCGAAGATGGCTACATCATTCCCAAAAGCATCATTTTTCTGTCCATCAGAAGCAATCAGTGTTTTGATTTGCCCCCAGTTGTTCACACCGCCAACATCCTTTTTGAACACAAAGGCTGAACCAGATTTTGAATCATTGAGGTCAGTACCTGTGGCGCCCACCACTAGCACATCCCCTGAGATCGCAACTGACCGACCGAAGTTATCGCCGCCTCGCAGGCCAATAGGCGACAATTGTTTTAGCTTGCGTTGTCTTGACTGTTCGCCGACAAGGCATAGTTCATCGAGGTAACGTTAAGTGTCAGTACTATGACCGTAAGCCTAATTAGCGGTATTTTTAGTATTTATGTCGTAACTGATACTAGCTGTGTGTGAGGCTTAGGCCGACCGTTGGCGAGTGAATAAGCCTTTGATAACCCCAGTAAACCAAGCGCAATGCATAATCAATAGTGCAAGGCTAACCTTTAGGTGTTGGCATGCGTTGCTAGTATTCAACTGAACCGGGGCGAAGATGATAGCTGTTATGTAGCTGCCTGATAGTATCAGGAGTGGCCAAGGGCTTAAACTAAGCAGAGCGGCGCTCAATAGTAGGCCCGTAAAAAATACAAAGGGTATCATTTGGCGGATCTGAAAATTATTGGGATTGGTTTTCACCACGGTGGCTTTCCAAAAGCCGTATCGTTTGTATTGTGAAAAAAGTGCGGAGAAGCTCTCTCGTACGTATTGTTTAGCGATAACATCAGGGCAAGTGTATATTTCACCAAATTTCTTTAGGCGTTGATTAAACTCAAAGTCTTCGTTTGCATCTTTCGACGTGTCGAAAAGACCTGCTTTAATCGCGTCAGATCTCCTCCAGCATCCGCACCATATCGTATCTGACGCACTTGTCGTTGAGACAAAGCGGTAGTTCGCACCGCCATTACCGAGTTTTGAGGTTAACGCTAGGGCAATGGCCTTTCCGGTTTCGCTTATCCCAGCTGCTGATATTACGCCTCCTGTACCTACCGCGTTTGGGAGGTTTAGCAAGTTTTCGATGCTGTTGCGAATATAGTCATGATGATATTCCGCATGGCAATCCATTCGTATTATAAACTCGTGACTGGCAGCGTTAATAGCTATATTTAAGGCATGCGGAATGGTTATTTTCGGGTTCTTTATAACGCGAATGCTAAGTTCTGGATGGCTCTCGGAGAAATCATTGATTAAATCAACGGAGCGATCAGCGCTCATTCCATCGATGATGATGATTTCGATATGCGGTTTTGGGTGGCTGTTCGCTCGAATACTGCGTAATACGTCCAAAATATGGCGTTCTTCATTACGCATGGGGATAATGATGGAGACGTTTCGTGCTTGAGGTTTAGAACCTAACATTGTTTTGTAAGATTTTGGTACGCGTCTGTTGGTGGGCTTACTGCAATAGATTATACTACGCCCGAATTTTGAATATACAGATTGGAATACATGAACAATACTAAAAAATGGGCTGGCGCGACGGTTTTGATCACCGGTGTTTGTGGCACCGTAGGTCGAGAGTTATTAAAGCAAGTTGTTAAAGAGGATGTTAAACAAATTATCGGTTTGGATAATAACGAAAGTGAATTGTTCTTCGTAGCAGAGGAGTATCGCTCTAATAGTAAAGTAAAAGTATTTTTATGTGATCTTCGAGACAAATACAAGCTCAGTGAGATGTTTCGTGGTGTCGATATTGTAATTCATGCTGCCGCACTTAAGCACGTCATTATGTGTGAAGAAGCTCCCGGCGATGCCGTGCAAACAAATATTATTGGCGTACAAAATATTATTGAAGCGGCCTCTAGAAACCAAGTTTCTCGTGTACTTTTCACGTCTTCTGATAAAGCCGTGAACCCGACTAACGTGATGGGTACCTCTAAATTGATGGGCGAGCGACTAATGACTGCTGCGAACGCACACAAAAAGTACGATACAGATCCGATATTTGCATCCACTCGCTTTGGTAATGTTTTGGGCTCGCGTGGTTCGGTCATCCCGCTATTTAGAAAACAAATTGCGGCTGGCGGTCCAGTTACAATTACCGATTCAGGTATGACTCGGTTTATTATGACTCTTGAAAGCGCCGTTTCCTTGGTGTTGGATTCAGTGTTTTTGGCGCAAGGTGGGGAAGTTTTCGTCACCAAGATGCCGGTCGCGAATATCGCCGATTTAGCCACAGTCATGATTGATGAGCTGGCCGAAGGTTACGGATTTAAAGGAGCTGATATTGCTCTTGAAGAGATTGGTAGCCGCCCAGGTGAAAAGTTGTACGAAGAGTTGATGACTGATGAAGAAGTTCGAAGAACCAAAGAAATGGAAGATTTCTTGATAGTATTTCCAGCCTTTAAATACGTGTACAACGCAGTTGATTATAATGAAGATGGAATGAAAGATTTGGGTGGCAAACCTTATAACTCCGCGATCATAGATAAATTGACCAAACCTGAATTACGTACTTATTTGCTCGACAGTAATCTTCTTTAGTTTAAATTAAATATTTTTATAGGTGTCTTAAAATGAAAATCTTAATACTGGGCGCAGACGGTTATTTAGGCTGGCCGACCGCTATGCATTTAGCAAATAAAGGTCATTCTGTACTGGCAGTCGATAACTACGCTCGAAGAACGATGGCCTTAGAGACGTCGTCAGAAGCCTTATTTGCGGCTCCTAATTTATTAGAGCGCGCTAAAATTTTCAAAGAAAGTACTGGTGAAGAAATCGACGTACGTATTGGTGATTGTGCCGAGATGGACTTTATCGGTGAGATTGTTAGAGACTTCCAACCTGAGTGTGTTGTTCATTATGCCGAGCAGCCTTCTGCCCCTTACTCAATGCGAGGGCCTCGCGAAGCGCGTTTCACACTCGAGAACAACCTCGGTACCACCTTTAGTCTTATTTGGGCCATGATTCAGCACGCTCCTAATTGCCATATGGTTAAGTTAGGAACCATGGGTGAATACGGAACGCCAAATATTGACATTGAAGAGGGTTGGATAGACATAAATCACAATGGTCGTTCAGACAAGTTCTTATTTCCCCGTCAAGCTGGCAGTCTTTATCACACCACCAAAGTGCTCGACACTGATTTACTTTGGTTCTATGTTCGCACTTATGGACTAGCCGTAACCGATTTAATGCAGGGTCCGGTGTACGGCATTTCCACCGCGGAATCTGATTTGGACGATAGGTTGATGCCGCATTTTCATTATGACGATATTTTTGGCACCGTAGTGAATCGTTTCGTGACCCAAGCTGTTTCAGGTGTGCCCTTGACGGTGTACGGCAAAGGCGGTCAGACCAGAGGGTATTTGAACCTTAATGACACGCTGCAATGTGTGGAGTTGGCAACGAATAGTCCCGCTGAAAAAGGCGAATTAAGAGTGTTGAACCAATTTACCGAGCAATTTTCAGTAAATCAGCTGGCGGAGAAAGTAAGTGAAGTCGGCAACCGGCTTGGCCTTAATGTAGAAATAAACTCGGTGGAAAACCCTCGCAAAGAGCTTGAAGATCACTACTACAATGCTAAGCATAGTGGTTTGCTCGATTTAGGCTTGGAACCAAATCTTCTGACTGATGATATTATGGCTGGAATAATTACCAAAGTGCAGCAGTACCAATCATCAATCGATAAATCAAAAATTTTACCGCGCGTTAAATGGTCTTGAATGCGTAGATTTTCTATATGAAGAAAAATGTGCTGTTATTATGTTTTTCTCAAGACCTTATTCCTCGCCACGAATCAATGCTCGCCACGCTAAACGCGGCGGGTTTTGATACGTATGTTGTAACTTGGGATAGGTCGGAAAAAAGCCAGCCTAAAGTGGCTGGTACGCGTTACGAAAGTATTAAACTAAAAGCTCCCGTTGCGTCTTGGCAGATTGTTTCTAATCTCCCAGCGTACTATCGCGAAGTGGGGGGGCTTTATCCCTCTAAATCGTTTGATATCTGCATTTTGACACACATGATGCAGCTGCCTTTGATTGGGCGTCTGAATACAAAGCATATAGTTTACGATATTGCTGAATATTTGAATTTTGACCTATCTGAGTACTTCGGTGTGTTACGAGGCGTAGCAAGACCGTTTATAGAACGCTTTGAAAAGCACTATATAAAGCAAGTGAGCGGGGTCACGTACGTAGGTTCCAAAGATAATTGGCTTCAGCGGTATGTTTCCGGTGCACCGAACTCTATTGAAATTAATAATTTCCCCGACCTTACACGGTTGCCCCACGCGTCTTTAGTTGATGATGTTAGTACGCGCTATAAGGGTAAGAAAATAGTGGCCTATGTTGGAGGTGTTTCAGGTGAGCGCGGCATATGGCGGCTCCTCGATGCCGCGCCAGAGGTTCATGCAAAGGAGCCGCAGGTCCATTTTGTTTTAATGGGTAGGTTGCGGTCCGACGCCGAAAACATTCACCAAACCATAAGCGCGCGGGGAATGGCCGCGTACGTTGAGGTTATTGAGCACAAACCTTATGTAGAGATGTTGGCTTACTTGAGTATTGCCAAACTTGGAGTCGCCTTATATGAAGTTGAGCGAAGGCCATCTGTTCGCAATAAATTTGGAAAGTATAATAGCCGTAAAATACTGACTTATATGAAAATGGGCTTACCTGTTCTTGTCAGCGAGGGAAATCCTTTCGCTGATTTCGTTTCGGAGGTTGGTTGTGGTGATGTAGTCAATCAAAAGCACCCTAAAGAACTAGCGCAAAAAGTAACTAGATTAATTGCTGATGACGAACCCAAGGGTCGTATTGGTCGAGAAACAATAGAGCAGAGATATAACTGGCAATTTGAAGAGCAGTTATATCTAGAGTTTATGAGAAATTTAGAGAATGCGTGAAGGCGAAAAAAAGGTTTTAGTTGTTGATCACCGAATAGTGTCAGAGTTCGATATGGTCGACCAAGTGCGAGAGGTTGCTAAAGGTATTGACCATTTGTTGGTGCTCTACTCGGGATATGTCGACAAAAACATGGTCGATGAAATCCCAGATAATGTTGTTGTGGAGTTTGTCAATCGAGGGCTCCTTCCCAGTAGTATAGTAAAACCAACATTACCGATAACTCGGTTTATAAAAGTTGGGTTTCGCTACACCTTTAAGCGTATGCGTAAGGTGCGGTTTAAAATAGGCCGAGTTTATCGACTCGCTAAATGGTGGGGTCGTAGGCTTATAGCTTTGCGCAGCCACTATTTGCGTAAGTTTCTTAGTAAGTTTATTAGCGCTATCATGCTATTTACGAGGTTTTGTGTGAAGGCAATGAGAAAGCTAGCTAAATTGGCTTACAGCGCAAGTAAACCACAAATTAAAACACTCAGCTCGATATTTGTGGAGTGGCCAATTGCAATCACACTCAGCCTTTTCACTGTTTTCGTTTCCGCTTTTAGCGCTTTATTTGGTGTGTTCGCGTTCATTCCTAGGCTATTTAGCTGGCAGGCAAAGCGAAAGACCGCTAACGCAGATCATGTTGGTATTGTTAGACAACTTATGGAAAAATATTATCAGCTTACTCAGCCATATTTTGAGCAGCGATTGGATGGATATAGCGGCACTAGAGATCGAGTTGATGCCGATTATTTACAGGCAAATACTCGAAATGAGGTGGGCTAATGTTTAATCTCCTAAAATATTATGGCTCGCGCTACGAATTGTTTTGGTTTTTGGTTATTGCGCGACTAAAATTGACGAAGAAGGATTTGATGCTGGGTTATGTGTGGTGGTTTTTAGAACCCCTTATTCTAATGTTCGTATATTGGTTTTTAGTCACCGTCATATTTCAACGCCAAGGTGAGAACTATGCTTACTTCATTCTTTGTGGCCTGTTGCCCTTCAGGGCCGTGTCAGCCTCAGTGAATCAATCGGTTAGTTCGGTTGCGAGTAAACTAAACTTGATTAGTCAGATTAATTTTCCACGAATATTCTTGCCGCTGGCTGACGTTATGGCCAACCACATTAAACTATTGGCGGGGTTCTTTATAATAATTGTTGTCGGAATCGTATTTGGATTCATTCCGTCCTTCGTATTGCCATTGATTCTTATTCCTTTCATAGTTCAATGGCTATTGGTTTCTTCTCTCGCTTTATTTATGTCTATTGTTGGTGCATATGTTAGAGATATACGTAACTTAACTCCGTTTTTCAGTCGCTTTTGGATGTATATCTCGCCCGTTTTGTATGCTAGAGAAGAGTTGCCAGAAAATCTTCAGCCGTTTTTCAGTTTTAACCCTATGGCTTCTGTTATCGAATCTTATCGCGCGATATTTATGGGCGGTGAAATTTCTTTTATCGGCTTGCTAGGTTCGCTTTGGGTGCCATTTTTAATTGCTCTTACTTTACTTTTTTTCGGTACGATTTTTTTCGCCAAGTTCGAAAAGAACATCATCAAAAGGCTATAAAAATGACTGAATTACCAATTGATCTTATAGACGCGGGCGTGTTTTTCTATCGAAAAGACACAAATCGAAAGAAGCAGAAATTCTGGGCTCTCAAAGATATTTCTTTCAATGTTAAAGATGGCGAAATCTTAGGTGTTATCGGCCATAACGGTGCTGGAAAGAGCACGCTATTAAAGATGCTTACCGGGGTGCTGCCTGGCGACTCGGGCTCGGTGACTACTAATGGTACGGTTACTGCTTTGCTCAGTCTTGGTGCAGGATTCTTGCCAGACCTGAGTGGTCGAGACAACATTTATTTAAGCGCGATGTACATGGGGATGCGTAAAAAATTTATTGACAAGATTTACGATGAAGTTGTTGAATTCTCGGAACTTGAAGAGTTTATTGAAGACCGTGTCCGCAATTATTCAAGTGGTATGAAAACTCGCTTGGGCTTTTCTTTGGTGGCGCACCTGCAGCCCGACATATTGATTATCGACGAAGTTCTTGCTGCCGGAGATAAAGCCTTCCAAGTAAAAGCTAGAAAGAAGATGCAAGAGCTTATGAGCAAAGCTCGCGCTATCGTCATTGTGAGCCATAATACGAATTACCTAAAGAGTATGTGTGGTCGGATCCTTTGGTTAGATCAGGGCTGTATCAAGGAGCTCGGAGAGGCCAATGAAGTTGCTGATAGCTACAATGACTATATGACGAACAAAGCCAGGATTCAGGCGTTATGAGCAAGTATAAGGTTCTAATGGCGCCAGTTAATATTTCTGGCCAGCCTAAAATGTTGACAGAAGGCCTACAAAGTCTGGGCGTTGACGCACGCTTATTTCAGTATGGTAAGCACAAGTTCGGTTATGCTAGCGATATAGTGGTGGACATTGGGCAGCGCAATCGTACCGAGGCTCAGCTTGAGAGCTTAGACAATATGCTGGAAATGGAATTCGATATTTACCATTTTTGGTTTCGAACTTTTTATTTTGGCTCTTACTACAATGGCTTTCCCGGATTCGATCTGCCGTTATTAAAAGCCTCTGGGAAAAAGATTCTGTATCGTTTCACTGGTTACGATTTGAGGATGGCATCTTTAGAAAAAGCTATTAACCCCTGGCATGCCTATCAATATGGCTTCGAGCCACTGTTTGACGAGGAGGAGCAATTAAAATATTTAAACTATCTTAGCGCCTTTGTCGATCAATTCATTGTTCAAGATATTGAAATGGAGTCCTATCTCTTAGCAGCAGGCCTTCCTAAGCCCAAAATTGTTCCTAGGAGCATCGATGTAGATGAGTGGCCGTATGTTGGCGTCGAAGAAACAGACCGCCCACTAGTTATCCACGCTCCGTCAAACTCAATAGTAAAGGGCACTCCCTTTATCCTTGAAGCGGTAAAAGAGCTTCAAGATGAGGGCTTGGAGTTTGATTTTCGGCTCATCCAAAACATGGCCCATGATGAAGCGCGCGCTTGGTATGAAAAATGTGACTTGGCCGTCGATCAGATCTTGATCGGCTGGTATGGCGTATTCAGCCTCGAATGCATGGCGTTGGGCAAACCTGTGATTGTTTATATTCGGGAAGATTTGGTTAGCAAGTCTAAAGTTGACATTCCTATTATCAATGCAAACCCTTCGAACATTAAAGAGGTGATGCGCTCGGCAATCACAGATGCTAGTTTGAGGAAAAAATACTCACTTAAACAGAGAGCTTATGCGGAACAGGTTCACGATGTAAAGGTTGTCGCTAAGCGTGTAAGGGAAGTGTATGACGAGGTGTACGAACGGCCTTTTAAACCAGCAATTCCCGGCGTTGCGATCCCTCATATGAAACATCAAATGCGCAAGCTCACCGACTCTGCTAATCAAAAGATGTTCATTATGCAAAAAAGCGGCGTAAGCTTGAATCAAGATCATATTTTCTTCAGCTTAATGAAAAAAATTAAGCAAAAAAAATTAGGTTTCTCAAATGGTGTGCGTCAAAAGCGTGAATTTGTGGATAACTTATTGAAAAATATATTAAAATGAAAGATGCGGTGAATTATATTCACTATGTTTTGTAGCGTTTTGAGAATCAACTTATAACAATATTCGATATAAATCAGGCAACCGCGGCTATTGATCTGATGGTTAAGAGTGTTTGATGAGCACAGTTTGTTCGACTTGTTTTAGGGTAGATGGGTAGAGTGATGTGGGTAGTAAAATATGGGCCATGGTTTGTACTGGTTCTTTGTGTTTCCAACCATGTTGGAATAGCGTCGGTCAACGACGACTCATAGAGAGGAGTCGCCTATAGCCACATTCCCCATAGATTGTTAGCTTCAGCAGAATCACAGGCCGATTTTGAATCGAGCTGCAGCTAGTAGATAGGCATCGGTTTGACTAATGATGGGCTCAAAATTCGCCCGATCGTCGCTACCACCGATGCCTTAAAAATTACCTAGATTAAATTTACATTAATCTATGGTATTTGCGCTCCAAGTTCCCGTGCTTATGCGGTGCGCATGCGAAAAGTGTGGTTGCGGCGCTGAAGTTATCAGTTTCCGACAAGGGTAGTCTTAGGCAAGTTTACTCGCTCAAGCTGTTTGCTAAAAAATTTCGTAAATACGCTTTAGGTTTCGAACCCCTTCTCGGGACCTTTATCTCCACTTGCAGTAGAATATTTTGAGATTGTCTCTACCTGACTTATATAACTTATCGCTACCAAAATTTTTGTATTCTGAGGTGGCATGCCAGGCTTTATTCTTCAACCAAGCCATTTATTATTGGACCTATTTCGTCGACCAACATTTTCGCACCAGTTTCGCTTAAGTGATCGTCATCACGATAAAATACTTTGGTACTAGAGTGTGTGACACATCTTCCGTTAGTGTGGGTGTTACAAAATAGACGGTGCGGATAGATGCGGACAATCCTTTCACCCTTAATTGAGTCAAGCAAGTCGAAGGCCAAGCGACTTCGTTCAACATAGCGCGCATAGGAAGTAGTGATTGGGTCGTTTTCTAAAATTTCTTCGATGTCGAAAAAGTCGGCTCCCTGCAATCTTGTTTTTAGCAATCTTGGCACATGCCACCCCACCTCTGGTATAGGGTAAATTAATACAACAGTAGCGCCATTTTTCAGCAATTTATTTATACCGGATTTAAATGAGTGAGAGAAAACCTCATTGATAACTTTTCTATTTTTTAAAAGATCGCCCTTAGGTTGATAAAAGAACTCAGCTTGCCCCTCTTTGCCGCCTTCATAGTTATCGAAACCCTTACCCGAGAGATAGTAAGGAAACCGTCCACCGACAACCACAACGGGCTTAATAGCCTTCATCAATATATCTTCGCGTCGCTGTTGCAAGTTTTCATCACATTCGAAATACAATATTCCTGTAGAGCCTTCCACATATCTCAGACCTGGCAAAAACAGGCAGGAAACACTGTTTAATTCGTTAAATTTAAAGCCAGAATCGTCAGCAAAACTCAGCATTTGCTTCTCAAGCATACGCAGGTGAGAATCACCAACAAGGAAAATATCCCGACCGTTCTCAATTTTTCCTGAAGCACAATGAAACACCGTAGAATTGCAAACTCGTGGATTCCAAACATCTTGCGCCAGGTCTCGCAGAATTGGGGGCATTCTTGACTGATAGCCATTATTAATAACTATAAGCAAAACGGCTGAAGACAACACTAATAACGAGAGTAAGGAGCTTAAAATCAACGTTCTAGATGAAACGTGCAGTCGCGATCGAAATGTTTTCTCAATCAAATGATAAGATGCTATTGCGAACAAAAAAGAAATTAACACCCAAACAGTTTTATCAAGCGGATTGGGTGCTTCGTTGAGAATACGGCCAAATGTGAAGACAGGGTAGTGCCACAAATATAAAGAGTAAGAAATTAAGCCAATTTGCACTGCGATTTTAGTCGTAAGGAAACGAGTGATTATCTGACCCGACTCCGCACCAAGGATAATCAACGCGGTTCCTAGCACCGGTATAATCGTCATAAAGCCTGGGTGTTCTCTATCAAATGATATAAAGAGAACTGCAAACGTCAACATCAAAAAACCGACTACTACCACTATGCCGCTACGCATCTGTTGGACTCGATCATAATAGATCGATAAATAAGCGGCGATTCCACCAACAAGGAATTCCCAAACACGGGTTGGCAGCATAAAGAACGCGCTTGAGTGATCTTGCTTCGTGACAATTATAGCAGCTAAAAAGCTCATTAGTGCAAGGGCGCTCATAGCCCACGCAAGCACATGCTTGCGTTTGCGCAAAGAAACAATAGCCAACAGAAAAGGTGGGAAAAAAAGATAATATTGCTCTTCAATCGCTAACGACCAGGTATGGATCAAAGGCTTTGTTAACGCAGATTCTACTCCATATTCTTGGGCACTAATTTCCCAAAAAAAGTTGGAGTAAAATAATATCGACGAAACGGCCGACCAGCTAAAGCTTATCAACTCGTCTGGTAAAAAATAAATCCAGCCCGGAATAAATGAGGCTAAGATAACAGTAAATAATACAGGTGCGAGTCTTCTGACGCGCCGTTCATAAAAACCTGCTAAAGAAATGGTTTGATTTCTCTCATATTCGCGCAGCAATAGGCTAGTTATAAGAAAGCCCGAAATCACAAAAAATATATCAACCCCTAAAAATCCGCCCTTAACTATTTTTAAATCGAATAGGGTTATGTCAAGGTGATATAGCAATACAGAGATCACAGCAAAGCAGCGTAAGCTATCAATTTCTGGTCGATATATGAGCTTAGAACTTGTATTCAGAAGGGGTGAGATGGGCATGATAATTGCCAAGCTTAGCCACTGATAAATATTAGCTAAATCAAGGTTTGTGTTATAAAAATAGAAATCACATGAAATATATTATATCACTGCTGTCCCGTTAACTTATCATACTAAAATCAACTGATTAGGATTGATATAGCCTCGATCTGGTGGGTCGCCCCTGAGTAGCGTTATTAAGCCTCTTTTCTCGAACAAGTTCATCTGTAATAACCGCACTATTTGTTGCAGACTTATGCTTAGTTTCGAATGTAATTTAATAAAAGCTAAGATTAAATAGACGCACATCGCGATCCATATTTGCGTTAGCACGGCGTTTTTACTGGTGCCAATAAACGACTTAATTTTTAGGTTCTGCTTGATCCATTTGAAGAACAATTCTATCTGCCAACGCTCTTTATAAATGGCGGCGATGGTGGTCGCCGAGAGTTTAAATTGATTGGTCAAGAACACATAGTGCTTCCCCGTTAGGCTATCTCTATAACCGATTCGGCGAAGCCGACTCGGGAAGGCCTTGGCGACTTGAGTGCCAGTAAATTCAATCGTCTGGTCGCTCGTAACACCACTGTTTCTACGTGCATCATGCCGCTTGATAACGCGATATCTTGCGTTGCGCTTCAAGCGTGTTACGAAGTAAATTCCTTTGTCATTCAATTGATTAAACCAAGTGTAATCAACATAGTCTCGGTCCATGGCGGTGATGCTGCCTTTAGGGAAATCCAATTTTCGACCGGCCGTGATATCGGCACAACGACCATCGCTGATGGCCACAAACTCAGGCAAATAGCCGTCGTGGTTCAGGCCAACATGTGATTTTATCGCGCCTTTTGTTGAACGGAAGTTTGCCCATGGCAATACCGATAGACATAAGTCAATGGTCGATGCGTCGAGACTGTAAAGCGGGCTATTAAACTTAAAGCGATGTCCTTTTGTCTGTCTTTGGCACTGCGTAAGCAATTTAGAAGACAGCGTTTCGTAAAGTTGATAAGGCTTGCTTTCGTTAATGCGGCTTAAGTTCGACCGCGTTAATTTAGCGCAGCCTAAATGATAAAAGCGATGCGCCTGGGCAGACATGTTCTCAACGAGATCGCGCAAGCTGTTGCGCCCCGATTACTGGGCCGTCGCCAGACAAACAAACTGCGACTAACGAGAAGCCGAACGGAACGCGCGGCCCGAATGATGCACTTTAGCCAGACGTTCAAACTCATGTTTTGGTACAAATTTTAAAAGTTGAGAGAGAACTGTATTAGAATGACTTATGGCCTGATTTCCTCATTTGATTCAGTAACTTGTGGTAAAGCTATTTTATCAAATGGTTTAGGGAATCAGGCTTTTTCTTTTTCAGTTAACGGGATAGCATTGATATTATATACCAAGTTTTTTAGTAAACCATGTTTCCACCCCATTGTCGCTCAAGACAGTTGATCGCACTTGTTTATGAAAAATAACGTAGCCAATATTGGTATTAGAAGCGGTCGCGCCATAAGATTATGGCGCGGCGGTGCAATTCCGGTTGAGAGTGGTTTTGCGACCATCATCACTGTACAGGCAATTGAGTCCCAATATCGCAGTACGTAAGGGGTGCGAAATTCTTGAGCGCGACACTACAGCCTCAACCCCGTCGACCAGCGGGCTTCTGATTTCTATCGGGTTCGCACTAAGGAGGGTGCTGGACTCTACTCTAAGTACTTGCCCTCTAATACTTTGCTCGTCAATTACTATTGGGCCTATTATTGTGGAGCCTAAGATATCGAAGCCGCCATCCTGAGCTTGGGTCATCATACTGATATTCGCATTAATATTGCTGTTTTTGATGGTCGCGCTAGCTAGGCTGGCGACAATTCCGATACTTTGCTTGGTTGGATGAGAGACAAACAAATCGACGTCTTCTAGTTGGCAGTCTGTCGTATCGAGTTGGATGCCAATAGCCGACGCTAATGAGGCGTGAGCATTTACTGTAATGTCCACATTTTTTAATCGAGTACACCCCGTTGATGCACGCATAGCCGTGCTCGACGGGAAGTTGGAGTTTCTCGGGAGTATGATGGATAAGTCTTCGACCTGAGAGTCGCGTGCGCCGTCGATCAAACTGGCGGTACTGCCTCTTACTTTTGCAACTAGGGTGGTGGTGCTTTTTCCACTGCCGCGCATACTTACATAAGGCTTCATAATCATTCTAGACCGCACTTTGTAAGTGCCGGGTCCAACTAAGATAATGTATGGGTTAGCTTGACTCGCGTTATGAGTCGACGCTAGCGCATCTGTTACATTTGTATGATCTCCGCCTCGTGGTGATACGGTAATAACGTTGAGAAGTGAGTTGTACTCTTGCGTTTTCGCCTCGATCGCGGGTGTTGTGAGGAGTGTAGTAGCTAGTAAAACTAGACAAGTAAAAATTGTCGATTTGATAATATTCATTTACATAAAATCCTTATAATAACGAGTTCTACAGTTAATTCTCCCCTAGCGGTAAGGTTAATGCAAGGCTGTCTACGATCGGCTATAATCTAGATGATCAAATCCATTAAAATAATTACAAAATGACCGACCAATTCGCCAAAGAAACCATCCCCGCCAATTTAGAGCAGGAGATGCGTCAGTCTTACCTTGACTACGCCATGAGCGTAATCGTAGGTAGAGCTTTGCCTGATGTAAGAGACGGCCTCAAACCGGTACATCGTCGAGCCTTATTCGCGATGTCTCAACTCAACAACGATTACAATAAGCCTTACAAGAAATCGGCTCGTATCGTCGGTGATGTTATCGGTAAGTACCATCCGCATGGTGATACGGCGGTTTACGATACGATTGTACGCTTAGCGCAGGACTTTTCGATGCGTTACCCGTTGGTCGACGGTCAAGGTAACTTTGGTTCGGTGGATGGGGATTCCCCGGCGGCGATGCGTTATACCGAGATTCGCCTTGCTAAGATCGCGCACGAAATCTTGGCGGATTTGGATAAA
>CALIVT010000031.1 GCA_938048185.1 uncultured Arenicella sp.
ATGGTTGGTAACTGCCACCATACTACGCCAAGCAACAAGCCAAGCAAAAACAAGAGCGAAAAAAGAAAACGCTTAAAAATAGATCACCCAGAACTATTAATTCTACTCACAACAATCGGGTAACAAGACTAACCGATTGCACTGCTCGTGATCAATCGCATCACTCGACTTCATTTCTTGAGATTGTGTTCAATGCGCTTAGCATGCCACGAATAACGTCACTTTGTTAATACTGACCTTTCCCCCAATATTAACACCATGACAAGGAAGCGCTTGGACTTCCACCTAACATATGTCTACTGATAGGCAACCCCATCTATTTCAATCTTTGTCACTGGTCCGAGTAAAGACACTTTTGCATTTGCTAGAGATATGACCGGCAAACTACAGACCACGACGAGCGCTGTAAAAACGTGGAACCTATTCGATTTTTATTCATAATAGCCATTTGAATCTACGACTTTGGAACTCAGAGTGACTTACTCATACATGAGCGTCACTTTACTGAGGCATCGATATCGCTCTTTAGCTATTGCCTTCCATCAGAAGAGGCATAAGTGGTGAATGCTGTTCTGGGCCCATTGCACTATAACCGCCATCCACCGGAACTTCCGCGCCGGTCATATACGAAGCATCGGCGGATGCAACAAAGGCAGCGACTTTTGCAACTTCTTCGCCATTAGCAACTCTGCTCATCAAGTTATAGTTTGAAGAAACAGCGTCGGCATGAACTCGGTTGTCACCCGTCAGGCCTTCGAACGGGTCGGACCAAATATGCCCGAGCACAAGCAAGTTAACTCGAATATTATCCTGCGCATACTCAACCGCTTGAGTTTTCGATAAATGTCGAAGGGTTGCTTTTGCGACGGGATAAGCCCATCGACCTATGTGAGGAAACGCGCCTGAGACTGAGCCGATGTTAACAATATTACCTTGATTTTTAGCAAGGTGTGGTCGAGCAATTTCACCTAGAATGGCGGCGGAGATTGCACTGGTATTAATAGTAGATAGCCAGGTTTCTCGAGTGGTTTGAGAGCCTTCGTCATCGTAGGCACATGCATTGTTAACGAGAATATCCAAAGACCCAAATTCACTTATTGTTTTTTCAACTAGGTGCTGTAACTGAGCGTCGTCGGTGATGTCTGTTTGCACATACAAAGCACCTTCGCCCAACTCTTTAGCTAAGGCCTCTCCTTTTTTCGCGGTTCGGGCTGCGATGACCACACTGGCACCTTGACTATGAAGCTCTCGAGTGATGTTTTTACCAATCGACGCAGCGCCGCCGGTAATGATTGCAACTTTATTTGTTAGATTTGCCATGGTGAATCCTCTATTTTTATTCTGTGTATTCTTTCGTTTATAAGTTCGTTCGTGAGAGTCTATTTAGCTCAAGTGCTTGGCGACCATATAACCTGAATTACCGCCGAGGCCAGGGCCCGGGTGGGTTGAAGCGCCAATGTGATAAAGGTCTTTCACGGTCGTATCATGGTTTTTAATGGATTTAAGCGGTCGCCAAGCGAAAAACTGTTGCATACCGCAATGACCCGAATATGGGTCGCCACCGACTAAGTTAATATTAAGGTTGGCCAAATCTGCAGGAGATAAAACCACTCTGGACAAGATGCTGGATTTCAAATTGGGTATATAGTCGTTTAAGCGTTCTATTATACGGTCTGCGTATTGCTCTCGAACCTGTTCAGTCCATTCGCCGTTCTTAGGTATGTCTATTTGGCCTGCCGCATCGCCTTTGATAACACTTGGTAATTCTTGTAGCTGTAGCCATAAAATGGCCTTACCTTCGGGGGCCCGCGTTGGATCTAGTGCGGTCGGTTGGCCAACTACCACGGTACAATTATCGGGCAGTTGGCCGCGCTCAGATTGGTTGATCGCTTTTGACACTGAATCGGCACCGTCTGATAAGTGGATCATAGCGACAGAATCAAGTTCAGGATCAATCCATTGCGGAATTTCATTAAGCGCCAGGTGTATTTGCATATCACCTCGACCGAAGGTGTACTCTTGCGCCTCTTTCTTAATCTGATCCGGCACATATTCCGTGCTCAATAGATCTCTATACAGTTGGTCAGGTGTAACATTACAAATAACACCTTTACGAGCCTTGAACGTTGTCAACTCACTACTGTTGTCGTTCACGTTAACACGCACCCCTCTTGCCCGACCATTTTCGACAATGACTTCTGAAACATGAGTATTGGTATAAAGCTTACTACCATTCTCTGAAATTAAGCCTTCAAACGCAGTAACCAAATTACCACTGCCGCCTTTAACAATCGGCATGCCTGCGACTTCTAAACTGAATGCAATCACACGATTCATCGCACCTGAAAAATTAGCGTCAGGGCCTAGCCCTGTGTGCAATATCCAAGGCGCAAACAAAGCGTGTATACGCTCAGATTGAAAATGATTGGTTAACCAATCTCGACTGGAAGACATGGCATAACCAAAGAACTGCAACAAACCTTGTAACTTTCTCTTGCGCAGCTCTTTCCAAAACAAGCGCAAAGTAGACCAACGAATTAACTCGCTACCAAGTAACTCAAAGGTAAACTCAGCGTCTTGTTCCATTTCTTGCATGGTTTGCGCATAGCGGTCTCCGTCACCTTCACTAAGTGAATTGAACAACGCGATATTTTCATCCCGAGCAGTGCTCATAATGCAGCTTTGCTTAGAGGCATTAATTGATGCAGTTGGCTTATCAGTATTGACGTAAACCAATCCATGCTTCGCTAAGTCGTCACCCAGTTCAACGTAGCTTGGCGATGTTACAAATAATGGATGCCAAGCCGAAAGCACATCATGTTTGAAACCGGGTTCGGTAAGCTCTTCGGTTTTAATACAGCCACCTAGATAATCATTACGTTCAAGTACACAAACCAAGTGACCCTTTTTTGCTAATAACGCGGCACAAGTTAGCGAGTTGATGCCACTGCCAACGATGATGTAGTCGTACACAGTGCTCATACTTAACCCTTAGTATGTTTTTTTTGTAAAGTTGGCAAAATGTTAGCGTAAACCTTTGGATGAAGTGCCCCTAACCATTGCTTGAATCGGGTAAGACGACCCACATTCATATCCATATCTTCTAACAGTTCGTCAATATGGTGAATTGAAAACGGAATAATGTTGGTACCCTTTGAGTGCTTGCCGTCTGTGCGATTTTCCATCCACTCTAAACGCTCATCCACGTCTTTGTTTTGCAAAAATGTTGACGGTAATTTAAAACCATCATTGATGTGATCTGCCAGCCAAAGAGAGCCTATTTCGCAGTTCAATTGGCTGAAAAACGACGAGTTGTATCCATTAAACGCTAAGCGCGGGACATCTACCGGGATCATCGAACGATATAGGCGGAAGTTACCATTCTGATCGGTCACCTTAGACATAATATCATCGGGCAGGAACGGGCATACTTGATGCCAACCGGTTCCACACACAATTATATCAGCCGGCACTGTTTCACCATTCGATAAAATAGCTTCTCGGCCGCGCAATTCTTCAATAACCACTTTTTTCTTGATACCAATTTTACCAGCCTCAATATTCTGGTAAAAATCGTCACTGACCAAACTAACCGTACTGCGAGCGATAGTTTCAAGCGGTTTATTTGGGTGCAAACCAAGACGCCGCAAACCCAGCTGACGCTCTACGATAAACTCAACGATGCTGAGCATGGATTTTCGAATTGGATTACCCACCGTATGAAAGAACTTGTCCATCCCACGTAAGTGGATATAACGAAAAAGCGCCTCGCTCATGCGAGATAAAAACAGATGTTTGTAGTTGAGCTTATTAGCAATCATTTTCGGAATTTTCCAAATTAAATTACGCGCAACAACGGTTGTGCTGTTAGAAATCTCATGAATTGCATTAGCAACATCACAAGAAGACTTACCATACCCAATTACCAACACATTCTTATCACGAGCATCTTCACGACGGGTAAATTCACTGGTATGACAAATGCGGCCACCATTTTCGATAAAGCTTTCGACGCCCTTATAGGTAGGAATCGAAGGTACTGAGAATATTCCATTCCCGATAATCAGATAATCAAATTGCTTACTCAAACTTTCGTGCGAACCATCCGTTTTTGTTTTAATTACGTCAACTGTCCAAGTGTTACTGCCTTCATCGAACGATGTGTTCGTCACTTCGCAGCTAAGATGGACATCTTGACTAAAGTCATAGTGGTCAACGTACGATTGCATATAACGCTGCACTTGTTCGCCACTAGGCCACTCTGGGTAGGAAGACGGCATGGGGTAATCGGACAACTCATAGGTAGTTCGTGTGTTCTGAGTAGTTAATCCAGGGTATCTACGCGACGCCGACCAAACACCACCCACATCGGCTTCTTTTTCATACAAGGTAATGTCATAGTCCAGCGCTTTGAACACACGCGCCGCGGTTAACCCTGCGAACCCAGCTCCGATAATACATATTTTTTTAATCATTTTTCTTCACGGCCATCACACAAAGGCATCAGAGTAATTTTAATTTTGACTTTATTTCAAACTTAGAAAATAGGTAAAGCTTGGTCTAAATAAATACATATCTGTATCTATTTCTATTGGGGGGAAGATCCAAGCTTTACCTAAATTCTCGACCTCGGCACCCTGCCAAGTAGGTAAATTAAGAGCAGACATCAAATTGGCATCTGCTCTTAAAATACTGGCTAAAACTCGTAAGAGTAACTTGCATACCATTCACGTGAGCGTGCAAATAGCCCTTCGAACGATTGAAACGCATCGCCAGCAACGCCAGTAACCAAATAGTCTTCATCCGTGAGATTAGTGACTCCAACCGTAAACCTCTGATTTTCGGAAGTTGATATCCAAGCAACACTCGCATTAACGAGTGAATAGCTGTCTTGTGCGATTTGAGGTGTATTAAACGTATCGTTGAAGGTTTCTGAACGATAAGACCAATCAATACGAGGCAAGATGACTGAGCCATTTTGCAAGTTAAATTCGCGTGATAATGCCGCGTTTAATGTCCACTCAGGCACACGTTCAAATTCATTCGTTACTGGAAACAACGCGTCTGCGTCGACCTGATCGTACTCGGCGTCTATGAAGCCAACACCAGCATTAATAAACCAACCACCTCCTGGAATTATTTGCGCTTCGAGTTCAAAACCCGATAACGAAGCTTCCCCTGCGTTAGTGGTCACTGGGGCAACCCCTTCAAATACCTGAACCTGCAAATCGTCGTAATCAGTATTAAAAATAGCGCCATTCAAAACAAAGCGATTATCAGGCGTTGAGTACTTAAAACCTAATTCAGTAACGGTGACAAACTCAGGATTAAACGTAGGGATAAGATCTATATCTGGTGTTCCAGCCGGTGCGGTAAAACCAGCAACAATTGGGGGGAATACACGCTGAGTAAAACCACCTGATTTAAATCCTTCTGAATACGTACCATAAATCAAAGTGTTCTCATTCAACTGATAGGCCAAATTGAAAAATGGTGTTGTTTCTTCAATTTCAATCGTTCTTTCAAGCAGAGGAAGAATTCGGGCGCCCGGCGCGAGAAATGGCGTATTAAAAGGATTTCTTGGATCAGGACTCGTGCCGCTGTTTGTGAAAATAATTTGATCCGGCAAAAATGATTTGTCTTCTTCTGTGTAGCGAATGCCTACGGTAGCACTGAACTTTTCTGTGACATCATATGTAGCTTGTGCGTAAGCTGCTATTGCTTGGTTCTCAAACGAGCCACCACTTCGGAAACTTGCGACAGCGAAATCAAGCAGATTCACATTGACTCCATCCTCATCAAAATAGTAGAGGCCTGCAATCCAATTAAATTTCTCGCCTGAACCAAGAAGTTGGAACTCCTGAGTAAACTGTTCCTGTTGAAAGTCATCAAAGAACTGAGAAATAATGACCGGGGAATGATCACCATCACGAGAAAATTGACTATCTAAATCACGTACTGCTGTAATACTTTTAATGGTTAAGCTATCAGATATATCCCAAGTCACGTTGACATTGGCACTAGACAAGTCACTATTAGAAAAAGCGGGGGCAGAACCCGAATTCCTGTCTCTACCATTTATAAAACGCTCATCATAACAACCTGGGACGGCTAAATTTATCGGTTGCCCGGAGAATGCACAGGGAACCGGAGGGCCGCCAGCAGCGAGGTTCGCACCTATATTAGAGATAGTTGCGATCGGCACCGTACCGGAAAATGGATCACTTGCTGGCGCTGGATTAAAGAGTGCATTGTCCAAGTTAATTCCAAGTAAAGTCAGCGCTGGCCCATTTTCTCGATCTCGACTGACATCAATAGCAGCGTCAAGAGAGAGGTTTTCATTGATATCCCAACTTAAGGCAGCGCGCGCAGTCAGCGTATCATCATCACCTAGATCAACGCCATCGTCGCGTGTCACATAGCCATCTCGATTAAAGCTAGCAACGCTGATACTTGATCGCGCGCTTTCACTCAATGGAATGTCTAATCGCGCTTTCACATCAAATCGACTGTCATCCCCCACCGTCACGGAAGCCTTGCCACCAAATTCATCCGCCGGCTTTCGAGTAGTTAGACTGATCGCACCACCAATTGTGTTTCGACCAAAGAGTGTGCCTTGTGGACCCCGCAACACTTCCACACGCTCTACGTCAACTAAGTCTAAGATTGCTCCGACAGACCTTGCGATATAAACCCCATCAACATAAATACCCACTCCAGGCTCGGTGGTAGGCAAAAACTCCTTTTGACCTACGCCACGCAAATATACCGACGCGGCATTACTTGAACCTCCAAAGCTGGGGTTGTTTTGAAACGTTAAATTAGGGGTGAAGTCAGCGATTTGACTGATATTAGTCGTACCACGATATTCAAGAGCCTCACCCGTGAACGCTGAAATAGATATTGGCGCGTCCTGAAGACTTTCTTCACGTTTACGCGCTGTGACCACGATTTCCTCTAAAAAATTTTCTAGTCCTTTGCTTTCTCTTACCTCTTGCTCTTGAGCAATAGAGACGGCACTCATGGAAGTCAATGCCACCAGCACGGCGGCAGGGATTGCTTTTAAAAAGGGACGCGTCATATCTCACTCCAATTAATTTCTATTTGTTTGCCGAACAATTTAGAGGACATGTCACGTAATAGGTATGCAGTTCCTGCACCACGTATGCACTTTCTGCACATATTCATTGCAGGACTAATAATTAGTCCTTATAATTATTTCAAGCTTAAAGCAATTTTTTATTATGAATGTAGCGATAAAAGAACCCCCTAAGTCGTTATTGCAGACTCAACATGAATTGTTCAGATCAGCGGACTTAGATGAAACGCGATCAAGAGTCGGCGAAGTTTACTGTGATCACAAACTAGAGGTTAATAGTGGTGCACTGGATGCATTCCACTATCACATCCCATTTGATGGTATCAGTTTCAACTACATGGGCTACGGCGCAGAATGCCTGATCGAACCAGGATGTTTGGGGGACTTTTATTTATTACAGCTACCACTAAAGGGCCATGCAACCATCTTTGCAGATGGGCGTGAATTCGAATCACACCCAGGAAAAGCAAGCATATTAAATCCTAATTCATACACCAAAATGATATGGTCAAGTGGGTGTGAACAATTACTGGTTCAAATCGATAAGAACAAAGTAGATAGTAGCCTTGCTAGCTGCTTGGGTAGGCAGGTCGGAGATGAGATAGCCTTTAATCCTAATGTTACTCAAAACGATGACAAGCAATCTGCTTGGTGGCGCCATGTTATCTCTTTTATCAGGGAATACAACCAAGCACATAGCTTTTATAACACGCAATGCGTGCTTAATAATGAGTTAGATTCAATCGTCAAAGGCTTATTGTTTACCCTTGATCATAATCACAGTGAAACACTGATCACCAAAGACAAAGTCGTTTTGCCTAAACATGTTCATAAGGCAACCGAGCATATACGCGAGAATTTCAGTGAAACGCTAAGCATCCATGACCTTGTAACGATTACTGGTGTCAGTGAGCGGTGTTTATTTGAAGGCTTTAAGCAAAATTTGAAAGTAACGCCCATGCAATTTTTGATGCAAATACGTTTGTCCAATGTGCGTGCCGAATTGCTCAAAGATTCCTGCGACCACAACGCAAATATCACACAAATAGCCTTAGATAATGGCTTTACCCAGCTCGGACGATTTTCATCTTACTACAAAGATATGTTTGGTGAACTACCGTCGGAAACTGTTAAGGCGCGAAAGATGTCTACTCAGCTCGCACGGTGAAAGTAAGAGCTGATTTAACTTTGATTTAGGAATCTTTGATTTATTGACTAGACACGGTTCACATCTGTGTCTTTGTAAAAGTCTCGCCAAATAAACCAAAATATTCGACTCTTGAGCGTATCTAAGCGCTTTAGCACACCAGCGTTACTGCTGCCAAAGATATTGACTTGAGTAATAGCCTGTCCACTTTCATTATAAAACGCCACTAAGGAATCGTATTGCGCGTCATAGTAAATTGCGATATCACTGCCGCCGATTTTGACGTTCAGTAAACCACCTTTGCTGACCACAAAATCTTTGGTATACGCCACGTAATCGTCACCGACATTCATGCCATATACCATTTTCTTTACCGGCAGCCGATCATCAAATTCATCAATCGTTGGAAATGCAGGCTCATCTGATTGCCACTGCAATGATCTCACAGCCAGCAACATCATCCCATCACGCACTATTGTGTCCCAAAACCTCACTAAAAAGTTATCGCTCTGTTGTTCAATGTTATTAATATACACTTCACCATCAGGATAGAGCTCTTTGAATGAGCTAAACGGCATTCTTAGGGTAGGCCATTCTTTCATACGCTGGCTTTGTTGGCCTTGACTCTCTGCGGTACCCCAAAACTGTTGAATAGGCTCACCACTATTAGTGTCCCACATCACTAAGTTATTTCGCAGTTGTGTCATCACACGCAATTTCAGAGGTTTGCCATTTATCTCTGGGGTATACGCAATCCCCATATTAGTTAAACCGCAATAGGTCATGACCACGCGTTCGCCGTTGATTTGACCACCATCTACGATATGTGGTTGCAGCAAATAATAGTCTGCATACGCACGTGCACCGCCATCAGTTTCAAGCACCAGCATCTCGATTTCATCAACGGAATCAAACTCAGATTTTTCATACGCCGCATGCTTCATCTGCTCAAGATACCTAGGTGCGTCATTAACCGACACAAACGTTGCTTGTCCTTCAAACTGCTGAGGTCGAAACATCAAAATGGTATTAAACATGCCTGAATACCAATTAAACATGCAGAATACGACCAAAGTAATGATGCCCCATTTTGGCAATAGGTTCCTGTTTTTAAACCATATAAAGACACTGGTGAACAAGGCGATAAGAGTTGCAATCGCAATAGGCCAACGGTTAAACCAAATGAACATGGTAAATTCACGACTAGACTGCACTACCCATTGACTAATATCAGCAAGGTCCTTAAAAATAAAAAAGGCGCCGACCTGAGCGGCTATCATTAAAACCCAAAAAAATATTTTACTTGTCGTAGATGCTGATTGAGTCATGTTTACACCTTATCTCTCTATACTCGTTGATTATTGTATTGCCCAAGGCGACGCGTGTTCACTAGTCTTACTACTAAGCTATAACCGCCGTATTTATTTCCTTGCTTAGCTGCGAACCCGACTCTTCTGCTAGAGCAGCATCACACAGTCGAGTAATCACTTTACTTGGTTCATCGTTCTTCAAAATATTAGGCAGACTGGCAACAATGCTTGAATAGCTAGCCCAACCGCGATCATGAGTGTCTCCATACCCCTTAATCAATCTCTGACATTGAGCAATGGATACCGCGCTTTGATAGTCGATTTTTGTGGTATTACTCACAAGCGTTAACCAATCGTCAATACGAGTATGCTCACGCTTGAAACGCAATGTGCTGCGCCTAATTGCTCGAAACTTTGCGGTGGTGTAGAGCAACAAAAAACCACTTAACTTAGAAGTATGAATTTTGCGTTCTTTGCAAAAATAGTTCACCATTTTTCGTAACGGCGTAACACCCAAAATCAGTTTACCAAGCCAACTTGGCATAGTATCGGCAACTTCTTCGAGCCTCGGATGCATAAACTCAATTACATGCACCACATCATCACTTCGTGCTTTAACGTGATCTTTATAACGAGTGAAACGTTTTTTTCTGATCTTCAGGTCAGCCACACGAATGGTGTCTTCGTAGGACATCCACAAAGCCAAATACCGAGCTACTTCACGGGTTAACTCAAATTTATACTGTCCACCATCGTGAGCTCTATCTGTTTTTACTAGTTTGATAAGTAGCTGAACGTAGTCGCGCGCGTAGGCCAAATCCTGATAGTCAAGTAATCGTTTTATGCCCTCTACCGTGAACTCATGGGTCTGATCGGGTAGCTCAGATTTTACCTTTGCTAACAACATTTGTAACTCACGTTGTTTCGCTTTTGGGAATTTGAACTTGCTTTCTTGTGAGCTATCTTTGGAGGCAACGCTGGGTTCATTAAGCAGCGCTCGAGCTCGTTCATAGCCGATCTTAAAACCGGCTAGATTCGATTCAATCGCTTTGCCACCTTGACGAATAATGTCTTCAAATTGCGACCTCTCGAATGGTAACTGATCACTACCAGCTAGTGAACCAAACAATATGGCACTGATCATACAACCTGTGTCGACCGCAGCTTGATTCATATCAAAACCTATAAAATTTTTAGCGTGTTCGCGAGCACCAGCAATTATCAAGCCTGAATTGACGCGACCGTCGCCTAGCACTTCTTTCTCAACTTGCGAATAAAGGCGGTGAGTAGAAACAATAAAGGTCGTTTGCTCTGGTGTTACAATGCCGCGCATTACAGCACGACCCGCCTCTACCAGTTCACCTGCAACTACAATATCGACATCACCCTCAACTGGCATCAAGGCCATGACCGGTTCTTTAGCGGCTTGCTTGGACAGTTCTTCAGGAAACAGTTCTATATAATAAATCGTGGAGCCAGTTCGCTGTGCGACTCCAGGTACTGAAGTATATTGAGCGTAATACTGGTTACTTTCTGCCAGTGCCACCAACCACGATGATAAGACGCCACCACCTTGCCCACCCATGGCCGCTATTGCTAATTTTATTGGCTGCTTTGTTGTCGTGCTCATGGTCTTAATCTTCCATTACCCATCGTGCATGCTTCTTTTCAATGCCGCTTTGCAAAAAGCGAATAATGGCATGTCCAATTGTGTATCTCATTTTCTCAAACCAACCGGGGTTACGGACTAAGTCCGCTCTAAAAAATGATGGACAGAGTACCGCCGCATGAGCAACTTCACCACAAACTCCACAACCAACACAGCTTTCCTCCACCTTGGCGACAGGATCTTCTCTTAATGGATCTGGGTTATCGGCAATCGACAAAGATGGGCAACCCGATAATCGAATACAAGAGTGATCACCAGTACAAACATCATCGTCAATACCAAATTTTTGCTCAACGACACGCTTACCTTGCTTGATTTTTTCAACGCGTAACGGCTTTTCTCTACGAGTCTTGTTCAGCATACATTCGCCTTCGGCAACAATCACCTTTGGGCCAACATGATCGGTAGCCATCGCATCACGCAGAGCTTGCAGGCTTTGTTTAATATCGTAGGTTTGCGTTCTTCTTACCCATGTCACTCCCATGCCTTTGACCGCGTCAACAATTGGAATTTTATATTGTCGGTCATTCGCCACGGCCTTCGAAGATGGAATCCACTGACCACCGGTTGCGGCAGAATAGCCATTGTCAACCACTACAGTAATACCATCGTGCTGGTTCTCAACTGAATTACCAATGCCGCTGGTTAAGCCGTTATGCCAGAAACCACCGTCACCCATTAAACTAATAGGTCGACGCTCATGTTTTAAATTAAATGCCGAGGAACTTGCAGCACCCAGCCCATACCCCACAATCGTATTACCTAAATTAAAAGGCGCCAGCGTGGCGAACGAATGACAACCGATATCGGCACTGACTTGTAGCGGACCGACTTCACGTTGCAGCAACTTCATTGCAGTAAAAAACGGGCGCTCAGGACAACCGGTACATAGACCAGGTGGTCTCTCCGGAATGGCCTTTGCGATCGTTTCAACGGGGATACTAATCTCATGCACCGTTTTCTTTGGCGGAGCCAGTAATTCAGGTTGCGTTTTTTTAACAAATGCTTTTATGCCGTCACGCAGCACCGCACCGGTATATTCACCCGCCTTGATTAACACATCTTTACCATAGAGCTTAGTATTGATGTCAGCCTTGCGTAATATGCTGTGCAGGTTCTGCTCGATGAAATCCGGTTGACCTTCTTCGATCATCAATACCGCGTCTTTATCACGGCAAAAATTTTCTAGCTCGTCGTCGACCAATGGATAGGAAACATTCATAACGTACAGAGGTACGTCGGAGTTACCGAAACTATCCGACAAGCCTAAACCCTGAAGCGCACGTATAACCCCATTGTAATGCCCACCCAACGTAATAATACCGACGCGGTCACTTCTTGCACCCGGCATCAGCTCATTCAGCTTGGCTTCGCGTATGTACTCTATTGCTGCTGGCCATCGGTCATTGATTTTTTCTTGTTCATGCCGAAATGTATGGGGTGGCAGAATAATCGCGTCACCCGAACCGACTGGTTTATCCAATGCCTCTTTTCGGCTAAACGCACCTTTTCGATTATCTTTAGCAATAAAGCGTCCGTGCATATGGCAAGCACGTATTCGCATTTGATACATCACTGGCGTATTGCTGGCTTCGGATAAACGAAAACCATGCTCGACCATTTCAGTCATGGTATCTAAATTCGGCCGTGGATCTATTAACCACATTTGAGATTTCATCGCAAAAGCATGGGTTCGCTCTTGCATAATACTGGCACCCTCGCCATAGTCTTCGCCAAGGATAATAAGCGCACCACCTTTGACACCGGCTGAAGCAATATTAGACAGCGCATCGGAGGCAACGTTGGTTCCCACCGTAGACTTCCATGTGACAGCACCACGCAATGGATAGTTGATAGACGCTGCAAGCATGGCCGCCGCAGTCGCTTCACTTGCCGAACTCTCGAAATGCACGTCGAGTTCTTCAAGCACATCGTGGGCATCTGCCAGCACGTCCATCAAATGTGACACAGGCGCACCTTGATAGCCACCGACGTAAGATACGCCGGATTGTAGCAGGGCCTTGGTGACCGCAAGAATACCTTCACCGTGAAACTCATCTCCGTCGCTTAGGCGTAACTTCCCTATTTCTTTGACGAATGAACGCTCGGCCATTTAAATGCTCCTACTTAGAACAATCTGTAAGTTATGCAAGCCCAATGTTGTGTTCAAGCCTATTCAGGCACAAGTGCCAGTACGCGTAACGGGCTACCTGAACCATTCAAAATTTTCAACGGCGCACTGATAATCACCGCGCCAGTGGCGGGCAACTTATCTAGGTTTGTCATGCACTGTAAACCGTATTTGCCAGATCCCATAAAAAAGTAATGGTGTGGATACGGTGGGTCAAAACTGAATGCTTGACCTGCGTCGGTCCCTACGGTTTCGCAACCAAAGCCGATCACATCGCGCTCTTCGATCATCCAACGACACGCGGCGACATCTGGCCCGGGAGAATGCGCACCATCTTTTTGCATGTTGGTGTAGTTATCAGGATCAGCAATTTTTCGCCAATCTGACCGTAAAAATACCCACGAACCCGCCGCAATAGTTCCGTGCTGCGCTTCCCAACTCTCTAAATGTTCTACGGTTAAAATAAAGCCTTTATCTGCGGCAACTTCGGCAGAACAATCAATCACCACAACCGGCGCAATCATGTCTTCAACTATCAAGGTGTCGGTCGACGCATTTGGAAGGTCTTTACCTGTAACCCAGTGACATGGTGCATCAAAATGCGTGCCAGTGTGCTCGCTGAGAGTAATGTTCTGCCAATACCATGCGGGGCCATCACCATCGTACTTAGAAATTACTTCCGCGCTAAATGGAAGCGCCTGATTAAACTCTTCTGGCAATTGAATTGTCGGGTACTCTGGGCGCAAGGTCTCGGTAAGATCAACCACCTTAATACCGCCTTGTGTAATCCCAGCAATTAAATCGCTCAATACTGATGCTGACATAATTAATCCTCTGTTGGTTTAGTTAAGTTAGCCTGCACAATCTGGCATCCACTTAACCATTTTCATCAAAAATTCTGCTTCTTTAACTATTTTTTCTCGAATACAGACGACAGTATCTAACTTAAGCGATAGCCAGCAATATTCAGTTTCTGCACATAATGTGCGCTCACTGCATCTAATTAAACGATAACTCAAACTGATTTGATCTCTTAACGGCAGCGCTCAATAATTATGGACAAGCCCTGCCCAACGCCAACACACATTGTACACAAAGCATAACGGCCCTCAATTTCTTCAAGTTGACGCAAGGCGGTGTAGACAATTCGTGCACCAGACATGCCAAGCGGGTGCCCAAGCGCAATAGCACCACCTTTACTATTTACACGCTCATCTTCATCGCTGAGACCTAGCCCCCTCAATACCGCTAGAGCTTGAGCGGCAAATGCCTCATTGAGCTCAATTACATCCATATCAGGCAGGGACAGCCCCGACATATTCAGCACTTTTAGAGTCGCTGGAACAGGACCAATTCCCATCACGCTTGGCTCTACTCCCGCACTTGCCATAGCCACAACTCGGCCTCGCGGCAGCAAACCATATTTTGATACACCACGGTCATTCGCCAACAGCAAGGCGCTCGCTCCGTCATTGACGCCTGATGCATTTCCTGCGGTGACGGTACCATTTTTTTTAAACGGGGTTGGCAGCGTTGCCAGTTTTTCAACAGTGGTATCTGCGCGGATATGCTCATCCTGCGTTACCTCTATAGGCTCGGCGCGTCGCTGAGGAATTTCGACCGCAACAATCTCATCATCAAAAAACTCAGCGGCTTGTGCATCACCGGCTTTTTTTTGGCTGGCAGAAGCAAACACGTCTTGATCTTGACGTGAAATGGTGTATTTCTCTGCGAGGTTCTCAGCGGTTTCTGGCATTGATTCCGTACCGTGTTGGGCTTGCAATGCTTTGTTAATAAAACGCCACCCAATCGTCGTATCGTATATCTGGGCATTACGACTAAACGCGGCCTCGGCTTTTGGCATAACCAGCGGAGAACGCGACATAGATTCCACGCCACCGGCGACAATAATTTCCGATTCATTTAATTTTAATGATCTTGCCGCATGACCAATTGCTTCCATGCCTGAGCCACACAAACGGTTTACCGTTACGCCAGCGACAGTGACACTTAACCCTGCAAGCAGAGATGCCATGCGCGCCACATTACGATTATCTTCACCCGCTTGATTGGCGCACCCGAGTATCACTTCGTCGACTGTATTCCAGTCTAGATGAGGGTTTCTAGTTTTCAGCGCGCGAATTGGTATCGCTGCAAGATCATCGGCGCGAACATTCGAAAGAGCACCGCCATAGCGACCTATCGGCGTTCGAATTCCATCACAAATATAAGCATTTTTCATAATATGTAAACGCCACCAAATAGGGTTGGATTAGGTTTCCATCATTAGCTTTTTAAGTTCGGCAGGTATCTCATCGGCGTTGAATTCACCTGACAAACCTTTAACGATATACACCATCGTGAGCTTAGCCTTCAAGCGACTTTCTCCACCACAAACGGCCTCTAAAGCGACGTTAATAGAGCTTTCGCCGAGCTGCAGCAGTGAAAGAGAGAACGTTAATACATCACCAAGCTGACTCGGACGATTAAAATCAACGTCAATATGCGCTGCAGGAACACCCGCGTTAAATTCATCATGCAAACGTCGAAAATCATAACCCAGCTGGCCTTCGCACCATTCTTCTATCACCTGGTTGAACATTTCAAAGTAACGAGGGTAGAACACGATTCCAGCAAAATCGACATGATTAAATCGGACTTTAATATCGGTTTTAAACATATCAGCTACGCCCAATAGTGCATTTCAAATTCAATTTAGCAAGTACCTATTGAAACGCCTGTAAGCCAGTTTGAGCTCGCCCTAAAATTAACGCATGTATATCGTGCGTGCCTTCATAGGTATTCACCGCTTCTAAATTCATTGCATGGCGAATAATATGAAATTCATCAGCAACACCATTGCCTCCATGCATATCGCGCGCGATTCTGGCAATCTCTAAAGCCTTACCACAATTATTACGTTTCATTAATGAGACAGATTCAGGTCCAGTTGCGCCTTTATCAATTGCGCGGCCAGTCGCCAACGCACCGTTTAAACCCAATGCAATATCAGTCTGCATATCGGCAAGTTTCTTCTGTACTAGTTGATTAGCAGCAAGCGGTTTGCCAAATTGCTTTCTATCCATCGTGTATTGACGAGCGGCGTGCCAGCAAAATTCCGCAGCGCCCATCGAGCCCCACGCGATACCGTAACGCGCGCGATTGAGGCAACCAAACGGCCCGCCTAGGCCAGAGATATTTGGTAGCAAATTTTCTTCTGGAACAAACACTTCGTCCATTACGATTTCACCAGTGATCGAGGCTCTCAATGAGAATTTGCCTTCCACTTTAGGCGCGCTTAAACCTTCCCAACCTTTCTCTAAGATAAACCCACGAATTTTACCGTCGTCAGTCTTACCCCAGACTACAAATACATCGGCTATAGGCGAGTTAGTGATCCACATTTTAGCGCCGCTTAAGCGATATCCGCCATCGACTGAGCGCGCTCTGGTAACCATTGAGCCGGGATCTGAACCGTGATCTGGCTCCGTCAAACCAAAGCAGCCAACGGTTTCGCCAGACGCAAGCTTGGGTAGATACTTACTACGTTGATCTTCAGAGCCATAAGCATAGATCGGGTACATAACCAGACTCGATTGGACGCTCATCGCAGAACGATAACCTGAATCAACTCGCTCTACTTCTCGTGCAATCAACCCATAGCTGACATAGTTAAGACCTGAGCCGCCGTATTGCTCAGGCAAAGTAGAGCCTAATAGGCCGAGCTCACCAAATTGATTCATGATGGTACGATCAAATACCTCGTGACGATTGGCCTCTACGATCCCTGGCATCAGTTTGTCTTGGCAAAACGCGCGTGCGGTCTCCATGATCATGCCTTCTTCGTCAGACAGATTACTGTTAAAGCACAAGGGGTCTTCCCAATTAAAAGTCCCTTCTACGGTTGCAATATTGCCACTCATGGTGATCTCCAATTTACAAAATTAAATGAAAAGCTCGCACTTAGCGACGAACAACCAGATTGCCACGATGTTAAGTGAATAGCGTTAAACGACTCGAATATTCATACACTAAAAACTTTATGTCAATAACTTTCTTACTTAAAATATTTATATTGACAATATATGGGACTAAACTTTAATATTCTGGAGCACATTAATAAACTCTCGCAGCCAACATGAATCCGTCATTAAAAGAAAAACACGCAATCATCACCGGAGGCGGCACTGGCATTGGCGCGGCTATCGCCGATGCGCTGACAAAACTTGGAGTAAGGGTTACATTAATGGGTCGCCGCATAGAACCGCTTAATGAGAAGGCAAATGAGTTGCTTGACGCAGCAGCTATCACGGTCGATGTTGCAAATGAAGAGTCAGTTAAAAAAGCATTTGACCAAGCAGGCGACTACGATATCTTGATCAATAACGCTGGCTTCGCCGAAAGCGCGCCAGCAAACAGAATATCATTAGAGCATTGGGAGAAAACCATTGGCGTAAACCTGACGGGTGTATTTTTATGCTCTAAACATGCGGTAGACATGCTCAAAAAGAAAGACTACGGTCGCATAGTCAACATCGCCAGCACCGCTGGATTAACGGGCTATGGCTACGTCAGCGCATACTGCGCAGCTAAGCACGGGGCAATCGGTTTTACTAAGTCATTGGCAAAAGAGATGGCCAGAACATCAACCACGGTTAACGCAGTTTGCCCAGGCTATACCGAAACCGCTATTTTGAGCGATACAATCACCAATATCATGAGCAAGACTGGCTGTACTGAACTGCAAGCGAAAGACCAACTGCTAGCCGATAACCCGCAAAGAAAATTCATCCAGCCGAACGAAGTGGCCAGCATGACCGCCTCGCTTTGTTTAGAGGCAAGTCAATCAATTACAGGGCAAGCAATTGCCGTCGACGGAGGCGAGACTTGCTAGCGCTGAGAAGGCTACAGTTCAGTGATTTAGAACTAAAACACTAGATCCGAAGCAGACAGCTAAACAGGCTTTCAAATAAACGGTATTCTTAAGAGGCAATAATTACCCAAATTAGAACGCCATTTAGAGGCCAAGGGAAATAATCATGAATCAAGTCGCTATACCAAGATCTGCTCGCATCGATTCGAGCAAGCTAACCAAATCGCGTAGCAAACAAGCGCTACGTTTGTGGCTACGTTTGTTTTCTTGTCAATCCATGATCGAAGACATTATCCGGATTCGTTTACGTGACGATCACGGCATCACCCTGCCGCAGTTCGATGTGCTGGCAGAGCTAGACAACGCCGATAAGCAATTGACTATGTCAGAGTTATCGCAGCATTTGGTTGTCTCAAACGGCAATATCACGGGTGTGATTGATCGGCTTGAGCGTGAAAAATTTCTCAAGCGCGTTCGCTCGAGTGAAGATCGACGTGTTCAATATATTCAGCTGACTGACAGTGGAAAAAAACGATTTAACAAAATCGCCGCAGAACATGAAACATGGGTGGCCGATTTATTTTCAGCGCTTGACCGAGACGAAGTCGATCAAATGATTAACACCTTGAAGAAAACCAAAGAATCGATCCAAGGCAAGCTCAACAAAACGTAAACAGACAAACCTGAACATACAATACATGAAAGATAGCCCCACGCACTTCAAGCTCGAAATAGAAGATCAAATCGTGACAATCACGATTGATCGGCCTGAGCGAAAAAACCCCTTAACGTTTGAATCGTATGCGGAGCTTCGTGATTACTTTCGCGACCTGGTATATCGAGATGATGTTAAAGCGGTGGTTTTAACCGGCGCAGGTGGCAATTTTAGTTCTGGTGGCGATGTGCACGATATTATTGGCCCACTGACAAAGATGGAAATGCCTGAACTACTCAGCTTCACCAGAATGACCGGCGACCTCATTAAGGCAATGCGTGCCTGCCCTCAACCTATCATAGCGGCAGTAGATGGCGTATGTGTAGGTGCAGGTGCCATCATGGCGATGGCCAGTGACATTCGATTCGGTACTCGAAATGCAAAAACCGCGTTTTTGTTTGCGCGCGTTGGTTTGGCTGGCTGTGATATGGGTGCGTGCGCAATACTACCGCGTATCATTGGACAAGGTAGAGCTTCAGACTTGCTCTACACAGGGCGCAGTATGAGCGCCGAAGAAGGCGAACGATGGGGTTATTTCAATCGGCTCTCGGAACCCGAGTCACTATTAAACGATGCTACTGCCTACGCAGCTAGATTGCTTACTGGTCCAACGTTTGCGCATGGCATGACGAAAACAATGCTGCATCAAGAATGGAACATGAGTATTGACCAAGCAATAGAATCAGAAGCCCAAGCGCAAGCTATTTGCATGAAAACACAGGACTTCAAACGCGCTTACGATGCTTTTTCAAATAAACAAAAACCTAAATTTCGAGGTAATTAGGAATGGCTGATAAGAGCTTTTTAGATTGGCCATTTTTCGAAGCCAAACACAAAACACTGGCGCTTGAGCTAGAAAAGTGGTGCGATACCAATCTTAGTGACGAACACCCGCATGACATTGACCAGGCCTGCCGTGACCTCGTCAAGCAATTAGCCGATGGCGGCTGGTTAGCTTATAGCGCCCCTCATACTGACCAGTACGGGGAAGTAAAGCTTGACGTAAGATCGCTCTGTATTATTCGTGAGACCTTGGCGCGTTACTCTGGTCTAGCCGATTTTGCCTTCGCGATGCAAGGCTTAGGTAGCGGCTCTATTTCATTGTTTGGTCAACCTGAGATAAAGGACCATTATTTGCAGAGAGTGCGAAGCGGTCAAAATATAGCCGCCTTTGCGCTTTCAGAGCTCGAAGCAGGTTCTGACGTTGCTGGTATGCAAACCTCCGCGGTATTAGATAGCGATGACTACGTTATAAACGGCGATAAAACATGGATTTCAAACGGCGGTATTGCCGATCATTATGTCGTATTTGCACGCACTGGCGAAATGCCTGGTGCAAAAGGTTTAACGGCATTCGTAGTCGATGCCGATACCGCTGGCCTGAGCATTGAAGAACGCATAGAAGTCATCGCACCTCACCCGCTAGCAACACTCAGATTTACCGATGTGCGCGTGCCTAAACAAAATATGCTGGGCAACCCAGGCGAGGGTTTTAAAGTGGCCATGGCCACACTGGATATATTTAGATCTACCGTTGGTGCTGCCGCAATGGGCTTCGCCAGACGAGCGCTTGATGAAACCTTACATAGAGCAAATACTCGCGAGCTATTTGGCGCGCCACTATTTGATCTACAAGCCACGCAAACAAAAATCGCCGACATGGCGCTTGATATTGATGCCAGCGCCCTTTTAATTTACCGAGCCGCCTGGACTAAGGACTGCGTGCAAGAACGGGTTACTCGGGAAGCCGCGATGGCCAAGTTATACGCTACCGAGGCAGCACAACAAACTATTGATCAGGCGGTTCAACTGTTCGGCGGCATGGGCGTTAAAAAAGGCTGTATTGTTGAAAGCCTGTATCGAGAAGTACGTGCTTTGCGAATTTATGAAGGTGCATCAGAGGTCCAAAAAACCATTATCGCTAATCAAACCAATCAACTTTTTAGAGCCAACGGCCTCTGAACCTTCAATTTTAATCCTCGCATGCAATAGAAATTAGTTATGAAAAAAATTTTACAACCTGAAGGCTGGCCGCAACCTAAGGGCTACTCTAATGGCATCATGGCGGAGGGCGCTATGATCTTTACTGGCGGTATTATCGGCTGGGATGAAAATGAAATCATTCACTCCACACATTTAGCCGACCAAGTACGCCAAGCGTTACTAAACACCGTTGCGGTACTCAATGAAGCCAATGCGAAACCAGAGCATATTGTCAGAATGACCTGGTATATCACCGACAAGAAAGCTTACTTGGATCAAGGCAAAGAAATTGGTAAGCACTATCGCGAAATTCTCGGGAAGAACTTTCCGGCTATGGCCTTAGTGCAGGTCATCGCTTTGGTGGAAGATAAGGCAAAAGTTGAGATCGAAACAACTGCGGTTATTTCTTAGGAGCTCTTGTGCATTAAGGCGTCAGAACGCCAAACTAAACGTTTAAAATTTTTTAAACTCATTCTTTAACATTGAAATATATATATAAGAATTATATAACCGTAAAAGATATTCAAAAACACAGCGAGAAGGGAGTGTGATGAATTTAAATACGCTGCTCTTCGATTACCCCTACTAGCGAGGAAATTACCGTATGTCTAAAGCAGCAGCATTAAATAGCGATAACAAACTCAAGTTAGGCATCTTTTCAGCCAATTGTTCGGGTGGTTTAGCGGTTACTAAGGTTGAAGAACGCTGGCAAAATTCTTGGCAAAACAATCTTAGTCTCGCAAAGATGTGCGACGACGCGGGTTTTGAATTCTTATTACCCATCGCGCGCTGGATTGGTTACGGCGGTGAAACAGATTTTCATGGCGGCGTATTAGAAACTGTGACCTGGGCTGGTGGGCTGTTAGCCTGCACAAAAAATATTCAAGTGTTTGCCACCGTTCATACTGCTTTTAACCACCCTGTAGTAACCGCAAAGCAATTGGCAACCATCGATCATATCGGCAATGGTCGTGTTGGCTTAAACGTGGTGGCGGGTTGGAATAAACCAGAATACGATGCGTTCGGTGTGGATCTTCCTCAGTCTCATCCAGAACGGTATGCCAGAGCGCAAGAATGGTATGAAATCACCAGCAAACTATGGACAGAGAGAGCGGCATTCGATTGGCATGGTGAGTACTTTCAACTGGAAAAAGTATACAGCAATCCCCACCCGCTACAAAAAAGAATACCGATCATCAACGCTGCTTCATCGGTTGAAGGGCGTGAGTTTGCGGTGACTAATGCCGACTATTTACTAACCCCGGTATTTGACTTCGATCAGGCTCGCTCTGTGGTACGCGATATTCAAAGCAAGGCGAGTGCAAAAAATCGAGACGTCGGAGTTATCAGCTTTGCTCAAGTAGTTTGCCGCCCGACCATGCGAAAAGCGCAAGATTATCTTCGCTACTACTCAAATGAACATGCCGATTGGGATGCGGTTGACTACTTAATGATGTTGCAAGGCATGCACGCACAATCATTTTCGGCCGACGCTCTCGCCAATTTTCGTGATCGATTCGCCTCAGGTCATGGCGCGTTTCCATTAGTAGGCACACCCCAGCACGTTGCAGAACAACTCAAATTTTTGAGTGACGCAGGTATCACAGGCATCGCTTTGTCTTTTGTTGACTACGTAGCAGAGTTCCCCTATTTCCGCGATGAAGTAATGCCGTTGCTGGAAAAAATGGGCCTAAGAAATAGCTGACCCTTAACTCCCAACAACGCTACACACCACGCAGAGGAAGAAATATGAGTAAACAGAACCTTTTTTTAAAGAGCCAAATCGCCACCGTCATATTAGCCAGCGCAATCGCCGCTCCCACGCACGCGCAACTCATTGAAGAAGTTGTGGTCACAGCACAAAAACGCGAGCAAAGCCTACAAGATGTAGGCATTTCGATTAACGCTTTTTCCGGTGCGTTGATGAAAGAGCTCGACATTCAACAAAGCATCGATATTGCGACCTTTACTCCCGGCGTTCACATATCCGGTAACCTCGCAGGACAAAATACTCAGTTTTCTATTCGCGGCGTTACTCAAAATGATTTCAATGACATCATAGAAGCGCCTAATGCGGCTTACTTAGATGAAGGCTACCTCGCTATTGCACAGGCGCAAACCTTTGCGGTATTTGATATTGATCGAGTGGAAATCCTAAAAGGCCCACAAGGCACTCTGTTTGGCCGTAACGCAACCGGTGGCCTGGTCCACTACATATCAACCAAGCCCAGTCTTGAAGAAACTAGTGGATATGTGAATCTGTCCGTTGCTAACTACGATACCGATGCAAACGCCACTCAATTTACCCTCGAAACGGCCGTCGGCGGACCATTAAGTGAGACTGTTGCAGGGCGAATTGCGCTTCGTTACAACGACCAAGAATCATATTTAAATAATATCTTTCCTTCGCAATCCCCCCCTGCCGGCACTCTGGGTTCGCTACCTCCAGGTCAAGGCGCTGGCGCCGATTTAGGTGATGATGAGACAATTGCCGCCAGAGGCTCATTGCTATTCAAACCAAATGAAGATTTGCAAATAAGCGTCAGTGCCAATATTGCCAGCAGCGACGTTGCAACAGGGCCATACCAATCAATTTCAACCATTGCGTTATTTGATGCTGACCCGAATACCGGTGGTGAATTAATAAACGTTATCAATACGCCTGCAAATGAAACGCGCAGCAGCATCATTCAAGGCACTAATTTAGATGGCGGTGTGGATATTATTGACGGTGATGGCCCAATCGGCGGTTCGCCATTTACCCCCTTAACTCGCCCAGTTGCGGGTGGAGACCTATTTGGTTATCTGGACCCCGACGGCGCCGACTTTAATACGAGCAGCGACTTTGCTTTTGACGATCAAGGCTCAACCGACACAGTTGGTTTAAATGTAAATGTTCAATGGGATCTGAACGAAAAAATTACGTTCACATCAATCACTGATTTTAAAGATTATGAAAAACTGCTATTCATTGACGTAGATGCAGCGCCGGTTAATCAGCTTGCAAACTTTGCTGGCGTTGACGCCACCAGTTTTACACAAGAATTTCGTTGGAGTGGCGAAACTCAAAACAGCCGATGGGTGGCCGGTCTTTTTTACTTGGATATCGACAATACTTCTGACAACGGTTTAAAGGCGCCAGTCAACAGTATTGTTAACACCTTATTTGGTGCGCCATTTGATATTGGAGTGGTATCAACATTAGAAACACAGTCATATTCAGCATTTGGTCAGTATGAATATGACATCAATGAAAACCTTAGCCTGACCGCAGGCTTGCGCTTGATTCAGGAGGAAAAAGACTTTCAAACGCAAATTGGCTTTTTGATTTCAAACGATAATTTCACCGTCAACCAAGGTGATTTTCTCCCTAATGTGCCATTGCCTGGCGCTCCTTTCAGTGCCGACCTAGATTCATCAGACACTTTATGGACCAGCAAGTTACAGCTCGACTGGCGCGCCAGTGACGATCTACTGGTTTACGGCAGTATCAACCGAGGTGTTAAAGCCGGCAGCTTCAACGCGCCACTGCTAGGTGCCTTTCTGGGTTCCGGGGGCGTCGATGCGCTGCCTTATGATGAGGAGGTGTTATTGTCCTACGAAGCGGGCTTCAAGAAGACCTTCGCCGATGGTGTCAGCACGTTTAACGTATCCGCTTTTTATTATGACTACTCAGACTACCAAGCATTTCTATTTGTTGGTGTTGGCGGTGTTGTGATTAATGCTGACGCTGAGAACTATGGCGCTGAAGTTGAGTTTAAAACATCGCCTGCTGAAGGCTTTGATCTGATACTCGGTGCCTCGTGGTTAGATGCGACGGTAAAAGATGTACCATTACGTGCCTTCTCACCTCTACCACCCAGTGACGTTAAGCCAACCTATGCACCTGAGTTTCAAGCCACCGCTATTGCGCGTTACCAATGGCCTGCTCTGAACGGCAATATGCACATACGCGGTGACGTCAGTTATTCAGATGAGTTCTTCTACAATTTGAGAAATTTTGATGCAGACCGGTTTGATAGCTACACCTTAGTAGGCCTTGGGTTAGGCTGGGAAAGCCAAGATGCTAAATGGAGAGCCGACTTACAAATTCGCAACTTAACTGACGAGCGAGCAGGTGTACAAGGGTTTGATCTCGCCACACTCTGCGGCTGCAATGAAGTGTCTTATCGCGCGCCGCGTAATATAGGGCTGAGCTTGCGTCGATCGTTTTAGTAGATCAACTTATATAAGTAGCGATATCTTCTAAAAAAAACAACGGATTCAACGTCATGAATAATACGATATCAAGGAGGCACTTTCTCAAAGCGTCTGGAATTACGATTAGTGTCATAGTTGCAAACCAAATAGTGCAATTAAGCCCGTCTCAAGCCTATGCTAAAGAAGCAATAATACGAGTACTAAGCGAAGCTCAAACGACAACCTTAGAGGTATTCGCTGAAGCACTTGTCCCGGGGTCTCGGGTTGCGGGTATTTCCCATTTTATCGACTCACAATTAGCTGGCCCTAATGAAGATTCGTTGCTTATGTTGAAATACTTAGGCGTGCCTCAACCGCATGCCGGTTTCTATCAAGCAATCTTAGACGCATTGGCGGCTTCTGTTAAAACTTATTTTGACAAACCAATATCCGAGTTAAACAGTAAGCAAATGGAAGTCTTGATCGGCCTAATTAATCAAGACGCATTGGAAGACTGGGCCGGTCCGTCCGCCAGCTTCGCATATTTTGTATTGCGCTCCGATGCGGTTGATGTGGTCTACGGTGTTGATCAAGGGTTTGCTGACATTGGCGTACCACCTATGCACCACATTAAACCAAAGCAAGTATGGTAGTCCTGTCGATCAAGAGAACACCGTTATGAATAAAGATATCGATATTTTAATTGTCGGCTCTGGAGCCGCGGCTAGTGTTATTGCGGCTAAAGCCGCACTCGATGGAAAGAATGTCGTCATGTTAGAGGCCGGGCCTGAACGCTCACTTAATGATTTAGTAAGCTCACAAATTTGGGCTCGAAAATTAAAGTGGAGTGGCGCTCACGTTGAAGAAGAAGGCAACCTAAAGATTGGCAACAATTTTAACGCGGGCAGCGGCACCGGTGGTACGAGCATGCATCACTATGGTGTGTGGCCAAGATTACATGACGTTGACTTCACTATGAAAACCGATCATCGACGTGGTCTAGATTGGCCGATTAATTACGCTGACTTGGCCCCGTTCTACGACCTTATTCAAGACGAGATTGGCCTTAGTGGAGACCACGTCCTAGAAAAATGGCGTCCCAAAGGTAAAGACTACCCAATGCCGCCAGTACCAACCTTCGCACAAGGCAAGGTGATCAGCAAAGGCTTTGACAAGTTTGGTTTAGACACCGCACCAATTCCGTTAGCGATCAACACTCGCCCACGTAAAAACCGAAGAGCCTGTATTTACGATGGCTGGTGTGACGCAGGGTGCCCAATCGGAGCGCTGGGTAATGCCTTAGCGTACTATTTACCACGGGCGCTGAATGCCAGCACTCATTCCGATAACGGTATAAACGCACGCATTATCCACAATGCAACGGTGGGTAGAGTTCTAACCAATAAAAAGGGTGACAAAGCCACTGGTGTTGATTATTTTGATCAGTCTGGTAATAAGACAACGTTGACTGCTAAAATAGTAGTGCTGGCGGCGTTTGCGGTACAAAATCCACGGATACTACTAAACTCTGCCTCCACTTCGCACCCCAATGGGCTGGCAAACGGTAGTGATTTGGTGGGACGATATTTAATGACCCACCCATCAAATACGATTAACGGTATTTTTAAAGACCCAACCACGCCACACCTTGGCGCCACCGGTGGACAACTTATTTGCCAAGATGGCTACGACAAAAAATCAAAGTCTGACGGTGCCTTCGGTAGCTATCAATGGTTAATCGCGAATGCGGTAAAGCCCAATGATCTACTCGGCATGGCCAATAGTCGGCCCGATATTTATGGTGAGAAGCTCAAACCATTCATGCAAACGGCGGCCAAACACTACGGCACTATGGTCTGCGTTGGCGAGGACATACCTAAGGCAGAAAATCGCGTTATGTTAAGTCAAGCAAAAGACCAATATGGCTTGCCACTCGCAAAAACTATCCATAATGTCAGCGTTGAGACTGACCGCTTGATTAACCAAGCCGTGCAGCAAGGCTTAGATATTTTTAAAGCCGCTGGTGCAACCGACGCTTGGGCAGGCCCTCGGTTTGGCATGCATATTTTGGGCGGTACGGTGATGGGCGACAAGCCTGAAACCTCGGTGACAAACCAATATGGCCAAACGCACGAAATAGAAAATTTATTGATTGCTGGGCCAGGTTTATTTCCAAGCAGCGGTGCAGTAAACCCGACATTTACCATTCATGCTCTGGCACTAAAAAGCGTCGAGTATTTACTTTCACACTGGAACTCTATAGCAAAATAAGAAATACACAAAAAAAGAAGCGAGTATCAACTACGTGAATACTCGCCTAAAAATCCGCACACTAGGAGGCGCGTGCAAAAAACTAGTCTAACTCAATTCTTTACGTCCTAACGCCAAAGCTAAGGCATCACTGGGTGATGGCGGCTTAGCATTTATGCGCAATTCACGCATCTCATCATTTTGGCGCTGAGCCAGTAACCCTGCCTGAAACTTGCCTGAGGTGTATTGCTCTGGCCAATGCTGGTCGCTGTGACCGTATCGAGCCGCATCCTGTAACACCATGTTCGGGTTGGTAAGCAGCGGCCTAGCAAATGCAACGAAATCGGTCCGTCCAGCCGCAACAAGCGTATTTGCTTGATCCATTGTGGAAATATTACCAGCGACAATGGTTGGTACACTAACCTCATTACGAACTTGGTCAGCAAACGGTGCTTGGAACATTCTGCCGTAAAGCGGCTTCTCTGCTTTAGTGACCTGACCTGTAGAGACGTTGATTACGTCAGCGCCATTGGCTTTTACAAGTCTCGCGACTTCAAGCATATCGGCTTCGCTGAGGCCATCTTCAGTCCAATCTGAGGCCGAAATACGCACCGAAATTGGCTTATCGCTGGGCCATACTTCACGAGCAGCGTTCAAACATTCAAGCGGAAACTTCATACGTGCCTGAATGTCGCCGCCGTATTCATCTTCTCGAACATTCGTCACAGGGCTAATAAAGCTCGATAGTAAATAACCGTGTGCCATGTGCACTTCGATCATATCAAAGCCGGCTACATTAGCATTTCGTACCGCAGTCTTATAGTCTTCAAGCACTTGATCCATATCAGCGCGCGTTGCCTCTCTAGGAACCACCGAGTGGTCAAGATACGGAATCGGGCTTGCCGAGATGATGTCCCAGGCGCCGTCTTCAAGCGGTTGATCCATTCCGTGTTTAGGTAATCGGGTAGCGCCCTTTCGGCCAGCATGACCCAGCTGCGCACAAATTTTTCCTTGCCCATGTTGATGGGCAAAATCAACAACACGCTTCCAGCCCTTCGTTTGTTTATCGGTATACAAACCGGCACAGCCCGGTGTGATTCGCGCCAGCTCCGAAATGCAGATCATCTCAGTCAGAATTAAACCGACGCCCCCGATTGCACGCCCCCCGTAGTGAACCAAATGCCAATCATCAATGTCACCGTCGGTCGCGCAATATTGGCACATCGGGCTTAAAGTCACTCGATTAGGTACCACCATGTCGCCAATTTTAAAGGGTTGTAAAGCAGGTGGCGCAGGTCGGTCTTCCGTTTTAGCAATCTCTAAGCCGGTGACTTTCGCGTTGTATTTCGCAAACCACTCGGCAATGCCATCTATATAACTTTGATCGCGTAGCGCCAAATTGTCATAGGTGATTTTCTTCGACCGCGTAATCATGCTGAACTCAACTTGTTCAGGGTCAAACTGATCTAAATATCGGTCTGCATGCTCATACCACTTCAAACTCACATCCGCGGTATGCTGTAAAATCTCTGTCACTTCTCGACGGGCCGCATCGTAGGCAGGCAGAGTTGCTTCGACGGTTTTATGCTTTTTAAACGCCTCAAACAGCGCGATGCCATCTTCCATTGCCATTTTAGTGCCCGAGCCAATGGAAAAGTGAGCGGTATGAGCACAATCACCGATGACGATCACATTGTCATGATGCCATTTAGCATTTTTAACCACTGGGAAAGTTCGCCAAACAGACCGATTTGTTAATAGAGGATGCCCATCCAAATCAGTCTCAAATATCCTTTCCATACAGGCTTTAGAGTCTTCTTCTGACATCGTATCAAGCCCTGCTTTTCTCCACGTTTCATCGGTCGTTTCAACTAACCACGTAGCTTTGCCTTCTTCAAACTGATAAGCATGCACCCAAAACCACCCATGTTCGGTTTCTCTAAAAATAAAGGTAAATGCATCCAATGGCTTAGAAGTACCTAACCAGCAAAATCGATTCGGGCGCATATCGATAGTCGTACCCAGTTCTTTCTTGTACTTTTCTCTTAGTAAACTCGTAATACCGTCTGCCGCCACTACTAAATCAGCGTCGAGCAGTTCATTAACATCCGTGACGTCGGTTTCAAAGTGAAGATTTACACCGAGCTCATCACAGCGATCATGAAAAATATTCAATAACTTAATGCGCGACATACCGGCAAAACCGTGCCCACCAGAGAGAATATTCTTATCACCATCATCCGTTTCAATGATGGTGCGAATCTGATCCCAATAGGCAAACGAGTCAACAATTTTCTGAAACGATGGCGCATCGTATTCAAGAAAACCACTCATTGTATCGTCTGAGAACACTACTCCAAAGCCCCAAGTGGCATGACGTGGACCACGCTCATACAAATGGATATCGTGTGAAGGATCGTGCTTTTTCATTAGTAAGGCAAAGTACAACCCGCCTGGTCCGCCACCCAAAATGTTTATTCTCACGTTCTGTTTCTCCGTTGATAGGCTCGAATACAAATTATATTTTATGCTTGAACCTTTTAAATGTAAACAATATTTTGTATGATCATCTTGAGGAGCATCACCCAAGGCTTAGCACTGAAAGCGCCTACTAATATTACTCACCAGTTAAATCACTAAGAGTTTGATATGTGGAAACCAGAACAACGAATTCGCTACCAACCCATTGATGGGCATTGGCCGGACGAGGAACAAGCCAAACGTTCTGCTGTTTTTAAAGCGGTCGATCTAGGGCCGATTACCCTCGATCAAAAGACGTGGATTCCAGCGATGGTGCCATGGCGAAGTAACGAAGAGGGAGAAGTCACTGAAGACGTGATTCAATGGTATGAGCGATTTGCTCAAGGTCAGCCGGGCGCGATAGTAATCGAAGCAACCGGTATTCGAGATATACCAAGTGGGCCGTTACTTAGAATCAGCCATGATCGCTACATCAACGGGCTGAACGAGTTAGTTAAGCGCGTTAAAGCTGCGAGCGACAATAAAACCAAGGTATTGATTCAAATCATCGACTTTTTAACGATCAAACGTCGCCCTAATCGAGATGTCTTTCTCTCTCGTTTCTTAACGATTACGCCAGACCATATTACTAGGCTTAATGCTCAGGGGCTCGGTGAGGGCGAAATTAGGCAGCAATTAATCGAACTCTCAGACGATCATCTTCGAGACGTTCTAAATGAAAGAGAATACAATCAGTTAAGCCACGGCTATCGTGAATATGTGACTGATTTGAATCTTCCTCATATTGCTGAACTTCCTTCTGTATTACCTGATTTATTTGCCAATGCCGCGTCACGCGCTGACAAGGCTGGCTTTGATGGCATTGAACTGCACTATGCACATGCCTATACCATGGCCTCGTTTTTGTCAGCGAAAAACAATCGAACCGACGGTTATGGCGGCAGCCGCGAACAGCGAATAAAATTACCTCTGGAAGTGTTTAATCGTGTTCGTGAAGCCGTTAGCCCATCTATTGCTGTGGGCTGTCGTTTCTTAAGTGACGAATGCATAGATTCGGGTAGCGATCTAAACGACGCCTGTTATTACGCCGTTGAATTTGCTAAAGCCGGGATGGACTTTTTATCACTTTCTCGTGGTGGAAAATTTGACGATGCAAAGCAACCCAAAGTTGGCTCCGCCGCTTACCCATATACTGGGCGCAGCGGGTACGAGTGTATGCCGGGGCATATCTCGGATGATTTTGGGCCGTTTGGCCGTAACATTGAACCAGCCAGTGCAATTAGAAACGCAGTTAAAGCTGCGGGGTATACAACGCCAATCGTATGCGCGGGAGGTATTCATAATTTTGATCAAGCAGAGACGCTCTTAATCGAGGATAAAGCTGACATAGTCGGCATGGCACGCCAAGCAATGGCTGACCCAGATTGGTTTCGTAAAGTGAAAAGCGGTAATGGCCAACAGGTTAAACTTTGTGAATACACCAATTATTGCGAAGGCCTAGATCAAAAGCATAAACAAGTCACTTGCCAACTCTGGGATAGAGAGGCACTGGATGAAGCTGATGTTAGAAAAAGCCACGATGGTAAACGCCGTTTGGTCGCGCCAGCATGGACTCAAAAAACAGTAAAGAAAGTAGCGTTAAAACATGATAACTGAGACTTTAATAGTACGTGACATTTCAAACAGCACCGTACAAATCCAACTGCATCGCCCAGAAGCCTACAATGCCCTCAACACTGAGATGCTGTGTGCAATTGGCAAACACCTTGAAGAGGCCGATAAACGTGAAAATATTCAATGCGTCATCTTAGTCGGCGATGAAAGAGCTTTTGCTGCGGGTGCGGATGTTAGCGAAATAAAAAAAATCAACACTGGCAACTATCCTGAAGATGAGCGACGCGAAGCTTGGCAACAAATTCGAAACTTTCGCAAACCCATTATCGCCGCGATAAACGGCTTTGCTTTTGGCGGCGGGTGCGAATTGGCCATGCACGCTGATATCCTAATCGCGAGCAAAACCGCCCAATTCGCCCAACCAGAAGTCAAACTAGGGCTCATGCCTGGCGCAGGCGGAAGTCAGTACCTTCCCTCTAGAGTGGGTAAAGCCGCTGCCATGCTGATGAACTTAACTGGTATGAAGATTGATGCACAAAAAGCCTTGGACATCGGGCTCATTAGCGAATTGGTAGATTCAGATAACGCTCTGCCTCGCGCGCTGGAACTTTCAGAACGCATGTCCTCAATGTCTCAATCGGCGCTGATTGCAAATAAAAGCAGCATTCTAAGGTCGTACGAGCTCGGCCAAAGCGAAGCGCTTATGAAGGAACGAGCACTCTTTCTTGAACAAGCTTGCTCGGCCGATGCCATAGAAGGCATTAACGCGTTTCTTGAAAAGCGCAAACCTCAATTCAATTCCTAGTCATTCACTTTTATTACTATTCATACCATGTCGAGTTCAATAACAATTGGCAGTAATGCGAAGATCGCCATTATCGGCGCGGGCGTTATGGGGGCAGGCATTGCACAGGTAGCTGCCAGCAAACGCTATCAGGTCAAGCTTTGCGACCAATCTCAAGAAATTCTAGATAGAGCGTATGCGAACCTATCGGCAAGCCTTCAAAAACGCGTTGATAAAGGCAAAATGACCAATCATGAGATGACCGACTTGCTCTCTAATATTGAGTTGGTAAGCGAAATAAGCGAACTTTCAGATTGCTCACTAGCGATTGAAGTCATCATTGAAGACTTAGAAATCAAACAATCATTATTTAAACAACTCGAATCAATACTTGCCAGCGACGCCATTATCGCAACTAACACCTCGTCGTTTTCTATCTCGGCGCTGGCAAAAGATCTCGACTCCCCAGAACGTTTTGTTGGAATGCATTTCTTCAATCCGGCTCCTATTCTTAAGTTAGTGGAAGTCGTTGCAGGCCTAAAAACCCACCCAAAGGTTGTGAACTCAATCTTCGATCTGGCTGCAAAATGGGGTAAAGCACCCGTCAAAGTTAAATCATCTCCTGGGTTTATTGTTAACCGGGTGGCAAGGCCATATTACGCCGAAGCCCTAAAATCGTTACAAGAAGGGGTGGCCGGTGTCGCAACGCTTGACGCTGTTATGCGTGAGTCAATGGGTTTTAAGTTGGGCCCATTTCAACTCATAGACCTTATCGGTTTAGACATTAACCAAGCGGCAACTCAATCAATCTATAACGCCTTCTACCAAGACCCACGTTTTAGACCGTCAGTGATGCTAAACGAAATGGTAGACGCCGGCCTTTTGGGATGTAAATCGGGGCAGGGCTTTTACGACTACCACAACGATAGCGAGAACTCTGAGCCTAGTTGTACAAAACCAGCTGACTACTCGCCTATCTTGGAGGTTGCGGTCTATGGCGATCTAGGATTCGCATCTTCGTTGGTTGAGATGGCGCAAGAAATGGATATTAAAGTGTCTTATCATGACAGTGAGCGTGCCTTTATTCAGATAGGCGATACACAGCTACAAATGGGCAATGGTTTAACCGCCACTGACATTGCATCCCGCTCTGGGCATAACAACACCGTATTATTCGATTGCGCAAATGACTACCGCACAAGCCCACTCATTGCGATTGCCGTGGCGGCCCAAGCCAATCAAAGCGCGGTCGATTCAGTGATTAACTTCTTAAGCCAACTCAACAAAAAGATCGTTGTGTTAAAAGACGTACCCGGTCTATTGGTTCTAAGAACAATGTGCATGCTAGCGAACGAGGCCGCAGACACGGCTAACCATGGCATCGCAACCGCCACGGCCATTGATACCGCGATGAAACTCGGCGTTGCATATCCCGTTGGCCCAATCGAATGGGCAAATTCATTTGGCTTTGCGAATACCGTCAACGCACTCGAAAACATCCAAAGCTCATACTGCGAAGAACGTTATCGCTGCTCACCGTGGTTAAAAACACGCGCGCAGCTTAGTTAAACTGCCTTGAAAACTATAAGAAAGGCGCGGCTACGTGCACGCTTGAGGTAAGATACAAGTCGATTGAAACTGCACTATTATCATCGACCATGAAATACTGGGAACAACTTCCAGACACCTTAGAGTTTACAAGCAAGCCTGTAGAGCTCTCAAAAGCGGATATTCTGGAGTTCGCTACTGAGTTCGATCCGCAACCATACCACCTTGATGACGCGGCGGCTGATGCGTCAATCTTTGGTGGGCTCTGCGCAAGTGGTTGGCAAATTAGCGCCATTGCTTTAAGGCAGTTATCAGACAGCTTAGCCAACCGTCAAATACCTCTGTTAGGCATTAAACAAACTTCCTCTTTAGTGTGGAAGAAACCGGTGTTCGCCGGAGACACGCTCACCTGCAAAATTGCCCTGAATGACCTCCAACCATCGCAAGGCCAACTCAATTGGGGCACAATTGATTGCGTGATTGAAATGAGTAACCAGCATCAAAAAATTGTGCTTAATATGAACAGCACGCTGGCTATTGCTCAAACACCAAAAGGACATGCCCAATGAGCGCTCAAAACTATATTCGTAACCGCTGGTACGAAGATATACCTCTTGGCGAGTTTCATGTGTTTGGTTCACACACGTTCAGCGAAAAAGAATGTATCGACTTTGCGCAAAAGTACGCTCCCGAATATTTCCATACCTCGCCTGAAATGGCGTTTGACTCACCCTATCGCGGGTTAGTCGTCTCCGAATGGCATCTGGTATCTATTTGGATGAAGCTCATGGTTTCCTATATGGAACGCTTTTCAACAGGCGTTCGAGACGGCCGAAGAAATGGCGCTGGCGTTAAGGTCATGAACATGGTTTGGCATTACCCAGTAAGGCCTGGACACACACTTACCTACACCTATGAAATTGTGGAAAAAATCGACAGTAGAGTTCGCGATAAATGGAGTATTCTGCGTAGTCGTAACGAAGCGTTCAATCAAAATAACGAATTAGTTTTTAGCTTTGAGGTAGATATTCTTGCTGAACGAAAGCCTTCTTAGGTTACAGGCACAATGCTCAAAGAGAGTGAATACGAAGAGCATTATATGTTAATTTTTCACCACACATACCTCTATAAAAATACAATGAAGTCTGGCAGCTACTATTGCTTCAATCGACTTTACCTTTTAATAAGGCAGAATCGTACTCAAAAGCGGACACTCAAACCCGCTCATGGTTTCTGTCTTAATCAGCCGTCTATTGTCACCCTTTGATTGGTCAATCGCTTTCAATATCATTTTCGAGACTCAGTTTTAGCTTATTAACCACTCCTTGCACTGCCATATTGCATTTTTCAGCACATCCTCAAATACGGCTTCACCCATTATGCTAACAGTTTGCTAGCGATCACTCTTGGTCGTACAGAAATTAGTGAATTGGCCAGCAGTGACATTAAGCAACTGAGCGTGGACCTGGCTGCGCAAACTATTGTTTGTGATGAGCGAATAATTCGTTTTGAAATATCCGTTGGCGATAAGCACTCGCTGGTTCAAGGTATCGACACGATCGCCGCGACGCTCAAGCACAAATCGATGATTAAGAATTTTAGGCAGCGAGATAAAAGCCTTAGGCCTTAGGTCTACTCGCCCATATAATTCACTTACATCAACACGTCATGAATCAAAAAAGGCTACCTCTTAAACAGAGGTAGCCTTCGTTTCTGCGTGGCTTATTGTCTATAGAAACAGTAAACCGTTAATGCAGAGTTTACTGCTGAGCTAATTGGCCTCGTACTTCACCAGCTGGGTTTTGTGTGCTGTGAATGTTCACATACACACGACCTTCTTGAATGGCTTCAACCAAAGTGCTCAAACTTTGACCAGCGAAAGGACCAACCAGATCGCTTGCCGAAAGGCCTGCGTTAATGCGGCGTCTTTGGCCTGTGTTTTCAAGCGTACCAGTAGTCAGCAAGTTTGCGATAACCGGTCCGTTTTCACCTTCAGCACCCAAGTGTAGGTGAGCTGCAGTCACGTCAACGCCTTCAGGCAAACGAATGATGGTTGCTTGTACGTCAAACGCAGTACCACCTTCACGAAGTTGAGCGTCGGCGGTGCCAACAGTTCGAGTTCGGATTGAAGGTACTTCATTGCGGCCACGCAATACAGTACGGAAGTCTAGGTCATCTACGATCGCCGGAGCGGCTTCCGTTGAGAATGAAAACTTAAGAAATGGGTAGCCTGTAACCGAGAAATCACCGGCTGAAAAGCGAGGGTCTTCAAGGATAGTGATTGCTGGATCTGCCGCGTTTGGTGCGATGAATGTGGTCGCTGGCAAATCCGAGCCGATGGTGCCGATAACGCCATTTTCGTCAACACCAGTGTTTGGTGCTGCTTGTCCAAAGAACGCAGTGTTAGCCGGTAGTTCGTCGTTTACTTCTGTGCCTGCATCCAGTGCTTCTAAACCAGTTACAAAGAAGTCAGCTGCGATAAATTCACCACTTTCGCTGAACACAGGGTGACGAACAGGGCTACCGTTTGATAGGCAGAAGTCATTGCTTGGAATGACCATTGTTGCATAGCTAAAGAAACGCGTAGAAGGGTCTAGTGGATCAACTTCGAACGTAAACTCAACAGTCTCGCCGGGTGCGATTGGGCCATTAGGGCCGGGAACTGTTGTGTCTAAACCGAATGGTTGAAGGGTTGCGAAATCAGCGGCAATTTGTGCTGTAGTGCCGTCTTCACAAATCGCTTCCATGGCGCTTTGGCCAAGTGCGTTAACTGAGCCATTGATTGGCCGAGAGCCAGCAGGTGTATTACCGTTGTAAGTATCAAATTCTACACCGTCGTGCAAACCGATCCAAACTGGCGTTTGGAAAGTTGCAGAGTCGGGTGCCACGTTTTCAATCTGTACGGTTACACGAGTCGTTTGAGCCATAGCGTTACCAGCTAATAAGCAGCCAGCCGTTAACGCGAGAATATTTCTTGTTAACATTTTTTTTGAGGGTAGTTGCATTTTAAAACTCCTGGAGGAATAAATTTTATTTTGAGATTTGCTCAACCCGGCGATAAATAGTTATCAGAAGATTCAGCGTTGTCATCAATACAGGCGACATTTAAGTCGGTCTGCGCGTAGATAAGAGGACCACCGTTAAGTGGCAATGAGCTGAAAATTAAAACGCCCCACTCTTGCTAAGCTGCGGCGAGCAAAATGTTGAAGGGTATGCCCGTGAGTGCCCAAAAAGAAGAGCGACAATTGCAGCTTTCAAACCCTGTGTAGCTGGCGAGTGTTCAAAAGTTCATTTTTTTTGAAAAAAAATTCGCAGGCGCATATTTCAATGCAGATTGCCTCTTTTCATTGGTTAAAAAACAAGCTACAAAAATAACCGTCGATTTTTTGAACCATTCTGAGAGTTTCAAGCACATAGCAAATGTGCAGTCTGATGGTGTCTGTTCTTTACCCAGGTGCCAGATCGCATTAAATAAATCAGAAGTTATATCTTTCAGATGGTAAAAAAAATGAAACTTAACCTTATTATCAAAATCGCATTTATCTCTGGGCTAGCGCTAAGCTCGATCTCATCGGCATTCGCTCAGCAAGCCGTCGTGAGAGCTAACGCTGCCGGGGTTGCACAAAACGCGGCTGACATCATAGAAAACGCCGACGCGATCGACGCAAATACTGCAGACATTGTTCAAAACGCAGGAGATATCCTAGACAACGCCATAGACATTGATAACAACACATCGGACATTGCCGACAACCGTGATGATATCGACGCCAATACTTCTGACATTATTGATAACGCATCTGACATCACCGATAACCGCACGGACATCGACGACAACAGCGCCGAGATTGTGCAGAACGCTTCTGATATTACCGACAATACCGTCGCCATCGATGACAATACATCGGACATTGCCGACAACCGCGACGATATCGACGCCAACACTTCTGACATTATTGATAACGCATCTGACATCACGGACAACCGCACGGACATCGATGACAACAGCGCCGACATTGTGCAAAACGCTTCTGATATTGCAGATAGCAGTAGTGCAATTGACGACAATGCGTTAGACATTGCCGACAACCGTGACGATATCGACGCCAATACTGCTGACATTATTGATAACGCATCCGACATCACGGACAACCGCACGGACATCGATGACAACAGCGCCGACATTGT
>CALIVT010000032.1 GCA_938048185.1 uncultured Arenicella sp.
GAGCCACAGCGCATCAAAGTGGTTGATGCCAGCCACTCAATCGAGCAGGTTAAAGCGTCGATCAACAACATCGTGCATGCGTTCATAGCGCAGCAAAGTTAGGGCAATGACTCAATATTCGCCGATCATTCACCCCTGGAACCAAGAAATTTGGCAGAACCTTACGCTTGAGCCAGAACGTGCTAATCACGCATTGCTGTTCAATGGTGACGCGGGCCTTGGCAAGCAAGATTTAGCGCTGGCGCTGGCGCATTTTGTGGTGACAGGAACCCATAGTCAGTCGCAATCACTGTTTCTCGCCGGTTCGCACCCCGATTTGCATGTGCTAATGCCCGAGGATCACGTGCAAGATAATTTGCTAGGAAGCTTCGCCAAGCGATATTTAGAGCAGCATTCCGGCAAGCCCAAAAGAACCATTAGCATTGAGCAAGTACGGACGCTATCGCACGCGCTCACGACTCATCCGCACATAAGTAAGCATCGAGTAATTCTAATTTTCATGGCTGAGACCATGAACCGTAATGCCGCGAACGCATTGCTCAAAAGCCTCGAGGAACCCCCGGCTAATACGCTTTTTATCTTGGTCAGCGATGAGTTATCACGACTGGCTAAAACGATTCGTAGCCGCTGCAGTTTGGTGCAGTTCAGGCAGCCAGACGTTGAGTCAGCCAAGGCCTGGCTCAAATTGGACGGACGTATACCCGAGAACAATATTGACACCTATTTGTCGATGTCAAATAACCAACCTTTGCAGGCGGTTAGATTGTTCGAGGGCGGGTATCTCGATTCGCTTAAAACGGTATTTACCGACGTCAATAACCTCTGGATGCGGCGCGCAGAAGCCACCCAAGTCGCCAAGAGCTGGCAAGACCTAGGCAGTGCTCAAGTGCTTGATATCCTGCAAAAATTGGCAACTGATCTGTTGCGCAATAGTTTGAGTGAAGCGCCGAAAAGCGTTTTTTTTCCGGTGCAGCAACCCTGGTTTAAGTCGTCGAGTGGCAAGTTATCCCGAGTTAAGCTATTGGATGTGATTGACGAACTTAATTACGCGAAGCGCATGTTAGCGACACCCGTTGACCAACTTTTAGTGCTCGAGACACTGTCATCCAAAATTAGTAAAATGCCAAATTGACAAGGGTTTACTTGTTCCAGGCGCCGTTTAGCGGTATAAGAAAGGCCTGAAATACAGCATTAACATATAATTATAACTGCGCAGCGAAGTATGAATGACGCAACACTCAATAGCCCAATAGAGAAACCCCGAAACGCGGTTATCTCAATTGCGATCAAAGACAAGCAGGCCTTATACATGTCGTATATGCCGTTTGTTGCTGGTGGCGGTTTATTCGTGCCAACCAAAAAAGATCATAACTTGGGCGATGAGATGTTTCTGCTGGTTAAGATTATGGATGAAATTGAGCCGGTGCAGATATCAGGCAAAGTCGTTTGGATAAGCCCTGTCGGTGCACTTGGTAACCGTCCACGCGGCGTTGGCGTGCAATTCATTGGTGATGATGCCAGAAAAATTGCTAACCTGATCGAATCAAAGCTAGGCGCATCTTTATCCCTCACTCGCGCGACGCACACCATGTAAAAGCCGGCGGGCAGATCATCGAATTTGCCCAACACAGCGCAACGTTCAAACCGCTTAATTTCCCACACCGCAGTACCATGCAAATAGTTGACTCACACTGTCATATAAATTTCGGCGAACTTGTTGAGCGCTTACCAGAGATATTATCGAATGCAAAAGCCGCAGATGTCTCGCACATGCTGTGCGTGTCGGTTAATTTAGAAGACTTTCCACAAGTTAAGGCGCTGGCCGACCAGCATCAACATATCTTTGCGTCAGTAGGCGTTCACCCGTGCTATGAAGACGTGCGAGAACCAAGTGTTGAAGAGCTTGTCGAAATTGGCAGCGACTCAAACATTGTGGCGATAGGGGAGACAGGCCTCGATTATTTTCGTATTGAAGAGCAAGACATGACCTGGCAGCGAGACCGCTTTGTGCGACATATCAGTGCCGCAAAAGCAGTCAACAAACCGCTTATTATTCATACCCGAAGCGCCGCCGACGATACAATGAGAATGCTTAAGGAAGAGGGTGCCGATCAGTGCCGCGGGGTGATGCATTGCTTCGCAGAAGACTGGGGCGTCGCTAAAAAAGCCCTAGACTTAGGCTTCTACATCTCTTTTTCGGGTATCGTGACCTTCAAAAGCGCAACCAACGTACAAGACGTCGCGCGCAAGTGCCCAATTGATCGCGTATTAGTTGAAACTGACTCGCCCTATCTCGCGCCAGTACCATTGCGCGGCAAACAAAACGAACCCGCCTACGTTCGCCACACCGCGCAATACGTCGCCGATTTGAAAGGAATGTCGCTTGAAGACTTAGCTCAACATACGACAGACAACTTCTTCGAGTTGTTTCCTGCAACCAGATAATACGAGAATGAACGGTCTGTCAGTTCTGCACTGCAATAAAGAGCAGGGTGCAGCGACCAAAGATGGTTAGTTGTCGTCCAAAATCATCGTTATCGGTGCAAGCGTAACGCTGTTAGCTGCCACGAAAACGGTCGCTGGCGACTGCGCGGTGATAAAGTCTGTGAACGCACTCATTCGAGCATAACCTTGTGTGGCGCGGTTTTGCTCACACGCGCCAAGCCCAAAACTCACTGTGCCCACAATGGTTCTTTGGCCTCTAATATTCGCGTAAAGCGGGCCACCGCTGTCACCACTGCACGAGCCTCGGCCATTGTCTGCAAAGCCCGCGCATAACATTTTACTGGTCACAGGGCGAATACCGCCGAGTCTTTCCCAAGCGTTGTTGCACGCGCTATTTGATGTAATCGGGGCATCTACTTGCTGTAACCGATCTTCATCACGTGGTGGGTTTGTACCCGTCAAGCCTGTTCCAATTAGTAACCCACTCGTGCCCACTAATTTATCGCTGCCCTTATGTATTTTAGCAGGCGTAAAGCTCGCCGAGCGCGATAGGGTAAAAACCGCGACGTCGTTCTCCAGAGTAACAGGGTCATAATTCGGATGGTCAATTACGCTCGATACCGAAAATAAATTTGCCGCCGTTAATTGATCAGAAAAAGCATAAAAGCTAGGCACCAAGAAGAATGTTGATGCGCTAGCTTGCGCGCAATGCGCCGCACTTAATACTTTATTCGGGGCGATAAGTGTGCCGCCACATAAGCCTAATACCTCACCATTGCCATCTGTGAAGATTACGAGTGTGTATTCACTGAACTCACGTCGCGGGGCATCACTTCCGCCAATAACGAACGATGTCGGTGCTGCGTCTACACTCCCAGGGTTGTTGCTAAGCCTAGCGTCGAATTTGGGTCTAGACACGCGCACAGGCAGTGTAACCTCGTTATTCCATTCACCACTGTTAAGTTGCTGAATGATTCGAGTCTCAGTGTCGAGGTTGTTTGCTATCGACGCGTTCTGCAAAGTGAACAGCAAGAGTAGGGCGCAGCTTAAGAATTTCACGGTGGTTAGCGCTCGTTTTCGTTCCATCATTTTTAGAGATCTCTATTTTGTATTCAATATTGTTATTCAGCTTACTAACGCTCTAACGCTAAGCCCCGAATTCTCATTTTAGCCCCTACAGATCGAATTAAGTACCGTTTACGCTAAAAGGGCGGCGATACACGCATATTTACGTCGATATAGAGTTTTTTAATCAAAGCGCCCTTTTTGACTGTTTTTATCAATAGTGAAATTTTGGCGTAATTTCACGCCTATTCGCTCCGTTATACGTTCATTTCTGATGGATTTCACGCCGCTAAAGATGCAGTTGGGGCCTAATATTCGCCAGAGCGGGCAAAACAATTACCATCGAAAAAAATTGCTTACTGCTGTGGCTGCATCAGAGCCTTAGTCTGCTCTACCAGCCTTATGCTGAGCCGGTGATCCACCAACCGACATCTCACTTAATTGAGTCGAAATACGCATATTTCGTTCGCGCAAATTTCGACGCGCAGCATCCTTTACGTTATCCAAACCCGATAGCAAATCCAATTTCACGCGCGCAGGTACACCAGAGGGCTCGTCGCCGTACTGAAAACTAATTTCTAACTGATGAGTCATAAACAAGCTTGATATAACAATTTTTTATTTAAGGTAATATCTAGAAAAAGTCGCTAAGCCTATGTATTAATGAAGCTAATAACTTAAACTGGATTATCAACGGAGTTAGAGCTTAGCATAAAACCACTTCAAATCAATTATGCGCATAATATATATTATGTTAAATAATGTATTTGAGATAGTATTGGTGTGTTGTACTTTTGTGAGACTTTACATATGAATTTCAATTTTCGTTACATATCGCTTTAAATTTTACACATCGTATTGAATTTCAGTGACCTGATGCAAACCCCTTCTCGCTCAGTCTATGATTTAAATGATCCTTGGCGCTAAGCTATACTAAGAGTATGGAAACCCTAGATCAACGGCGCGCAATATCAGAGCTAGTAGCTGCTTTTGGTGGATCACTAGCTCTCGTTAATTTTTCAAGTCGCACCGGCCGGTCTCAGGCGGAGATCGCTGAGTTGATTCAATCTGATAGTCTCCTTAGTTTTTCCAACGAGTTAGGAATACTTCAAATTCCGACGTGGCAAATTCATAATCAAGAAATTTTGGACGGCGTTCCTGAAGTATTGAAGGCTCTTGGCGTGCGCTCAGCTTTGTCCAAACACATTTTTTTCACGACATTCTCTGACTATCTTGAGGGCGAGCTCGCGGACGAACTTGGCAGTAACGATATCAATCCAATAATGGCTCTACGTCTTGGGTACAAAAGCACTGTATTGAAAGCTATCGAAAACGAGAGTTAGAGCTTCGTTAAATTAGTTTCGACATGGCATGTACAGCGTTGTTCTGGAGTGTATCTCGCGTATCGTAATACTTCACCATTTCAACCGTTGAGTGCCCAGTTGCGTTGATAATCGAAATGAAGTCCTCTTGATTATTAAGAGCCATCTCAATAAAGGACTTCCTAAATGAGTGTGGCGTAGCGTTTTTCCCGTCAACAACTTTGGAAACAACCTTTTTGACCAGACTGTAGATATAGGTCGTATTTAAGGGCTTATTAAGTTTTTTTGTGGCGTTGTTTCGCACGGGTGCAAAAACGTAGTCTGATAAATGGTTATAGTTCTTTTTATACTCAATCAACTGGTCCAGAAGGTTTTTAGGTAATGGTAAAAGCTTATAAGACCCTCCCTTTTGAAAAACATTCGCGCTAGATACTCCCTCATCAATATCAGCCCATTTTAGACCCACCAGTTCATTTCGGCGCAATGCCAAAATTGATAAACAGCAAATAGCTAGGTAGTCTCTAAAAGCAGTTTGCGATGTTTTTCGTCGCTGAGACATATATTTTAGAACATCAATTACCTCTGATCTCGTCAAGCTAGTTGTTGTACTTCTTCTTTCAGTTTTGTGTGCTTGATATTGATCAAGTGGGTTTTTTGGGTATCCATAAGCATGAATTAGAAATTTGAAGAAACTCGAGATTGAGTATGCTTTACGATTAACCGTCTTAGGATTTAGCGGCCTAGTCGTTTCCTTATCGTACCGTGTCGCGCGCTCGAGGTAATCTTGAATCTGCTTTACGAGTTCGAAGAATGGAACCTTCCCCAAGTCGTTCAGGCTTGTAACTGAGATCGCGTCGAATAGATTCGCTATGTCTCTTGTATACGCCCGCTTGGTATTTATAGATCGCTTGGTATTCACGAACTCATCGATAACATCATTGATGTCAATAACTCTACTGCCTTCAATAACAGTCGTTTCGGTACTCAATATTAGGTCGTTTTTCATCCAAAAAATATAGCATAAACTAATATTGATAACTCAGGTTATCACTAGTAATGTCTATGCCAAGTGACCTTTCCCCCCTTGCCAGGACGGTACATTTTATCGCCGCCTCGCGCATTGAGTAGAACGGGCGCTGCATATTTCGCGAACTTACATGTCATTCAGAACGGTTAGGCATACATAAATGCGCCACTTTTCCGACTAGAGCATGTAGCGTCGTCATTTTAGATAAAAATTAATCAACAGATTCTGAATAAATGTTGATTAAAGGGCTTTGACTACCAATATTAAGGTTTAAATATACAAAAAAAGTATCAGAATAAGTAGCCTTCTCAAGCGTAAATGAAATTTGCCTACATACTAAAGTCTAGTCTGAATCTGGCAGAAACTTAAGGATCCACTTCCCCATGCATTTCTTTACTTAAACTTTATAACTGGCTACACCAACTCGACAAAGTAGCAAAGCCCTGCGTATTCCGTTCATCGTGAACACCTATTCCGCGCCATGGTGAACACCTAAATTTCTTAACATGTTGTTACTGATCTTGTACCTCAGGTGTTCACGATGGGTCAAGTTTATTGAGTTTCTTACGCATCGATTCTCCGCT
>CALIVT010000033.1 GCA_938048185.1 uncultured Arenicella sp.
GGTGCAAAATCAATGGAGCGACAAAATTAGTCGTCAACTGCACAAATTTAGGTCGCGCAATACGATCCTTGGCGGTTTATGCACAGGCACTTATATCCTCGCCAGAGCGGGCTTGCTTGACGGTTATCGCTGCACCATACATTGGGAAAATATAGCAAGTCTGCGCGAGATGGCACCAGAGATTATCACCACTGAAGAGTTGTTCGAGCTTGATCGTGATCGCTATACGGCGGCGGGCGGAACTGCGCCAATAGACATGATGCTGCAAATCGTTAAAAAACAACATGGTAACCAGCTCGCAGTCTCAATTTCAGAACAGTTTATGTGTGACCGCATGCGCGGGACCTTTGACAAACAGCGCATTCCCTTGAAGTTGCTCGTCGGCACTAACCAGCCAAAGTTGACAGAAGCTGTCGCCTTGATGGAAGCCAATCTGGAAGAGCTTATTGCGCTTGACGACCTTGCGTCGTTAGTCGGTATTTCTCGCCGCCAGCTCGAGCGTTTGTTCAAGAAATATTTAGATTGCGTGCCGCGTCGATACTACCTTGATTTACGGCTTAAGAAAGCACGGCAATTGCTGTTGCAAACGGATAAATCTATTGCCGAGGTGGCCATTGCCTGTGGTTTTGTTTCTGCGCCGCATTTTAGCAAATCGTATCGCGATCGATACAATGTGTCACCACGCGACGAGCGCCAGCTGCGCCGAGACAAGCAATCTTAGCGTATGCGAGCACCTGCAGTAATCGCTCGGGTTGTCGGCCTATCTAGCGGCAGAGTTTAGTGTTGCAGTGATAACCGTTGATTCGAAATGTGCCACGGATTGACGAATAATTTCATTCATTCTGTCCTGATTTTCGCGGTTGATGCAATGCTTAGCCTCAGGGAAGTGGGTAACCTCGCATTGTGCAAGCGAGGCGCAGAACTCAGTCGCTACCTTGGTATCCACAAGTAGGTCATCACCCGCGGTAAATACTTTCACCGGTTGCGTGAGCTTATTCATAAAGCCGTCAGACAAAATCTTTTCGGTTGAATCGGTTGTTTCTTTTAGCCATTTTACAGTGGTGCCACGAGTTCGAAGGCTCTCGTCTAAGGCAAATATGGCACTTTGTAATTGTGCGGTCTCAGGGTTTGAGTTGCAGCCATTGGCTGCGCCAAATACTAATGGTTTTGGTGGCCATTGGCTTTGACCAGGTGCGTACATATTATCCAGCCCAATCGCACTCAAGACGCGTGATAGATGTTTGATAACGTTATAGCTAAACTGCCCGGTGTTGATTTTCACCATGGGCACCACCAGCGCATAAGCGCTTACCGCGAGATCGTGTTCGGCCGCCAGTCGCAAGGTTATATGTGCGCCTTTAGATATCGAGAAAAAGAATAAAGGTTCGTTTTTACGTTGCACATGACGCACATACTGAGCGACATCATTCGCCAAAACTGCAAAGTCTTCTACATAACCTTTTTAAGGGTTGCTCAGTGGCCTATGTGACTTTCCCTGACCTCGATACTCGATGGCCGCGACTCGATAACCAGCTCGATTTAATTGCGTAATTGTTTCCATAGACATGTCGATGGTGCCGGTAAATCCAGGAACGAAAATCACCGTGCCCTTAGCGTTTTCGGCGTCGACTGTGCCAGTTCTGAGGTCAATGCCCTTTTCGGGGGTAAATGTTTCCCACTGCCAGGTGTCAGGCCTGGGTGTGACTTTGCCAACTAAATAGTCGCTTGCCTGTTGACGTTGTTCATCGCTGATTTGTGTGTATTCATGGCGTTCAAAGCGAACCGCTACGTAGGTAATCATCCACGCTAGAAAAAGCAGGCCAAGAAGAGAAATGGCGGTTCTTTTTAGAAAAGTGAGCATGATTAAAATGGCTGAAATTTTGCTAGATAAAGTGTAGTGTAACCTAAAGTTGTAGTGCTGTAATGCTGCGTAGTTAAAGGGGTCGCAGCTAACTAATAGTGAGTCGTCGATGATTAAGTGCTCATCCTTTGCTGCTATATTCTTGGACTCTATACTGCTGGTTTTTAGCCTGGCTCAATCCACCCACTCAAGGTCTTTTCGTGAGCATTAGTGCATTTGATTTGTTTTCCATTGGCATCGGCCCATCTAGCTCGCATACGATAGGGCCAATGCGTGCTGCCAAATCCTTTGTCGACGGGCTTAGCAAGCTAGGCAAGATTGATAGCGTTGTGCGCTTAAAGATCGAGCTCTTCGGGTCATTGGGGGCTACTGGCAAAGGCCATGGTTCTGACCGCGCAGTGTTACTTGGGTTACTTGGTGAGTTGCCCGAAACTGTTGATGTTGACAGCGTGGCCGAGCGCGTCGAGCAGATAAGAGCGACGCGCCGTATTGCGCTTTGTTCGGCAGACTGTAAAAGCTCGGGGCATCAAATTACGTTTAACGAACCCAAAGATTTGGTCTTGCATCGCCGCAAAACCTTAGAACATCACTCTAATGGTATGCGGTTTGTCGCTTTTGATGGCGAAGGAAATGAGCTTTATAACAAGGTTTATTATTCAGTTGGTGGCGGTTTTGTGGTGAATGAAGCAGCGATGGGTGCAGACAGAATTGTTGAGGATGTCACTGAGCTGCCTTATCCGTTCGACAGCGCTGAGCAACTTCTAGCGCTGACGAGTAAGCATAAAATGTCGATTAGCGACCTAATGCTTGAGAACGAAAAAGTCTGGCGTAGCGAAGACCAGATACGAGACGGCCTATTAGAAATATGGTCGGTAATGCACGCTTGCGTTCAGCGCGGCTGTCGCCAAAAAGGCGTCTTATCCGGCGGTTTGAAGGTTAAGCGTCGTGCTGCAGAATTGTATGAAACGTTAAAGTCGCAACCCGAAGCGTCATTGCGAGACCCTCTTTGTGTGCTCGACTGGGTAAATTTATACGCGCTTGCGGTAAACGAAGAAAATGCCAGTGGCGGGCGCGTGGTTACCGCACCTACTAATGGTGCCGCCGGAATTATCCCGGCCATCATGCATTATTACGACCGCTTTATTCCAGGCGCCAACGACGATGGCTTGGTCCGTTTTTTATTAACCGCGGCGGCTATTGGAACCTTGTTTAAGAAGAACGCTTCAATCTCTGGTGCCGAAGTCGGTTGTCAGGGGGAGGTTGGCTCAGCGTGCTCAATGGCGGCGGGCGCGCTGACCGAAGTGTTGGGTGGCACCCCTGAACAAGTAGAGAACGCCGCTGAAATCGCGATGGAGCATAACCTTGGCTTGACTTGTGACCCGGTTGGCGGTTTGGTGCAAGTACCCTGTATCGAGCGTAATGCGATGGCGTCGGTGAAAGCGATCAACGCCGCACGCATGGCTATGCGCGGTGACGGCACGCATTTTGTATCGCTGGACAAAGTAATCAAAACGATGCGTGATACCGGTGCCGACATGCAGACAAAATATAAAGAGACCTCGCGTGGTGGGCTCGCAGTTAACGTAATTGAGTGTTAAGACGGTATGAGTAAGTATTCAATATTTTCCTTGGCTCGCAATGCGATGAGCCATCACGATAATTGGGAGCGCGCGTGGCGCAGTCCAACCCCCCAAAAATCTTACGATGCAATTATCGTTGGCGGTGGTGGGCACGGCTTAGCGACCGCCTATTACATGGCTAAAGAACATGGCATGCGCAATATCGCTGTGTTGGAGAAAGGTTGGATTGGTGGTGGAAACACGGGTCGTAACACGACGATTGTCCGTTCCAATTATTTGTGGGACGAAGCGGCTTTTCTGTATGAAAAGTCGATGAAGTTGTGGGAAGGACTAAGTCAAGACCTTAACTACAACGTGATGTTTAGCCAGCGTGGAGTCTATAATCTTGGCCATACCTTGCAAGATATGCGCGATATTCAACGGCGTGTTAATGCTAACCGTTTGAACGGTGTTGACGGTGAGGTGGTGGACGCCAAAGAGCTGGCAAAACGTATTCCGTATTTGAATTGCTCGCCTGACAGTCGCTACCCAATTCTAGGCGCGTCGTTTCAAGCGCGAGGCGGCACTGCTCGGCATGATGCGGTGGCATGGGGGTTCGCACGCGGTGCCGACAGCTATGGTGTTGATATTATCCAGAACTGTGAAGTCACCGGAATTCGCCGAGAAGATGGCGCCGTGCTCGGCGTAGAAACGTCGCAAGGTTATATCGAATCGAAAAAAGTAGGCGTGGTTACGGCCGGCAGCTCGAGCGTATTAGCAAGTATGGCTGGGCTACGACTGCCGCTTGAAAGCCACCCCTTACAAGCTTTTGTGTCAGAGCCAATTAAACCTGTGCTCGATACCGTCGTGATGTCGAACGCGGTGCACGGTTATATTAGTCAGTCTGATAAAGGTGACTTGGTGATTGGTGCGGGCATTGACAGTTATAACGGCTACGGGCAACGAGGCAGCTTTACCACAATTGAGCACACCATGACTGCGATTATGGAACTATTTCCGGTCTTTAGCCGCGTGCGAATGAACCGTCAATGGGGCGGCATCGTTGATACCTGTCCTGATGCGTGCCCGATTATCTCGAAAACGCCGATTAAGGGTTTGTACTTTAATTGTGGTTGGGGCACGGGTGGCTTTAAAGCCACGCCCGGTTCCGGGTGGGTGTTCGCACACACGGTCGCCAACGATGAACCACATGAACTAAACGCGGCATTTGCGCTAGACCGTTTTATTTCCGGTGCATTAATTGACGAACACGGCGCTGCTGGCGTTGCGCACTAGAGGGCTAAACCATGTTGCTAATTGAATGCCCATACTGTGGCACCCGCGATGAGTCTGAATTCACCTACGGCGGAGAAGCGCACATTGTGCGACCTCTCGACCCCGATGCGTTGAATGACGTTGAGTGGGCAGATTACCTATTTTTTCGGAAAAACTCGAAAGGCATCTTGCAAGAGCAATGGAATCACTCCGCAGGTTGTCGGCGCTGGTTTTGTGCAGAGCGAGACACCGTTACCTATAAATTTAAGTCATTCTATAAAGTGGGCGAGCGGCCTGTGGAGGATGAAGCATGAGTCGTCTTGAACGCGGCGGTCGCATTGACCGAGGTCAGCAAATTTCGTTCACCTTCGACAGCAAGCAATATCATGCATTTCAGGGTGATACCATTGCCTCGGCATTGCTGGCTAATGGCGTAAGACTCATTGGCCGAAGCTGGAAGTATCACCGGCCGCGCGGCATTATTGGCGACGGCGCGGAAGAACCCAATGGCTTGTTTCAGGTGGAACAAGGCGCGCGCACCATACCAAACGTTCGCGCTACCCAAGCACAAGTCTACGACGGCATGGTGCTTCGCAGCACGAACGCATGGCCGAGTGTACAGTTCGATATCATGTCGGTATTCGGCTTGTTCTCGCGCTTTTTACCAGCGGGTTTCTATTACAAAACCTTTATGTGGCCCGCCAAATTTTGGATGGGCTACGAGCATATTATTCGCAAAGCGTCTGGCTTGGGCGCATCTCCAAAAGAACTGGACCCTGATCATTACGAGAAGACCAATGCGCATTGTGACGTGTTGGTTGTGGGGTCGGGTGCCTCAGGGTTGATGGCCGCCTTAGCGGCTGGCAAAGCCGGTGCGCGCGTTATTCTGGCTGACGAGCAAGAAGAATTTGGTGGTCGCTTACTTTCGTCACGCGCCCGAATAAATGGGATGTCATCCACGCAATGGCTGCAGCAAATGCGGGCGCAACTCAGTGAGCTGCAAGACGTGCAATTATTACCCCGCAGCACTGTGTTTGGTTATCACGACGGAAATTTTCTGACCATTGCGCAACGCTTACACGACCACTTGCCGCTAGCGCAGCGTAAGGGCGCACGAGAAAAGCTCTGGCGTGTGCGCGCCAAGCAGGTGGTGTTGGCTACAGGCGCTCATGAGCGGCCCATCATCTTCGGCAATAATGATCGCCCTGGCGTGATGCTGGCATCGGCTGTTTCAAGTTATGTTAATCGTTACGGCGTCAAGCTAGCCGACAGGGCCGTGGTGTTTACCAACAACGACAGCGCCTATCAAGCCGCGATTGATCTGGCGGACGCGGGCACCTTAGTTACCTTAGTTGATTCGAGAGTTGATTCGAGAGTCGACTCAAGTCACGACACCGCCAGTGACGATGCGCGGGCTAAAGCCGCGGGCGTCAAAATAATGCACGGCTGCGCGGTCGTCAACGTGATTGGCAAAGCCCAGATCTTAGCCGCTGAAATTCAGAAAATTAGCGCCGATGGCAAGTCCATTTCGGGCGTTGTTCAACGCATCGACTGCGATTTATTGGCAACGTCGGGTGGCTGGAACCCTGCCATCCATTTGTTTTCGCAATCAGGCGGTAAGGCCATTTGGAACGACGACAAAGCCTGCTTTGAAACCGGTAAAGCGGTGCAAGAGCAATTTTCGGTTGGCGCTGCAAACGCCAGTTTTGCATTGCAAGATTGTTTACGTCAAGGGCTCGACGCCGGTCAACGTGCGGCTGCAGCAAGCGGACATCAGCCGGTTGATCTTGATTTGCCTACCCTAGAGAAGCCCGAAAGTACTGAGCTAACGCCACTGTGGCGAGTGCCGAATATGGGCAAGCCTGGGCACGGACCAAAAGCCTTCGTCGATCCTCAAAACGACGTGGGTGTATCAGATATATTTTTGGCCGCACGCGAAGGCTTTGAATCAATCGAACACGTAAAGCGGTACACTGCGCTTGGCTTTGGCACCGATCAAGGCAAGATGGGCAATATTAGCGGCATGGCAATTTTGTCTGAAGCCTTAGGCAATAAAATTTCAGATACCGGTACCACCACCTTTCGGCCAAATTATACGCCGGTTACGTTCGGCGCAATCGCGGGCCCTGAAATTGGCAGCACCTTGTCAGACCCGGCTCGTAAAACCGCGATGCACACGTGGCATCAAGAGCACGGCGCTCTGTTTGAAGACGTCGGGCAATGGAAGCGGCCTTGGTATTTTCCCAAGGCGGGCGAGACACTGCAGCAAGCGGTTGATCGTGAGTGTCTTGCAACGCGCGCCAGTGTCGGCATTATGGATGCTTCCACCCTCGGCAAAATTGAAGTTGTGGGTAACGATGCGTCGGAATTTCTAAACCGGCTTTACACTAACGCGTGGAGCAAGCTGGGCATCGATTGCGCACGCTACGGCTTTATGCTCGGTGAAGACGGTATGGTGATGGACGACGGGGTCACGATCCGCTTCGCCGAAGATCGCTATTTTATGCACACTACTACCGGTGGCGCCGCCAGCGTTATGTCGTGGATGGAGCTTTGGTTACAGACTGAGTGGCCTGAACTCGACGTCTATCTAACTTCGGTAACTGATCATTGGGCAACTGCGGCGGTGGTCGGGCCGAATAGTCGTAAGGTGGTTAGCGCGGTGGTAGACGGAATAGATTTTGATAAAGATGCATTTCCCTTTATGACGTCGCGTGCTGGCACGCTACTAGGTGTTCCGGTGCGCGTGAACCGAATCAGTTTTTCTGGCGAGCTTTCGTATGAGGTTAATATTGACGCCAATTACGGCCGCTTTATGTGGGAGCAACTAATGGCGGCTGGTGCAGATTATGACATTACACCTTACGGTACTGAAACAATGCACGTATTGCGAGCAGAGAAAGGTTACGTGATTGTCGGGCAAGATACCGACGGCTCGGTTACCCCTCACGACTTAGGCATGAGTTGGGCGGTATCCAAAACCAAAGACTTTTTGGGACGTCGTTCTTTACTCCGTGAAGATTGCGTGCGCGACAACCGAAAACAGTTTGTTGGCCTATTAACGCAAGACCCGGCGGAAGTCTTGCAGGAAGGCGCACAAATCGTAAACCACGCGAGCGATGACATTCCGTTGCCGATGATAGGGCACGTTACGTCGAGTTATCACAGCGCTTGCGTCGGTCGCTCGATTGCGTTGGCATTGCTTAAGAACGGGCACCAACGTTTCGGCGAAACAGTTCAGGTCACCACGCCAGACGGTCGATTCGTGTCTGCGGAAATTTCATCTACTGTTTTTATTGACCCAAATGGAGAGCGCCAAAATGTCTAAACCAACGAGCACTGCTCCAGCTATGACGAGTGCTTTTACCGAAATTGATTTTTCTCAGTTAGGTACAAGGAAACACGTGCTCTCGATTGAGGAACTCGCTTTCTTTGGACACTTAAATATTCGTGGTGCAAGTGATAACTCAAAATTTATGCACGGGGTCGAGAACACGCTTGGTGTCGCCTTACCGACTCAAGCGAATACCTTTCTTAATGTTGGTTCAAATACCGTTTTATGGTTGGGACCAAACGAATGGTTAGTAATAACGCCCCTAGCCGAGGCTAAGCAACTAGAGCAAGGCTTACGCACAGCGTTAAGCGGTGTTTTTTCATCGGTTAACGAGGTGAGTGGCGGCAACAGTGTTTTAGAAGTCGCCGGTGACAAAGCCCGGGACTTATTGCTAAAAGGTTGCCCCTTAGACTTACACTCATCTGTTTTTAAAACTGGGCAGTGCGCACAAAGCGTACTCGCTAAAACCAGCATGACACTTTGGCAAACAGAGGACGCACCGGTCTTTCGCTTAGTTGTGCGTCGCAGTTTTGCGGACTATCTCGGCCATTGGTTACTCGATGCTGCGCGAGAGTTTCAAGACTTAACTTAAGGAATATCAATGAGCACCAAACCGAATATTGTCATTATCCAAGCGGACCAGCTCGCGCCTCAGTTTCTTGCTGCGTACGGTCACCCTTTAGTCAAATCCCCGGCGATTGACAAGCTGGCGCAAGAGGGCGTGGTGTTTGACGCAGCCTATACCAATGCGCCGCTGTGTGCGCCGTCTCGTTTTGTCATGATGAGCGGGCGCTTACCCAGCGCCATTGCTGCGTGGGACAATGCCGCAGACTTCTCCTCTGAAATACCGACCTTTTCGCATTATTTGGCGGCACAAGGTTATCGGACGTGCCTGAGCGGTAAAATGCATTTTGTTGGTCCTGATCAATTACACGGATTCGGCGAGCGCTTGACCACCGACGTGTATCCGGCAGACTACACATGGCACCCCGAGTGGGATCGACCCGAAGCACGGCTTGACTGGTTCCATAATATGGAAGTGGTTACCAAAGCCGGCGCCTGCACGCGCTCGATGTATATGGATTATGATGATGAGGCGGTGTTTAAAGCTAAGCGTTTTTTGTTTGACCATGCGCGCGAAGATAACGATCAGCCTTTTATGCTAACCGTATCAATGATTCAGCCACACGACCCATACCTTTGCAGTCAAGCGCACTGGGATTTATATCGCCACGACGATATTGATTTACCTACTGTGCCGTTTCAATCCGACGCTGAACATCCGCACAATGCTCGATTGCGTCATGGCTATGGCGCCAGCGATTTCAATTTTGATGACGATACTTTGCGTAATGCGCGCCATGCGTACTACGGCTCGATTATGGAAATTGATAATAAAGTCGCCGAGCTACGTAGCGCCATCGAGCAGGCCGGGTTCGCTGACAATACGATTATTATATTTACCTCTGACCATGGTGATATGTTGGGCGAGAAGGGCATGTGGTTCAAAATGTCTTATCTTGAATATTCGGCTCGCGTGCCGCTGATTGTGCACGCGCCAGCAATGTTCTCACCTAAACGGGTCGCAAAAGCAGTGTCGTTGGTCGATTTTTTGCCTACGTTCGCTGAACTTGCTAACGATGGAAAAGAGGCAACGTACGCTACGCCACTAGAAGGTCGGTCGTTAGTACCGCATTTGTCGGGCGATGGCGGTCATGACGAAGCGATTGGCGAATATTATGGCGAGGGCACGGATGTGCCGATGTACATGATACGCCGAGGTAACTACAAACTGATTTACTCAAGCAAAGACCCATTGCGCTACTTCAATGTGATCGACGACCCACAAGAAGTAAATAATCTAGCCGACTCGCCCGAACACCAAAGCCAAATAACCGCTTGGCTCAGTGAAATAGAGGCACGGTTTGACCAAGCTGCGTTGACCGAGCGAGTGTTAGAAAGCCAGCGGCGTAGAGCCTTTCTTAAAACAGTTATGCGTGATCAAGGTGTGGTTTGGGATTACCAGCCGCTTGAGAAATCGAGTGAAATCTATATTCGCAATACGCAGCCAATTTACGAGCTGGAAAAAAAATCGAGATTCCCCAAAGTATAAGCAAGCGCCGTTAAAACCCGTACATAATAGGCACAATAAAGCTGAAGCTCAGCCATACGATGATGGTAAGCGGTACGCCCGCTTTCACAAAGTCCATAAAGGTATAACCACCGGCGTTCATTACCAGCAGGTTGGTTTGATACGCCATTGGTGTGGCATAGCTCATATTGGCGCCAAATAACACGGCCAGCACGAACGCTTCAGGTGGCAGGCCTAATTGTGTCGCGATGCTGATTGCAATGGGTGTGCCGATAACCGCGGCAGCGTTGTTCGATACAATGTTGGTGAGTATCGCCATCAGCAACATCAGACCTGAGAAAATCACTCGATCATTCATGCCATCGGTCACTTCGACAAACTGTTGTGCCACGAACATGGTGGCACCGGTTTGAGTTAGCGCGGTACCCAGCGCTAAGCTCGCGGCTACAATTAAAATCACCTGAGTGCTCAACGCGCGTTGAATATCTTGCCATTTTAGGCAGTTGGTAAGGACCATCGCCAGCGAGCCGGCGACCGCACTGATTGCAATCGGCACTAAGCCGGTAGCCGCCGCGAGAATAATCGCCGCCATAATGATTACCGCACGCGGTGCGTACTTGGTGGACGGCAATTCCATGGTCGCGTCTAAAACTAGAAAGTGGCCACGGCGCTTTACTTCTTCGATATTTTCGCTCGAGCCTTGTACTAGTAAAACATCGCCTAGGCGCAGCGGTGTTCGCGCTATTCCCTGCGGCATGCTCTCTAACACCTTGCCTTTCCGATGTACCGCCAGCGTGACAAGCTGATACACATCAGAGAAGTGCGCCTCGTTTAAGGTTCGATGAATCATCGGCGAACCTCGGTCAATCACCAGCTCAGCTAAGTGTTGTTGGTCTTCAGACAATGGGTTGTCGTCACTGACTTCGTGGCCTTTGGAATACAGCGTAGCCCCTAGGGTTCGCTCAAACTCCTTTAATGCACTCGGTGTGTCTCGCACCAATAGGCGGTCACCAGGGCGAATTTTGGCGTCGGGCAACGGCACAGTGAAGGTGTTTTCACTGCGGCGAATGCCAGAAACTTGAATTGACCCTTCGGTTTTCTCAATGATTTCGGTGAGCGTTTTGCCGGCAGCATAACTGTCTTCGCCAACGTGTAAATGCGCGGTGAAAATTCGGGGGCCGCTGTCTTCGAGCTGCGGTGTGCGCTCGGGCAGAATGCGCGGCGCGATTAACCACAAATATAAAATGCCGACTGAGCCGGCCATCGCCGCGGGCAAAAAGAAATCGAACATGCCGATGGTCTCCAACCCCATATCACTGGCAACGCTCACTACTAATAAGTTAGTAGACGTGCCAATGGTGGTGGTCATACCGCCAAGCAGGGTGGCTAGGCCCATTGGCATAAGAATGCCCGAGGGGTTGCTTTTGGTGCGAATTGCGACGTTTAGCATGATCGGCAACAGCAGCACTACGATCGGAGTATTGTTAACCACCGCGCTAAGCAAGGCCGAGACGAGGAGGGTAATCAATACTGATAGCATGGGGCTAATCGCCCACAACTTAGCCAGGCCACGGCCAACAGGGTCGAGCGCCCCGGTTCTAACAATGGCGTATCCGGCGACCATTAATCCGCAAACTGCAATCAATGCTTCATGTGCGAACCCTGCAAAAAACATTACCGGGCTCAATGTTTGGCCGGCTGAGTTTTGGTACGGGAAGAGCTGAAAGCTCACGGCGAGCAACACGATAACCGTCAGGCTGGAGGTCTCCAGCGGGATGCGGTCACGCGTGAATAAAATAAGTGCTACAACCGTCAGGCCTAAAGCCCAAATTGCATGAGGGTCTAAATGCATAGAAATGTCACTGTAATTGCTGAGTCGACATTATACGAGCAATAGTATGGTGCACTTCAAGCTCAATATTTTCTGTATGGGCTTGCATTATTGTTTTATATCAACTTGGCGCGCGAGTGAATTCGTGGTTTAGGTCAAACATTGTAAAAAGGTAACTGGACTGAGGTCTTTTTACGTGGTGGTACCAACGAGAAGCCGAGCGGCTATGTTACTATTATTGAGATCAATCAATTCTAACGCAAAAAGCCAAAAATACGCATGTTGGACGCAGTTCTTACTCTCGAAATTATCGCCGTTTTGAGTATTCTTGGGTTCGCTGTTGTGCTGTTTGTGTTCGAAGTACTCAGAGTTGATGTTGCGGCGCTACTGGTACTGGTTTTGCTCGGCTTGTCTTCGCAGATTGAAGCCTTTAATGGCGGGCTGGTGCCCACCAACCAATTGTTCGACGGTTTCTCTAGTAATGCGGTGATGTCAATCATTGCGGTAATGATTATTGGCGCCGGCTTGGATAAGACCGGCGTAATGGGCGTGATGGCCGCACAAATTCTCAAGCGAGCCGGTAAAACCGAAGGTAAAATCACCTTCGTATTGTCGGCTTGCGTCGCATACATATCGAGTTTTATGCAAAACATCGGTGCCGCAGCCTTGTTTTTACCAGTCGCCAGCCGTATTTCGCGTCGCACCGCAATTCCTTTGTCAAGGTTGCTAATGCCAATGGGCTTCTGCGCGATTCTCGGTGGAACCATGACCATGGTCGGTTCCTCACCGTTGATCTTATTGAACGATTTAATTGAAAGCGCCAACTTGCATTTCCCGGATAACGCCATTCCAATGGAAACCTTTGGTTTGTTTGCGGTCACTCCAATTGGCATTGCGTTAGTCTCAACCGGCATTGTTTACTTCTTAGCGTTTGGTAAACGCATTTTGCCGGTAGCCGAAAAGCAAACCTTAACCACTGAAAATTTGCAGCACTATCGCGATGTCTACGGAATCGATGGTCGAATTTTTGAAGTCACGGTAGAACCCGAAAGCGACCTTGCTGGCCAGGCGTTAGGCGAGATTCAGGCGCGTGGGCGTTCAGGCTGGATTCTGGGGATTAAATCGGCAGATGGCATTCGCATTATCCCTGAGCAAAATAGCGGCATTCAAGCTGGCTCGGTGCTCGCAATAATGGGTTCTCGACAAGAAATTCAAAGCTATGCCGAGGAACACCACCTCACTATTAGCCCATTTTTAAATGAATTTGCCGACGCACTTAACCCGACCACCGCAGGCATTGCCGAAATCGTTATACCGCCAGATTCTGATTTGGTAAACAGCACGATTTCAGAGTCTGATATTCGCAAACGTTTTGGTATGCGGGTGTTGACGGTATATCGAATAGACACGGTGATCGACGACGAGCTTTCAAGTTTAAAATTGCAAGCAGGCGACACCTTAGTGGTTCATAGTCGCTGGCAAGACATGATCAAGGTTGCCAAAGATAAGCGCTTCGCTGTGGTGACAGACTTTCCGCGCGAAGAATTCAGAACCAATAAACTGCGCAACGCGTCAGTCGCTTTCTTACTTGCGATTAGCTTGGTGTTGTTCAGTGACTTACCACTTGCACTGTCCCTAATGGTGGGTGCGGTTGGCATGGTGTTAGGCCGCGTGTTAAACATGGAAGAAGCCTATAACGCGGTTTCATGGCAAACCGTCTTCTTGCTGGCTTGTTTAATTCCGCTTGGCGTGGCGATGCAGCAATCCGGCGCCGCTGCGTACTTGGCCGCGCTTGCATTAAGTTTTATGGATGGTTTTCCAGTTTGGGGAATTCAATTATTTTTGGCAATTATTGCTACTGTCTTTACGTTGGTGATGTCCAATGTCGGGGCGACCGTGTTATTGGTGCCGCTGGGTATTCAAATGGCATTGGGCGTCGGCGCTGACCCTGCGGTATTCGCGTTGACTATCGCGTTGGCAACATCAAATTCATTTTTGATTCCGACACACCAAGTTAATGCGTTAATCATGGGGCCAGCAGGCTACCGTGTGAAAGACTTTATGAAAGCGGGTGCTGGTATGACTGTTTTATTTTTAGTCGTAATGCTGGCAATGCTGCACCTATTTTATTAGTCTCCTTACTAACGCTGTTCTGTTATCTATTAATCCTGTTAATGTGCTCAGTGCCAAGCGAGGCAAAATTAACCTAGGCTTCACTTTAGTTGCGGTTTATTTTGATAGCCTTCATTAAGATAAATTCTAATCTATATAAAAACGAATGAAAAAATTACTCATTGTTGCACTTAGTATGTTCCTTTTTTCTTGTGGCTCTGGCGACAGTGACTCCGGCAGTATGGTTGATGCGACCCTGCCGGGCACAAATGTGCCCGCAAGCTTTGTAGGAGTCTACGCAGGCACCTTAAACTTAACAGCGTCGGCCTTAGGCGTTACCCAAAGCGATAGTTTTCCGGTCACGGTCACGGTCACGGCCGACGCGATGGTTCGATTTGACGGCGACTCACCAGAAGAAACCTTCACTGTTGGCATTGAAAATGGTGGTGCTTTTAGAGGCAATCTAGCGATCAATGAAGAAGAGTGCACCGGCAGTGTAAGCGTAGTGGGCTCGGTTGACGGCAGCACTGCATCGGGCACCGTCAATGGCAATGGTACTTGCCAGCTCGATGGTCTGGAGATTGACGTAACCCTGGAAGGCGATTTTTCAGCAAGCCGCTAAGCAGTGTCTAGTGAGCGTTAATTGCGCTCACAACTCATTAAAAAGGCCGCCTCAGTGACTATGCTGAGGCGGCCTTTCTTATTAGTGCTGTTCAATAACCGTTATGCTAAGTAACAAGCTTACTGGCTGGCTATAAGTGAATCTAACTCGATTTTAAGCTTGTCTAAAATAACGTCATAACCAAACGCCCCAAGCTTTTCGCCTTGGCGTTTTAGATTGACGTGTTTCGGGCCACACCATAGGCCTAAATCAGCATCGTCAGTCTCACCCGGGCCATTCACCCGGCACCCCATCACCGCGATCGTAATATTGTGATCTTCGGCGTAGCTGGTCATCTCTTTAACGTCTTGCGCTAATTCGATAAACGCCTCGTTTTCAACTCGTGAGCAACTTGGGCAGCTAATGATATTCAGTTTGTCAGGATCAAACGCGACGACGCTGCGTACGCGACCCGCATAAATATCATCGATAATTTCGTGACCGGCATCAACTTCATCGGCTTTGATCTTATTCGGCAGTGTTAACGACACGCGAACCGTATCGCCAATGCCTCGACTCACGAGCTGTTCAAACGCTATGCGCGTCTTAATTACACCCATCGGCGGCATGCCCGCCTCAGTCACACCTAGGTGCAAGGGCACATCGGGTCGCTTTTCTGCAAAACGGATGTTCGCAGTAATTACTTTTTGTGGGTCTGAGTCTTTCAGGGACACACAGTAGCGAGTGAAACCGATCGAATCTAGGTAATCACAGTGCTCTAAGGCGCTGTCTAACATTGGCGAGACCGAGTCACGTGAATCATACTGGTCTAGTTTAGCAGGGTCGACTGAGCCAGCATTTACGCCAACGCGCATTGCGCAATCGTGCTCACCAGCAAGGTCGGCTAGGTATTTAACTTTTTCTTGCCAGCTTTTGCGCTTTTCGTGGTGGAATAAGTGACCCGGGTTATAGCGAATTTTATCCACGTACGGCGCGACTAATGCGGCCATTCGGTAGTTTTCTTGTAAATCGACGGACAGGTTTGCGTCAGTGGCTTTGCGAATTTCGATCAATGCCGCGGCGTCTTGCTTATTGTCGACAGCGATGCGAACCACACCGGCTTTGCGCGCGTGCAAGTCGTTAGTTTGCTCAATCGTAGCGTCAATATCTTGCGTACGCGTGGCACACATGCTTTGCACAACAATAGGGTTGTTGTTGCCGATTTTAGTGTTGCCAACAACAACTTCGCGAGTAGGGTTTCGGGTGATATTCACAGCGTTTACAAATGAGTTATTTTGCGACCTGCATTTTACTGCACAGCCAATGTTTCTGACACAATTTTGGTACCGAAATACCCCAGTTGAATCAGTAAGAAGCCGGCAATCGTCCAAATAACGGCTTGCGAGCCTCGCAATCCGTGCTTTACACGTTTAAATAATAAGGTCGCAAACACCAGCCACCCAAGCATGGCCAGAATAGTATGGTGTCTGAAGGTGAAGGCGTATCCAAATATTTCGCTACTAAAAATGGCACCGGACACCAGCGTCAGCGTTAATAAAGCAAAGCCGAGGCCGACAAGGCGAAATAATAGCTGCTCCATGGTTTGCAATGGCGGCAATGCTAGCAACATGGTCGGTTTGGTGCGCCGTTTAATTTGGCGCTCTTGGTACACGTAGAGCAGGCCTTGCACCGATGCGATAGTCAGCAAGGAATAAGCCAGCAAGGAGATAATTATATGCGCGTTAAAAGCAAGGCTTGTGTTTGTTGATATTGATATCGAATCGTCCCAAAATAGCGCAAACACCAAGCTTAGAATGGTCAATGGAAACACCAAGACCCCCAATCGCCGAATGGGCATCAACAGCCCGCCAGCCAAATAAATCAAGGTTAATAGGCCGCTTACCAGCACTAACATCGAACTTAAACCAAAATTCAGTGCATGGTCAATAAAGCTTATATTCCACGCGTAGGCTCCGTGCGCCACCACCCCTGCAAACGCAATAACTAAAGCGGCACTGACCTTAGATGATTTATTCTGGGTTTCATCCAAGTTGGCTGATCGTAAATGCATGCCAATCAACACCGTAGATAGGGTGTAAAGAGCGATGGCTAGGTAGATTAACAGCGAGTCAGACATTGAATAGGGTGAGTTTCAACGACACAGTAGGTGAGATTTATTGTCAGTGCGAGTAGAATATCACAACTGAAATTGCAGCCAATGACCTTTAGCTAATACACAGAAATCAGATGTTTTCTGATTCGGTTTGTAGCAGTGAGTATTTGACTGTCGTATTTACCAGCGTTTTATTTACTAAGGTTGCGACGTGTAACGTTACAACCAATAAATGACTCCTATTAATGAATAGCTCTTATGTTTGAACAACTCGGCGATCGCCTGCAAGGCACCTTTAAAAAACTTCGCGGCCAAGCACGGCTTACCGAAGACAATATCTCTGACGCAATGCGCGAAGTGCGCGTGGCCTTACTCGAGGCCGATGTCTCGTTGCCGGTGGTTAAGTCGTTTATCGGCAAAGTTAAAGACAAAGCGATTGGCGTAGACGTTTCAAAAAGCCTAAACCCAGGCCAAATGGTCATAAAAATTGTGCAAGACGAGCTTGTGCAGTTAATGGGGGCGGCCAATGACGCGCTTAATCTCGCGCAAACTCCGCCCGCGGTCATTTTGGTTGCCGGCTTACAAGGCGCGGGTAAAACCACCACCGTGGGTAAGCTCGCTAACTTACTCAAGCAGCGCGAAGGCAAACGCGTGATGGTCACCAGTGCTGATATTTACCGCCCCGCGGCGATTGAACAGCTAAAAACACTGGCTGAATCAATCGATGTCGCGTTTTGCCCAAGTTCGCCAGACCAGAAAGCGGTCGATATTGTCGCTAACGCCAAACTCGCTGCCAAGAATGCTGTGATGGACGTGTTGATCATCGATACCGCGGGTCGCCTGCACGTTGATGGCGAATTGATGCAAGAAATCAAAGCCGTGCACGCGGCGGCTAACCCGATTGAAACCTTGTTTGTAGTCGACAGCATGACCGGGCAAGACGCGGTGGTTAGTGCTAAGGCCTTTGACGAAGCGCTGCCACTCACTGGCGTGATCTTAACCAAGACTGACGGTGATGCACGCGGCGGCGCCGCGCTGTCTATTCGAGAAGTAACTGGTAAGCCAATTAAGTTCCTTGGCATCGGCGAAAAAATCGACGGCATCGAAGCGTTTCACCCAGACCGTATTGCTTCGCGCATTCTCGGAATGGGCGATGTCATGACCTTGATCGAAGAAGCTGAACAGAAAGTTGATAAAGATAAAGCGGCGAAACTGGTTCAAAAGCTCAAGAAGGGCAAAGGCTTTGATCTTGAAGACTATCGTGATCAAGTCGCTCAAATGAATAATATGGGTGGCATGGAGAGCATGATGAGTAAGCTGCCCGGCATGGGTAATTTAAACATACCCAATGGCGCTATGACCGGCGTAATGGGTGATATGAACAAAAGCGTTGCCATCATCAATTCGATGACGCCCAAAGAGCGGCAGTTTCCAGCCTTAATTAAAGGCGGGCGCAAGAAGCGGATCGCCTTAGGCTCAGGCACTGAAATTCAAGACGTAAACAAGACGCTCAAACAGTTTATGCAGATGCAAAAAATGATGAAAAAAATGGGCGGCAAAGGGAAAATGGCCAAGATGATGCGCGGCATGGGTAACATGCCGGGTATGGGCGGAAAAATGCCCCCCGGCGGTATGGGCGGCGGCGGAATGCCATTCTAGGCCGGTGACCGTAGGCTAAACTAAGCAGTGGATTCTGGAGAGCCAAGCTTATACGAGCTAATCTACGATATGGTTTGCTCTATCCCCGAAGGCAAGGTTGCCACTTACGGTCAAATTGCGCGTTTAATTGGTCGGCCCAGAAACGCACGCCAAGTTGGTTACGCGTTGGCAGCCTTACCCGAAGACCATGAAGTGCCGTGGCAACGGGTAGTTAATATTAAAGGCGAAATTAGCCCGCGCAAGCAGGCCGGTTACGACGACTATCAACGTATTCTATTAGAAGAAGAGGGCGTTGAATTTAACCCCGCAGGCCGGATTTATTTAAAACAATTCTTGTGGGATGTTTAGCCGTGAATTCGCTTTGATATGCAGGGGCTTGTTTTGCTGTCAGCCAGTCTTACTGCGGAAAATCAAGCATTTGATTGGAAGACGAACGTAAGTAATTAGTTTTTTATATAAGAAAAATTTCTGCTTTGAAAGTCTCTTGAAAACATTCAGCTTACTCTTCTATCCTGAGTTTTTATCATTTTGAGAATTTTCAGTTTTTTGAAAAACTCTTCTCTTCCTTCGAAGTGGGCGAGAAGACCCTTCGAAATATTCAACGACACCCAAACAGATCGCCTTATCAAGAATTGTTTTCGGAACTAGGTAATGAACGAATGCAAGTTCGCCAATTTTAAACAGATCGTCTTCATTAACCGCAAGCAACTTTTCTACAGCCCATTCTTCGCCATAGGCCCTTAACTGAGGAACGATACCCTGAACTCTAAAGCTTACATGTGACATAGCCATCGCGATAAACCTAACGCCTTGCCAAGGGGTGCGTTGAAAACGCGTCCGAACTGCCGTAGGTAGCGTTTTGGTTCTTGATATATTTCAAAATCCGTCGTTTTTTGTGATAGTAATTTCAAGGTCATTATTTACAAAAATTAAATAGCCACTACCTTTTTTATTTCTAAATTCTTCTGAATTTTTCCTTCGGTACGAGATAGTCCAACTAGGCTTATCGACGCTACTATATTCTGAAAAATTATAACCGTAATATATTGATAGGAGTTCGTAATCTTCCAAATTAACGTTCTCTTTAGTCTCAAGATGATCTTCAGTAAGTTCCAATATATCGTTTATCGATGATGATGAATCAATTAGATCGACAGCGCCAGATCGTGAGGCAAGAGACAAAAGCAGTAAAAAACAAACAATCACTTTCATATTGACAGCCTTAAGTAAATATAACGCCAAGCAAAGGGGCGCGAATTCATGAGCGTCCCGCCGCAGGCGTACTTTTGTTTCTTGTTAGATCTCTTATTCGGTTTAAACTGAATCGTCTTCTTCATTTATTTTACGTTCAGGGATCATCCTGTGCATTGCCATATCTAAGTACATCGGAAGCTCGTCCGCCAGCATCATTAGTTCCTTTGAGCCACCTGAAAGCTCATAGAACATTTTTGAGTGCATCATATTTTTCATCATTCGACGAAGGCGAAGGATAGTTTTTTCTGCTGATCCTATATTTCCGTCCCTGATTTCTCGATAGGCCTCAGTTAGAAGTTCTGCGATCCAAGGTAAATCTTCTCGATACAAACCCGCTAAAATTAGAAGCTGTAACGGACCGCCGCCTTCATCTTCGGAAACCATTAACATTTCTTCAAGCATTCTAGGATGAAACCGTCTAATTTTTTTGCGCCTGTACGAAATGTCACGGTCTGATAGTTCTGGTTCAATATCTCGCATTCTTGTATTGATTCCGCGCACCCCGGTCACTAGCTCTTCTAAGATCTCGTGCTGAGGGCGCATGTGCCTCTCATTTGTCTCAGAATCAGGAATGCTATTTAGTGCATCCTGAAGACGAGGCCAAAGCGCGGGAACCAACTGGTCGACAATTTGTTCTGATGTTTTATTTTCAGGAACTTTGTTGATAGCTTTAACTATTTCCAACACTCCAGACTCTTCCAATTTTTGAGCCTGAAACTGAGAGAGGGGACCACTTAAGTCACTTAATTCCAACCCATATAATAGTGGGATTACTTTGGAGTCCAACATTGATTTTGATAGCGCACCCGATTCAAACAAAATCCATTCAGAGTGAAGGTTTTCGGGTGTTATACAGATAATTCCGAAATTTGACGCTTCCAACTCTCCCGCTATCGCCTGAGCCCATCTGTCACCTGCAGAAATATCCTTATCTGAAACCCAAGGCTCTACATACTGCAGCACCATTGGCAACCAGTCTCTTAGGGCATTTGCTAATGCTTTGCTTCGTTTACCGCTCCAACTAATAAAAACTTTCATGTTTTGTCCCTTTAATAATGTGGGTTAAGTGCTGAATTTGGGGTGAGCCCGTTGCAGATCTAACGCCCGACCAAGGGGTGGCGCGTCGTATGCGCCATCCCGCGGAGCCGCAGGCGAAGTGGACTTTGGTTACTTGTTAGTTGCCTAGAAGATTTACCCTGAACAATAAACAATAGCGGAGCCACTACTCTTAGAACTGATTTTGTTGGTGATTTATTCATAACTTAAACTAAGCATAACCTAAGATAGGCTTTGATTTTTGATGACTTAATTTTAGTGATGATGTTCGATCGCCACCAAGATTAGAACGCGGCACTATGATTCCCCACTTAGCAAAAATTCAAGATGCCGTCCCGATTTGTCCATGGCCAACTTAACTTCTTGTCCCGATAACCTCGATGCCGAAGAGCAACTAACGCCAATAACACGGGCGCGGGCGTAGCACGCGTCCGAGCGCTGAAAGCGCATTGTGTTTATTCTTGTTAGGTGGTGATTTGTCCATAGACTCTTTCTTTAAGATTCTCCTCTATTCTATCCATGCTTTTTACTATTTTACCTGCCTTCTCTAAAGCCGAAGAAGTGATATCGACGCTATTGCCTCCACCATCAATGGTTTCAAACTTACCAGCACCCGCAAGTCTGATTGATTCATAAATTAGACTCAAGCTATCTTCCGGCACTATTGCTCCATGACGGGAGACGAATGTATTAAGTTCTGTTTCAATATACAAAAACTTTGACGCGATGTGTTCATAAAATTCAATTACTTCTGTTCCTGGGTAGGATTGCAAAGGTGCTAGCCCATTGTAAAAAGAAATGAACTCAGAAGCAGC
>CALIVT010000034.1 GCA_938048185.1 uncultured Arenicella sp.
AACCGTTACCTGAACCGTTACCTGAACCGTTACCTGAACCGTTACCTGAAGCACTCAAAGACGCCGCGAGCGCATCTAAACTATCCCCGCCCAACATCGTAAATATGCGTTGATACTCTTGCTTATTTTCCATTTTGATAGTGATACTTATCTTATCCGGCAGGCGAGTTTCCTCCTCCCATCGTTTGCTGGTTTTGTCACGACCATCTTCGATCACACTAAGCTCAATCTCGACATCGTCAACCTCTTTGAGTAGCGATTGACGCATAACACGGGTGTCGCCATCGGGGTCCATTACCGGTGACTGTAGCCGCTTAAGCACATTATCTTCTAATACCCAGCGCACGCGTCGAGGCACATTAATTCCCCCAAGATTCAAATCAGGGTAAGCGGCCGTGAAGTCGATCAAGCTGTCGTCGCCAACAATCATAGTGGCTTTACCTGGGTCGCCATACTGGTCCTTACCTAGGCGGTTAGCAGCATAACGAAAATCATTGGCCAGAAAGAGAAACGTCTTCTGCAAGCCTTCTAAGCGCTCCTGCTTAGCACCGACTTTTTCACGTACATCTAGAAACTGTAATAGCGCCGGCCCCATAATGCTGGCGATCACAGCGAAAATCGCAACCGACACCATCACTTCGATCAGCGTAAACCCTTTAAGCCTGCTTGCCAGTTGCATCATTAAAGCCTATCCGTAACCGCCGTAGTGACCGATGCGTACTGGCGTTTCTTTTGGTCGTTGTCATCGGTAACTTGTACAGTAACTAAATACACTTGCTCTACCTCTGTCTCTTCTATTCGTGCACGCGAGCGCCAGCGCTGACCACCAAGCTTATAACGCTCGGTTTTACCGCCGGTTTTAAGCCTTTCGGTGCGCGCATCGTAGCGAATTTCTGCAATATGATTACTCGCAACCCAAGACGCGACCATACGCTTCTCTAATTCAACCGTATTATTGACGTGCTGGGCAGCGACCTGAACCACTGACACGACCCCCAGAGCAACGATCAAGATAGCCACCAACACTTCCAACAATGTAAAGCCCTGCTCTGGAAACCGGCCGACTTGACTATTTAGGCCCGACACAACTATAGGCCTCGATTTCGATCACGGCGCTCGAGCTCACCGTCTTGATTCAGGAACACCGTGTAAGTTTTCTCATCGCCACCTAAATGCAACTCAAACGGAGTAATTTCACCCAAAGAACTTATTAGCACTTTTGGCTCAGCGTCTTGATCTCCGTCGAACACCTCGAAAACCTCCCATTTAACATTGATTTCAGCGTCAAGAGTGCGTGGTTTGAACAATGCATCTCCTGGCGTAGTATTCCCTTGCTGGCGCGCAGCACTAAAGCTATAGGTGCGTGACTTTTCTTCCACGGTCAATGTGTAGCTGCCACCCGCAATAATCGCCTCGTCTCGCACTTCGTTAACCACGGCCATAAAACGATTGGCTTGTAATCGTGCATTACGATCCGCGTTCCCTCCCAAAGATAAAGACACCGCCACCGACATCACGGCAATAATAACCACCACCACCATGATTTCAATCAGGGTGAAGCCACTTTGCTGCTTAGAATAAGGAATGTGTATCAAGAGTCAGAGTATTTTTTTAATTAGGAGACAAGACTGAACAACAGCCTGAATGTTAGCACCGTCGCGAGCTAGCACACACAGGTTTAACCGCAGTTAATAAATAAAAAGTATCTTTTTCTGTATTTCCTCCAAGCTTTTTCCACATGTTATCGTCTTATGCATAGAAACAGCTTCTTGAGACGCAGAATTGGACGACAACAGCCTAATAAAACGTTGTCAAAATGGTGACACAGTAGCCTTCGAGCAACTGTTAAATCACTACTATGACACCATATACCGCTTTGCCTACCGCTGGTGCGGTGATCAACACAATGCGCAAGACATCACCCAACAGGCTTGCCTAAAGCTCACTAAAGCACTGAAACAGTTCAAAGGCCAATCGTCGTTTACCTCATGGCTGTACCGTCTGGTAATAAATTGCGCCAAAGATTTTTATAAAAGCCCTACTCAGCATAATCAACGCGAGGAGTCCGATCACGCGCTAGAGCGCCCCGCGCAAGATAAAAGCGCTCGACAATTTTATTCAAATCAAGTTCTCGAGCACATAGACAACTTACAAGAAGACTTTAAAGACGCGTTGATCTTAGTCTACGGGACAGGGCTGTCTCATCACGATGCTGCTCAACGCCTAGGAATAAAAGAGAGCACAGTGTCTTGGCGCATTTACGAGGCACGCAAGTTACTCAAACAAACCTTCAACACATCGGGTTTAGAGCAAGACCACAATGTGACAGGAGCCACGCTATGAACGATAAATTTATAGATGACCTACTCGACGACACAATTCCCTCGGCGGACACCAACGCGCGAAAAGTTGCTATTAATCTCGCGGTTTCAGCGTTCGCACACGAAACCGCCCAAGGAAACACAGCGTTAACTCGCCCTATTGATAACGGAGACACATCGTCCTCAAAGCACAATCAATCGATAGGAGATTTTCTTGTGAAAGTTTTTAGCAATCTGCAAACAAAACCCGTTTTCGCAACAGTTGCCGTAGCGTTTATCGCTGGCAGTCTGGTGACCTTTATGCCTCACAAGCCAGACGCGGTCAGCACCCTAGAGGCACCCAATATTCTTGGCGATGTCCGGCTCGATGAAACAACTATCACACCCTCGAAAAAAACAGAGGCGTTTAGCAGTGCGGACACGAACAGCGCGATTACGAGCGTAATTCAACCAAAACAAGATGCCGAACAAGCACCCGACGAAAGCACTGACTCTGCCGCGCCTCAGACAGAGGCAGCCGCATCCCGGCAAGCGCCGGTTGCGACAGCGCGTGCGCAGGCCTCACTAAATAGAGACGCGAAAGTTCTTAACGAGAAAAAAGCATATGCTCTTCAATCTTACGGCGCAAATACCAAGGAAAAACGTATCGTAGAAGATCTCGATGGCGTTATAGAGCCTCAACGCCCAGATTTAGGAGAAGAGTATTTAGCGCATGAAGAAAACCTCGTAAGACTCGTCAGCGAGGAGCCAGTCTCTACTTTCTCGGTCGACGTTGACAGCGCTTCGTACAGCTTAGTTCGCAGCCAGCTTTTGCGCGGTTACCTACCATCACCAGCGGCGGTACGCACAGAGGAGTTTATCAACTACTTTGACTACAACTACCCATTACCGGAATCGAAGAATCGCCCGTTTGAGGCATCGATTAACGTCTTTGATTCGCCCTGGAATACCGACAAAAAGCTGGTGCACATAGGCATAAAAGGATACGACATTGCAAAGACCGAGCAACCTGACAGCAATCTTGTATTCCTGCTTGATGTGTCGGGCTCAATGGGTCAGCCAAACAAGCTACCGTTGGTCAAGCAATCTATCAACCTCTTATTAGATACGTTAAAGCCGACAGACACTGTCAGCATTGTGGTGTACGCCGGTGCCGCAGGCACGGTTCTTGAACCAACCAAAGTCAGCGAAAAGTCGAAAATTTTCGACGCATTGCGACGACTTGACGCTGGTGGCTCAACCGCAGGTGGACAGGGCATTGAGTTGGCCTATCAACTCGCTGAGCTAAACTTCAATAAAGCCGCGGTAAATCGTATTGTATTAGCAACCGACGGAGATTTTAACGTTGGCCAACAAAGTAACGAAGCACTTAAAACGTTAGTTGAACGCAAGCGAGAACAAGGTGTTTTTCTCTCAGTGCTTGGCTTTGGGCGCAACAACTACCAAGACGACATGATGCAAACCTTGGCGCAAAACGGCAATGGCGTCGCAGCCTATATCGACAGTTTAAGCGAAGCCAAAAAAGTGCTGGTCGACCAAGCTACCTCGACGCTTTTCACCATAGCTAAGGACGTAAAGTTACAGGTCGAGTTTAACCCCGCAACCGTGAGCGAATATCGCTTAGTAGGCTACGAAACCCGCGCATTAAATCGCGAAGACTTTAATAACGATAAAATCGACGCCGGCGATATTGGCGCGGGCCATAGCGTGACTGCGATTTACGAAATAACGCCAATCGACGCTGAGTCGGCGTCAATAGACAAACCACGCTACTCTGCCAACAAGTCACCAGCTAGCAAGGAAAATATCGGCGAGTATGGTTTTCTGAAAATACGTTTTAAATTGCCGAATGAATCAACATCGAGCCTAATTGAGAAGCCGATTGGCATTACGGAAAGTACGCCGAGCCCAGATGTACTATTTTCCACGGCAGTGGCGGGTTTTGCACAACTGCTCAAAGGTGGGAAAAACACCGGCTCACTGAGCTATGACGACATTATCACGCGAGCTCAGGCTAACAAAGGTGAAGACAAGTTTGGTTATCGCGGCGAATTTATTAGGTTAGTCAATATGGCGAAAATCGCGAAACCTTAGCAATCGTGCTGGGCGTTTATCGACCTAGCTACCATTCAGCTATTGACGTAAATAGACCAAACCTGCGCCAAAATAAGCACAAACCTACTCCCACTCAATCGTTGCCGGTGGCTTACCTGATATATCGTAGGTCACTCGGCTGATTCCTCGAACTTCGTTAATAATACGGTTCGAGATATTACCTAGAATTTCATAGGGAATATGCGCCCAAGTCGCCGTCATAAAATCAATGGTCTGTACTGCACGCAAGGCAATCACATAGTCGTAAGCGCGATTGTCACCCACTACGCCCACTGACTTAACGGGTAAAAATACGGCAAATGCTTGGCTGGTTTTTTCGTACCATCCGGTGGCGTATAACTCCTCCATGAAAATAGCGTCAGCTTCGCGTAGTACGTCGGCGTATTCTTTTTTAACTTCACCCAGGATCCGCACACCCAGACCTGGCCCGGGGAACGGGTGGCGTTGAATCATCTGCTCGGGCAGCCCTAACTCTAAACCGATTTCACGAACTTCGTCTTTAAAGAGTTCACGCAACGGCTCAAGCAATTGCAGGTCCATGTCGTCAGGCAAACCGCCGACGTTATGGTGTGATTTAATGACCTGAGCCTTGCCAGTTTTCGAGCCGGCCGACTCAATCACATCGGGGTAGATAGTACCTTGTGCTAGCCATTTAGCATTATCAATTTTCTTAGACTCTTCTTCGAAGATTTCGACGAAGACTCGCCCAATAATTTTGCGTTTGGCCTCGGGTTCATTTTCACCCGCCAACTGGTCTAAGAAACGCTTTTCGGCGTCGACACGAATAACCTTGACGCCCATATTATCAGCGAAGGTTTGCATTACTTGATCACCTTCGTTTTTACGCAACAAGCCGTTATCAACGAAAATACACGTGAGTTGATCGCCGACCGCTTGGTGCAATAGCGCCGCAACTACCGATGAATCAACTCCGCCAGACAACCCCAAAATTACACGCTCATCACCCACTTGTTGGCGCGCCGACTCAATACAATCTTGAATGATATTACTGGCTGACCAACTATTTCCGCAACCGCAGATATCATGCGCGAAACGACTGAGTAATTGCTTACCAAACTCGCTGTGCGTTACTTCAGGGTGAAATTGAACACCGTAGAAATGGCGATTTTCATCAGCAATTGCGCACAGCGGCGCATTTTCTGACTTCGCAATAACCTTAAAACCAACTGGAAGTTTAGTAACTTTGTCTCCGTGACTCATCCAAACACTTTGCGATGCTTCACTAATCAGCGCGTTTGACTCACAAAGCTCAACACTCGCGTGACCAAACTCGCGCTTATCTGAGGTAGACACGTCGCCGCCTAGCATCGCCGCCATGCATTGCAAACCATAACAGATACCCAACACTGGCACGCCCATTTCAAAGATGCCGTCCGGCGCTCTTGGCGTATGTGCCTGGGTAACTGTTGATGGGCCACCAGAAAGTATTATTCCTCTTGGCGCAAATGCTTGAACGGTCGCGAGATCATTGTCATACGCCCATATTTCACAGTAGACGCCAAGTTCACGAATGCGACGAGCAATAAGTTGAGTGTACTGTGAGCCAAAATCTAGAATTAGGATTTTGTCGCTGTGAATATCAGTCATTAGGCTTTTAGCTTCGGTAATTAGGCGCTTCTTTAGTGATGGTTACGTCGTGTACGTGCGACTCGGCAACCCCGGCGTTAGTGATCTGTACAAATTTACAATTAGTGCGCATCTCAGCCAACGTAGCGTTGCCGGTATAGCCCATACTCGAACGTAGACCACCCATTAGTTGATGAATGATATTAATCGCCGGCCCCTTATAAGGAACACGCCCTTCAATACCCTCTGGAACTAGCTTCTCCGATTCCGATTCATCGGCTTGAAAATATCGATCTTTAGAACCTTGTTCCATAGCGCCAATCGACCCCATGCCTCGGTACGATTTGTATGAGCGGCCTTGGTACAATTCTATCTCGCCAGGCGCTTCGTCTGTACCGGCAAGCAAGCCACCGACCATCACACAATTAGCGCCCGCGGCAATGGCTTTCGCAATGTCGCCCGAAAAGCGCAAACCACCATCGGCAATAAGCGGAATGTCCATTCCTTTCAACGCTTGCGCGACATCATACACAGCGGTTATTTGCGGTACACCAACGCCAGCTACCATTCGAGTAGTGCAAATTGAACCTGGGCCAATCCCTACCTTTACCGCATCAGCGCCGGCGCTAACAAGGTCAAGTGCTGCTTCGCCAGTCGCGATATTTCCGCCAATGATTTGAATGTGCGGATACGCTTTTTTCACCCGACTAACCACGTCCAGCACATGAATGGAGTGTCCATGCGCAGTATCAACCACAATCACATCAACACCGGCTGCGGCTAATAACTCAATCCGCTCATCAGTATCCGCACTTGTGCCTACCGCTGCGCCCACACGCAAATTGCCATTGGAGTCTTTAGAGGCATTTGGGTGATCGGTCGATTTTTGAATATCTTTAACCGTGACCAAACCTTTAAGGTTGAATTCGTCGTCAACCACCAACACTTTTTCGATTCTGTGTTCATGTAACAGCGACTGAATTTCTTGCTTACTGGTACCCTCTTTAACCGTAACCAGCTTCTCTTGCGGTGTCATGGCCGTGGACACAGGCTCATCAAAGCGAGTTTCGAAACGCAAATCACGGCCGGTTACGATACCCACAAGGTTATCGCCATCAACCACCGGCACGCCAGATATACGTTTTTTTCGAGTTAACGCAATCACATCCCCAATGCTGGTATTGGGTGACACGGTGATTGGGTCATTAATTACGCCGCTTTCAAATTTTTTGACTTTAGAAACATTTCGCGCCTGTAGCTCAGGCGCCATATTTTTATGAATTACGCTGAGGCCGCCTTCTTGCGCCAGACAGATGGCCATACGCGCTTCAGTCACGGTGTCCATCGCTGCTGAAAGCAGTGGAATACCGAGGCGAATTTGTTTAGTAAGCTGGGTGGAGAGCTGGACGTCGCGGGGTACAACAGCGGACTTAGCCGGCGTTAAAAGGACGTCATCAAAGGTGAGGGCTTGTTTGATATTTTCCATCGCGGAATTATACGCATCTGTTTCGAGAATTCAACGATCGCCAAACAGAAAAAAGGCGCTCGAAAGCACCTTTTTTCTGTAAGTCTCGGGCAGCGGTAGCCCGACCGGCGCAATTACTCCCCGAACATTTATGAAACTTGCAGAAGTTTTAATGTGTTTGTATGGCCATCAACACCAACCACGTCGCCAAACGTGATTACAACGTAGTCTCCTTTCTCGAGCTCGACCGCTGTACGAACATATTTAATAACGTCGTCTAACTGGCTATTGCGCTCTGATTCATGAGGCAATAAAGCCGAGCGCACACCTTTATAAAGCGCCACTCTGTTCAGTGTACTTGGCTTAGGGGACATTGCAACCAATGGTAGATGAGTCTTGATGCGCGACATCCATAATGCAGTGCTGCCAGATTCAGTCAAACAAACAATCGCTTTAACTGCTTTAAAATGGTTCGCCATGTACATCGTCGCCATCGCAATTGACTCGTCGACAAACTCGAAATCCATCTCAACCCGGTGCTTTGAAACTTGCGTTAAGGTGTGTTTTTCAGTGGCAATAATCACGTCATAAACCGTTTTGACAACTTCCAAAGGATAGTCACCAACCGCAGTTTCGGCCGACAGCATTACCGCATCGGCGTAGTCGAATACTGCATTTGCCACGTCTGATACTTCGGCACGAGTCGGCACCGGTGAATCAATCATGCTTTCCATCATCTGGGTAGCCACGATTACGGGTTTATTAAGTCTTCGAGCGCGCGCCACAATTTGCTTTTGATAGGACGTAACCGCCTCAAAACCGACTTCTACTGCTAGATCGCCCCGCGCTACCATCACACCCTCGCAGCTGTGTATCATTTCATCAATAACGGCTTCTGATGCGACCACTTCGGCGCGTTCTAACTTCGCGATCAATTGAGTATCGCAACCTATTTCATCTAGCTTTGCGCGCGCGTCTAACATGTCTTGCGCACACGAAGGGAAAGACACGCACATGTAGTCAACATTTTGTGAAGCCGCAAACGCCATATCTCGAATATCTTTTTCGGTAAGCGCGTCCTCGGCCAACCCGCCACCTTTAAGGTTCAAACCCTTACGTGACGACAGCTTAGTACCAGCGACCACTTTGGTGTTAATGGCGTTGCCATTCACGGCGATAACCTCAAGTTGTACCCTGCCGTCATCTAGCATCAACACACGACCAGGGCTGCAGCTGGCAGCTAGAGTGTCACATAAATAGCTAACCCCTTGCGCGCTGCCGTCGTCGTCAGCAATATCGGAGTCGAGTAATAGTTCCTGCCCTACCGTCAATTCTATTTTTTCACCCTTGATCGCGCCAATTCGAATTTTGGGGCCTTGCAGATCACCTAAAATAGAAACGTGCTGAGAGAGATTTCGTGCCGCCGTTCTAATATTACTGATCGATTCGCCATGAGATTCGTGCGAACCGTGCGAAAAGTTGATTCGAAAAATACTGCAACCATTTAAAATCAGCTTCTCCAGCATCTCAACGTTGCTGGTGGCAGGCCCAACTGTAGCGATAATTTTAGTTCGATTAAGGTTTTTTATTTTGTAACTTTCTTTCATTATTTTGGCTGGCCTATCGGTGTTCGTTACTTGATTACAGTCAATCATCGGGATGGCGCTGATTCTAGCGGATTCGACACCCGTTGTATTGTAATTAGTTTACATTATGATGACAAATAGGATTTATATGACAATTAATCACCGAACGGCTAGAAACCAAGACTCAGACCTTGATTGAATAGTCATCTAGCTATGCTAGACTGCGCGTCGGTTTGAGCGCTAATTTAAACCGCTAAATTAAACCTTAGTACTCAACAATTAAGAAATTCACATGCCTGTAAAAAGTTATTTTTCAGTCATTTTTTTAGCCAACGACTTCGGAGTTATAAATGTCAATTGAATTACCAGCCCTTCCTTATGCTCGTGACGCACTCGCGCCACACATTTCAGAAGAAACCATTGATTACCATTATGGCAAACACCATAACGCTTATGTTACGAATTTGAACGGCATGATAGCCGGCACGGAACACGCTGAAAAGTCACTAGAAGACATCGTTAAAAGCACCTCCGGTGGCATGTTTAATAACGCAGCTCAAATATGGAACCACACTTTCTATTGGCACAGCTTGAGCCCTACCGGGGGCGGCAAACCCAGTGGCGAGCTAGCGGCTGCGATAGATGAGGCGTTCGGTTCATTCGAAGAATTCCAATCAAAATTCACCGCTAGTGCGGGCGGTAACTTTGGTTCAGGTTGGACATGGCTAGTCAAAAACAGCGCAGGCAAACTAGAAATTCTAAACACCAGCAACGCAGACACCCCAATCACCGATGAAAGCATTACCCCATTACTCACAGTCGACGTTTGGGAACACGCTTACTACGTTGATTACCGTAATGCTCGTCCTGAGTATTTAAAGAATTTCTGGGAGCTAGCAAATTGGGAATTCGCGGCTAGCAATTACGCATAACCCGTTGCAAAATGTCAGCCTACTCACCTAAACACTGACTAGCCTGATAGCATAAAAAAACCAGCGTATCGCTGGTTTTTTTTATGCTCTTGGCATTTTCGCACTCGGCTATATTGGCACTCGGCTCTGTGTCGCTAAAATCCGCCGCCAGTTTTAAAACCGCCACCACCACGACTACCGCCGCCACTGCGAGGCACTCTAAAGCCACCGCCACCACCGCGAGGTTTCGGCCAATGCCAAGTCGAACCGCGCCTAGAATTACGACTTCGACGACCCTTGCGCATTAGCTCATCACCCAGAATATCGGCGATTTGACCCAAGCCACCGCTACCAAACTCAGGCGAGGACGCCACCTGACGATAACGCTGATTGCGCTTTATCACTCTCCAAACATCGCCACCGGATACGACGCCTTGAATGAATTGTCCCAACACATTGGCGATAAGCGCTTGGTTGCCAAAACCCGAACGCACATCGTCAAAGCGCGAGTTTTTAAAATCACGACGAACTTTTTCCAGCTCTTTAAGCTTACCGAGTTTCCGATCATGTAGAGTACGAATATCAGCCAAATCGCCTTCCACATCGTCAAGCTTGTCTTCTAGGCTTTGTAATTCAAGCACTAGCATATCGTCGGTTGGCGAGTGGGTCGCACGCACATATTGGTGCACTGACTGCAAGCTTTGATGATCCAAGGCCTGGGTTAAGCGCGCTAGACATTGCTTAATATAATCGTCTTCACCGGCAATGTAGAGCGCGCGCTGATCCAGCAATACGTTGAGCTGTGACTCAACGGACTCAAGTTGATCATCGTGCGCATCAAGCGTATTTCTGAGCGCTTCTAAATCGCTTTCCAAGCTCGTTACCCCAGCCACCTCAAGCGCATTTAGTTCGAGTTGCTGTAGCGTCATATGTTCGGCGTCAGCCGCGGCAGCTACCCGGTCTGCGTGCTCCTCTAAGCGTTTAGGAATTTCAATAAGATTCCAATAGTTTACGCGCGCGGGTTCATAGTTAATAACACGCGCGACCCACGAATCCATAAATCGACCCAGTAACCCACCCGAGTAGTCTGTGGTCCCATAGCCACGCTCCCACAAATACATAAAAAGTGCATCAGCCTGATACGAAGCAGCTTTTTCAGCCATGCTGGCTTGCGCTTGCTGCATTTTTTGTTCAGCTTGGGTAGACACAGATTCGGCCTGCTGAGCCTGCGCGAACTGTGCCAAGTAGGCGTCGTCGAGTCTTAACTTAGCTTGTACCTCGCCCTCGACGTCAACAATTTTCTGCGAGCTATCATTCACCTTAGCAAGCATTTCTAAACGCGTCGCTTCTGCGTCAAGCAACGCTTGGTTAATTTCGTCTATCTCCGCGTTAAGCTGTTGCAAGGCATTCTCTCGCTGCGCCAACAGCTCAGCAGCTTGTTGGTCCGCGGCATTGAAACTGCTCGTCAGTTGACCACGTTCAATTTCAGCAAGGCGTACCCCGGCGATATCATTTATCAACTTAGATCGGTGACGCTGGTTGGCGGCCATTTGGTTGCTAAGCTGGTTCAACTGACCATCTAAACGAACCACCTCGTTGCGAATAGTTTGTAACGTTTGGTCAATGCTACCGAGTGCTGAGGTTCCGGCCCACATAGCTACCACTCCGTAATGGTTGCGCCGGTGGTGGGAATGCTAAACACAGGTTTTAAATACCCTGCGGCTTTCTCACCGACTTTGTTGCCTTGAATAATGCCGTCATCACGCTTATCTGCGGCGACCTTATAGAAGGTCTCTTCATTGACACGAAGACCCCACGACTTCTTGCGCGCGGCCTTATTGTTCTCTTGATTCAAGATTGTCAACTCAACCACGTTATTACTTTTATCAATCGCCTCAACTATCAAGTAATAATTACGCCCGTCAGGGTTATTCGGCGGGTTTCGGAACACACCCGAATTTTCGCCAGGTTGGGAGATAACACGAATGCTGTACTCTTGTTGCAACTGTATGTACACGTTCTGCATATTTTCGACAATAGCATTTGCTTTTGAAAAATCATCATTAACGAGCGCTTGTTCGGCGTTCGCAGCAGAAGCCTGTGCCTGAGAAACAATGTCCGGATTCTTGGCAATGCTTATAATCGCATTTAACGAACGGGTCACCTTTTGCGGTAATTCAGCGCGCATCGATCGCTCTGGCATCACATCGGTCAGGAAGTAAACCCCATAAAAAACGCTGGCAATCACCGCCAAAAAACTCAGCGGTTTACCCCAGCGACCACGACTAACCCACGCGTGTGCTAGCTTAGTTTGCCAGCTTGGCGCAACGGCTTCATATTTGAAGCGCTCTTGCTCTAACGCATCAATACCTTCGTATAACACGTGATCAGGCACATCGATGCCTTGCGCAGAATACATCTCACGCAAACGCTCAAGTAAACGTTCACGACGCCCCTCTCCATCAAGCTCACGCTCGGCGATACTTTGGTCATGGCGTAATGTGTCTACCACATCCATCGCCACCATCACCTCCTCCAACGGCGTTTTACTCACCTGTGAGTTGCCTTGCTTGGCCTCGACCATACCCAATTTCCTGCTTGTTAAGCTTGAGTGACTACTAAACCTTGTGCGCCAAAGGCAAGGAACCACCGCGTTCGATGATTTTCGCCATGCGTTGCTTACCGTCCTCTACTGACACTCGTATTTCTTCAGCATTTTGGGTCGATAACACGCGCATTTCTTCAATAATCTCACGTGAGCGCTCTTGAAAGTTAACCACCGAATCGACCAGTTTTTTAACGGCGTCAGCACGAATGGTAGGGCCATAACCTGCTTTGACCGCCGCTTCTTGAACCTTGCCACCAATATCAGCGAGGTCTTCCAAGCTTTTGGAAACGCCTTCCTTCATTGCTTCCAACGTCTGAGTGCTTTCGTGTAAACCAAACAAACCGGTAAACGACGCGGTTAAGGCCGTTAGCACGGATTCGTTGGTGCCGAAAAAGGTGATTGCCTGCTTATAGACGCGCTCTTTAGCGCTATTAGTTTGCATCAGGCGCGCCATGATAACTTCAGACGTGTTATAGCTGACTGTCAAATTATCGGATATGTCCTTGGCAACTTGATAACGGTCTTCGCCATACTGTAAGTCGCGCATACGCTCATCACGTGCTAACTCTAGCTTTGCACGCTCAGCCATATCCTCACCTGCAAAGGCGGTGACGGTATCGTTCGCTTGTTTTAGCGCACCCTTGGCTTCGTTCCAAATGGCTTCTGTTTGCTTTAGTACATCCAAAGCGTAAATTTCAGATTGCTTAATCGCCCCACGAAAATCTTGATAAGCCTCTAAGATTACCCGCTCTCGTTCTATCTGGTCACGTGAATCTTCCGCCACTTCAAGATAGATTTCTTTAATTTCGTCAAAGCGCGACGCAATATCGCCGCGAGTAACTTTCATCCACACATTGTTGATGCGTTCAAAGGTATCTACTTTGCCATCTTCTACTTGGTCGACCATGCGTTTTGCATCATTTCGAATCGAGTTGAATGATTCGGTGATCTTTTCATAACGCTCACCGACTCGCATTTCCGACACCTGTTCTCGAACAATATCGTTGAACACGGACGCTTGCGATAAAGTGCGCGCAATGGCCACCACTTTCGCTTCGTCTATATCAGTGAGTTTTTCGAGTAGAGACACCACCGGCGCCTCATCGACCTTCTCAGGCATCAGGCCTAGGTCACGTACTTGTGCAAGCGCTTTGTCGAGATAATGAAACGTATTTCGGGCCATGTGTTCCCCCTTTTGGATTTATTGGCGATGATCTAGAGATTGACAAGACAAACAATAGTAACTCAAGACCGTTAATTCAAGTATGACAGTTGGAACGAGGTGATAAAACAAAAATTCCCCGAGTATTCGCGCCCGCGACGCCTTTGATCAAGTATTATCCAAGCCAACTAATTAACTCGAACGCAAACCTAAAAGTTTATCCACAAAAACTGTGGATAACTATGTGCACAACCTCGAACAACGCTGATGCTAGCAATAGATCAGATCAATTGATTAAAATTTAATCAATTTAATTTAATCATTAAAATCATATAGTTAAAGAGGTTATATGATTTTATTTTTAGGTATATCCGCTAATCACCGATAGGCTCGAACCGAATAGAATAATTGTGTACAACTCGAATTTATCCACAAAATAGTTAACTGACAAACGCAAAGAAAATGAAATCGATAAGCCTGTTTAAACGAATTCTCGTCATGATTTACGACGGACTATTATTGTGTAGTGTGGTTTTCTTTAGCTCCGCTTTGCTTATGGGCTTATTTACTTGGTTAGGGCCTGACGTCCTGTTTAACGCACCCGACCCTGACTACCCCAAACTGCTTGAGCGCAGTGAGCTAGGCCGTATTGTCGGCGGCGTTATCGTTAGCATCAATGTCGTTGCCGTGAGCTTTTTCTTCTATGGCTGGTTCTGGACGCACGGTGGGCAAACCCTTGGCATGAAGGCTTGGAATCTTTATTTGGTTAAACCGGATGGCAAATTTATCGGTTGGAAAACAGCGTTCAAACGCTATCTTGCGGCACTGCTGTCGTGGGCGTGTTTGGGTCTGGGTTTTACTTGGTCATTGCTCAACTCAAATAACCGAACCTGGCACGACATGTTGACCGACACCCACATTATCAACGTAAAAAAGCCAGCTAAATAAAGGATAGCGTGTACTCCTTAGACCGAGCTAGCGCGAATTTAACCAGGGGGCAGAATGCTTCGGGTTACCCACCCGCAACATTAAGGTAATGAATGGTCAAACTATGCGCCTTATCATAATCAAGCTGAGCACACACACCAGCATCGTCGGCAATGCCGCCCCCAAAAATGGCGGGATACTGAACAACGTCACAAAGTAGCTAAAGGCTTGATTAAGAATAAAGAACCCGAGACCAATCATAATTCCAGAAAACAAACTACGCCCCAAGTTACCACTGCGTGCCTCCTTAAACACAAAGGGAACCGATAATATAAGCATCACAAGAGTTGCGAATGGCGTCACAATCTTGGACCAAAACTCGAGTCGATAATTCGATGTATCTTGCTTATTCGAGCTAAGGTGAGAGATATATTCGCGTAATTGCCAAATCGATAGTTGCTCGGGCTTTACCTGGTAAATTTTCAGAATTTGAGGGTCCAATGCGGTGCTCCAGTACGCAGCGGTCACCTCGTCAGCGGCCGAACTTTGCTCATTAATCATGGTGCGCCGCAGCCCTTTCAATAGCCAGCGGTCTTTTTGTCCGCTGCCCGGCGCAGCTATTTGGTACTCGCCTTCTTTTGCGGTAGAGAGGAAGCGCAAGAAGTTCTGGTTATCAAATTCGAAAATTTTAATATTGAGGAGCTTTAACTGAGCACCTGGCAGAACCTCGCCAACGTTAACATAGGTATTGTCGTCGCGCAGCCACACGCCAAAATCACCTTTACGACCACTATTACTAACGATCGACTCAGCCTTCACTTCAATCGCACGAGCCTCGGTATAAGGCGCAACGACCTCACCCATAAACATTGAAACCAACGCCAAGATCAAACCAACCTTAACCACCGAGAGCACAATTCGTTGAATTGAAATGCCGGCCGCGCGCATGACTATTAGCTCAGAATCACGCGCCAAGGTCGACAAACCTAAGATCGAGCCAATTAACGCTGCCATTGGAAACACTTCATAGAGTGTTTTGGGAATGGTTAGAATGACATGCTGTATTACCTGCAAAATGCCATAGCTGCCGCGATCAAGGTCGCCGAGTTCGTCGATAAAGCTGACAAAGGTAAACAAGCCGAGTAATACGACAATGGTCACCATGATATAGCGCAATAGAATCTTGCCTATATAGAGATCTAAAATACGCATTAACTATTAGCCGTCAGTTGCTTCGATGAAAACAAGCTGAATTCAGGTACGAGCGGTAAATTATAATTTCGCCGGTACAAACAGTAACAAGCGAGCACAAAATATAACCCGTGCACTAGCCAAATTGGCGTACCACTGTCGATGTCCCCTTTGCGAATGAGTGTCACCGCGTACGCCAACATATTGGTGTACGTTAGATACACCAAAAACGCTAGCACCATACCCGTCGATTTTCCTCGGCGAGAATCGACATGGCTGAGTGCCAACGCGAAAATAGCAAGAATCGGCAACGTAAATATTTTTGCGACGCGCCAATACCACTCGCTTCGCAACTTCGGGTCATCAGATTCCCTGAGCTCAGAGTTGGGCCGCGCGCGCACTGGCAAATAAAGCTTGGTCTGGTTTTTCGGCTCGATGCGCAGCGCATATTTCTCAAAGTCTACAACGCGATAGTCAGGTGAGCCCGGGTTACCCTCATAGCGAGAACCGTTAACCAACACCAAGAATTGATCCTGCGTGTCTTTGTCTTCGGTACGATACGCGGTTTTCGCAACCACCACACCCTCACGTTCAAAGGAAGCACGATAAACAAACACGTTTTCATAATTACCGCTGGCGCGATTGTAGTCTTCCACAAAATACACACCATTGCCGTCTTTCGCTTCGACAAACCGCCCAGTGACAACGCCAGACACCTCGCTGCTTTGCCGGTATTCTTGTTCCAGGTTATAACCTTGGGCTAAAGACAGAGGTGTCAGATAGAAAGAAAAAAACGTAACGAGCCCACCGACGATCACGACTAAGAAGCCCAACGGGTTCAAAAAATTAAAAATACCGACACCCGAACTTGCTAGCACCGCCATCTCATGGTCGGAGTACCACCGATTCAGCACCATAATTAGGGCAATGTAAAACATTAGCGGCAGCATCACGTCGAGATATGACATCATTTTCAAAACAACTAAACTCAACACCCCGCCTACCGGAATAATGCCCTCAGCCGCCTGGCTCAGAAACCCCATCACTCGCATCACCAAAAAAATACTGATGATTACAAAGGTTACTGCTAACGCTGTGCGCAAAACCTCGGTAACAAAAGACTTGTGGATGATCATAATAGTTAATTAACGGCTAAAAACGTGTGTGAAAAAGCAGATGGTTGTCTGGGTTTGAATTCGAGCTATACTTGCGCGGTAAAATTTCAGGCTCCGATTGTATCAAGCAATCGTCTGGAATTGGCGAAAGACTAACTAAATAGATAAAAAGACCCTTTTTAGGACAAAACTTCCATGAAGATACAAGCCAAAGCGACACAAAACTATCAAGCCAAAACCGACTGCTTAGTGGTAGCACTCAAGCCGCTAAAAAATATTGCGGCGCAATGCGCAGAGCTTAATGCCATCACCGGCAAAGTAGTCTCGCGCCTACAAAAAGCCGAGCAATTTAGTGCCAAGAAAGCGCAAATCGTTAATATTGCGGTGCCCGAAGGCATAGGGGCAAAACAGCTGCTGTTGATCGGAACGGGTGATGAAAAATCCCTAGATACCGAAGCATTACGCGACTTGCTCACCAGCCTTGCCAAACAACTAAAAGCGTTGAAGGTCAATGAAGTGTCATTAGACCTGCAGGCGCTATTCACCAAGAGTGATGTCGAAACCGTAAGTCGACACCTAGCCGAAGCCATAGGCGAGTCAGACTACGTTTATGTTCCCGCACCAAAGTCAGTACGTGGCGCGAAGGCAAATAAAGAGTCAAAGGCGATATTGTGGTGTAAAGACGCTAAACAGGCTAGCGCTGCTCGTAAAGCGGCCGGAATTGGTAACGCTATCAATAACGGTAAATCTCTCGCCAAAAACTTAGCTAATATGCCGGGCAACGTGTGTACCCCAACCTTTTTAGCCAGCCAAGCAAAAAAGTTAGGCCGATCACATGGACTAAAAGTCAAAGTTTTAAATGAAAAAGAAATGGATGCGCTTGGCATGGGCTCATTGTTATCGGTGAGTAAAGGCAGCCGCGAACCGGCTAAACTTATCGTGATGGAATACAAAGGCGCTAAAAATCCGAAAGAAGCGCCGCATGCGCTGGTCGGTAAAGGCTTAACCTTTGATGCGGGCGGCATCTCACTAAAGCCTGCAGGCAAAATGGATGAGATGAAATACGACATGTGCGGCGCTGCCAGCGTGTTCGGCGCAGTACTAGCCGCCGCCGAAATGAAATTGCCAATAAACGTTGTTGCGGTTATTCCAAGCTCCGAAAACCTACCAGATGGCATCGCAAACAAGCCCGGCGACGTAGTCACAAGCATGTCAGGGCAAACTATTGAGATTCTTAATACTGACGCCGAAGGCCGCCTAATTTTGTGCGATGCGCTTACCTACACGCAACGCTTTAAACCGCAAACAGTGATCGATATAGCGACCTTAACCGGCGCGGTAATCGTTGCGCTAGGTCATCAAACCGCAGGCGTGATGGGCAACGATCAAGGAGTGATTGATGACTTGATAGCAGCGGGCGAAACAAGTTTAGATCACGCATGGCAGTTACCGATTAAGGAAACTTATAAACGTCAACTGAAAAGTGAGTTCGCCGACTTAGCTAATATTGGCGGCCCTTCCGCTGGTAGCATTACCGCCGGCTCGTTCTTATCCTACTTCACTGAAGATTTTCGCTGGGCCCACCTAGATATCGCCGGCACGGCTTGGGGGGGAGCGGCCGGAAAGCGCGCCACAGGCCGAGCTGTACCCATCTTGACTCAATATCTTATCGATAGATGCTAGTCGCCTAGCGATGTTAGCAAACCTGTTTAGCACCGTGAATTGGTTAAGCATCAATGAAACAAGTTGATTTCTATCTAATATCAAACCGAGTTGACGATGCCAAGTACAAGCTTGCCAGCCGCCTTGCAAATAAGCTGCAACGAATGCAGCAGACTTGCTTGGTGGTCACTGATGACGTCGAAGCGACCGCCCAACTCGATAAAGTAATGTGGTCGTTCAGTGATACCAGCTTTCTGGCTCATGAGCATTTTACTGAGGGCGAGCCTGCCTCATTAGTTCATATCGGCGGTCGCAACGAAGTCAGTGCCTCGGTGCTAGAACGCAATCATGATGTATTAATCAATTTATCGTCCGAGGTGCCTATGTTTAACCATCACTTCACCCGAATCGCGGAAATAGTCGAAGCCGACGAAGACTCGAAAAACGCCGCGCGCGTGCGCTATAAGCTCTATCAAGGCGAAGGGTTTGAGTTAAAGATGCATAACATCGAGCTCTAAGGCAGCTCGCTCTCGGCGAACTGTCATCCTACGCGCGCAGTTAAGTGCACAAATAGAGCACGCCAGACGCGCTATTCCTACTGAATCCGGCACCACAAAGCCGTATAATCTGCGCTTACAAACGCCCTCTCACCAATTTTGAAAAACCCAATGAGCAGCACTCTAGACAACCAATATCAGCCTTCGAAAATAGAACAAGCTATCTATCAGCGCTGGGAAAGTAATAACGCCTTTGCCGCACGCGAATCGGAAACAGCGTATTGCATCGCGATTCCGCCACCCAATGTCACCGGCAGCTTACACATGGGCCACGCGTTCCAAGACACCATCATGGATTTGCTAACGCGCTACCACCGGATGAAAGGCGACCAAACATTATGGCAAGTCGGCACTGATCACGCTGGTATCGCGACGCAAATGGTGGTTGAGCGGCGTCTCGCAAGAGATAACATTAGCCGCCATGATTTAGGGCGTGAGAAATTTATTGAGAAAATCTGGGAATGGAAAGCTGAGTCCGGTGGCACAATCACACGCCAACTTCGACGCATGGGCGCAGCCATCGATTGGAGCCGAGAGCGTTTTACCATGGACGACGGTTTATCCAGCGCCGTACAAGATGTGTTTATTCAACTCTATGATGAAGGCCTTATTTATCGTGGAAAGCGCTTGGTCAATTGGGACCCGGTTTTACACACAGCGGTATCTGACTTAGAAGTTGAGTCCACCGAAGAAAACGGGTTTCTCTGGCACCTTAGATACCCAATCAGTGATTCGACGGACGAATACTTAGTGGTCGCCACCACTCGCCCGGAAACGATGTTGGGCGACAGCGCCGTCGCCGTGCACCCGGATGACGAACGTTACGCAAAGCTGGTGGGCAAAACCATTGACCTGCCACTCACAGACCGGAAAATTCCAATTATCGCGGATGATTACGTCGACCCTGAGTTTGGTTCTGGCTGTGTGAAAATTACGCCTGCGCATGACTTCAACGATTACGACGTAGGTAAACGTCACGACCTAGATAAAATCAATATCCTCGACATCAATGCAGCGATCAATCTCGAAGGCTCGCCGTATCATGGTCTAGACCGTTTCGAGGCACGAAAAAACATCGTCGCTGATTTCGAATCCGCCGGCCTGCTAGAAAAAATTGATGACCATAAATTGATGGTACCTCGCGGCGATCGAACCGGCGCGGTGATCGAGCCTTACCTGACCGATCAATGGTATGTAAAAGTAGAACCACTAGCCAAAGAGGCGATCAAAGCAGTTGAAGATGGTGATATTAAGTTTGTGCCTGAAAACTGGAGTAACACGTACTTTGAATGGATGCGCAATATTGAAGACTGGTGTATTTCACGACAGATATGGTGGGGCCATCGTATACCGGCATGGTATGACCAAGACGGCAATATTTTTGTGGCAAGCTCACTCGAAGAAGCGCAAGCCAAAGCCGGTAGTGACGCGCAGCTAAGACAAGACAATGATGTGCTCGACACTTGGTTTTCATCCGCTCTTTGGCCTTTCTCAACCCTTGGCTGGCCCGAAAAAACGCCCGAATTAGCCAAATATTATCCGACTAATGTATTGGTCACGGGCTTCGATATCATCTTCTTTTGGGTCGCGCGCATGATTATGTTTGGCCTAAAGTTTACTGGCCAAGTACCGTTTAAAGAAGTGTACATTCACGGTTTGGTGCGTGATCAAGAAGGTCAAAAAATGTCGAAAACCAAAGGCAATGTACTGGACCCAATAGATCTGATAGATGGCATCTCACTCGAAGACCTACTAGAAAAACGTACTACTGGTCTGATGCAACCAAAGATGGCGGCTAAAATCGAGAAGTCCACGCGCAAACAGTTTCCTGACGGCATTGACTCCTACGGCACCGATGCTTTGCGTTTCACGTTTGCTAGCCAAGCAACCTTAGGCCGCGACATTCGGTTTGATCTAGCGCGCGTTGAAGGTTATCGCAATTTTTGCAATAAGCTATGGAATGCATCACGCTACGTACTAATGAATACGCAAGCGCATGATTGCGGTCAAGCAAGCGGTGACGTCAGCCTTAGCTTAGCGGATAAATGGATTATTTCACGCCTGCAACAAGTTGAAACTGACGTGACTGAACAAATTGAAAGCTATCGCTTCGATCAAATGGCGCAAACGTTATACAGCTTTGTGTGGGACGAGTATTGCAGTTGGTATGTGGAACTCACCAAAGTCGTTCTCAACGATGACACGGCCAGTGACGCTCAGTTGCGCGGTACTCGCCGCACCTTAGTGCGCGTGCTCGAAACAACGCTGCGCCTGCTGCACCCAAGCATGCCGTTTATTAGCGAAGAGCTTTGGCAACAAGTCAAACCCTTAGCAGCAGTCAGCGGTGACACGGTAATGAATTGCCAATTCCCAATTGCCGACCCAAGCAAGATAGACCAAGCGGCAATTGATGAAATGCGCTGGGTGCAAGCGGTAATCACTGGCGTACGCAATATTCGCGGCGAGATGAACATCAGCCCAAGCAAGCAGCTGCCAATCTTGCTGCAAGGCGTGGATACTCAGACCCAAGCTTATATAGACAACAATCAGGCTTACTTAATTAAGTTTGGTCGCTTTGAATCCATTGCTGTCGTACAAGCCGGTGATGAAGTTCCCGAGTCCGCAACGGCCTTGGTCGGAGAGCTGCGTGTGTTAATTCCATTGGGCGCATTCATCGATGCCTCAGCCGAAATTCAACGCCTAACGAAAGAGTTAGAAAAAGTTGAAAAAGACATAGCGGGGGTCGCTGGCCGACTGAGCAATCAAGCCTTTGTCGACAAAGCCCCGGAAGCAGTCCTAAATAAAGCCAAGCAACAACTCGCCGATGCTGAAACAGCCAAGCACGTGTTGTTAGAGCAAGTAGAGCGCATGCAACAATTTTTGAATGCCGATGCGTCAAGTAAATAACTGAACGATGATTCAATTTGAAGGCCTGTCTATTCGCCGCGGCGAAAATCTTTTGTTCGATGGCGTCACTTGCCAGATACACCCTGGGCAAAAGGTAGGTCTAACAGGCGCTAACGGCTGTGGGAAATCCAGCTTATTCGCGGTGCTGCGTAATGAGTTAGTAATCGACTCCGGCGATGTAAAGGTTCCGCGCGATTGGGTAATGGCACACGTCGCCCAAGAAGCACCAGCCAACGAGCGCCCAGCTATCGAACACGTGTTGGATGGTGATACCGAATGGCGCGAGCTTGACGAAAAAATCAAAGACCCGGACCACCCACGCTTTCTAAAATACCAATCTCGTTATGAAGAAATTGACGGTTACTCGGCACGCAGCCGCGCGGCTCAGCTGCTTGATGGCTTAGGTTTTAATAGTAGCGATATTGAAAAACCCGCAAGAGAGTTCTCAGGGGGGTGGCGGGTACGGCTAAATGTAGCCAAAGCTCTCATGTGTCGATCGGACTTACTACTACTAGACGAACCAACCAATCACCTCGATCTAGATGCGGTGCTGTGGCTGGAGCGCTGGTTAAAACACTACACCGGCACCCTGGTTCTAATCGCGCATGATCGAGATTTTCTCGACCAACTGACTACACACACCTTGCACATCGAGCATCAAAAAGCGCAGCTGTATAAAGGCAACTATTCCGCGTTTGAGCGTATTCGCGCTGAACAATTATCAAACCTAAAGTCGCAATTTGATAAACAACAACGCGAGATAGCGCACATGCAAGATTTTGTGCGCCGCTTTCGCGCGAAAGCCACAAAAGCGACACAAGCACAAAGCCGCTTGAAAGCCTTAGAAAAAATGGAAGTGATTGCGCCCGCGCACGTCGATTCGCCTTTTAGTTTTAGTATTCCTGCGCCTGAGAAGAACCCAAGCCCGCTATTAAGCTTGCATAACGCCAGCGTTGGTTACGGTGATACAAACATAGTCGAAGACATCGAGTTTGCGATGACGCCGGGTGACCGAGTTGGTTTGATAGGCCCCAATGGCGCGGGCAAGTCGACTATTATCAAAATGTTGGCGGGTGAGTTAAAACCTAATGGTGGCAACTTTCATTCGTCTAAAGAAATGAATATCGGCTATTTCGCCCAACACCAAATCGAACAATTGCAAATGGAGCACTCGCCCATGGAGCATATTCAATTACTGGACCGCGAGTGCAATAATGGCCTAGCCACCGAAAACCAACTGCGTCGTTACATTGGCAGCTTTGGATTCAGTGGCAATAAAGCCACGAGCAAAGTGGCGCCTTTCTCTGGCGGTGAAAAGTCTCGCTTGGCCTTAGCACTCATTTGTTACCAACGCCCTAACCTATTGCTACTCGACGAGCCGACCAACCATTTGGATTTGGAAATGCGTCAGGCGTTGGCCGTCGCCTTGCAAGAATACGCTGGCGCGGTAGTGCTGGTATCGCATGATCGCCACCTACTCAAAGTAAACTCAGACAAACTCATGCTCGTCGCTAATGGCCGCGCAACAGAGTTCAAAGGCAGTGTCGACGACTACCCTAAGTGGCTCGCAGAACACAAGCGCGGCACGGTGGCGACCGAGTTTGGCGAACAAGCCGACGCCAAAGCAAACCTGAACAGCGCGAGCGCTAAAAAGGAACAAAAACGCGTCGACGCCGAACGACGCAAACAATTACAGCCACTGACTAGCAAAATTAAGCGTGCAGAACGCGTAATGGAAAAACTCGAAGCAGAAAAAGAAACAATTGAGTCGCAACTCGCTAACCCTGAGCTCTATAGCGATGATAATAAAGAAAAGTTAAAGCAAGTTTTAGCCGACCAAGCGTACGTTCAAAAGGAATTAGATCAAGCTGAAGCCGATTGGTTATCCGCGACCGAACTGCACGAAGACTTATCAAATAGTCTAAAGGCCAGCGCCTAATGTCAGCTGCGCAACCACCTTTCAAGCAAAAGCCAAACGTCGTTATTATCGGCGAGGGAAAAGTTGGCCGCGCCTTAACGCAGTTGCTGGAACTCAACCGTAATCCGGTCGAGCTTGTGGGTCGCTCATTGTCCGATCAAGATGCGGCGGTCAAATGCGCGGACATCGTTTTACTGTGCGTCAACGACGGCGCGATTCAAGCCGTGTGCCAACAAATTGCACCGTCATTAAAGAGTGAAAGCATAGTAAGTCATTGCTCGGCCGCGCTGGATAGCGAGATTTTAGCCGCCGCGAAAGACGCAAATTGCCACGTGGCGTCTACTCATCCATTGAACACATTTCCGAGTATTGAGGCGGCCTTAAAAACCTTCTCAAGCACCGCGCACCAAAGCTATCTTTACGCCGAGGGGGACGCGCAAGCACTGCCACCGTTACTCTCCCTGTTTGAGACTCTTGGGTTTAATACCAACACCATCACCCGCGAAGCCAAACCTCTGTATCATGTTGCCTGCGTGTTCGCGTGTAATTACCTTAGTTCCTTAATGGAGTTAAGTATGCGCTCAGCCGAGGCGGCGGGCCTAGCTCGTGATTTGTTCTGGGATTCGATTCAACCAATCATCTACGCGACCTTGAGAAATATAGATGAAAATGGCGCGGCAAAATCATTGAGTGGCCCAATTGCTCGTGGCGATACCGGCACTATTCGCTCACACCTTAAAGCCCTTAACTCCGCCCCCGACGCCATTAAAGTCAGTTATTCGGATCTCGGAATTCACGCTCTAACGCTGGCAATTGAGAGTGGTGAGTTGGATACCCAAAAAGCGGCCACTATTAAGGAGTTGCTGCGTGGCACCTAAGGAGTTGCTGCGTGGCACCTAAGGAGTTACTGCGTGGCGCCTGATCACGGCTAAGGTACGCATCATTGCAGTGCACGATGGCTCAGCCGATGTCGACAACACCGGCTTATTATGAATAAAGAGGATGGCAAAACTTAGTATTTACGACTTGATGGTACTGAGCAAACCGTTTTCTTTAAGATCAACCAAAATTCTCTCGCCTAACAGGAGTAGATCTTCAGTCAGATCAGACCCAAGAGTGTCCGACTCATAGGCTTGAATCAACCTTGTGTACTTATCCATAAACCGTTGAACTCGTTCACGCTCGTCCTCGTAAAGTACAAATGCTTCCAATAACTGACCCTCGAGCTGCTGGCTATAAAACCTGAGCGCGCGCGCGTCTTTTAATGGCTGGCCCATGGCATCTATCGTTTGGATAGACGTGCTGGCGACCGCCGGCAAACTAAGCTTAATTGTTTCAGACACTCGCACTCTCAAGGCAACCGCCTTGGCTTTATTAATCGAGTACGCCCTAAACTTAGGGATTAATGTAATTATTACCCCAAAGCACACAGCAATTGCGACTAGTTCCACCCAAAAATTAAGAGATAAATTCATGCAATCACGCCAATGTGTTTGAGGTTTGTTGTTTGATATTTATGCTTAGAAGCAATTTTTATAAAGGCTATGTTGCAACAAGATTAGGGGGATTATACAGTGAGTTGCCACTCCACATTGGTAATGCTCAGCCCTATGATAAAACTCTATACTTTTGGCCCCGCCTTTGGCCTCATTGACCCAAGCCCTTTTGTCGCTAAGGTGCACTTATTTATGACGCTGAACAAGATAGCGTTTGAAACCGAGAGCGATGCTCGCTTATTGGCCAAAGCACCTAAGAAAAAATTTCCAGTTATAAATGACGACGGCAAGATAATCGCCGACTCAAGCTTTATCTTAAAGCACCTATCCGAGAAATATAAAATCGACATGGATGCATCACTCAACGATACTCAACGGGCAACGGCCTACCACATTGGCAAATCGCTAGAAGAGAACCTTTATTGGTGTTTAGTGCATTCGCGCTGGATGAACGACGACACCTGGCCGATCATCAAGCAACAATTTTTCAATGACCTGCCATTTCCACTAAACAAAATCGTGCCAGCGGTCGTGCGCAACGGAACCCGTAAACGAATCAACGGCCATGGCATGGGGGCACATACCGATGACGAAATAAACGCAATCGCTAACGAAAGCTTTGCATCTGTCTCAACCTTATTGGGCAATAAAGCCTACCTTTTTGGCGATACGATAAGCACACTAGATTTAATTATTTTTGCCCAAATTGGCGCATTTACCTTATCGATCATTGACAATAAAGCTGCGCGCATTGCAAAAGAGTATGACAACCTTGTTGGACTCACACAACGAATCCAGCACGCGTATTATCCTAAGCTAAACACCAACAATTAATCTATCAGGAGTAGTTCATGTCTCTACGCATCAACGATCAAGCACCCAACTTCAATGCTCAAACCACCCTTGGCGAAATTAATTTTCACGACTGGATTGGCGACTCATGGGCAGTATTGTTCTCTCATCCAAAAGATTTCACTCCTGTATGCACCACCGAGCTGGGGTACGTAGCGGGCTTAGAAGCGCAGTTCGCCCAACGCAACACTAAAGTAATTGGCCTGAGTATCGACCCGGTCGACAATCACGCGGAATGGGCCAAAGACATTGAAGAAACGCAGGGGCACCCAGTAAACTTTCCGATGATTGGTGACACTGACCTAAATGTGGCCAAACTCTACAGCATGTTCCCTGCCGACGAAACAGGTTCAGCCGAAGGTCGCACAGCGGTCACTAACGCCACCGTGCGCTCAGTATTTATTATCGGCCCAGACAAAAATATCAAATTAATGATGACCTACCCGATGACCACCGGTCGTAACTTTAATGAAATTTTGCGCGTAATCGACTCAATGCAGCTTACTGCGCAACACAAAGTCGCGACGCCAGCAAACTGGGAAAATGGCGATGACGTTATCATCGTGCCAGCAGTCAGCAACGAAGAAGCAGCCAAGGTCTACCCCGATGGCTGGGAGACAGTGAAGCCTTATTTGAGAGTGGTTAAGCAACCTTCATAGCTGTTGTTTGCATAGCCGCTATTTAAATAGCGGCCGGAGTTTGCTACTAGCGTATTTGTCAAACACCGCTAGCGTAACAAGCTCGCTGGTATGGAAATCAAGTTTGGGAATAAGGGTGTCGAGGTGAGGCTCGGCACCACACTTCAAGAATGAAGTAATAAAAGTAAGCTAGTCGTGACTTCGGCGGTCTCTTGGATAACTGACGCTGTATTCCAAAATTCGACCTGACAAAGGATTACCTATGACTACTACTACTTTAAAAACATTTGCTCAAAAAACCTTCCGTCCCGCCGCTATTATATTGTTAGCAGCAACGATATCGGCTTGCGTGTCAACGCAAACTGTATCTAAAAATCAGACCAACGACTTAAGCTTAGATTGTGATTCTCTCGCCACCCGCCTTGGTGAGGTACAGGCTGCTAGAAACTACGCCAAGTCGAACCAAGGTCTTTCGGGTTCAAATGTCGCGGCCGCACTGTTCTTTTGGCCTGCGTTGTTGGTCAACAATTCTAACACCTCGTCAATGATACGGTCGATGGACGAACGCGAAGCGGTACTGAGTGGGTACTATCAATCCAATCAATGCACCACCACTGTTCCAACGTTTGACAACAAAGAAATTAAAAAGAAAATCAAGGCTGGCGATACTCTGGAGTCATTTTCTTAAGTGATTTTCGCCGCAAGTACTTTTGCTCATCTCATAAAAAAACGCGATTAATTCGCGTTTTTTTATGAGTAAACATTGAAAGACGGTAAACATGAGAGACACAGTCGCTCAGCCACACGAACTAAACTACCTCGATTTTAAATTTATCCGAGATCATGTTTTTCCACTTCGCGGGGCCGGTACTATGCACCGCCTCACCGTTGGTATCGACAGCGACGGTGACAGGCATATCTTTGACCTCAAATTCGTGAATCGCTTCCATTCCTAATTCTGGAAAAGCAACAACTTTAGCGTTTGTGATTGCCTTAGACACTAGGTAGGCAGCACCACCCACCGCCATTAAGTAAACCGCCTTGTGCTTGGCGATTGACGCGATCGTTGCCGGACCACGCTCAGCCTTACCAACCATGCCGATCAAGCCAGTTTGCTCTAGCATAAGGTCTGTGAATTTGTCCATGCGCGTCGCGGTAGTCGGGCCTGCAGGGCCAACAGCCTCGTCGCGTACGGCATCAACCGGGCCGACGTAATAGATAAAACGATTGGTGAAATCCACGCCCTCGGGCAAGCCTTCACCGCTGTCTAATAAGGATTGAATTCGCTTATGCGCCGCATCCCGGCCGGTAAGCAACTTACCAGACAGCAGCACAGTTTCACCAGGTTGCCACTCCAACATTTCTTCTTTCGTAATGGTATCCAAATTTACTTTACGCGTGGTCGGGCCTACATCCCAACTAATTTCAGGCCAATCACTTAAACTTGGTGGCGTTTGTAATGCAGGCCCACTGCCACGCAACACAAAGTGCGCGTGACGAGTCGCAGCGCAATTCGGAATCATGGTCACGGGCTTCGACGCTGCGTGAGTAGGATAATCTTTAATTTTGACATCCAGCACGGTCGTTAGACCACCCAAGCCTTGTGCGCCAATGCCGAGCTGGTTCACCTTGTCAAAAATTTCTAAACGAAGCTCTTCAACTTTCGAATTCGGTCCACGCGCGATTAACTCATGAATATCCACCGGCTCCATTAACACCTGCTTGGCAAGCACGGCTGATTTCTCGGCTGTGCCACCAACACCGATGCCTAGCATGCCCGGCGGACACCAACCGGCCCCCATTGTGGGTACGGTTTTTAACACCCAGTCGACTAAGGAATCGCTCGGGTTCAACATCACCATTTTCGATTTATTTTCCGAGCCTCCGCCCTTCGCTGCCAGTTCAATATCGACGGTATCCCCTTCAACCACTTCATAGTGTATAACCGCAGGGGTGTTATCTTTAGTGTTAGTGCGCGCACCAAGAGGGTCCGACAAAATAGAGGCACGCAGTACATTGTCGGGGTTTTTATACGCTCGACGTACCCCTTCATTGATCATGTCGCTTACCGACATCTCGGCATCCCACGTTACGTCCATGCCAATTTTTGCGAACACGGTAACAATACCCGTGTCCTGGCAGATCGGCCTGCGGCCCTCGGCGCACATTCGAGAGTTGATTAAAATCTGTGCCATCGCATCTTTAGCGGCTTGCGACTCTTCCTTTAAATAAGCCGCGTGCATCGCATCGACAAAGTCTTTGGGATGGTAATAAGAGATAAATTGCAGCGCATCGGCGACGCTATCGATAAGGTCATCTTGCTTGATGGTGGTCATAAATTTTTAGGCAATTGGGCGTCCAAATAGACCAATAGTTTAACAAAACAAAGAGGTTTTAGCCTAAGCCAAAATTTGTCAATTGAGAACTTGACGCATTCCTGCAATTATTGGCTTGAAACGCCTGATTTTACTCATTCTTTACGCTAAAATCGCTAGCCGTTTTATATTTAGCCCCGCAACCAATTAGATAAATAAATGCGTACTTCGAATTTCTTACTATCCACTCTAAAAGAAACGCCAGCCGATGCTGAAATTATCAGCCATCAATTGATGTTGCGCGCAGGCATGATTCGCAAGGTCGCTGCAGGCATTTATAACTGGTTGCCGATAGGGTTGCGAGTAATGCGCAAGGTCGAGAACATCGTGCGCGAAGAAATGGATAAGTCTGGTGCCCAAGAAATACTTATGCCTGCGGTTCAACCGGCTGAACTTTGGAAACAATCCGGCCGGTGGGAAATGTACGGTGGCGAGTTGCTGCGCATGCAAGATCGACATAATCGAGATTTTTGCTTCGGACCAACGCACGAGGAAGTGATTACTTCGTTGATCAGCAATGAAATTCGCAGCTACAAGCAATTGCCCGCTAATTTCTACCAAATTCAAACTAAATTTCGAGATGAACGCCGACCTCGTTTTGGTGTGATGCGCGCACGTGAATTCATAATGAAAGACGCCTACTCATTCCACCTAGATCAGGCCAGTCTGCAGCAAACCTATGAGCTGATGCACCAAACCTACACCAACATTTTCACTCGCTTGGGCTTAGGCTTTCGTGCTGTTGAAGCGGATACGGGTAGCATTGGCGGCAATGCATCGCATGAATTTCACGTGTTGGCTGACTCCGGCGAAGACGCAATCGCGGTGTGCGACAAATACGATTACGCGGCAAATGTAGAACTTGCCGAAGCGCTGGCCGTTGGTGGCGAGCGACCAGCAGCATCACAAGAACTCGCGCGCGTTGACACGCCAGGTCAACATACTATTGCGGCGATCTGCGAATTTTTAGACGCACCGATTGAATCAACTATCAAGACTTTATTAGTTAAGGGCACCGAACAACCGGTGGTCGCACTGGTACTGCGCGGCGACCATGAACTCAATGAGCTGAAAGCGGAAAAGCACCCGCTTATAGCGACACCATTAACGTGGGCCAGCGACGACGAAATTCAAACAGCGGTGGGCTGCGCACCAGGTTCGATCGGCACCGTTGACTTAAAGCTTAGCGTAATCGCTGATCGCTCGGCGGTAAACTTAGCTGATTTCATCTGTGGCGCGAACCAGGACGACGTACATTTAACCGGCGTAAACTGGGGTCGAGACTGCCCCGAGCCTGACGTATTTGATCTGCGAAAAGTAGTAGAAGGTGATGTCTGTGCACGCGCAAATGACGAGGCACAAGAGTCAAAACTGAGCATCACACGCGGCATTGAGGTCGGGCATATTTTTCAGCTCGGCACCAAATACAGTGAAGCGATGAACGCAACATGCCTAGACAGTAATGGCAAAGCCGCAGTCATGCCAATGGGCTGCTATGGGGTTGGCGTATCGCGTATTGTCGCCGCCGCAATCGAGCAAAACAACGACGCACGCGGCATAATTTGGCCTGACGCGATTGCTCCGTTTAAGGTGGTAATTACGCCGATCGGGTATAACAAATCGGAACAAGTCACCGCGCTATGCGATCAGCTCTATATCGATCTAAGTCAGCAAGGTGTTGAGGTATTACTCGATGATCGTAAAGAACGCCCAGGCATCATGTTTGCCGACGCTGATCTAATTGGCATTCCGCACCGGGTCGTCGTTGGTGACAAAAGCTTGGACAAAGGCTTGGTCGAATATAAAAACCGCCGAGCCGAATCATCTAGTGATGTTGCTAAGGACGATATATTAGCGCATCTGATGCAGCAACTCGTGCACTAAACACGTACCTATGTCGCGTCTAGTCAAAATTTACCTTATCACCACTTTGCTCGCATTCGCCTGCGCAACTGCGACTGCGCGTGCTGACGGTGTAGACCCGGCGCTGATTCAGGCGTTAAAACAAGCAACGCATGACATTCAAGAACAAACAACTGATTTAGACTCACTAGTATGGTTATCGGCAATGTCGGAGAATCTTGAGCGCAGAATCCCGAATCCGTTTTACCGAGTCAGGTTACTAAAATCAGTCGCAAGTGAAGCTGAACGGGCGGGATTAGACCCGCAACTGGTGCTTGCTGTTATCGACATTGAGAGTAATTTCGATCGCTACGCGGTCTCGCATGCGGGCGCACAAGGTTTGATGCAAGTAATGCCGTTTTGGAAAGAGGTGCATGGCAACAAAGAAGATGATTTATTCAACCCGTTGGTCAGTTTGCGCTATGGATGCACTATATTACGTCACTATTTAGACCGCTACCCCGACGCTAAAACAGCGCTGGCCGCGTACAATGGTTCGCTCGGTCGTGACCGCTACCCAAATAAGGTATTCGCTCGATTAAACAGAGACTGGACGTTCACGGAAGACAAATACTCACGTACACCTAATAAGAAGATCATGGTCAGTGGTAGCGAATCAATTAGTGATCGCTTGAATCTGAATTAGGAACGCCCGTTAGATTGCTTTCTAGCTTGTCCAAAACCGTGTGTTCGAGAAGCTTTCTCTGTTGCAATACGGCGACTACCTCAGCACCGATCAAAGCGACAACCCAAGATAGATAGACCCATATCAAAAAGATCGGCAGAGTTGCTAACGCGCCGTAGACCACCTCGTAGTTACCGAAATTACTGACATAGGCACCAAAAGCCCGCTTAGTCAGCTCAAACAAGAAAGAAGCGACCATTGCCCCAACCAGTCCGTGCATCAAACTTACCCGCACATTTGGCATGACCATATACAACAACCAAAACGCCGATGCCTCCAAGCATATAGGCACAAAAAACGCGCCAACTGACGCCGCCTGACCGGTAAATAGAGATAAGGATAGCAGGTAGGTAGACATCGTGAGGCTCGCGCCCATTAACAGCGGCCCCAGTGTCACCAAGGCCCAGTAGACCGTCAATTTCTGACCGAAATTACGCCCCTTCTTGACCCGCCAAATATCGTTAAATGAAGATTCGATATTCGATAACATCAACAAGGCCGTGAGCAAAAATGCGCCTAAACCAACAATCGTCAGCTTGCCGACGCTGCGGGTAAACTGATCGAGATAAATACGCACATCGTCACCCGCAGCGGGCACTAAAAACTTATAGATAAATGTTTCAACCGACTCGCTCATGCCTTCGAATGAAGAAAACAAAGAGAGCATTGACAAGGCAATTGCCATCATTGGCGCAAGTGCTAATAACGAGCTAAACGCTAATGCGGCCGCATGTCGCGGTAGGCGATCGGAGCGAAACCGTTTGATGACGGCCAGCGGCAACTCAAATAACGTCGCCACGGTTTGTAATACTGAATTCTTTGACGAATAATCAGCCATAGAAATAACTCGGAAATTTATTATGGAAATTACCCTATATCATAACCCAAGGTGCTCGAAGTCACGCCACGCGCTTGAGCTATTGCAAAATAATAACGTTGACGTAACCATTGTCGAGTATTTAAAGACCCCACCGACCCATCAGCAACTGGACAGCCTATTGCGTGGTCTAGAAATGCATCCACGTGAACTAATGCGCAAAAATGAATCACTATATAAAGAACAAGGGCTGGACGACGAGGCTCTGACGCGAGACCAGTTGATCAACGCCATGATCAATAACCCAATCCTAATTGAGCGTCCTATTCTAATCGCAGGTAACCAAATCACGATCGGGCGTCCACCCGAAAATGTGTTGACGATCCTGCCATGAAGGTATTGATCGTATATGACAGTCGGCTCGGCTCAGTACAAAAAATGGCGCGACTCATTGCACGTGGCGTCGAGTCGGTCGAGGGCGCAGACGCTCTGGTCCGCAGCGTACCAACCGTTGCACTCGAACCGTCAAACAAGGAGCTTCCCGAATTTGGCGATATGTATGTAGAAGCAGACGAGTTAAGCAACTGCGATGCACTCATAATCGGCAGCCCGACACGTTTTGGTAACATGTCGGCGTCTATGAAATTTTTCTTGGACGGCACCAGCGCGCTTTGGATGTCGGGCGCATTAAGCGGCAAGCCTGCGGCGGTGTTCACATCCAGCTCATCGATGCACGGCGGTCAGGAGTCAACCCTGTTATCAATGTTAAACCCCTTGTTGCACCATGGCATGGTAATTTGTGGTTTGCCGTACAGCGAAAAAGCCTTAAGTAAAACAGTGACCGGAGGCACCCCTTATGGCGCCAGTCATGTTGCCGGCAGCAGCAATACCAACCCTATTTCGGGCGACGAGAAAGCCTTGTGTATCGCGCTCGGAAAACGCGTGGCAACGCTGGCCCGACAACTATCTTAAAGTAACTCAACCGTAAATTATCTAACTAACGCAGAGTCAGTTGACCACCGATAATGGTCGCGATTCCAGCACCAATTGAGACACCAAAGTCTTTAGCGAATTGCTCGAGAAAGTCAGGTTTGTGGGTGTAATCAACCAAGTCTTCTTGGCCCACTATCTCTTTAGCAACATAATTGATATTGCCATAATCGTCTACCAGGCCAAGCTGTTTCGCTTGCTCCCCGCTCCAGAACAAACCGCTAAAGAGATCAGGATTGTCACCTAGACGCTCCCCTCTACCGGCCTTTACCTTATTAATAAATTGCTGATGCACGATATCCAGCATTTGTTTAGCGTGTGCCTGCTGTTCAGGCTTGATCGGCAAGAAAGGGTCGAGAATCGATTTATTACTACCCGCGGTAAGAGAGCGGCGCTCAACCCCCAATTTTTCAAGCGCGTCGACAAAGCCAAAGCTGTCCATACGCACGCCAATCGAACCAATAATCGATGACGGGTTCGCGTAAATATTATTGGCGGCCGCGGCAATATAATAACAGCCCGATGCGCAAACATCTGATGCCACCACGTGTAGCTCTTTATCTGGGTATTTCGCGCGTAAGCGAGTGATTTCAGCATTAATTTCGTCTGACTGAACCGGTGAACCGCCAGGACTATTAATTCGCAGCACAACACCTTTCGATTTTTTTGCCTCAAATGCGCTTCGCAAACTTCGATTAGTTTGATCTGCGTTGATGCCACCCTGCACGCCAATCACCCCGTTTAAATCAATCAAGGCAGTGTGAGGTTTTGCTACATTAGCTGCGGCGCCGCCAGTTTTACTGGCCATAAAACCTAAGCTAAGCACGTACAAAAGAAATAACCCCAACAGCGAAAATTTAAAAATTCGTCGCCATTTCCGATCTTTCATATAATCGACAGCCAAGCGCTCCATTACGTCATTCGGGCTTACCGGGGCGCGATTGCTACCGGGTAGCGCAGCGTTACTTTTATTTCGTCCAAACATGCTTCATATCCTCTAATTTCAGATAATTCTATTTATGCTCTTTAATTGCTAGCCACAACGGAATAGCCTTGATGCATTAAAAACAGCTGACCATCTTGCTCAGCGATGGTCAGCGGCTCTAAGCCTACCCCATAACAAGGTCCCCCAAGACACGCCCCGGTATCCGGCGCGTATTCGGCGCCATGCGTGGCACAGATTAGGGTTTGACCGTCATCACCAAAAAATTCGCCGGGCATATAGTCGAGCTGCACGGCAATATGTCCGCACTTATTCAAATACGCGAAGTATTGGTAATCAAAATTGACCACAAACGCAGGAACAGTCTCACCTTCAACGTTTTGCACGTCAAACCTAAGACCTTTACCACCCTCTTCCAAACCGTTCACTGAGCCGATTAACTGACCTTGGATTTTACTCTCAGACGTTTTACTCTCAGACATAGGCACGCTCCAGACGATTTTGTAATAACCACTCAACGACTTTGATAAAACTGGGCTGTACTGACACGGCGTTCGAATCAAACAACATTTGCTCGCTGTGCACACCATAGCCAGCTCCTAAGCCCGCCATATCGGCGCTAGCGGCCATATCCAAATCAAACGTTGTATCTCCTACCATAATAGCTTTGTGTGGTTCAATTGCGGTGAAATCAAGTAGCTCTAGTAACATTTGAGGGTGCGGCTTCGAACGAGTCTCATCCGCACAACGGGTGGCAATAAAATGATGCCGCAGACCCACTTTATCAAGAATTCGGTCTAAGCCCACCCGTGACTTACCCGTTGCAACGGCTAATACAGCACCCGCTTCCTCTAAAGCACTAAGCCCCTCGGCAACACCGTCAAACAGCTTTTGTTCGGTTTTGTCGACGTTTACAAAATAGTATTTATACGCCTCAACTAATTCGCTGATTCTGTTCTCATTTGCGTCAGGAAAAAGAACGCGCATAGCTTCGAACAGACCTAGACCAATAATACTTTTTGCGCTCTCAAGGCTCGGTTCAGGCATGCCAACTGACAGCGCAGATGCTTGTATACACGTGCCGATTTTAAAAGCGGAGTCCATTAGGGTTCCATCCCAATCGAAAATAACTAATTGGTACATAAATTTATTAACATTAAATCGCTAAGAAAAAGAAGTTGAGACTTACAAAGACAACGCTAAATTATCGAGTACCGACAGTAACTCACTGGGCAGTGGCGCTTCCACGGTAATTGACTTCTCGGTAGTTGGGTGAAAAAAAGTGAGCCTTGCTGCATGCAAAAAAAGGCGCGACAAGCCGCTCGATTTCATACGTTTATTAAACTCTTTATCGCCATAGCGTTGATCACCTGCAATCGGGTGATTCTCGGATTGAGCGTGGACTCGAACTTGATGAGTGCGGCCCGTGAGCAACTTAACCTCAAGCACGGATGCAATCTCGGAGACTGCCTTGGGCTGCATAATTGAGCTGGCGTAGCTACCTTGACTATCGACCACGACAAAACGTTCACCGTGTCGTTTTGCGTTGGTATTTAGTGCTTTAGTGACACGACGCTGGCCGCCCCTCCATTCACCTTTAACCAAACATAAATAGCGTTTATCTAAGCGCGAATTTTTAAGAGAGTTATTTTTAAAATCATCATTCAGCTTTTTTAACACGCTGGATTTTTTTGCTAAAACCAAACATCCAGATGTTTCTCGATCAAGCCGATGGGCAAGTTCAAGATAGCTTACGTCGCTGCGCAGGGCTCGCAGCGCTTCTATTACGCCCACTTTAATACCGCTGCCAGCATGCACTGCCATGCCGCACGGCTTGTTCAAAACCAAAACACCATCATCTTCGTACAATATAGCCTTACTTAAAAAACTATATTTAGCACCGTCGAGTGCTTCGTTCGAACGCTCGCTTAAACGAATGGGCGGAATGCGCACAAGGTCACCTTCAACAAGTCGAGTGGTTTGCCTAACCCGTCCCTTATTGATTCGGACCTCACCTTTGCGAATAATGCGATAAATGTGTGTCTTCGGAACACCTTTGAGGCGCGTGATCAAAAAATTATCTAAACGTTGGCCAGCATGCTCCTTATCGACTTCCACAAAAAATGGCTTTGTCGGGAGGTTTGCAACGGAACTTGCGGTTTTCACTTGGGCTTTTTTCGACACGTATGTACTCGACTGAGTTGAAGCGGAATTATAAGCCAGCCGATTACGCAAAAACACCGATAAATTGAGTATTTACCGTCCATTGCTTACAACGAAACTAGCTGTTATGCTCGCACGGTCTGGTTGTTTAGTCAGCCGGGCGAAACGAATTTCAAGAAATCCTCACAGTGTGACGATTTCAGGATAATACGTAGTCTCGAAATCGGTTTAAAACCATCTTTCTCGCGATTCCTATATACAACGGATCATGCAATTGATCTGTTTCGTTTGACCTTCTTTTGAATTCATAAAAAAGAAGGTCAAGGCGGTAAAAGGGTCACAACGAGCTTTAGCAAACCGACAAGGCAACAAATGGCCTGCTCGAGAACTACACACAGGGCAATGTACCTCACCCTGAATTTTTGAAGTACATCGCTGTAATACGATTTGAGTGCTAGAACTAGCCTCAGCGATAAAACAGCAAAGCAGTCTCAGCTTCGACCTCGGATTATCTGGGTATTTATGTAACGAGGCGATACTGTAAACGAAGCACTTTAGCTGGTGAAAAGCAGGTGGTTGGGTAACGAACATCGTTAGCGATTAGAGCTCAACCTCACCCTTACATCACTAATGTGGCGAAGAAAAATTTTAGTCACTTGTTTAGCTTTATATTCGTACATAAGATATTGGTACGCGAGATAATAGGTATGCACGTGGTCAACAGATTGAACGATGCAGGTTTCGCTCAACCTCGGCAACGCTATGTTATTCGGTGTTGAAGTAGAGCCGAAAACGCTAACGCGTGAGCTCTTTTTAGCTCAAGCTGGACTTAATAAAGCTCAAGCTGCACATAGTACGTTCAAGCTCGAGTTAGTTGTCAGTTAGCAACTGCTTTTAATCTGGGACATTGAGTGTAAATGCTGTCTTGGCCAACGACGCCAAGGCTCAAAAGACTAGCAAGCTCCTGATTTTGCTTGCTACTACCGTTCACTGTCGCCCTTCTTCTTTCGTTCGCAGACGTCGAATTGCCCGCCCAAAACCGACTCCGGATTTGATACTGTTTCTCTAACTTGCCAAGTTGGCAAAGGTGAAGCATGAAAAGAATGTTATTTAACGCGACACACTCAGAAGAGTTGCGCGTAGCGATTGTAGACGGCCAGAAACTGGTTGATTTAGACATTGAATCAGCCAGTACCGCTCTTAAAAAAGGCAACATTTATAAAGGTAAGATTACCCGTATTGAACCCAGCTTAGAAGCTGCTTTTGTTGAGTATGGCGGTAATCGTCAAGGCTTCTTACCGATGAAAGAAGTCTCGCGTAACTACTTTCAAAATCACAAAGCTGACACACCGATGTCAAAAGTAAAAATCGCTGAAGTATTGAAAAGCGGTCAAGAGCTCTTAGTTCAAGTAGAAAAAGACGAGCGCGGTAATAAAGGCGCCGCTCTTACTACGTTCATCAGTTTGGCGGGCCGTTACCTAGTGTTGATGCCAAACAACCCGAAAGGCGGTGGAATTTCACGCCGAATCGAAGGCCAAGAACGCCAAGAGTTACGTGACGCAATGTCTCAGCTAGACATTCCTCGCGAGCACGCACTCATTGCACGCACTGCCGGTATTGGTAAAAGCGCCGAAGAGCTACAGTGGGATTTAGACTACTTGCAACGACTATCAGACGCGATTGAATCAGCGTCTGACTCCCAGCCCGCCCCGTTTTTGGTGTATCAAGAAACCAATCTTGTGGTGCGCTCAATTCGTGATTACTTCCGCAGCGACATCACTGAAATCATCATTGACGATAAAGAAATTTTTGATCGTGCAACACGTTTCATGAACCAAGTAATGCCGCACAACGTTATCAAGCTGAAAATGTACGAAGATACAGTTCCGCTATTCTCGCGCTACCAGGTTGAGCATCAAATCGAATCAGCCTATGCGCGAGAAGTTCGCCTGCAATCTGGTGGCGCCTTGGTTATTGATCCGACCGAAGCGTTGACCTCAATTGACGTCAACTCGGCACGTGCAACTAAAGGCAGTGACATCGAAGAAACTGCGCTGCAAACCAATATGGAAGCCGCGGAAGAGATCGCGCGCCAACTTAGAATTCGTGACTTGGGCGGCCTGGTCGTCATCGATTTTATCGACATGCTCGCCAACAAAAACCAACGTGCAGTGGAGCAGTGCCTGCAGCGCGCGTTAAAAGCGGATCGAGCACGTGTGCAAGTCGGCCGTATTTCGCGCTTCGGTTTGTTAGAAATGTCACGCCAACGTCTACGTTCTTCGATCAGCGATTCGAATTATCACGTTTGCCCTCGATGCGAAGGCAATGGTCATATACGCAGCGTTGGCTCTTCAGCGTTAAGCGTCTTGCGCATTATCGAAGAAGAAGCATTGAAAGAAAACACTGAGGCCATCAACGCACATTTGCCAATCAAAACAGCAACGTATTTGTTGAATGAGAAGCGTCATGAAGTGAGCCTATTAGAAAATCGTCTCGGTACCAATATCACCATCGTTCCGACTATCGAATTAGAGACGCCACACTTTAAGATTCAGCGCTTGCGCAGCGAAGACTTGGACGATATGCCAAACCTTCCGAGCTATAAAACTGAGATACAAGAGCCGAAGGAAGATCCTCGCAAAGCAAAGTATCAAAAAAAGAACCAGACAAGCAATGTGGTTATCGCGCCAAATACCGCGCCTGCCGTTGGCATAGAATCGATACAAATGGGCGACAAACCCATGCCAACTCCGGCTCCCGCGCCGGCTCCAGTAGCAGAACCGATAAAGCCGGGTATTTTCGTTAGACTATGGCGCGCGCTGTTCGCAACAGGCGACGTGGAGCCCGAGAAAAAACAGTCGAATAAAAACGCCAAAGATGGCGATAATAAAAACGGACGTCCGAACAATCAACGTGGTGGTAACCGCGGTACTAACAATCGTGGTGGTCGTAACAATAAAAACACCAATCAACGCGGTGGTAACCGCGGAGGCAAAGGCAATACTCAAGGCAACAAAAACGTCAAGTCTAATGATAAGCCGAATGACAAGCGCAAAAACGACGCGAGTACCGGTAACGAAAATAGAGCAAATGACGCGAAGGGGGAGAAAGCAACTAACGAGGGCGGTAACCGCAATCGAAACCGCAATCGAAACCGTAACCGCAATCGAAACCGTGGGCCGCGTAACAATAAGCCTGAAAACAATACCGAGAACAACAAAGGCAACACCAAGCAAGGTGGCGATAACCAATCTAAAAGCGACAGTAGCGCGCCGAATGGCAATAGAGCTGCGGATGCTCCCAAACCGCAGCCAGCCGCCAAGAGTCAACCGAGCGAAAAAGCGCCATCCACCGCTGAATAAGTCGCTACTTGCCTTGGCTGCTTGATTAGCGCTTGGGCTAGCAGGTTAGCGCTTGGGCCATATACTTACGTAAGTTGCTGTTTCTTTTGTAAGAAACTATAGTAAAGATCTCGGCGATCAAGATTCAAACCTTGATTGTCGAGATCGATTAATAAGAACATAAAAAGTGACTAACAACTATGTGTGGCATAGCAGGAATACTCTACTCGCAAGCGATTAGCGACCCGGCTGAAGAAAAAAAGACGGCCTTAAGTTTATCGGCCATGCAGTCAGCGATTGCACATCGAGGGCCCGATGGACGCGGGACCTATATCTCGCCTTCTAAACATGCCGCGATTACTCATACTCGTCTCGCCGTTATTGACCTATCGGACAGTGGACAGCAACCAATGAGCTCGACGGATGGGCGCTACACCATTAGTTACAATGGCGAGATCTATAACTACAAAAAATTACGAACACAACTCGAGCAGAGTGGTGAGGAGTTTAGTGGTAACTCTGACACCGAAGTGATACTAAAACTCTACGCAACCAAGGGTGAGAACTGCGTTCATTCCTTGCGTGGCATGTTTGCGTTCTTAATCTGGGATGAACAAACTAAACGTGGTTTTGCTGCACGCGATGCGTTGGGCATAAAACCGTTTTACTATCGCAATAAGGGTGGCGTGTTCGCCTTCGCGTCTGAACTGCGAGCCGTACTGGCCTCGGGTTTGAGCTCACAAAGAATATCGTCGCGTGGCGTTCTAAGCTACTTGCAACGCGGTAGCGTAACCGAGCCCGACACCGCGATACGAGACATAAAGGCGTTGCCTGCAGGCTCTTATCTATATTGGAACGGCGGTAAATCGAAGGTCGTCCGATACTGGAAACCGCGCTTCGAAACAGTAATGTATCAGCCACCCAAGGCAATAGAAATGACCAGAACCGCACTCGAGCACAGCGTGCGCGCGCACCTGGTAAGTGATGTCCCGGTGGGTATCTTCCTGAGTGGCGGCATTGATTCGTCGGTTCTCGTCGCACTTGCTACCAAATTGAGCCGCAAACAAATCAACACCTATTCAATCGCTTTCGAGGACCCGGCGTGGAACGAAGGCGATATTGCCAGTCGCGTCGCGCAACACTTTGGCACCAATCACACTGAATTCTTGATGACCCCGGAGAAAGCTCGCCCCCTTTATAGCAAGTTTCTCGAAGCGATAGATCAACCCACGATCGACGGTTTCAATACATTCTGTATTGCCAAACTCGCCAGCGAAAAGGGGGAGAAAGTAGTTTTATCCGGCCTCGGGGCAGACGAATTATTTGCAGGGTATAAGTCGTTTAGCGTATTGCCCGACATGCTTGATAAAAGCGCTAAACTCGCAAAAATCGGCTTTATCGTGCGACCAATACTAAATAAAATCGACACCTATTTGTCTGGCAAACAACGCCGCATTGCGGATGCAACTCGACAGCCTGACTCTCTGGTTGCCGCGCACCAAAGTTTGCGCGGGATTTTTTCGAACTCTGAGGCCGACCACTTAACTAAGGTAGTCTGCAGTAAAACCGCGAAACGTGCACTTATCAATGAACCTAGCCACGCCACATTGGCCGACAGCATCAGTGACCTCGAGCTTAGCGTTTACATGCGCAACCAACTTCTGCGCGACAGCGATGTCGCGAGTATGGCCTGGGGCTTAGAGCTGAGAGTTCCCTTTGTAGACCGCGTCTTTGTCGAACAAATCAGCGCAATACCGTCAAGCCTGCGCCTGGCTGAAAACAAACAACTCCTCAAGGCGTGCATGCCTGAACTACCCGATTGGGTAGTCAATCGTCCCAAACAAGGCTTTCGCTTTCCATTTGATCAGTGGTTTGCCAACGAATGGCACGATATGCCTTTACCCGAAACCCCAAAATGGATTTCACTTAAACCATGGTACCGACGTTGGAGTTTGACCGTGCTACAGGATTGGAAAGCACGCTATGTCAAATAAGGCCCATCGCCTTAAAGTATTGCACGTCATTCCATCGATTGCGCCCTGTCGCGGAGGGCCAAGCAAAGCCGTGATCGAGATGGTTTCCGCGCTGCGAAATATCAATATTGATGCAGAAATAGCGACCACTAATGACAACGGGTTGACTACCTTAGACGTTAACCTCGGCGCATTAATCAATTACAGCAATGTCCCCGTCCGTTTTTTTCAGCGCTACTCTCCACACGTTAGCGCACTTCGAGAATTTGGCTATTCGGCGTCGTTCAAAACGTGGTTAAGAGCACATATTCACGATTACGATTTAATTCACATACACGCGATTTTTTCGTATTGCTCTAGCATAGCTATGTTAATCGCGAGAAAGAACAAAGTGCCCTATGTAGTGCGCCCGATAGGCCAGTTAGAAGATTGGTCATTGGCGCAATCAGCACTAAAAAAGAACGCATACCTCGTGTTGCTTGAACGAGCGAATATTGAACGCGCCAGCGCGGTGCACTTCACCGCCCAATCAGAACGAGATCAGGCGCTCAGACGCTTCTCGGTTATAAACCCGGCAGTCATACCGCTCGGCATTAACCCCGCAAAACCAATACCGAATGCGAAAGCACTGGCTTTCGAGCACTGGCAAGTCAACCCTAATACACCGTGTCTTGCGTTTTTATCACGCCTACACCCGAAAAAAGGTTTAGAGTTTTTGCTGCACGCACTGGCTTACGTGAAAGAAAAACAATGGCAGCTGATAATTGCGGGCAGTGGCGATGAAGACTATATCGAGACACTAAAAGACCTTTGCTCTGCTCTAGAGATAACCGAACAGGTTCGCTTTGTCGGGTTTATCGATGGCGACGTGAAAAACATCTTATTACAGCGAGCCGACCTGTTCTGCCTAACCTCTTATTCCGAAAATTTTGGCATTGCTGTGCTGGAAGCCTTGGCCAGCGGAACCGCCGCACTCGTTAGCAGAGACGTAGCCTTGGCAAGAAAAATTGAGGAGCACGCGCTTGGCTTTATCTGTGATTTAACCGTCGACGATATCAGCGCCAAGTTAGCCTTGGCCCTGGGAGACGTAAAACAAACCCGCCACATGGGCAATACGGCTCGCGATTTCGTGGCAGAACACTACCAATGGTCTGGTGTCGCGGGGCGGTTATCTGAACTGTATGCCACGCTATAGCAGTCGTGTGATGGGCCGTGCACAATCCAGTCCACGGCCCCAAATAAAACCTAAAATCACTACCTTTCGATAACAGGCCAATCTACTCGACTAGTCAAGAATATTAAACCCGGCGGCTATGAGGGCAAAGGCTATGAGGCAAAGCTTTTAACAAACGTAGGCGAGCTATTAAACACGAACTTGCTAACGCCTAGAGACACCAATACGCAGCAAATCAAGGTCACGAACATTGAGTGAATATAATGAATTGGAGCGTTGAAGAACAAGAAACCGTAAAACGCGACACCAAAAATCACTGCGATAATCGCGGCTTTTGCACTCACATTATTAAACAATAAGCACACAATGAACGCGGACAAAATTGGCATGCTTAACAGACCATAAAGCTGCTGAATAGTCTCGATAATGCTGCCAGACTTTTGGTAAAACGGAACTAAAAGCAAAGCAATAATCACAATGCAAATGGTAATAATTACGTTGAGCTTTTTAACGTTCGGTGGGTTCGACGCGTACGTCTCATGAATGTCGCACACATAGAGCGCGGTTGACGCATTTAGAATACTGTTAACACTGGTCAATACCGCCGCCGCAATCGCCGCTGCAAATGCGCCCGACAAATAGACTGGCAACACGTCACCCACGATACGTCCGTATGCACCGTCATTCTCAATACGGCCGTAAAGCTTATACGAAACGATACCCGGAATAACGATGATCGCCGGTACAATGAGAAGGCGAATAACCGCAGCCGCGTAAACCCCTTTTTGACCCTCTTCAATACTCGGTGACGCCATCGCGCGTTGAGTGATGGTCTGGTTAGTACTCCAATAGAATATTTGGATGAACAACATGCCCGTGAGTAACGTGTGCCACGGTATAGCGGATGCGCTATCGCCAATTAAAGTAAGGCGCTCAGCGGGGATACCTGAAAAATCAAAATTGATCGCTTTCAACGCCAAGAACACAACCGTCGCGCCAAGCGTCAGTAACAAAACGCCACTGTAAGCATCGGATACGGCAACTGCTCGTAAACCACCAAACACAGCGTATGCTGCGCCAGCGCAGGCAAATGCAATTGCTAGCGTCATGATTGAGGTATCCAAACCGAACATGGTTTTCATAAACAACGAACCACCGTACAACATCGCAGGAATAAAAATGCCGACGTTACCCAATAAGAACAACACACTGATTACCGCTCGAATGTGTTTATCGTTATAGCGCTTCTCGAGTAATTCAGTGGTCGTGGTGCATTCGTATTTGTAATACACCGGCAAAAATACTTTGGCCAGCACAATAAGGCCAATCACGGCTGCGAATTCCCACCAAGCGACGAGCAACATTTGATTGCCGTTCATGCCAACTAATTGGTCGGTACTTAGGTTGGTCAGCGTAATTGAACCGGCCACGAAAATCCATGACAGACTTCCGCCAGCAAGGAACACCTCCTTATTTTCTCCAGCAAGAGAGTGGTCGGTATTACGTATCGCTGCGCGGCATTTTAAGTAGGTTAAAAACGCAATTAACCCGGTTATAAACACGAAAATGCCGAGTTGCAGAGTCGATGATGACATAGTGAGCTCTCCTAAATTGGTGATTTTGGTGAACGATCAGTGTTGTCGCTCTTAATAATAACGGCGTGCTCTGACCTTAGCAGAGCCGCCGCTTTAATAATCATATAAATAATACCAGCCAAGACCGAGACCCTCCAGTCTTATTTATTACGCGTGTAAACGACCTGCCGCTAGGCTAATTGTGCGTCTAAGGCGCGTGTGAGGTCAGGACTCATGCCTAACGCTGCAACCAAGCTGTCTCGATAAACCTTTTCTTGAGGGCTTGAGTCCGTGCCAATGAGTAAGCCAGTTGCGATATAGACCTCGGCCGCCTCAGCAGGGGAAGACACTTTTTGCGCTAGCTCGCCAGCACTCAGCGGCGAGTCAATGATGTTCTCAAGCACCATCGCCATCTCACCGGGCAGATGCAGCTCTAAGATTTGATGTTTAATCGCTTGCTGCTCCTCGTCGTCTACCTTGCCGTCGGCATTGGCCGCAGCGACAAGCGCTTCGATCAGCAGTAGGCCTCTATTCTCGGCCTGTGAATCAGTCAACTCATGGACTGGGGCTACGTCCTCCCCGCCCAGCACATCACCGCTAACTTTCCAGTTCTGATAGCCCTTGTAAGCCGCCGTTCCAAGTGCAGCCAAGCCTCCTACTTTAAGTGCGGTGCCGGTCAGCTTTCGGCCACCACTGGTACCGAGTAAGCCGAGCAGTACCGCAGACGCAAGTGCGCCCTTTTTAAGCCCACTAAGCATGGCATCACGCTCTTCACCTTGTTCAGGTATGTTAAGTTTTTCTTCAGCCACAGCTTGGCCTTTCTCGACATATTGTTTACCAGTATTTAGTAGCTGCTCAAGCAAAGCACGAGGGTCAAATTCAGAATCGGACATAGGGCGTTCCATTTAAAGTTAAATAATCTCCCTATTTAAACATAGTTAATTATTGAATGTTTTGCTAAGCCTATTTTTCAAATACCGCAATCGACTCAACGTGGGCCGTATGCGGAAACATATCGATCACCCCAGCATAGGTCATACGATAACCATGCTGGTTTACCATAACCCCGGCGTCTCGCGCTAACGTCGCCGGGCCACAAGATACATACACCACTTTTGATGCACCGAACTCAGGTATACGTTTAATCATCTCAGCCGCCCCCGAACGCGGTGGGTCGAGTAATATCTTGTCAAATTTCTGCTCTAACCAATCTCCATGCGAGCTTGAATTCATGTCTTCTTTAAACAAGTCACCAAAATGAAAGTCGACGTTACCGAGCTTATTAAGCTGTTTATTGTGAATCGCGCGATTAACCAAGGCCTGATCGCCTTCCACCCCAATCACATGATTCGATTTACGAGCCAGTGGCAAAGTGAAGTTACCGACGCCACAAAACAAATCTAATACTCGGTCTTCAATTTGAACATCAAGCAGGTCGATGGCTTTAGCAACTAGTTGCTGATTAATCCCACTGTTCACTTGAATAAAGTCGGTCGGTAAAAATTCGACTCGAATATCAAACTCAGGGAAATCGTAATACAGCGCATCCGGCTCGACGGGGTATAACGGGTGCACGCTCTTTAGATTGCCAGGTTGCAGAAATACTTGTACATGGTTGCGCTTGGCGAAGTCAGTTAATAAGTCTAAGTCGTTTTGCACAAAGGCTTCTAAGTGTCTGATAATCATAACAATTGCGTTATCCGCAACCGATATTTCGACTTGAGGAATTTTATCGTTGCACGAGGTCTGCTCTAAGGTGGTGCGCAAATCAGGGAACAATGCTGATACTTCGGGATATAGGACCTCGCACTTATCAGTCGGCTGAATATAGCTAGTATTGCGCTCGCGAAAGCCAACGATCATTCCGCCCTTTTTGGGTACGAACTTAGCACCCAGGCGGGCACGGCGGCGATAGCCCCAGTGGTCGCCAGTCATAGGCTCGAGCAAAGCCTGCGGTTGTACATCGCCAATCTTTTTAAAGTTCTCGAGCAGCGCTTGCTGTTTATATTGAATTTGCACCGTTTCGTCTAAGTGCTGTAACACGCAACCACCGCAGTCACCAAACACGGCACACTTCGGTTCAATACGGTGCTCTGAAGCTTCAAGCACTTCGATCGTTGTGCCAAATAGATAGCTCTTGCGGTTCATCACCGGCACGTAGCGCACGTGCTCGCCTGGTAAAGCGAAGTCGACAAAGACAACCTTTCCGTCTTCGCCCCGACCCACCCCACGACCATCATGCGCCATTGACTCAATCTTAATTTCTCGTGGAGTTAAATCCAGTTGCTTGCGGTTACGACGACGTCTAGCCATTTCATGTCTCAAAGGTTGCGGATTAGAGCGGGCGCCATTTTAGTGCAAGCGCAGGTCGTTGGGTATATGATTTGATCACTTAAACAAATTCAATACCGGAGTCTTTATGAGCTATGTTGCCTTAGTCACCCTTCTACTACTCGTTCAGTACATGTTTTTCACCCTGCAAGCTGGCCTAGCACGGGGTAAAGACACGGTGGTCGCGCCCGCAACCTCAGGCGATGAAATGTATGAACGCAAGTCCAGAGTGCAGATAAATACCTTAGAGCAACTGGCGGTAACGTTACCCGCCATGTGGGTTTGCGCACATTATTTTCGTGCGGACGTCGCCGCACTTCTTGGTTTGGTGTTTTTTATCAGCCGATTCGCCTACTCGGCTCTGTATATCAAGAACCCTAAATCACGCGCGCCGGGCTTTATCCCGGGTTTTTTTAGTAATGTGGCGCTGGTTCTTTGTGCTGCGTTTGGCGTTATCTCGCAGATTATTTGACTAAATCAATGTGGCCGAGGCTTCATTATGTCTCGGCCTTAGCGTAAATTTGGTGATCGCCATCAATGGCTACCACGCTGGCGTTTCTAAATCCATTTTAAAGCGCACCAGACCGCGCGCACAGACATGAAGAGCACACGCGAAGGCCCACCTTCATATTTTTCAGTAGCATCGGTTCATCACGATAAATAGCACGGCTAAGTTTCAATCGTGATTTTGATTTAGGCCACAAACTCTCTGCCACGGAAACGGCAGGTCCGCCCTTTTGCGATATGAGTCATAATTTGATGAGCAAGCATCGGGTCGCACCGCGTTACAGAAGTCTCAATTTTGTTAGTGAATTCCGCTCGAAGATGTAAGTAGATAGAGCGTAAACGTCTATTATTACTCCGCTTAGCGTTGCGGAAAACTCGTATTACAGCATCGTCCGAATCTACGTCAATTATCTCGCCGGTATTCGCACCCCAAGTTGCCACAAACTCTGAAAATAGCCCCAACGCATTGTCCGACAGCATCTCTTTTTTTAGGTCTTTATAACTGATTTCAGTGCTCATTTTTGGTGCTCCGAGTGGGTAAGATAGGTAAATTTAATCACCCGGCGATGGAGGGAGCAATGGACTAAAGGCCCGACTTTACAGTGATAATTTTTGACACCGGTGAGCAGCCCTAGAATAAGGTGTTTACTGGCCTTGAGACAAAATTTGTCAGCTCATTTTTTAGCAAATTTAGTACGAATTACAATTTTGTCGCCTCATTCTCGCGGCATTATTTGCCTAGATTTGAACGCTGGCGGGAGACCCAATTATTTTTTTACGTTAGAGACAGGTGTTATTCAAGCAGGCATCTGAGAACACCTAACTGAGCTCGGTAAATACTTAGGGTGCGTCCGAACCAGTGGCCTCCCAAACGTCTAAGAACTCCACCAAATGTGGGTCTCCTTTTTTAAGCGCAGATTTAACAACCTCATGCTCAGACGCCAAACCCGGGTCGGTAAGATTACCTCGTACATACTGCCAATGCAGATAGACCAAGTAGGTATTTAAGGCGTCAGTCTCACAATAGTCCCTTATCGCTTTTAGTTGACCTGCTTGATATTGCTCCCAAACCTTAGAGCCGCTCATACCCATTTTACCCGGGAAACCCAGTAAAACCGCTATCTCATCTAAGGGCGCGAACGCACGATTACTGTAACCTGCAATCACATCCATTAGGTCAGTATGACGCATGTGAAAACGCCCAATGTAGTTATTCCACTTAAAATCACGGTCATCTTCACCCAAATCCCAATAACGCGGGGCCTGAACACCATTTATCAAGCCGCGATAGTGCAACACAGGTAAATCAAAACCTGAACCGTTCCAGGTAACCAAGGTGGGCGTGTGCTTATCAACCCCGTCGAAGAAATTCTGTACTATTTCTTTTTCCGCGCTGTCTTCGGTACCTAAGGTCCAAACTGAGAATTGGTCTTTGTGTATATTTCGGTAAACGGCTGAAATTGCGACCACTTTCTGTAAGTGCGTGGCGATAAAATCACTACCTGTTTTCTCTCGACGTTTAGCGAACATTACCTCAGCAACCTCGCTGTCGCTTAAGCCCTCGAGTTCATAAAGCTTGCGCCCACCGTCAACATCGGGGATGGTTTCGATATCAAAGGCCAATACGTTCATTTAGTAAACTCCGGTTGATAGGTAGCGATCACCTCGATCACACACGATCGACACAATCACCGCCTTACGCCCTGCCGCCTCTTCCTCGGCCGCGACTTTTAAAGCCATGGCCATTGCCCCACCAGACGAAACCCCCGCGAATATACCTTCTTTGGTGGCAAGGTCGCGCATGGTTTCTTCGGCTAAGGTTTGATGCACATCGAGCGTTCTATCGACTCGCTTGGCATTAAAAATCTTCGGTAAGTATTCAATCGGCCAGCGGCGAATACCTGGTATTTCAGACTCACCCTCAGGCTGCACGCCGACTATTTGCACGCCCGCATTCTGTTCTTTCAAGTATTTAGACACCCCCATAATGGTGCCGGTGGTGCCCATTGAGCTGATAAAATGAGTGACCTCTCCGCTGGTATCACGCCAAATTTCAGGGCCAGTCGACTCGTAATGAGCGTTCCAATTGTCGTCGTTGGCGAATTGATCTAACACGACGCCCTCACCATTAGCATGCATTTCAGTTGCCATGTCGCGCGCGAGCTCCATGCCCCCTGCTGCCTGCGAAACCGAGATAATTCGAGCACCGAACGCCTGCATAGATGCGCGACGTTCCTCGCTCATATTGTCGGGCATAATCAAGGTCATTTTATAGCCCTTCATCGCCGCCGCCATCGCCAGCGCAATACCGGTATTGCCACTGGTCGCTTCAACCAGAGTATCGCCCGGCGTTATATCACCGCGGGCTTCGGCCTTAGCAATCATATTCAAAGCAGGCCTGTCTTTAACCGACCCAGCCGGATTATTACCCTCAAGCTTGCCAAGAACGGTCACGTGCTCACCCTGCCACAGGCGTTTAATCTTAACTAACGGCGTATTACCAACAAGGTCTTCAAGGTGTTTATATTGCAAAAGGAGGTCCTAAAATTGACTGAGGAGATTCAATCAGAAGACTGCCATGTCAGCGCGCTCCTCGCAATGACATGGCAAAAAAAATCCCCGCTTAGCTTCGCAAGAAGACTAAGACGAGGATTTTGTAATCAATCGACGCTCGCATTACACGAACAAAGTGCGGCGTCTCCTCATTTTACTAACGAGGACGAATGACTGAAGCGCCCTACTAGTCTGAACCAAATGACATTAGGAACTGGATAACATACCAAAACATTAACGCCACCGAAGCAAACAACGCCAATGAGGCCGCTACATGCTGGTCTTCGCGATAAGTGTGCAGGATATTTGAGGTGGTATACAACACACATCCGCCGGCAAACAGAATCATAACGCCTGAGAAGAAAGTGCCCAGCTCTAAACCAAACACAATCGCAGCGACAATCACACCAAGCGCGACCATACCGCCGATCTTTAGGGCGGGGGCGATAAATGAGAAGTCTTTTCGAGTCGTAAATACAACCAGCGTAATACCACCGACCAAGGCCCCGGTTATTAGGGCAGCGTTCTCTAACACACCCGGTGCAATCGCTTGCGCCATAAAAATTAGCGGCAAGAAAACGATAGCATCAGCAACCACGTACAAACCAAGGCCGACGTACTGAAGTTCACGCGATGCGCCACTGTGGGCCCACTTGTTTGCCAACATGCCAACACCCATGAACGCGGCTAAAACAATTAACCAGCTCCACTTACTAGTCGCAAGTAAGGCCATCGCCTTCTCGCCAAAGCCCATCTGAATTAACTGATATTCAATCAATGCAAAGGCAGCAATAGCGAGTGCTAAATGCCCATATGTGCGGCGAATAAAGCCGGCTTTTGCCTCACCTGGAAGTTCGCTTACAACCGACCCTGAGGCGACGTCTAAATAACTCATTTAACTGCTCCGTTAAGTAAATGTAAAAATATAACTGACTTTAATATAACACGCGTTTGATGTCTTTATTGTATATGTTGAATCATCAATTGCAGACTTAAGCGCTCACGAAACTCGTTTACGTCAAGTCGATAAGCAGCGCGAACGTTGCCCTCAGGCAAGTGTGCGTGCTGATCCAAGTAGTCAAAACAAATACCATCAATGATTTGCTCGCTGCCAAGCGGCTTTAGCTTCAGCTTAGCATGAGTGTCACCGACTACCCGTGCCTCGACTACCTCGAATTCACCATCGAAAACTGGTTCTGGGAAACCTTGGCCCCACGGGCTTGCCTGTCGCAACTGCTCAGCGATGTCCATATTAAACTCGTCGGCTGTTAGCTCACCGTCAGTCAGCAGCACGTGGCTCCAATCCCGGCCTTTGGTCAACGCTTGCATTACCTCTAATAGGGCGATTTTAAATTTTTCCAAGTTTTTGGCATGCAAAGACAGGCCCGCGGCCATGGCGTGACCACCAAATTTAGAAATCAGTCCAGGGTGCAAGGCATCAACACGAGCGAGCACATCACGAATGTGTACGCCCTCGACGCTGCGAGCCGACCCCTTCCACTCGCTATCAGCGTCGCCAGGTGCAAGCGCAACGACCGGACGATTCACTCGCTCTTTGATTCTAGAGGCAACCAAACCAACCACGCCTTGATGCCAACTTTCATCAGAAAGTGCGTAAACGGGTGGAATTTCAGCATCGTTAATGCTGATTTTTTCAACAATGGCTAACGCATCTTGTTGCATCGACTGCTCGACTTGACGGCGATCTCGGTTTAACGCGTCTAGCTCGGTCGCGAGTGTGATCGCATGCTCAAAGTCATCGCTTAATAAGCACTCGATACCCACCGACATATCGTCCATGCGTCCTGCGGCGTTTAAACGCGGCCCAACCGTGAACCCAAGGTCGCTGGATGCCAAGCGCAGAGGGTTACGCTTACCCACCGTGAGTAGCGCCTGAATGCCGGCACACGCTTGGCCGTTACGAATGCGCTGCATGCCCTGTTGCACTAAAATTCGGTTATTTTGATCCAAAGGCACAACATCAGCGACAGTACCCAGTGCGACTAGATCCAAAAATTGCGACATATTCGGTTCGGCAATTGCTTGCTCACTAAACCACTGCATTTGCCGTAAACGCGCGCGCACTGCCAGCATAACGTAAAAAATCACGCCTACCCCGGCCAAATTTTTACTCGCAAATCGATCACCAACTAGGTTTGGATTAACAATCACATCGGCGGTTGGTAATTCATCACCGGGTAGATGATGGTCGGTGACCAACACTGACATTCCGAGTGCTTGGGCGGCGTGAACTCCCGCAATACTGCTGATGCCATTATCAACAGTGACAATAATATCTGGATGGCGCATGGCGGCCATGCCGACTATTTCGGGCGAAAGACCATAACCATATTCAAAGCGATTCGGCACCATATAACTAACGTCATTCATGCCAAAGGCCTTGAGACAGCGCACTGCTAAGGCACAACTGGTTGCGCCATCAGCATCAAAATCGCCAACAATCACTACGCTTGCATCTGCGGTAATTGCTTCTGCCAGCATTTCTGCCGCATCGTTAATGTGGCTTAGCCCGGCAGGTGGCAGAAGGTTCTTCAGACTGTAATCGAGCACGGCTGAATTAGTCACGCCTCTATTGTGAAGCACTTGAGACATTACTCGGTCTAAGCCCGCCATTGGCTCGGCTTGTTGCTGAGAACGGGGTTTGATTTGCAGGTCAGTCAATTTATTGTCGGCAGATGAGGTGTTAGATGCATTAAGTATGAACCAATAAAACCAGCAGGTGAAACCCTTTTGGGCAAAGCTGAATAAGTGCCTGTGTAGACTGTTTCTTGCCTGCTTGTTGCCTCAGCGAGCTACGTGACTCGCCGCCAACAACACAATTTCGCGCATCAAATTCCGTGCAATGTGCTGCGCGAAACCGGCTTCTCTTATCAGAACCTTTTACGAATTGGGGTAAATAGTGAATACGTTCTGCCGGGCGTCGGTTCTTGTGTAATAACCGCCCTACTCAATGGCGCGAAATGTGAAAAAAATTAATCTAATTTCAGCCATCGCCTCGGTGTCCGTTAGCGATTATTTCATGCCCGTGCCTTGTCGCTCAAGGCATGCAATTCTCGATCGACAGAGCAGCCGAAAGCAGCGATTTACTACTCGGAATATTAGGTAGTTTCATGGCATACTTAGCGTTTACTAAAAATAAAAAAGCTTCCAACTAGCGCCCTATAAAACAAATATTAAAAGCAAACTTAGTCGAATATTAGTCGAATACATCGTATCTAAACAATTTGACTGATTACTAGCTTAATAGTATTGAATATGCTCGGATGAAAGCAATAAACGATTAATAACCAGCTAAACGAATGAGTAATCAACTCAGGGTAAGTACCGTTGAATACCAAAGAACAAGTTAGTCTTTTCAAAGACATCGAACGCCGCGCCAAAAATTTAGCCCTAAACGGTATCAAACATCCGTTTGAATGGCATAAAAAAGTGGCCGGACTAATCAGCCCTAAAGCCGTAGAGTCAACTCGCCAAAAGCTCAAGAAGTTGGCGGTTGATGACTACGTTGCGAAAGTGCTCGACCCTGCCGAGTCAGCGAGTCGACCCAGCGCCAGAGCCGCCGTTAGCCAGTTGCGCGGCAAAATTTACAGCGAATTTGAGCTAGGCCCGCTCTACTCTGTTGAACTCGCGCTGGAGTATGAAGGCAAAACCCGACGCTTAGCGTTCATTGCACAAGACCGCAGTGTCACAAACGGTGTTTGGTCACCCGAGCACCACCTCGAAGCATGCCGCTTGGTTGAAGAATATTCTAGCCGTGCAATCCCAATCGTCACGTTTATGGACACCCCTGGTGCCGATGCGGGTACCGACGCTAACGAAAATAACCAGGCGCACTCAATCTCACGTCTAATTGCAGTGATGGCCGCTGCCAAGGTGCCATCAATCGGCATTATCTATGGTTTAGGCTATTCCGGTGGCGCGATTCCATTGGCAACGACGAACCTACTGCTGGCGGTGCGTAACGGTGCATTCAATACCATTCAGCCCAAAGGCTTAGCGAATATTGCGCGTCAATACAATTTATCATGGCAAGAGAGTGCACGTTATGTCGGCGTATCACCGTCCGAGCTTTTCCGCAGCGGCGCAATCGACGGAGTTATAGATTGGGACCCAAGCGACAGTGATACCGCGCTGACTCAAAACCAAAACCTAGTGGCGGCTGTTTTTACCGGCATTCAAGAAATTGAAGCCGACGCTAAACGAGAAGTTTTAGAAAACCCAAAAGTCGCCGCCGACTATGTAGATAGCGTTCGCAGCGAAAAATTACACAAACGCGAATTCGAGAATCTACAAAAAGCCGCCAATTTCGAACTATGTAGAGAACTCACTGAATACCCAAACGTCTACGTTCACGCGATGAGCTACTTGCGCTCACTATCTATGCGCAGTCGTATTCACTCTACCACCGTCGAGGCCTACGGTCGTTTAGCCGATGAAGAAATACCGAAAGGTGATTTGAATACCCGCACGCAATTGCTGCGAGAGGTCGCTTTTAAGCAATGGCTTTCTGACCCTGAAAAGCTGGTATACAACGAACAGTTGGCGAAGTCTTGGGCACTGTTAAAACAACGTCGCGACGAACTTGAGTACGAGCGCAACAAATTAACCACCTTTATCCTGGGCGACCCGCAGAATAACTTTAAGACTGCACAGAAAAATTTTTGCTTTGTTCTGTGTTTGTATTTGTATAACCGCTGGAAGTCGGACGCTGCTTTTAACTTCGTCGAGATGAGTCGCAAAGTCGCGGCCCTGCCCGACCATGAAGAAGGCCAAGACACGCCACTTGATAAGCCCGAATCAGACCTAACCTTACTTGACACTCTTTATGAGCCAAGTATTCGTGAAACCTTACAAGACCAATTCAGTGATATCTTAGTTTTCGACGCGGTCTACAACAACATCGTAACCAATTTTGGCGAGATTGCCGAAGAGTCGAAAGCCTTTCAATCAATTTCAGAGAATACGCTGCGACGTATTCTTGATAGCTCCTTAGAGCAAGTGGCGTCAAGTGTAAGCGACACCATGACCGAAGGCGCAGTTATCGATAGCGACATTAAGAACGAGTTTGCTAAATGGCTATCGCACTTTGTTAAGTATGATCAACGTGGTGAATTTTTAGCCGATGTTGAAGAGTGGAAACGTGTGAATTTTCCACGCATGTCAGATTCGTTGCTGGTGCTAATCACCTATTTTTTCGAAACACTTGTACCGCGATTTATCGAATCGCAGAAAAGCGGTAAGGCCTACAATGGCCAAATTAACCCGGGGCGCATCGGCAAACGTAAGGACTTTTGGAATCAGTTAAACATCGCCTATCAAGACTTGATGGTGCAACGTGTTTTAACCTCTTTTAAGCGCCAAAAGCTAACAACTGTGGACGCATTCAAATCAGAACTCTTCACGAGCTTTGACGAAACTAATGCGAATCGCATGACCGCCAACCCAGTATCATTTCCCGGTTTTAGGCAGTCGATTGAAAAATCACTGAATAATGGAATTACCCCTTGCGGCGTGGTTACCGGATTTGGGGATTTAAAACTCAATAGCGAAGGCAGCACCGCGAAAGTTGGGGCGCTAATTTCCAACGTTAGCTTTCAAGCTGGCGCGTTTGATATGGCCGGTGCAGAAAAATTATGTTCCCTGCTTATTGACTGTGCAGACCACGGTCTGCCGGTGGTCTGTTTTGTCTCCTCAGGGGGTATGCAAACCAAAGAGGGCCCTAGCTCATTGTTCTCAATGGCGATCGTAAACGACCGCATTACCAACTTTATTTCCGAAACCGGCTTGCCCGTTATTATTTTCGGCTTTGGTGATTGCACCGGCGGCTCGCAAGCTAGTTTTGTCACCCACCCACTCGTACATACCTATTACTTCAGTGGCACCGATATGCCGTTTGCTGGCCGTGTTGTAGTGCCCTCGTTTTTGCCATCAATGGCGACTACGTCGAACTATCTAGCGAATAAACCTGGTTCAATGCAAGGCCTTGTCACGCATCCGTTCGCGAAAGGTCTCGACGAAAAACTGAAAGAAGTTGACCCGTCAATCGCTCTACCAAACCAAACGATTGGTGATGTTGTGAGTGATGTTATCGCGGGTGTGGTCAGTGTTGACGCCAAGGAATCAGAGCGGAAAGTTTTCCGAGCTGTAGACCAAATGGGCAAAATCAAAACGGTCTTAATTCACGCTCGTGGTTGCACCGCGGTGAAGTTAATCCGCGTAGCACAACAACAAGGCCACAAAGTCTTGTTGGTGCAATCCGACCCGGATATGGATTCGGCGGCCTGCGACATGCTCACTGAACACGACGAAGTGGTGTGTTTGGGCGGCCAAACACCCGGAGAAAGCTATCTAAACGGCTTGTCGGTAGTCACCATTGCGCGCAACCGTGGCGCTGACGCGCTGCACCCGGGCATTGGGTTTCTATCTGAAAATGCTGGGTTCGCGCGACTTTGCCGCGCCAACGGTTTGAATTTCATTGGCCCTAAAGCGAGCAGCATGGACACCATGGGCAACAAATCCAACGCGATCAGCACTGCAATGTCTAACGATGTACCAGTAGTGCCTGGCTCGCACGGTATCCTAACCAGTGCCGAAGCAACCGCAAAAGTGGCTGAAGAAATTGGCTACCCGGTGTTACTAAAAGCCGTTCACGGTGGCGGCGGTAAAGGTATTAAGGTCGTGCGCAGCGCGTCGGAAGTTAAAGACGCCTTTAATAATGTTTACAGCGAGGCGCGCTCAGCGTTTGGCAACGGCGACTTGTATCTAGAAAAATTCGTCGAATCTATGCGTCATATCGAAGTGCAGATATTGCGTGATACCCACGGCGTAACCAAAGTGCTAGGTCTACGAGACTGTACCGTGCAGCGTAATAACCAAAAAGTGTTGGAAGAATCGGGTTCTACCATGCTGCCAAAGCACCTCGAAAAGATGGCCTATGAATGTGCCGAAAACTTAGCGGATGCGGTTGACTACTTTGGCGCTGGTACTGTCGAGTTCATCTACGACCTAAAAGCAGACACCATTTATTTTATGGAAATGAATACGCGCCTTCAGGTAGAGCACCCAGTCACTGAGTGGACCTCAGGTGTGCGCATTGTCGGCACTCAGTTCGAAATCGCGGAAGGTGCAACAATTAAAAACATGAAAATCCGTAATGATGGATTTTCAATCGAGGCGCGAATTACTGCTGAGAAAGCACGTTTAGACAGCAATGGCGCAATTGACTTCTTGCCCACGCCAGGTCTCGTCACCGAATGTAAGTTCCCGCAAGGAAAACACATTGAGGTTATTGCGGCAGTGTCCGAAGGCAAAACAATTTCGCCGTTTTACGATAGCATGATTGCGCAACTAGTAGTCCATGGAAAAAACCGCAAAGACGCCATCAAAAAACTGATTGACGCGTTAGATCAGACCAGCATCAAGGGTGTTTGTACTAATATAACCTTACTCAAACGTATTTTAACCGACCCAACCTTTGTCGGCGGAAATTACGATACCGGGTACCTACCGGCTTTCTTAGACACCTTAGACAAAGATCTATTGGTTGAGGAGATGGAGTATACGGGGGTAGATAAGGCTGATAGTGATCTAAGTAGCTTGCAGATCAGTGGTACTGACGAGATTAAGGTTATCTCACCGATGACCGGTATCTACTACTCCACGCCATCGCCAAATGAACCCGAGTTTGCAAAAGTAGGCGATAAGATGAACTTAAGTCAAACCTTGTGCCAGGTCGAGGCGATGAAACTCTTTACGCATATTTCTTTGTCGAGTGTACCCGGGTCTGGCGAAGTATTCACCGCAGAAAACCAATACCAAATAGTTCGCGTAAACCAAGCCAATGGCGCGCAAGTAAACGCGGGCGATTTACTGTTTGTGGTTAAGCCGGTTTAGCGAATTTGAACGTACGGGGGTGTGACTTAAAGCCCTTAAAAATTAATGGCCTGTTCAATATTGAACAGGCCATTTTCGTTTACGCATGCGCTTACTACTAATCAAGAGTCGGTAACGTTCTGCGAACCCTGATATCCGGCGAGCACATCCACCGGCACATTATCACCGACCGTGTAGCTCAAAATTTTACTAAGATGGGTCATAGGCAAGCCAGTCTCGTCTTGCCAATCGTTAAAGGTTTGTTGTATGCGTTTTAAGTCTCGCAAACTTGATGCGTTCGGGTGAATATCCAACCCATTCGCCAGCAGCGCGGTAATGACATCATCGCTCAGCATAAAACTGTCCTTACCGGTAAAGCGAATAAACCATTGCGCGGTTTTACCGCCCAAGCGCGCGCCATGTTTGTGTAGATACTTCATTAAACCGACTTGATCAGCGACCGGCCATTGCGCAAAAAATTCACCGAAACTGCCATGCTCAGCAGCGATGTCATCGACCATCGCCGCATTGTGAAAAACGGTTTGAATCTTCTGCCAATTCCGAATAATTCGCGTATCTTCGACATAAGCCTCCCATTCATCCGGTGACTTAGTGAGCAATTGGCCGATATCAAATTGGTGAAAAGCCTCCTCAAAGCCATTCCACTTCGCTGAAATAACCCGCCAATGGAAACCTGCGTTAAAGACGCAGCGGGTCATTTGGGCTAGATATCGCTCATCTGAAACCTCCAGCAACTCGCCATGTGTGGACGGTCTATTAAGCAGTTTATTGATTTCTTTTTTGCCGCCTTTGCGTTTGGTAGCCGTTTCTTGGATGAGTTTAAATTTTTTCATTTCGTTTTCTTTAACTATTCACCGTACTCACTGTGAGTTTATCTGTTGATGATAGAAATTGCATTGACATAGGTATACCAAACCCACAAACTCGAGACATGTATAAGCAATACTTAATCACTTCATGCCGTCCAGCGTTGCGCAAATCAGTCGCAGTGCAAGGCCTGTCTGTGCCTGTGCGTTGGACAACCAAGCCGCGATTAAGATGTGATTTTTGACTGAACCCATACCGTAAGTTAAAAACCGCATCCCACCAACGGCATGCGGTTTTTTTTTGACCGTAGAAAATCAAGAACTGAAAATTAAAATAGTGATATCAAATGAAGTCATGGTTAACTAAGCTAGACAAAATAGGGGTTCCCCTCGCATTTGTAGTGGTTTTACTCATCTGGAGCACCACGCCGTTGGCGATTAAGTGGAGTTCTACTGACGCCCCTCTAACCAGCGTGCTGTTGCGTATGCTGATCGGTGTTTGCTTTTGCGCGCTAAACCTCGCGCTGTTTACGCCTAGCCTGCCGCTGCATCGCGCGGCAAAGCGAGTCTATATTGTTGGTGGTTTTTCGATCTTTGTTTGTATGACTTTATTCTACTCAGCGGCGCAGCTCATACCCTCGGGTTGGGTGGCTGTACTATTCGGTCTCTCGCCGTTGAGTACCGGCGTATTTTCAGCAATGGTTGAACCCGAAACAAGGTTAACACCCAGTAGGGTTCTAGGTTTGTTGTTGGGTTTATCAGGGCTTTACTTAGTCTTCGCTGCAGGCTTAGATATCAAAGACGCGTCATTATTAGGCATTATATTAGTCCTTGCCGCGACCTTGATATCATCCGCAACCTCAGTAATTAGTCGGCAGTTAATGAAAAATCAAGACCTTTCAGGAATTCAAATTACGACCGGCAGTCTGCTTGTTGCCATCCCGTTTTTTGCGCTCTCGGTTATCCTATTTGAGCCGAGCCTAAACGTTGATTTTTCCGACCGCGCCATTAAAGCAATCGTATATCTTGGTCTGATTGGCACTGGGGTCGGATTCACACTTTACTATTACTTACTAAAACGAGTGTCGGCGAACCGCCTGGCGCTGGTGTCTTTAGTGACGCCAATTACCGCCTTGACGGTAGGAAGCTGGCTCAACGATGAACCCTTAGTACCCGAAGTGTGGCTAGGCGCTTCACTCGTTAGCGTGGGTCTACTACTATATGAGTTTAAACCAAAGCTAGGGCTGCGAAAGCTCTAAGCACTGATGACTAAAATAGATTAACTATGCCCTCGAACGGTAAATCGCTATTAATCGTTGCTCACACGCCCTCACCCAATACGCTGGCGATGGCGCACGCGTTGCTCGAAGGTGCTGAGGATGACGCTGTCGACGACGTTGCTGTCACGCTGGTCTCGCCACTCGAGTGCGATGCCGACATGATTCTAAAAAGTGATGGTTTGATTCTTTTTACCACCGAAAACTTCGGCTACATGGCGGGCAGATTAAAAGATCTTTTTGAACGTATCTACTACCCTTGCCTAGACGACCCCAGACGTAACGACGCGAAACCTTTCGCGCTGGTCATTAAAGCCGGTTTGGACGGCACCGGAACTGAAATAGCTGTGACCAAAATCACTAAGGGCTTAAACTGGCGAGCGGCACAAGAAACGACTCTCTGCAAAGGCGACTTTAACCGCACGTTTATCGCCCGTTGCAGAGAATTAGGATTAACCATTGCGGCTAGCCTAGACGCAGGAATTATTTAAATAGGAACACTTATGAGTAAACAAACTGAGATCGAAGCAGCCGTATTTCGTAAACTACTGGCTCATCTAGATAACCATAAAGAAGTACAAAACATTGACCTAATGAACCTTGCAGACTTCTGCCGTAACTGTTTGTCGAAATGGTATTCAGCCAGCGCGGCCGATTTAGGCGAAGAAATAGACTACGAGCAGGCCCGAAATATCGTCTACGGTATGCCTTACTCACAATGGAAAGAAGAACATCAAACCGAGGCGACGCCAGAGCAACTCGCCTTGATGGCTGAACGTAAGAATGCCAAAACCTAGCAATCAGAAAATCTAAAACTAAAAAGCCTCTACCAAATGGCAGAGGCTTTTTTGCCTGCAAAAAATACCCGCGTTAGTTAGCCTAAAAGATGTTCTATCGCAGAGCGTTCTTGGCGCAACTCATCTTCAGTGACGTCCATGCGTGCACGACTGAATTCGCTAACTTCCAAGCCTTGGACAATTTCATAATTGCCATCTTTGCAGGTAACAGGGTATGAATACATGATGCCCCGCTCGATGTCATAACTGCCGTCGCTAGGAATCGCCATGCTCACCCAATCACCTTCAGATGTGCCTAAGGCCCAAGTACGCATGTGGTCAATCGCCGCCGCCGCCGCTGACGCAGCACTCGAGGCACCGCGCGCTTTAATAATAGCCGCGCCACGTTCTTGCACGGTTGGGATAAAATCTTCTTCTAACCAAGACTGATCAACTAAACCGCTGGCAGCATCGCCATTAACGGTTGCGTTGGATATATCTGGGTACTGAGTATTTGAATGGTTGCCCCAAATTGTCATGCGCTTGATTTGGGTCGTGTGAGCACCGGTTTTCTCTGCTAATTGACTCAACGCACGATTATGATCAAGGCGTGTCATGGCAGTGAATTGCCCCACAGCCAGATCCGGCGCATTTGCCGATGCGATCAACGCGTTGGTGTTTGCTGGGTTACCAACAACCAATACCTTGATTTCACGGCTTGCAACTTTGTTCATCGCCTTGCCTTGTACGGAAAAGATTGCGGCATTCGCTTCGAGCAGATCTTTACGCTCCATACCCGGACCACGTGGCCGAGCACCTACTAGCAACGCGTAGTCTGTGTCTTTAAACGCCACTTCTGGATCATCAGAGATAATTACTTCTTGCAACAAGGGAAACGCACAGTCATTTAATTCCATAACCACGCCTTCTAGCGCACCCATGGCTGGTGTTATTTCCAACAACTGTAAGACAACAGGTTGGTCTGGGCCCAACATCGCGCCGGAGGCAATGCGGAACAATAAAGCGTAGCTGATTTGACCAGCAGCACCAGTGACGGTAACGCGAACTGCTTGTTTCATGGTAGATCCTCTTAATAAATCGGTAAGTCTTAGGCTTAAGCCGTTTTTGGTTCGCGCAGAGTGTACTAAAAATGGGGTTTTCTGGCTATATATTGGTACTGAATTACGCGAATGTCGAGTATTTAGGCAAACTTAGCTAATTTCTTAATTGCCTCATGTGCCCAGAGTACCTATGATTAGTCAAACTGATACAAGACTGACCCGGTCCCGTTTTGTGGTTGAAGCTAGTTAACCTTAATTGAAATTTAACAAGCTGGTAAGCAGGGCCGACGAATAACATATGAAAACCCTCTAAGATCGACTTGTACTACAGAGCTTAGGCTCAGGATTGGGTATGGATAACTCTCGCTTTAGTAGTTTAATCTATAGAATCATCGGCAAACCTGAGCGTTGGCATGACGACTATCTTGACGTCATGCACCAAGTTTTAGATGAAACAGAGTCGTTTGATGACCCTGCTAATTTTTCCGAGCTTGCTATCGGTGATCAGATATTAAGCCGAATTAGCAATACCAATGAAGCGTTGAATGCGTTTGGCACACTGCTGGATAAAAGCCGTTTCAGGATGATTGTCTTAGACGCGTCGTTTACCCCCATCTACCATAACCAAAACGCCGAAGAGCTATTTCATTTCGTACAAAGCAAGAGCAAGCCAAATACAGTCGCGCTTCAGGTTTTGGATAAGATACGCAAAGCTGCGCTGCAAAATGCCAAACACTCAAACAAGAGCGAGAGCAACCTCTCATCAATTGACACCGTTGACCAAAACGGTGACCAGATGTACCTGCGCTCAATCCATAATCTGAGTGAAATTGATGGAACTGTTTCCACTTATTATCTGCTGCTTGTCCTCGATAAAAGCGCGAATACCAAACAGTTAAACCCAGAATTAATCGAACGCTATGAGCTCACGGATAAAGAGCAAATGGTATTAATCAGCTTGATTCATGGAAAAACCATCAAGCAAATTGCCAGCGACGAATTTATTACCGAAAACACGGTCAAAACGCATCTTAAAGCACTTTTTAGAAAGACCGAAACCAAGTCTCAAGCAGATATAGTTCGACTAATATTGACTCACGAATCACAGATTCTTGATAACTATTTCGGCACTTCAGGCGGCTTGCTAAACACGACTAAGGTTGAACCAACACAAGACAAGTTCATAATCTTAAGCGGCGATCATGAGATTGCATACAGAGAGTACGGGCCGCGCGATGGTGACCCAATCGTTGTTTGCCATAATGGCTATGGGTGTCGCGTCACCATACCTCGCGGCTACGATGAAATTTGTCGTCGCCATAATAAACGCATCATCATTCCAGACCGTCCAGGCTACGGGCTAAGTCCGTATATTGAAGGGCACCCGAACAACTGGAATTCCATGTTCTCTGAGTTTATCGACAAACTCCGGCTAGACAGTTACGAATTACTCGGCACAGTACTTGGCTCGGTCATCGCATTGAATTTCGCCGTGACCGCCGATCAACGTTTAAAGCGCGTGATGCTCTGCTCCCCGGTGTTTGTGAACGTGCGTAAAGACAACGACTACTTACTTGGCATCTTCTCTCCGGTGACGCGGTTAATTCGCGCCTCCGAGCGTTTTGCACGAGAACTCTACGAGCTGTGGCTGCGAAGCATCACGATGAATCTCTCAGTCCACTATCGAACGATGTTGAATAATAGCGTCGGCAGTGCTGAGCGAGAAGCCTTTGAGAAAAACGACACAGTTGATTTAATGATCGAAGGATTCCAACAAGGAAGCAGTCATGGGCTCGATGGGATCTCGCATGAAATGGTGCACTGTCTGTCGCCACGTGGTGTCGATTTAAGCAAGGTGACCGTGCCCGTTGACCTTTGGTGGGGCACTGAAGACAATCGAATCTCACGCGCGGGTGTTGACCACCTCGCCGCTCAACTAGCGAATGCTAAGGTGCATGTAAAAGAAGGTTATAGCGAACATATTTACTATTCACTGTTTGAAGAAATAATCAGTGAACAATAGCTCGATACGCGACGGCGAGCCTTCGTCCGAAAGCAAGACTAAAACTGTCAGTTTTAAGCCCACGCGCGCCAGAGAAGAAACACTCTAAAGCTTACGCTTAACCGATAACACATTCGGCAGCTGATCTAATTTAGCGAGTAACTTACTCATCGCTTCGATGCTGGTCACTTCGACCAAGGCTTCCATTAATACCGATTGATTACGAGCATCGGTGCGAGTGTTCATTTCCATTACGTTGGTTTTTTCATCAGCAAACACTGTCGACACATCACGCAATAGACCTTTTCGGTCAAACGCATTGATTAACACGGTCATGGGATAAACGCGCGCGCTGTCTTGGCCCCAGTTCACCTCGACGACCCGTTCGCCAGACTTGTGTTTTTGATACAAAATATTTGGGCAGGTCTCACGATGAATAGTGATACCGGTGCCACGCGTCACAAAGCCTAATACCTTGTCGCCGGGAACCGGTTGGCAGCATTTTGCGAGGTTAGTCATTAAATCACTAACACCTTGTATCGTCAGATCCGCGGGCTTAGCGTCGTCATTCGCGGCGCGCCCCCCTTTGAAGCTAATCTCCAGCTGCTCTTCATCATCAATGGTACTTGGTTGCAAGATCCGCTGAGCCATCGCAGCGGCGCGCCCCGGTTTAATAGAGCCATCAACCAACTTAAAGAACAATTCCTCGGCGTCATCAACACTCAGACTCTTGGCAAGTGACTCGAAGTTAACGTCGCTCAAGTTCATTCTATCGAGTTCACGTTCCAAAATACTGCGACCGTGTGCGATAGTTTCATCGCGGTGCTCATGGCGAAACCAATGCTGTATACCTGAGCGGGCTCGTCGGCTACGCACATAACCTTTATGTGGGTCTAGCCAATCCAAGCTCGGCCCGCCAGTTTTGGCCGTGACAATACTCACCTGTTCGCCGGTTTTAAGACGATAAGTTAAAGGCACCATTTTACCGTTTACTTTAGCCCCTCGGCAGCGATGCCCAACCTCGGTGTGAATATCGTAAGCGAAATCGATCGGCGTGCTGCCATAAGACAAGTCCACCACTTTACCCTTCGGGCTGAACACGTATACGCGATCTTCAAAAACTTCATCTTTAACGCGATCAACAAACTCGCTGGCGTCTGCCACCTCGTCTTTCCATTCCAATAACTGTCGCAGCCAAAGAATTTTATTATTGACGGCCTGATCATTGTCCGCCTTACCTTCTTTGTAGCGCCAGTGGGCGGCAATTCCCAGCTCATTATACTCGTGCATTTCGTGCGTACGAATCTGCACTTCAACTACCTTTCCCGTTGGGCCAATGACGGCAGTATGAATAGAGCGGTAGTTATTCTCTTTTGGCGTGGCAATATAGTCATCAAATTCGCCAGGAATAAACGTCCAATTAGTGTGAATAGAGCCCAAAGCGGCATAACAGTCTTTGACCGAATTAACCAAAATACGCACCGCGCGCACGTCAAATAATTGGTCAAACTCCAAACCTTTCTTTTGCATCTTGCTCCAGATGCTGTAGATGTGTTTCGCTCTGCCTCGAATTTCAGCATCTACCCCATCAGCGGTAAGCTGTGACGCCACGTCACCGATGAATTGATCGATGAACGACTGTCGATCAACTCGTCGTTCTGCCAATTTTTTAGCGATGCTCTTATAAATATCCGGCTCAATGTAGCGAAAGCTCAAGTCTTCTAACTCCCACTTTACCTGCCAAACACCTAGGCGATTAGCCAAAGGGGAAAAAATTTCCAAGGTTTCAGTGGCGACCCGTTTCTGTTTCTCAGCGGGTACCGCGTCGAGCGTTCTCATATTGTGTAAACGGTCACACAATTTGATGAGCACCACGCGTACGTCGTCGACCATCGCCAGCATCATTTTGCGTAAGCTTTCAGCTTTGAGTTCTTGCTTGGATTTGCCACGTTGGCTTTCCGATTCTGTCTCAGAGAACTCTTGAATAACTTCCATTTTTGTCACGCCATCGACCAAACTTTCTACGTCTACTCCAAACGTTTTGCGCAATTGCTCCAAAGTGACGTCAGTATCTTCCACTGTGTCGTGCAATAACGCGGCAATAACCACGTCTGAGTCAAGACCAAGCTCATGTACAATTGCAGCCACAGCGAACGTATGGTTTACGTAATCTTCGCCAGAAGAGCGTGTCTGCCCGCTGTGTGCATCAATCGCAAAATGTGCAGCCTGCTCAATTCGGTCTATGTCTTTTTGCACGCGACCATGCGCGATACCCGACAGCCAGCTTGGCACATCGTTGGCGGGTAGCTCCATTTCGGAGAGAGATTTTACTGCTGCTAAGACCATAATCTAAACGTATCGAAAGCGTTTACTGGATACAAGTATTGGGTTTAAAAAAAAGCAAACAATCCAGAGCAGGTCAGGGTTGCGCTAAGATGCAAAAATGAACGTTCAGTATTACGCGGATACAATACTAGATACAAGTCCATTAAAATCGAAAACTAGCAAATTCAAAGGTTTGGAGGTCTTTTGTTCTTAAAAAGCGCCTCTGTCATCATTCTCGCTTTGTCTAGCAACTCTTGGTATTCGCTTTCTACTTTAGAATCGATTACTAAACCGCCGCCCGCAGAATATCGAGCAATACCATCTTTAACAACAATGGTACGAATAGCGATACTCGTTTCAAGGCTGCCATCAACACCGATATAACCGATTGCGCCACAATATAACCCTCGCCGGGTTGGCTCCAGTTCTTCGATGATTTCCATCGCTCTAATTTTAGGCGCCCCGGTAATCGAACCACCTGGGAAACAACTGCGCAATAAATCTAAGGCGTGCAAACCTCGACGAAGTTGTCCGGTCACCGTGCTAATCATATGGTGTACATTAGCAAAGCTATGAATCTCGAAAAGCTTTGGAACCTTTACGCTGTCGAATTCACAACAGCGGCTTAGGTCGTTGCGCATTAAATCTACGATCATTAAATTTTCTGCGCGATCTTTCTCGCTGTTATGCAGCGCCATGGCCTCAGCCTTATCGACGGCTTTGTTGTGGTGAGCGCGCGGGCGCGTGCCCTTAATCGGACTGGTCGCTACTTTGCCGTCACGGCATTGAATAAAGCTTTCGGGAGAATTCGATAAAATCTGAGCAAACGGTAAATTCATATACGCACCATAAGGTGCCGGACTCTCGGTGCGCAAGTATCGATATGTAAGCCAAGCATCGCCTGCAACACTGGCCGAAAACTGCTTGGTTAGATTCACTTGATAACAGTCGCCTTCGACAATGTAATCGCGCACTCGTTTAAAGTTAGCACGGTATGCTTTGCGGTCCATATTCTCGACCAACAGGCCACTTAACAAACCACCTGTTTGAAATCGGTCATCATCGTCGGTTTCGGTTTCAAAATCTTGCATATCCCGTTCGAAATCGATCGATAATTGAATCAAATCGGCCCACTCTTTGACAAGCGAGTTCGTCTCCTCGGAGCTATCAATTTGCACAATTTTTGTGGTGCGTTGCTTATGGTCAACGACCACTACCACACAATAAATACCCATGGCCATCATCGGCAGCGCTTCATCATCCTGAGCAAGCGTAGGCAAATTTTCGAACTGCCGTGCTAGGTCATACGAAAAATAGCCAATAGCGCCCGGCAAGTAGGCCACGTCTAAGTCAGTATCGATCGACGGAATCGCGGATTGCAAGATTGCCAAAGGGTCGCCGTATAACTTTTCTTTAACCGCGCCGCTCCGATAATGCGTAACCTCGCCGTCGAACACTAAGGTCGCTTTAGGTCGAATGGCAAGCACATCAACGTCAGCATTCTTACTCAGTGGCCGCTGTTTAGGGCTAGCCCCTGAATCGAGAAGTATCGCCCAAGGCTGATCGGCAACGCGCTCAAAAAGTTCAGCGGTGTCCACATAGTCAAACTCGGTACTTACTAATTTCAACCGTCTTCCCCAACAATTTCACGCAACACAGATGTCGCGTATTGACCCGCGCTCAACTCGAACTTTAATACTAGACTATTACCCTCAAAACGCCACGAAAAATCGTG
>CALIVT010000035.1 GCA_938048185.1 uncultured Arenicella sp.
ATTTCAATGCTAAATAAAGCGGGCTATAAGATCGAGCAACTAGACTGAGCGCCTACTCGCTCATTTGAGTTCGTAGCCAGGCCCGCGCTTTTTGAATTTGGCGATTCACGCTGCGTGTTGATGAGTCGACAACCTCGGCAATTTCTTCAGACGATACCAGCGAAGAACTTAAGGTTCACTTTTAGTTGTCAAACCGAGCTTGGCGTCAGTCAACGCTTGTCCGCACCTTCTAAACCGTCGCCGGTTGCCGCTCGACCGAGAGCATTGACGCCTAGGTCTACCGGCGTGATTAAGGCCAGCGGTAAATCGTTTTAATACGCCCTCGCTTAAATTGTGGTACTTAGTAAGTCGCCCTAAATTATTTGCATTAATAGTTTATCATTCTGCAGGGTTCGCTATGTTTGTGGTATTAAAGTAAACTTTTTACGCTCAAATCAGTTCTAAATAAGGCGTATATTTAAAATTCGGTTATTCAGCTTGATCTTAATGAATGAGTTAAAATTAAGCGTTACGAGTGATAAGTATTTTTTCGCTATCTGGAGTTCAAGAATGAACAAAGTTAAATTTTTCTCGGTAAGCGTGTTTTTTTGCCTATCCTTATTTAGTGAAAATATTAACGCTTATGATGAAGAAGGGATAGTTGAGAACTATGCGAACATTGCATTTGCTGTTTATGAAGACTCTCTTCTTGAGGCACTTAAATTACAAAAAGAGGTTCGCCGTTTAATAAATAAACCGTCAGAAGAACAACTAACTAAAACTAAACAAGCGTGGATAGCCTCGAGAATTCCTTACTCCCAAACTGAGGTCTTTAGGTTTGGCAATAAGTTAGTGGATGATTGGGAAGGTAAGGTGAACGCCTGGCCGCTTGATGAAGGGTTAATAGATTATATCATTGATGCTCCTGAAAGCGCTGGCAATGCTTTTGCGACTGCAAATGCAATAGCCAATGAGCAGATTGAATTGTCGGGTGTTAGCTTAAGCTTAAAGAAGCTGAATGTTGAGACGGTTAGCTCTTTGCATTCGGTTGGCGATATCGAAACTAACGTCTCTACCGGGTATCACGCCATAGAATTTTTACTCTGGGGCCAAGATTTAAACGGTACGAAACACGGAAGTGGGGAGAGATCTTACAAGGACTTCGATCGAAAAAATTGCACCAATGGCAATTGTTTTAGACGAGGTCGCTTTCTTTTAGCGGTGACAGATCTTCTTGTTAAAGACCTTACGTGGATGACGAAGCAGTGGCAGCGCTCCGAGAAAGGTGAGAAATTTTTGTTCGTCCACGGAAAAGACACCGATACTTTCAGTGTTGGCACTGCGCGTCATCAATTAGAAGATATGACTGAGTCTGAAGCACTGGCTGCAATCGTGATAGGCATGGGCAGTTTGACCTTTGGTGAGCTGGCTGGCGAACGTATAAAGTTAGGCTTGTTATTGTACGATCCTGAAGAGGAGCAGGATTGTTTTAGTGATAATACTCATAACTCTCATTTTAATAATGTCGTCGGTGTTCGAAATATATACACTGGTGCTTACAAGCGTATAAATGGTGATATTGTCTCTGGTGCAAGCTTGTCGCAATGGCTAGCAAGTACAAACAAAAAGCAGAGCATGGAATTGTCGTTAAAACTAGAACAAACAATCGAAACCGCGAAGCTTATCGTCGATAAGGCCGAAATAGATAATGTTCACTACGACCAGCTTCTAGATAAAGATAACGTCGAAGGTCATGCCTTATTGCAAAAAATGGTAGACAAGCTATTGAGTTTAACTGTTTCACTGAGTTCAATGGCAAAAACTCTGGAACTAGAGCATGTTGCATTTGAGGGCTCAGATTCGCTCGACAACGATAAAGAATCCGACTTCTTTAAATAGTGAGTCAGCGAATGTTTAGAGTATTGTTTTTGGTGTTCGTTTTTTTATTATCGTCTAGCCCTGTCTCAGGTAGTAACGATGCTCAGATAGTCAAACATGCGACGGATTTTACTAAATCGGAGGTATACGAAGAGTATCCCGGGGGCAGTGCTACCCATCTTAAGTTGATAAATGAAGATGCGTTTTCATTTCCCTCAGCCAACATGAGTTTTACCCGCCAATTGGATTTTGCTATAGGAAATCGCTTGTTTACGCGAAATTGGGCATCAATTGAGTCTGGCGCTAGAGGAATTGGCCCGCTTTTTAATGCTAGGTCTTGCCAAGCTTGTCATTTTAAAGACGGGCGAGGGCATCTGCCAACCTCAAGTCACGATGACGCAATATCTCTTATCATAAAATTAGGTAATGCCGAATTTGCTGCGGGTGACCCAGTTTATGGTGAACAGTTTCAAGATTTTTCCGTGGCAGGCATCAAATCTGAAGGTAGAGTGGCGGTGAGTTACTCCATATCTAACGTGAAGCTCGCGGATGGGTCGATTGTTGAGTTGAGAAAGCCTGAATTTAGTTTGACGAGCCTGGAATATGGAAAGCTTGCCCCCCAAACATACCTAAAGCCTCGCATCGCCCCACCCATGATTGGTTTGGGGCTATTGCAGGCTATAAGCGCGGATGATATCCAGGGTAATGCCGACCCGACGGATGTAGACGGGGATGGTATTAGCGGCAGAGTTAGCTATGTTTCTTATGGGGCGAGTGAATTAATAGGCAGGTTTGGTTGGAAAGCTGAAACGCACACGATAAGGCAGCAAACTCAACTCGCCTTTTTCCATGACATGGGTTTGTCATCAGAAGGCTATTATGAAAACGCTGGCGGTTGCACCCCTCGACAACAAGAGTGTTTAAAATTAAGTGCTTCACAAGCGGTGCCGAGTGTAGAACTGGACTCGGAATTGCTCGACGCTATTACTTTTTACGCTAGTAATCTCTCGGTGCCAAAACGTCAGGGCGCAAATAATGCTCAAGTACTAGCCGGCAAAGAAATATTTTATGACATTGGTTGTGCATCGTGTCATCGGCCTAAGTACATAACAAAGCAAAGCGACACTCCCCCTGAGCAATCAAGGCAGTTGATATGGCCATATACCGACCTACTATTGCATGATATGGGGCCGCAGTTGGCAGACGCCGATCCAAAAAAATCAGCAAATGCTCGTGAATGGCGCACACCACCCTTATGGGGTATAGGTTTGACCAGTTTGGTTAATCAAGAGTATGGTTTTTTGCACGACGGTCGAGCAAGAACGATTATCGAGGCAATACTGTGGCATGGCGGAGAGGCGCAGCAAAGTAAGGAGAGAGTTGTTGAACTAAGTCAAAAGCAACGAACGCAGTTGATTAAATTTATAAATTCCTTGTAAATACTCTGTTTATCTGACTGACTTAAGTGTTAATATTCTGTCACTCAAAAGACACCTCTCACTAAGAGGTGCATGGCATATCAGGGTGGATTAAATTGAATACCTTCTCACGTGTTTTAACAAACACAGTCTTGCTTATCTCTATGTTTTTTGTATCGATGCCGATATTGGCCGATACGGATCAAGCAAATACGTGGTTACTTCAGCAAATCGGCGTTAATGCTGATGTGTCTTCAGACACCGATATCACCTATGGTTTTCAAGCAAACTCTGAAGCCTTAATAACCTTAGAAACGTTGAATATTGCGACATCCTCGCAATTACAAGCTCTAAGGGCTCGGTTAATAGGCTTAGACTTCACAACAACTGAAGAGCTTTCTCGCCAGCTTATTCATAGAGCATCTAGTCAAGAGCCCACCAGTGAACAAATAAGTGACTTGTTGCAGCGTGAGGCGATTTTAAATGGGCTATCTCTCTCTCAGGTTGGTGTTGGCACGTTCCCTTATTACGATGACAACGCGCTTGAAACAGCGTTTGTGCTTCAAGCCATGTTTGCTAGCTCCTTTGCTAACTCACAAGTAGTTGATTTAATTACCTACCTTAATAGTTTGCAGAACGCGGATGGTAGTTTCGGTGATTCGCAGCTGGCAAAAGATAATCTATATACCACCTATCAAGCGCTAAGTGCACTGCATAATTTTCGCTCGCAGTTTAATCTTGAAAATCAAATTAATAGCGCTGTAAGCTATATTAACTCTCTACGAAATCCGGCGGGTAATTGGGGCGGTTCATATGAGACCGCAGTTGCACTATTAGCGGTGATTCCTGCAACCGCAGATTTGGCTCAGTATCAGAATGCATTAAGCTCTCTAAGCGATAGCCAAATAAGTAATGGTAGCTGGCAAAATGACGCTTATATAACAGCGCTGGCAGCACGTGCGCTCTATATCTCAGAGAATGTTACTTCGCCTACGCCAATTACTGCAGGCAATGTCACAGGCCTAGTGGTAACAAGTCAAGGCGGGCAGATTCTTGACGGCGCATTGGTCGAGGTTGTTCTAAGTTCAAACAATAATATACGTCATCAAGCAATCACTAGCGATACGGGCAGTTTTATTGTCTCCGGTATTGAAGCCGGTGAGTATTTTATAAATGTGAGTTTAGCTGGGTTTCAGGCATTTTCTGGTCAAATAGTCGTTACTGCGGGGGCTACTGGGAACCTTGGCCAGATCGCCTTGTCGCCATCAACCAGTGTGCCGGTTTTAGGCTCAGTGTTTGGCGTTGTGACTGATAGTGATTCTGGTGCACCTATTGCAAATGCAGCAATAAGTATTAGTGACGGAGTAAATGTTCAAAATGCGTTGACTAATGGCCTTGGCGAATATACTGCTACCGTAGCGCCGGGGGTAATTACCATCTCTGTAACGGCTGCCACCTACGATACAGCTCAGGGTTCAGGGCAACTCACTAGCGGCGGCACCCTTAGTTATTCGCCTCAGTTGTTTGCTACCGATACCACGCCAACTGACACGTCGTCAGATATTGTTGGTTTTGTTTTCAATCAAAACGACGATACACCTATCGCCGAGGCGGTAATAAGCATTGCTGGTACTGCGCCATTGTCGTCAGATACGCAAGGTGCGTTTGAAATTAGTGACGTCACCGAAACAGAGCTCATCATAGAGATCAGCCGAGAAGGCTTTTTAAGTCGCACTATCTCAGTAGCGGTACCCGCATCTAACGTCATTAATATAAATGTTGGTTTATTGCCGGAAGACACCGAACTGCCAAGTTCAAACATTTTAGGCCAAGTCCTTGATGGCGATTCCAACCTAGCTGTTGATAATGTGCAAGTCACACTGAGTAATGGTTCAGTGTTGTTGACCGACACCAACGGCGACTTTAGTTTTGCCGACGTCGATCAAGGCACTTATACCCTTACTCTTAGTAAAGCCGGTTATCTGTCGGTTGAGTATCAATTTAACCTCGGCTCAGGTGTTGATGCGCAATTGACCGATCTTTTGATTTTTGAAGACATTCAATTAACCGCTTCTAGTGTGAGCGGTGTCATTACCGATCAGACCACGGGTGACGCGATACCAGGTGCGGAGGTTTTAATTGCAGAGCTGAACCTACAAGCCACAGCTGACGCAACAGGGCGATATCAAATTGACAACATTTCGCTAACTTCCTTCAATATATCGGTTACGTCACCCGGTTATTTTGCGCGAAATAGTCGAGTTTCTTCAGACCGACACGCAAACATTAGTGGCGATGTCGCACTTCAAGCCGCAGTCGGGCTTTCAGACATCAGCATTAACAGTGTCGAAACCAATTTAGCGTCTTACCCTGCGTTTTCAGAAGTAGAACTCACAGCTTTTGTAGAAAATGCATCCGATGTTGACGCGGATACACTTTTTTATATTCGCGTCACAAATAGCCAAAACCAAGTGGTTGAGGAACGTGCCGAAGTCACTATTCCATTGGGCGCTACTGCGTCCGATGCCATTCGCACAATTGCTGCTGGGCAAGAAACAGCGTTTGAAATAAGTTGGTTCACCAATGCTCATCCGGCAGACGACTATGAAGTGACCGTCCAGGCCTTATCACCACAGGGCAATCAGTTATTAAGTCAGAACTCAGCCTCATTTACCATCGAAAGCACCAGCGCCATTAGTGGTTTGGCTGAATTTACCCCACCGCTAGCGCAACTAGCCGCACAAGAGCCAGTCGATATCACGGCAACCATCATGAATCGCGGCAATGTCGATCTAGAAGCAGGCACCGTAACTGCGACAGTCTCCATAAGAAATCTCGGCGCTTCGCAAAATTCAGTATCTTCTAATGCAGTGCGTACTGGCGCGATTACAGACGTACAAACGCCATCTACAATGGTCTTAGATTCGCAGGGCAATACTTACGTACTCGATGCAGCTGAGGATTCTATAAGTAGAATTTCACCATCAGGTGAGGTCGAGCTTATTCTTACTGACCTTTTAGAGCCTATTGATATTGATATCGACGATGAAGGTGTATTGTATGTATTTAATCGCCGCAGCGAAGTGAACTTCAGCAACAGTAGCATTGATATTTTTGATGTTGATCTAAGTAAAACAACGCTAGAACTTAATCACCCTTCAGTTAGGTCGACAGATAATATAGAAGTGACTGACTCCGGTGATATTTTCATCACCCAGTTCGACGATGAAATTTTTCAGGTTCATGAAGACGGCGAAACCACTTTGATTGTCGGTTTAGGCTTAAACTCAGGCTATCGAGACGTTGTAAAAAATTCTCAAGGTGATCTGTTTTTCTCGGAGACAAATCAAGATGGAATTTACCGTCTAAGAAATGACCAGTTAACGCGTTTTGCTGATGTAGAAGCGGCTCATGGTCTTGCTATTGATTCAGCTGATAATATTTACGTCACTAGTTACCTTTCTAATGGGGCGGGTGCGTTATCTAAAGTCAGTCCTAATGGTGATGTCAGTGAGATTACATCAGGCTTAAATTTGCCGTGGGATGTCGCGATAGAGCCTGGCGAGACGTCATTTATCGTAAGCAATAACGGCAGTGATGAAGTTGTGCGCGTCGACTCGTCCGGTACTACTGAGGTTCTTATTGCTTCGACTACGGTATCGTCAGAGTCTGTTGCTTATAACTCAGCATCAGAACTTTTCGTCGAAAGCAGTAGGTCTAACGACATTAGAAAATTTACGACACCGAATACAACAGATATAGTTGCTGGTAGTTTTGGGGGAGTCTCAGATCTTGAATTCTCTCAATCTGGAGAGCTTTTCGCACTGCGGTTTAATGATGTTTTTATGATCAACCAGGTAGATGGAAGCAACACAAGGGTAGTCGACACTACCGGGTTTACTGTCCAAGATTTTGAGGTAACCGACACTGGGTTTTTGTTAGCTGAAAATAGAAATGTTTATCAAAGTGATGCGGCCGGCGTGGTATCAAAAATTATTGAAAATCCATTCAATAATAGCGTTCCCATAATTGATACGATGAGTGACGGTTCGCCAATTATTTATCGGTTTTCAACCACGAATACCCCTGCCGGATTAATTCACTACAATTCTACGGGTGAGATAACAACAATCCCTGTTGATCTGGGCACTAATTTTATCACGGATATTGAAGTCAGCTCTTCGGATGACGTGTATTTGAGTAATCGTACAAACGATACTATTTATATTGTTGATTCCAGTGGCGTTCTAACTGAATTAGTTAATCTAGATTTTGACCCTGGCGCATTAGCGCTTGATGAGACTAATAACCGTTTACTGGTCAGCGAGCTAAATAGAGTTGCAATTCATTCGATAGACCTAAACACTAACCAGGTGAGTTTATTTGTGGAGTTGCCACAAGCTATATTGTCAAGCTCGGCAAGCCTAGAGATAGATTCTACTGGAAATATCTGGTTGCTTAATTCAAGTGCCCGGTTAGTAAGAATTAGTAACGATGGCAGTCAAATAGATACCTTTACCGATTTGGGCACATTTTCGAGCATTCATTTTAGTAATGGTGATGTATATGCACATGGCCGATCTACTACCGTCAATACTATTTTTCGCATAGCGGCAGATGGTTCTAGCGCGACTGAGTTTAGTACTAGTGATGAATACAATAGTTTCCTTAGGGGCTTCGTGTTTGATTCATCAAACAACATCAATGCTGTAGCAAGGTCGTTTATACGTATTATTAACCCATCTACTAACGCTATAGTTGACGAATACGCTGATATTTCTACCTTAAGAGATATCGTACAAAGTGATGTTGACGGCCAAATAATTGGTGTAACTAGTTCAGGTATGGTAACACTGGTCCCCGGGCAAATGCCGCGAACACTCCAAGCGGTAAGGTCAATTAACGAGATAGAAGCCGATGCTAATAACGGTCAATATATTTTACATAGCAGTAACTCAGTCTTTCGTTTCACTCGCAATACCGGTGATATTAGTGAGTTGGTTTCTGGGTTTTCAAATATTACCGACATCGCTGTTGCTCCGAATGGAAATATTGCCATAACCGAATCGGCCTTAAACCGAACTACCGTTGTTGATAGTTCGGGCTCACCTGTCTCTGAGAACATAGGCTTAGATCGACCTCAAGGCATAGCTGTCGCGCCGAGTGGTGATGTGATCGTGACCAACGAGGTACCAAACAATGTGTTCCAATATTCAATTGCCTCTAAAGCGTTTAGTCCGTTTTTTGATGACACGATTTTAACTGGTATCGACTTCATTAATTTAAGTGCGGATGGTAGCGCGCTGAATTTTGTTTCAAACTTTACCTTTGGTACGACAGACCTCGCGACTAGAGAGCTGACAAGGCTTTCTGAAACCACCGAATTTGGTCAGAGTTTTTTCAATAACTTTATTGTTGAGGATGATGTCGTCTATGGAATACGAAACGCTGCTAACGAATACGCGGTAATAGAGCTTGATCGAAGTACATTAGCGTTTGATGTTTTATCGGCTGGCTTGAGTAATCTTACAGATATAGATTCATACCAAGATAACTTATATGTTTTGGACGGGAGTGCTAGCAGTGTAGATCAAGTTGGTTTAAATGGGTCGCTCACAAGAGTACTGTCCGGTTTGGCGAGGCCGTCATCGTTCCAACTTGCTAGTAATGGCGACTTTCATGTTTCTTCACGTCAGTTATTAACCGTGTTTGATGGCTCAAACAGAGAGATAAATAACAGTTTTGATCTTTCTGGGTTATTTTTAAGCGGCCGCGCGTTTAGTGCGTTTAGTTTCAACCAAAGTAGATATTTGCTCGACTTAGATGTTCTTAATTCTATCGAGATAGTAGATGTTGGGGGTAACGCTCTGTCAAGCGAATTTTCAATAGGCGATGTGCTATTCACCCAGACTCTGCCTATTGACGCGCTTTCAATAGATTCTGGAGCAATTAATTTAGATTTTGGTGATTGGTTGCCGCCTACCGATGGCGATTTTAGTCTAAATGTGAGTCATAGCACGGCAGATAGTTCATTAACGAATGTGTTGCACGTTGGTGGTAGCGCGAATGGGGCTTTAACGGTTGCTACGCAAACTGTTTTTCCTGGTGACAGGTCTATCAATGGTGGTATCGATGTTGTAGGCGCCGACTTTACCACTATTTCCCAGATCAACACCGATGCGGTCACACTTGCCGCATCTACTGGTGCGAGCGGGCGCGCAGTAGCCGGCGATTCTCGCGGTAATATTTATGCAGCAAGCGGAACGCGAATTGTTAAGGTAGCTCCTGATGGAACGATTACTGATTTTGTGTCCGGCTTAGATAGTGCGATTGGAAATGGCCTTGCGGTTGATAGTCAAGACAACGTTTATGCTATTAGTGGTGTCGATATTTTAAAAATAACACCATTGGGCGAATTAAGTACTTTTACAACACTTCCGCTCAACGCCACTTTTGTTACGGTTGATGCAAGTGATAGAGTCTTTGCGTCAGAAAATACAAGGGTATACGAAATCAGTGCTTCGGGTGAGCAAACCGTAATTGCTTCTCTTAATGGCATACGCTCTATAGCAAGAGATAACTTTGACAATACTTATGTCTTATTAAGCAATAGCCGCATTGTAAGAATCCTACCCGATGGTTCAATTTCGAGTCATTATTCCGATGCACGTTTCGAGTTTGAAGGGGTCAATATGGTGACGGATTGTGCAAACAATATTCTCTACGCACCCTTTAGTGATACAGGGATAGGGCGACCTGCCATAAAAGAAGAAGATGTTGTGGCACAAATTAATGGTACCACCGGTGAAGCAAGCCAGATTTTCTTTGGACCAACATTTGACCGTGCTCTGGCCGATATAGATGTGTTGTATTTTGACCGCATCAACCAACGACTATTGATGTTCACCGATATTAGTCAAGGCAAGGTATTTTCCTTTCCGGTTATTTGCGGCGGTATCGACGTAGACGTGGTTCTTGTTACTCGAGACGATGTAGATATCTCATCCGCGTCGCCTGCACCTACCCGTCAAACTGATATCGGTGATGGTCAAACTCGTTATTTCTGGGATTTATCTGAAGTGCCTAACAGCGGCACTAGCATTGACTTACGCTTTTTGTTCGACAATCTAGTGGTTGATGAACAGCGCCCAGCGTTAGCCGAGGCTTACTTAGAGTTTACTAATTCGTTTACTCCTGAAGAGGTTATTCGAGTACCACTCGATATTCCTAGCGTCAATGTAGAGCAACCGGTGGCGTTAAACGTCGCCTTAGACCGTTCTCAATATGTTGCGTTTGAAAACGTAGCCATCACCAACACGGTCGAAAACTTAAGCGACGCGCCTTACGATGGTCGTTTGGAATACCAAATAAAGGATGCTAACGGCGATGTTGTCACCACTTTTACAGAGCAACAAGTTGATGGCTTAGAGGGGTTTATCCAAGGTGCTTTCAATGATGAGTGGAACACCGGCGGCATTCTAGTTGGTGCTTACACTATTCAATCAACTTTGTTTGATCAGCGCGGTAACATTACCGCAACTGCGAGTGACGCCTTTGAAATTGTGGACGAGCTAGACGTAAGTAACACGCCGGGCGCTACCCTAAGCACGCGTGCCGATCGCAGCCTATACAATATTAACGATTCGGTCGAGATCAGTAACCTGCCAGCAAACATTTCACTTAACACCATCCTCGAAAATGTTCGATTAAACGTAGTGGTGATTAATAGTCGTGACGAGCAGGTGCATCAGTTCAGTCGAGATTTCGTTCAGCTAATTCCAAATTTTAACCAGCATTATATTGATACCTATACTTTCGTCGACGCACCTGAAGGTGAGTACCGCATTGTTGGGCAATTGCTGTCAGACACTGGCGAAATACTTGCACAAGATGTCGCTACGTACCAGGTGAGTTTTAATGCCATAGTCGACCTTATTGGAGATGTGTCGCTAGCAGTGCCGCTACTGATACCGGGTGACAGCCAGATTTGTACCGATACCATAGAAAATTCGAGCAATGTGGATATAGGAGAGCAACGGTTCCGGCAACTATTGATTGACGCCACGCGCTCGGCCTTACTAATCGAACGTGAGTTTACCGAGAGCATTGAACAACAGGGCCGTATTTTGCTAGCTCGAGGTGTTGATACCAGTGGGTTGGCATTGGGTGTGTACGCTTGCTCAATTCAAATGTTTGTTGGAGACACTTGGTCGACCTTGGACACTGAATATTTTGAAGTCGTGGCACCTCAGCCTATCTTAAGTGCTAACGACGACAGTTTGTTCCTGCGTCGTGGTTTATTCGGTACCTCGCAAGTGCTTACCAACGACGTAATCGAAAATCTAGACGACGTCACAGTGAGCATTGTTGAGCAACCCGAGAACGGTACGTTAATCGATGCCGGTCAGGGTGTTTTCAATTATCGATCGCAGTTGACATTTCTGGGTCAAGATGAATTTACCTACCAACTTGAAAGCCCAAGTACTGGCCTTCGAGATACCGCCAAGGTTGTGATTGACGTTGGTCCAGGCATTAGTTGTTCGGTTGTGCCGGATCATATAACACAATCGGATCAGCTCGTGAAGCTTCCCGAATGGGCAAGAACGCCTGGTGACACCATTCGCCCGTCCAGATATGCGATTGAAATTTTAAGCGTGTCTGACCCATCAGCGTTTGCCACCAACGGCATGCCGGTTATCGATCACCCAAGTTGCGATTTGAGTTACACGCCTAAAGCAAACGTGAACCAAGTGGTTACCGTCACCTACCGAGTCACCGACGTAGCCACCAATGGCGCAGATTACACCTCATTAAATAGAACCTTTACGCTCACCATAGACACTCGCGGAGAAGTTTCGCCGGGTGCTGTAATTGTTCCAATCTTAAAATTATTGTTGTTAGACGAACAAGAGCAAGCTCTACCAGAGGCTCCATAATGACTAAGCAAATAAAAAGCGCGTTAGACAAAGTTTCTAAAGAAATAAATGATGTGTCTGTTGAAAACACAGAGGCCAATACGGTGCTTATTGAACAGAGTGAGGCGCCGTCTCGGCGTAAACTCATAACAGCCGTTGCTGGTTTAGGCCTGGTGTCGACCTTACCTAAAGAATGGTCAAAGCCACTCATTAATTCGGTGTTAGTTCCTGCGCATGCTCAAACCTCTCCTGAAGTACCTGAAGTACCTGAAGTACCTGATGGGTGTTCAGGGTTTGAAACCGAGCCGATTGCCGAGCCCATCGTGATTACCGTCTCAGCAACGCAAATTATTGGGCCAATTATTATTGAACGAACAGACCCGCTGGCATTTGACGGGTTTCAAGAATCAGAAACCACCACGTCTTGCTCTGCTACTGATAATTTTTCTGAGGAAATTACCTTTGACGGCACCATCGACAGTGCAAATAACGAGATCACCGGTAATTTTATTTTACGCCAGTTTTGCGGAGACGCACTGGTGTGTGAGCAAATCACCACCTACACCGCCAGCCAAACGCCAGCGGTTGCAGGTGACGATTTAGGCACCTACAACGGCACAGCAAGCGGAACCTTGCGATGTTGTATTGATTTTTTATAAGCAGTTAGCCTAATAAAAAATACCCAGTCAAAAACAATTAGAAAAGTAACAGGCCTTATCACTATGCAAGCTTTTAGAAACCCAACAGGCATCATGCGAACACTCAATATTGCCGTGCTCGCGTTTTTTGTTATCGCGTTTTATGCACCGAGTGCACACGCCATTAAAGAAGCGGTTGAAGATCAAGTAGAGCAGAAGGAGCTGGAAGGCACGCTGCCACAAAATCAAGACGATACAGCACTCTATGCGTTTAAGCTCAAGCAAATGAAAGGGCATTTTGCAGAAGCAGAACGACTGTATATTGATAAGAAAAATAGCTTGATAGGTACAGTAACCGATATTGATAAGGCCATCGATACCGGCGGGTCGTTGTTTAGTTATGACGAACGCTGGAAGACTGAGATGAACGCTGGCATGAAGTTGGCGATTGAAGCTATTGCGTTGAACAAAGTCGTCGACAAGGACTTTGCGTCCATCAAAGACTGGATTAAAGAAAAAGACTTACCGGAGTTATTCTTAGAACGTCATGCTGAAGCTTATGGAAAGTATGAAACACGCTATAACGACTTTCTTACAAAATTAGAGCCGCTTAAAAAAGCGAAGAACGAAGATGAAGAGATAGCCGCCCTTAAACAAATCAATAAATATTTGGCTGACCAACAATTTGGTCGTAAGCATCAAGCCTATGACCCTGAGCACTTAGGCCACAGCAAGCCAGCGTCTGCAGAAGGTAAGCCTGTATTAATCACCAAGTCAGATTATTTTCGTAACGGCATTGAAAGCAACCCCCAAGTCCAAGTGGCACAAGTTGGTGGCGGTTTTGACTTCTCGCAACTCCCTGGCGCGGATGACCCTGCATTTCTAGCTGAAAGTGATGAAGTAGTCATTAGCCAAATGATCATTGATCAAGCCGCCGAGTTAGAAAATGATCCAGTAAAAATCTATCATTGGGTACGCAACAACATTGAGACTATTCCAGGGTGGGGTAGTTATCAGAATTCTGAGCTTACCTTAGGGGCTAGACGTGGTAACCCATTTGACGTTGCGTCACTTACCATTGCCTTACTAAGAGCAGCTGGTATTCCATCTCGCTACGTTATGGGCGCGGTTGATATTGACCCAGAGCGTTACACCAATTGGATTGGTGATTTTGAGAATGCTGATATTGCTAGTGATTATGCAGTTGCTAACGGTATTGCTATTGCGGTTGTTACCAGTGGCGGACAAACTAGCCGCATTCGTACTCAGCATATTTGGGTACAGGCGGCGATTGATTATTTTCCAAGTCGTGGTGCTAAGAATAAGAGTGCGGATGCTTGGGTGGATTTGGATCCTAGTTTTAAGCAGTATGAGTATTTTGAGGGCTTGGATGTTGCGGAGTTCGCGGGAATTGATTTTGAGGGTTTGACTAATCGATTTGTAGACAGTGGTAACTCTGATGACGAAATTGGATTTGTTCAAAATCTAGATATTACCGAGTACCGTTCTGCCCAAACCAATGCTCAACAAGCTATTCGAGATAATGTAGGTAATGTGTTAGATGATCCAATGCCTGTTAGTAGCGTTTATGGGAGTCGAAGAACAATCGTAAAAGAATACCCGACTCTCCCAAGTGGTTTACCATATAGCCGGTTTGGTGAAGACGTAACGTTTGGTTTAATACCAAATAACTTACAGAACACAGCTGCAATAGGTTTTGATGGTGAAAGGACAATCTTTCCTTTCGCTCAGGTTAATAACGAAAAGGTGACGCTCCGATTCACACCTGCGACACGCGCTGATGAAGTTGCATTGTCTTCATTGCTGCCTGAGGGTGTTATTACTGACGTAAGTCAATTGCCTAGCAATATTCCTAGCTTCTTGATAAGTGTAGTTCCTGAGTTAACTCTTAATGGTGAGGTTTTTAGGAAGGGGAATTCGATGAAAATTGGAGAGGAAATTAATTTGAATTACCAATTTTCTGGCCCATTAGCAACTTATGCCCCTTATAATTATAGTGTGATTGCTGGAAGTTATTTGAATGTGCCGTTAGTAGCCCAGAGTGTCTCGCCTTTACTTTTTGATAAGGTTCAAAACAAAATTGCCAATACAAAAGCCATATTACAGAGTGGTGATCAATCTCTAATACCGAGTTTAACTAGAGACGATCTATATGGTGATTTTTTCTATGCTGGGGGATTAGGTTATTTTTCTCAGAGCATTAATTTTGGCGAGATTTCGAATCTCCAAAGCAGAGGTAGCACGAAACTAGAATTCGGTTATGGCAGTTATGGTTATGAGCCTGATTTAAATACATTTTTTGGAATTACCCGAGGTATAAAAGCTGGCGGTATCGGGGTGAATATGCTTTTTGCTATCTCAGCTGAAAGCCATAGTGGAGATATCCAACAACGAAATTTGTTAAGATTGCAAGCTGGATTGATTAGTAGTGCCCTTGAGCATGTAGTTCCCGAGCAAATGTTTAGTAGTCCTGATGCTCCTGTTCAAGGAATTAGTGCGGTTCGAGCTTTGGATCTAGCTTCTACTGAAGGACAAAGAATTTTTCGAATTGATCAAGATAACCTTAACCAAGTTATGCCTATGTTGAATTTAGACTTTTCTGTAGAAGCTGAAATTCGAGACTCAGTTATGGCCGGACGATTCGTAATTGCCCATGAGGAGAATGTCGACGTTCCTGGGTTTAATGGTTCAGGATATTTAATTCTCGATCCTGAGACGCTCATTGGTAGTTATAAGATTAGTGGAGGCTCTAATGGGGGGTTTTATATTGGTCTGTTCAGTGGCCTTCTTGTTGCAGCAATATTTGTTGCAACAGCGGGTCCTGTGGTACTAAGTGGAGCAGCTTTGGTTACTGCGAGTATTGGTGGCGTTTTTGCGTTAGGTATTTTACCAACAGCAATTTTGGCTTCGCTAATTATAGAAAATGACAATGGTGAGATATCTGTTGACTGTGTTGCTCTGGGGTTTGTTGCCGGGCTTCTTCTAGGTTTTGCGCTCATAGTAAATGGCCCAGCAGCACTAACTTTTGCGAGCAAAGGCTTTGTGCATTTTATAAATTGGTTTGGGATAGCCGGCCTTATTGATCAATACTCCGGGAATAATCTAGGGATAGCTGATTTTTCTCAATGTGGTTTGCTTTAGTTATACGATAGAGGTCTTACCATAATGATTGTTTTTTGGGTGTTGAGTGGTCTTGCGTACGGATGGGTTCTATATTTTTTAGATATAGGTAAGAGCTTTTTAGTCAGTATCATTCGTATGGTGCCCATTGGGCTATTTTTTATGGCACTTTACCAAGTAAATAGTATTTATATTTTGTCTGCATGGATGATTTCACTCTCTATAGGGATCTATCTATGTTTTCGTCAATCCTCGCTTCAAAGGAATAGTTAAAACATTTTGGGAAAAAATAATCAGGACAGGGGGAAAAAATAATCAGGACAGGCACTATAAGAGAAAGGTTGGAAGCTAGGAAGACCGATGTTTATCTTCATGATTCATTAGTCAGTATTTAACTAAAAATTTCGAGTGACCAACTGAAATGCGTAATTTCAGGCGAGTTTAATAGACTAGAGGCGAGCGGAGGCCTCGCCATTGGCGATAGACACAGTAGGAAGCTAATTATTCGCAGTTACAGCAAATTATTCGTCGAAGGTATTCGTTGATACATTAAAGTGATGTGGCTTATTGTTTTTAAATTGAAATAATAACTAAGACCCATTACTAGAAATAGAAAAAAGTTAGTCGGCTAAAGTTTGGTCAATTTATTGTTTTCGATTTGGCATGTCAGTCTCCTCAGAGTAAATGTGAGCAAGCTAGTGCAAGCGAGCTGAGAGAAGGCTGGCTAGAGGCTTCTCAGATTGAAGCTGTCTTAGTTTGACGGATGCTCTAATTGAGAGACTTATAAGCCGCGGGGTTGAAGAAGAATAAAGCGTTTTTCGAGGGAGACCCAACACGGAGCGCCAACGATATTAAAGTGATCACTCGTTGGGCTGAGACGGTGGCGCAATAAGCACGCTGCCTGCATGTGCCTAGTATTTATTATTCTTGCGCTAGGTCGTTGGTTTGCGCAGCGAGTTCCTGCTCTCGCTCTTTTTCTTTATTTAGTTTAGCTATTTCAGTTTTTTCAGCTCGGCGTTCTGAGCGTTGACGCCGAATTTCTTCAGTTTCTTTACGTTGCGAGCCCTGTCGCGCATTAGCTTGTTGTTGCTTATTGACGAACTCGCCTAAGGCATCCTCGGCCCAGGCGTTGGCGTCGGCTTCACTTGAGAAGTCGCCTTGCTGTTTTGAAACGTGGGTTTTGTGTCTAGTCACTTGACGCACAATTTGCGCCGTCCAGTGGTCGCCATTTTGTTCTACGTGGGTGTGATATTTTTTGCTGCTCATCGTTCTACTCTTTTAATTTGTAGCCGGTCTTAAATATCCAAGACACCACGATTAGGCAGACGGCTAGAAACACCAAAATCATTGATAAACTGACCCAGACATTAACGTCGGATACTTCGAAAAAACTCCAGCGAAACCCGCTAACCAAATACACTACCGGGTTGAATAGCGACACAGTCTGCCAGAATGTCGGCAGCATGCTGATCGAATAGAAGCTGCCGCCCAGAAACACCAACGGCGTAATCACCAAAATTGGAATAATTTGAAGTTTCTCAAAACTGTCGGCCCATAGCCCAATTATAAAGCCGAACAGGCTGAAGGTAACACAAGTTAGTACTAAGAACGTTAGCATCCACACTGGGTGTTGAATTTGTAAATCCACAAACAGGTTTGCGGTGAGTAAAATAATTAGGCCAATGACAAACGACTTAGTTGCAGCGGCACCCACATAACCAATGAGCGCTTCGAAGAAGGAGAGTGGCGCTGATAAAATTTCATAAATTGTGCCGCTGAACTTTGGAAAGTAAATTCCAAAGCTGGCATTAGAGACGCTCTGCGTGAGTATGGTTAACATGGTCAAGCCCGGCACAATAAATAAACCGTAACTGACGCCATCAATGCTCTCAATGCGCGAACCAATGGCGGAACCGAACACCACGAAGTACAGCGATGTTGATATCACCGGCGACGCGACCGTTTGAAATAGGGTCTTAATTGCGCGTCGCATTTCGGCAACGTAGATGACTTTTATAGCGGAAATATTCATAAGGTTAAGCTTGCTGCGCGCTGGTTCGCACTAAATCCACGAAAATGTCTTCCAATGAACTTTGTGTGGTTTGAATCTCTTTAAGTTGCAAACCAGCCTCGCTAAGCAAGTTAAGCAAACGTGTGATGCCAGTTGCATCGGCGCTTGAGTCAAACGTGTAGGTCAGTATATTGCCGTTTTCATTCAAGCTAATGTCAAGATGTGACAGCGAGTTCGGAATTCGATCCGTGCTTTGTTTTAACTCGACAATTAATTGTTTCTTACCAAGCTTTCGCATCAGCTCCGCTTTATCTTCAATGAGCAAAATTTCGCCGTTGTTGATTACCCCAATTCGATCGGCGATCTCTTCGGCCTCTTCAATATAGTGGGTGGTTAAGATAATCGTTACACCTGACTCACGCAGTCTGTTGACGATACGCCACATATCTTTGCGCAGTTCTACGTCAACCCCGGCAGTGGGTTCGTCAAGAAAGAGAATTTTGGGTTTATGCGATAGGGCTTTGGCAATCAATACCCGTCGCTTCATTCCACCCGAGAGCATGCGTAATTGATTATCTTTCTTTTCAAACAACGACAAGTCTTTTAGCAGTTGTTCTAAATAGGCATCGTCGGCTTTTTCGCCAAACAAACCTCGACTAAAACAAACCGTATTCCAAACTGTTTCGAACGCGCCGATGGTGAGTTCCTGAGGAACTAAGCCGATTAACTTGCGCGCTGCGCGATACTCACGAACATTGTCGTTGCCATCAACGATGATTGTGCCGCTGCTGGCCGATACAATGCCTGTAATGGTTGAGATAAGCGTTGTTTTGCCGGCGCCATTTGGCCCCAACAGGGCTAAAATTTCACCGCGCTGTATGTCTAAATCGACGTTTTTAAGCGCTTTAAAGCCGTTGTCGTAAACTTTACTTAGGCCTTTGATTGATATGATCGGTTGCATGTTAGTATTTTACGCTGCTTTAATGACGCCGTGTGGCGCATTTTAATTAAGACGCAAAATAAGACCCAAAAAAAAATTATGACCAAGGCTAAGCTCTACGTTTTCTCGATCTCACATTATTGTGAGAAAGCCAAATGGGCCTTAGAGGCTTGTGATATTGATTATGAGTTAAAAGTGCTAATACCAGCGACGTACGCCAAGACCGCTAAAACGTTAGGGGCAAGTGCGAATAGTGTGCCAATCTTCGAGGCGAGTGATGGCGCAATAGTGCAAGGTTCGGCAACTATTTCCGAGTGGGCAAATGCGCAAAACGAGGCACTACTTATAAACGACGAAAGCCGCGCGATCGAACAACGCCTAGACGATGTGCTGGGTGTTCATATTAGACGATGGTTTTACTCTGAAGCGTTGCTTGATGACCCTGCGCGGGTAAAGCCGGTGTTCGCTTTGGGTGCGTCTATATTAGATAAAATACTTCTGCATATAGCGTGGCCCAAGGTCGTGCCGGTAATGATTAAGCGTATGGATTTGGGGCCAGCCCAAGAGCTTGAATCCAAAGCATTGGTTGAAACAGAGTTAGATTGGCTTGATCAACGCTTATCGGACGGGCGCCGGTATTTAGTCGGTGACCGTTTATCCAACGCAGACATTGCCGCAGCCAGCTTAATCGCCCCCGCGTTTGGCCCACCTCAACACCCGCTAGATTCGGTGTTTGAACTGCCACCACGCATCGCTGAAACGTCAAAATCATGGGGCAGTCGCCCGATTGCTCACTGGTTGATGGCGCTATACGAGAATCATCGTTAGCGATTGGCGGGCAGTGCTCCGATAAAATGTAAAAAACTTAAAACTATTTTCAGTCTGACCCGTTAGTAGCATTGTAAGCCGCTCTTTATTCGTGGCGAGCAATTGTGTGATCAAAATCCTACTGCTTGATCAAAACCCTACTAACCATACGGATTAAAGACTATGAACAGTAACAATTTGAAGAGTATGCGCAAGGTGGCGATATTCATCGCGCTTGCGATAGCCCCGGCATCTCAGTCCTTTGCCCAATCTACTATTGGCGGCGATCTAAACACGGCCACTCAGATTAAAGGTGGCGTACTTAATGCTGCAATTGGCAACAGCGCAAATGCCAAAACCAAGATCAACTCGGTAAAAAACGCCAAGATTGGTGGTGATGCTGAGTTGGATTTAAATGTGACCGGTGGTGTGTTGAACGCCGCCATCGGTAAAAATGTCACTGCTAAAACAAACCTCGGCAGTGTCGAGGGCTCTAAGGTTGGTCAGGATTTAAGCATTAAGACTGATGTTAAAGGCGGCGTTTTGAATGCCTCGATTGGATCTATGGGCATTGCCGAAACGAATGTAGGTTCAATCAAGGGCTCGAAAATAAATGGTTCGGCTGATATCGATACCAGCATTAAAGGCGGGGTGCTAAATGCGGGAATAGGCAAGGGCACATACGCAAAAACCAACGTTGGCTCAATCACTGGCAGTCAGGTTAAGGGCGATGTCGCCATTGCTACCGAGATCAAGGGCGGCGTTCTCAACGCGGCTATTGGTACCGGCACCTTTGCTGAGACCAATCTAGGGTCGGTTAAAAAGAGTAAGGTCGGTGGCGATGTTAATGTTGATACTAAGCTTGTTGGCGGTGTTCTTAATGCCGCGATCGGCACTGCGGGTTACGCTAAGGCCAGTGTTGGTTCCATAGAAGACTCTAAGATCAAAGGCGACGCCTTGATTAAAACCGATATTAAAGGCGGTGTGCTTAACGCGGCAATTGGCACGGGCACTTATGCCAAGACCAACGTGGGGTCTGTCGCGGGCTCTAAGCTGGGCGGTGATCTTAATATGCAAACCAAGGTTAAAGGCGGAATTGTTAACGCGGGGATAGGCTATGGCGCGGCGGCCACGACTAATGTCGGTTCCATCAATGGTTCCAAAATTGGTGGTGATGCAACGGTTAAAACTACGCTCAAGGGGGCAGTCGTTAACGCCGCTATCGGCGCGGGCACCTACGCAGCAACAAATCTAGGCTCGGTAAACAAATCTAAGGTTGGCGGCAATCTTGACTTAGATACTGAATTAAAAGGCGCCGTTGTTAATGCCGCGATTGGTGCTGCAGGCTATGCCAAGACCAACGTCGGTTCGCTAGATAAAGCTAAGATTGGTGGCGATGCAACGCTTAAAACGTCGGTAAAGGGCGCGGTGGTGAACGCAGCAATTGGGCTTGGGACCTTGGCCAAGACCAATGTTGGCTCGGTTAGCAACTCTCGAATAGGCGGTAACTTAGATATGGACACCAGAATCAAAGGTGCGGTTGTAAACGCGGCTATTGGCGTGGGCAGTATGGCCAAAACGGATATCGGTTCAGTGAGTAATTCGAGAGTCGCCGGTAATGCAGATATTAGTACCAACGTTAACGGCGCGGTAGTGAACGCGGCCATTGGGCTAGGCACAAGAGCGAAAACCAAAATCGGTTCGGTGGTTAACACCACGGCGTCGAGTGTGACGATGAATACAAAATTGACGGGTGGCTCGGTTAATGCCGCAATTGGGTTGGGTAGTTCCTCTTCTGTAAGTCACGGTTCTGTGGATTAGCTACGATGGTGACTGATTTTACAGTTGAGCGAACAGTCGTGTGACTAAGCCCAGAGCAGCGGCCGGTCTGGACATTAAAACTGGTCTCTAGCCCTTATTTATCATAGCCCTCATCTATCACGCGTTATGCGAAAAAGCGAATATCGAAAGATATTCGCTTTTTTTCTTTTAAAATCAAATGTTTAAATATTTTTTTACTAAATTGTAAATTTTTTAAAACTTTTTCTAAGGTGCTCCGTTAATCACTGTGTAACCCCTAATTAGTTACACAAACTACCTAACCATATTACGGAGTGATCCAATGAAATTATTTAAACTTACAGCAGTAGCCGCGCTTACGTGCTCAGCACTTTTTATCTCAAGCGCTAATGCTCAATCGGCAATTGGCGGCGACCTTGAACTTAGCTCTGACATCAAAGGTGGCGTGTTGAACGCGGCTATTGGTAAAGAAAATACCGCGTCCACTAGCATTAACTCACTTAAAAATGTTGAAGTTGGTGGCAATGCAAAGGTCGACACAACACTTGAAGGTGGTGTGCTGAATGCCGCTATTGGTAAAAAGAACACAGCGGTAACCAAGCTAGGCTCGGTTGAAGAAACTAAAGTTGGCGGTGATTTAGAAGTAGTGACCGATGTTAAGGGCGGAATTCTAAACGCAGCAATCGGTAAAGGTAATGAGGCGCGCACTACCGTTGGTTCGATAACTGGCAGCGACATTACCGGCAACGCAACGCTAGATACGACTATTAAAGGTGGTGTATTAAATGCTGCGATCGGTAAAAACAACAAAGCGAGTACAAGCATTGGCGCGGTAGCCGATTCGAAGGTCGGTGGTGACTTAGTGGTCGACACAACGATCACGGGTGGCGTGCTGAATGCTGCGATTGGCAAGAACAATGAAGCGACCACTCGTGTAGGGTCGGTTGAAGGCAGTGATATTACCGGCAACGCAACTATCGTAACTGACCTGAAAGGCGGCGTGTTAAACGCAGCGATTGGTAAAAACAACAAAGCCACTACTAACTTAGGCGCGGCAGTTGACGCAAATGTTGGTGGCGATCTTCAAATAGACACCAAAGTTACGGGTGGCATTTTGAACGCTGCAATCGGTAAAGGGAATGTTGCTGAGACTAACGTTGGCTCGTTGCTTGATTCAACGGTTGGCGGCAATGCGGTAATCGAAACCGATGTCAAAGGTGGCATACTCAACGCCGCAATTGGTAAAGGAAACCGAGCGGTTACGAACGTCGGTTCAGTAAAGGGATCTGAAGTCGGCGGTAACCTTGCAATGACCACTATTATCAAAGGTGGTGTGCTAAATGCAGCGATTGGCAAATCGAATGTGGCCGAGACGAATATCGGCTCAATGGTCGGTTCAAACGTGACCGGAAATGCCGATATAAATACCGTCATTAAAGGCGGAGTGTTGAACGCAGCGATCGGTAAAAGCAATACGGCTGTGACGAACATCGGTTCGGTCATGGGCTCTGAAATTGGTGGAGATTTAAGCGTTGATACCAACATTAAAGGTGGCGTACTAACGGCTGCGATTGGTAAAGGAAATACTGCTAAAACCAGCATTGGTTCAATTGAGAACTCGAACATTACGGGCAGCGCAACGCTCAATACCAATATCACCGGCGGAGTGCTAAACGCCGCAATTGGCAAAGGTAACAACTCAGAAGTAAGCATCGGGTCTGTTCAGTAGTCGCTAGGGCAGAGTTTACAAGGGGTTGGCCCTACCCAACCCCTTGTAAATAGCGTCAAGCGAAGGCACTAGTCGCCAAAGTTTCGATGCTGCACCCTGGTTTTACCGATTATATAAGGCTGTATCGAATACCCCTGAAAGCTCTCCCCATACTTAACCTAACCGGAGCTCTACAATGAAAGCACTTAATAAACTTGTTGTTGCATTTGTCGCCTGCTCATCACTCTCAGTGTTACTGCTTAGTGAAAAGAGCTTTGCTGGCGAGATCATCTTTGATGATCAAGCCAATATGAAAATCTCACGTTTGATCACCAAAGCGCGCGTACTAAAAAATACGCGTGGTAAAGACGTGGTCGAGAACGACCCGAGTGCGCAGGCAGAACAGGGTGTCGAAAGTATTGGGCAAGTGGGCTGTGGCGGCATTGACATCGCTAATCAAGCGCCACCACGTCCAGGGCGAGCCCCACGCACGACAGAAGTTTTCATCTTAGGCGATGTTATCAACGCCAATAACAAGTGTAACTAGCCCGCACTCGGCGCAGCTAACGGACGAATAAAGATGATCTACTTTCCTAAAAAAGCATTAGCGATCTGTTTGCTCACAAGCGTGCTGACGGCGTGTATCTCGACTCATGTAAATCAAGTTGAGAGTGACATCCAGATAGCACGCAAGGGGCCTAAGGAGCTGCCTAAACGTAATATCACTGATTTTTCGAAGGGCCTACGGTGCATGGACGACTTGTTCTTGGCGTTTGGAGCAACCCCTGAAGACTATCCAATTTTAATAGAAAATATTGATGATAAAACCACAAAGGTAAACGCCGGGACTCGGCAAATGATGATCAGCGCCATTAGTGATATGACGAAACGCAGTCGCGCAATAAAGTTGGTCGCGTTCGGCGCGGACACCGGCAACTTGGTGATGTTCCTTGGTGAGTCAGGCAATAAAGGCGTTTATCAAGACATTCCGGCGTTTGATATTATTGGTGCTATCTCGCAGCTCGATGATGGACTGGTGAAGAAACAAGCCGACGTATCAGGCGAAACCGCAGGCACGTGGGACGGGCGCAACGTTGGCGGCGGTGGCGGCGCGTCGCAGAGCTTAGGTGCCACGGTTTTGGCTTTAGATTTAAGCATATTAACGTCGTACAACATGGCAATTTTACCTGGCGCGCACACGCGCAACTCGGTTGCTCTCTATACCGGTGGGCAATCGCAAAGTTATGACGCCGGCATTAATAAAACGGGTGTTAGCTTTAGTATCTCTTCGAACCACAAAGACCCAACGGCGCAAGGTCTGCGTGCGTTGGTTGAACTCTCGTCCATTGAGTTGGTGGGTAAACTCGCGAAATTACCTTATTGGCAATGCTTAGGTATGGACCCAGAGCACGAGGAAATTCGAAATGAAATATCCGATTGGTACTTTCAGTTAAATCAGTCGAATCTGCTGCACACAACGCTAAAGGTTCAGCTCTATCTGCGTGGCTACTATACCGGCGAGATTAATGAGGAGGTGACTGAAGACTACCTGCTTGCCGTTCTTCGTTATAAGCAGCGTTTGGGTTTGCCACTGCACGCGACGGTAGATAAAGCATTTTATGCGGCGTTTTTAAATGCCACGCCAACAACAATTGAACCTAGAAAAATGGCTTATATTGCGAAGACTAAGCACGGCTTATACGACGATGTTTTGGAGCTGACAGAACAGCGAAATCGTCAAATTCGCGAAGCACGTGAGGCGGAGCTTGAATCCGAGGTGTCGACAACACGCAAAGCGAAATCGCGACCGAGTAAAAGGTCAGGTAAAAAATCACGCAAGAAGAATAACGATGAATTGGCCGAGCAAGTTGCGCAAGTGCACAGCTCAATGCAACTGCACGTCAGCGATGCGCAGCGGCGGGATGTTTATCAGGTTGGTGACGAGATAGAGATGTTGATTTCGTCAAACACCAGCGGGTTTGTGAACTGCTACTTTCAACGCGGGGAAGAGTTTGTAAAAGTTTTTCCAAACCGCTTTTCGACTAATGGATTTATTGGCGGGGAAGGTGCAATCTTCATGCCTGATAGCACTGAATATTCTTTCATCGCCGAACAAGTCCAAGAAGAGTTGCTGTGCTATCTGACTAAGCGACCAGTCACCTCAGACTTGCCGGCAGAGGTTGCGGTAGAAGATTTCTCAACCCTACAGGTGAGCAGCCAAGCAGAACTCGATCAGGCGTATCAACGCGCTAGCAATAATCGTTTCACCAAAGCAACGCATCAGATTTTAGTGCAGTGAATTACGCAGTCAGTAAAGAAGTAATGCAGCGAACTAAACTCGTTAACTTTTAAAGGCCTTAAAAAATGAAATACGTCTGTTTTAATCTGATTTTAATTTTAGCGTGTGCTGATACTGCAAGCGCAGAGCTCGATCGTCCTGCGCCATCGCTTTTGATCGCAGATAAAAAGGTACCTGAAATCAAATCAGGCGGTAACTTGGCTGTGCCGCGTGTCAATAGCAATAGCGTAGTCGTTAAAAGTGTTAATGACGTTACTCCCGGTAACACAACCTTTAAAGACCATCAGTTCGACAAACGAAAACTTTTACGTTGTTGGCAATATGGGCAATTGATTGTCGCAGAGAATGGCTATCAATCGCCTGGCCCTAGTGGCCAAGTAATGCTCACCAAGGGCGCAGAACGCATGACGGGCTTCGACTTTGGTGATACATTTTGTCTTTACCTCGGTGGCTAATCCTACTCAAGCCCCAGATAAACAAACCTAACCATAGAGAATTATCATGAAAAAATTATCCGTTTTGATGGCAGGTGCTTTGTTTGCCTGCTCGGCCGTTGCGCAAGATCGCGTAACGCATCTAGGCGATGGAGTTGTCAGCGCTAAAACACTTATCGACGCGTTAACACCTAAGCCAAAATACAAAGTTCGCGGCATTCGATTTAACGCGCAAGACCAGGGCCCACCATCGGTTGCGCTAAGTGTGCATTTCGCACATGACTCGGCCGAGTTGTCCGAGCAAGCTTTAGCGCAGTTAAACCCCTTAGGTGAGGCGTTGAAGTCTGAGCAATTGGCCGCCTTTAGCTTCGCCATTGATGGCCATACCGACGCAAGTGGCAGTGAGCAATACAATATGACCTTGTCGCAACGCCGGGCCTTAGCGGTTGGCAATTATCTCTATGCCAACTATGGTGTGGATGCCACCCGACTGAATTTGACCGGTAAAGGCGAGAGCGAGTTGTACGACGCTGCACAGCCTAGGTCAGGCCTTAATCGACGCGTTCAAATCACCACTCTTGAAGCACCGCAACCGACTGACGCGCAGGAAGGCTAAAGTGAACATTATTGCTAAGGTCTTGTTTGCCGCTGTGATAGGGGTGGTTGGCGGTGTCGCCGTGGCTGAAACACCCAACCAGGTTAAGTATAAAAATGTCGTGATTGGCGAAGGTTGTGCGAGCACCTGTGTCGATGGAGTATGTGAAAAAGTTTGTAAAGGCGATGATGCTGGCGTGATCACTCGCACCGGGCAGGCGAGTAGCAACGCGACTAGTAATGCTAGACGGTACGGCTTCGAAGATTTTAACAATCTTGAAATTACGGGTTTCGATGCCGTGATCGAATACGCTGAAGAGTTCTCAGTGTCGGCGCAAAGTAACACCGATAACTTAGAGCGTTTGAATGTCGAGTTGCTTGTTGGTGTGGCCGGCGTTGCCACTCTAAAGGTATCCGTAGTGGGTGATGTGTCCTTAGGTGGGGCGATAACAATTCGGACCCCCGACTTGCAGAGTATTACGGTCAGTGGCGACGCGGATGTTAGCATCAGCGGCTTTGTTCAAGATCAGGTTTTGATAAGCGCATTCGAAAACGCTGATGTAACGTTTAAGGACAATGCCTTTGGCGCACTGATACTAACTGTTAGTGGTAACGCAGACGTTAGCCTAGTCAAAAGTAAAGTGACCACTGCTGAAGTTTCATTAGACGGTAACTCGAACGCTGGTTTGAATTTTGTGGACAGCGGGGGAGAACTCACTGGGTCTGTGACTGGCAGTGCTGATCTTGAGTATTGCGGCAATCCTGAACGGCGCATAAGTGTTGCCGGCATGGCCGACTCAAATCAAGTAGAGTGCGACTAAATGCAACTTAGCCTGTGTTTTATGTCATTAATTAAGAAACTCGCTTTTTTATTCTTTGGTATCGCGTTGATGGTGCTTTTTAGCTCGGTGGCGATGCCTGCGCGCGCCAACACCTTGACCGGAGAGCGTTCGCTAATTGTTGATTGCTTGTTACCCGGCAAGGTGCGTCAGCTTGGTATTAATCGCACTTATGTATCGCGCAAGCGGCCGACCAAAACGTCGGCTAACGATTGCGAGATAAAGGGTGGTGACTACGTTAAATTTGATCGCGCGAGTATGGCGTCCTCTTTGAACGTATGGCAAGAGTCCGCGTCAAAGGGCGACGCGCAGGCGCAATTTTTCGTGGGTGAAATTTTTGAGAAAGGCATGGGCCAGGAGCCCGACTATGAGCTCGCGGTAACTTGGTATCGACGAGCTATTAAGCAAGATTATGCGCCCGCTAAAATGAGTTTAGGACGCTTATACGAGCTCGGCTTAGGGGTCGAAAAAGACCTAGTGAAAGCGATGAATTTGTATCGACAAGCATCGGGCTTAGACCAAGATGAGATTGCTTATGCTTCCGTTTTCGAACGTATTCGCGATAATGATCAACTGCGCATCGCCGAGTTAAAAGTCGCATTGGAGCAGCAACGCCGAAAAGCAAAATCGGCCGAACGTCAATCGCAAGTCTTAGAGTCTGATCTCAGTCGCGCTCAACATTCGCTAAACCAGCTTAGATCAGAAATACAGCAACTCAAGCGCCAGTTGAATCAAGCAGGCGACGAGAAAGCAACTTTGATTAAGGCCCAATTAGACAACAAGCTTGCTGACGTATCGAACCAAGTTGCGCGAACCGCAGCACTGGAGGAGCAGTTACGTGCCGCGCAAGAATTGCTCGAAACGGCTAACGCAAAGCTTGCCAATTTGACGCCCGATGGGGAGCCTAAGGTGTCGCTAAAATGGCCGACATTCAATCCGCTAGACGGTCTTCTAACAACCACGGTGTCGGCCGGTTCAATTGTGAATATCGTTGGCGCCATAGAAAATTTTGCTAACGTTAAATCGTTTAGCATTAATGGTCAGGCTTACAGTCTAGATGCGAACGGGCTCTTTTTAAAATCGTTAGATGTGGGGCGTAAGACCGTCACACTGAGCTTAGAAGTGGTCGACCAATCTGACAAGAAAACGCTCACTAAGCTAGTGGTGGAGCCTTCGGACGACATCAACATAGTCCTTGCTGGGGCGGGCGCGTTAACGCGGGCTAAGTTTGATTTCGGCACTTACCATGCTCTGGTCATTGGCAATAATAGCTATGATTTAGATAAAGGTTGGGACCCGCTAGATACCGCGGTTAATGATGCGACCGAGGTCGCAAATGTGCTGCAAAATCAATACGGATTTGAGGTGAGACTCGAGTTGAATGCGGATCGCGATACGATGTTGACCGCTCTAGAAGAGATGCGCAAAAAGCTTACTAACAAGGATAATTTACTGGTTTACTACGCTGGCCACGGGCTCGTAGACCCTGAAAACGATCAAGGTTATTGGGTGCCCGTCGATGGCTCGGCTGACAGCGCGGTACGTTGGGTTTCAAACGCAAGCATCACGGATCAAATTCGCGCGATGACGGCGCGTAACGTTATGGTGATAGCCGATTCATGTTATTCCGGCTCTTTAATGCGTTCGGGTATTGTGACACTGCGAAGCGGTTTGTCTGCTGAGAAAAAAGCGTTGCGATTAAACGAAGACGTTAGCTTGATGACGCGTGTGGCACTGTCATCGGGGGGATTACAACCGGTGATCGACTCGTTAGACAATAGTGAACACTCGGTTTTCGCTAATGCCTTGTTGAAAGTGCTAAAAGGCAATAGAGACTTGTTGGATGCAGATTCGTTAGCGACTCAGGTTGCGCACTCGGTTGCGATTGCGACTAAAGACAATGTCCGGCAAGTCCCCCGCTATGCCCCGTTGGCGGCGGGTGGTCATCAGGGCGGAGAGTTTTATTTTACGCCTGTTAAAAAGCCGTAAGCCGTCGGGCTCTGTTGGTGATTTTGCCTAGCTGCGATGCTTTTAGGGTGCTTATAGCGACATTTTATTAGTGTTCTCGACCACTACGCCAATGTGAAGAAAGCAAATTTTGCAATAAATTGTAAAAAAGTTAAAACTTTTGTATGTTTTAATCGTTATATATTGAAAGCGCTAGAGAGCACGACACTTTATTGGCGAATTCAGTTGTTTTACGGATGAGTGTCAACGCCCCTACAGCGTAGATATACGTTCAGATTAGTTGAAAGGGTACTTTCAGTTGATCGTTTAACCGTCGCTATGGGTAGTAGCGGTTATTTTTGTTTTAGAGCCGGCTTTGGGTGTCGAGCTTTAAGCATAGGTTCGTGATGTGGCAATGGGTTGTCGCAGCGCGAAATTTAGGAACCTAACCATGACTCCTGCTACACACTTCGCTAGCTTACGAGCTAAGCGCTTGGTTTTCTCAGACAATTCAGCGGCCCCCAAATCCATTAGCACGCTTTTGATGGTGTTAGCTGCTATCGCTTTTACGCTTCAGACTACTACTACCTTGGCAATGGATACGACTGTTTGTCCGACGGGGTTCAGTGAATCAGGTCGAAGTGATACCGCTTTGACCTGCAATTACCTCGGAATGGTTACTGGCGATTTAGGGGGTACGCCACCCTCTCAAACTGAACAGGGGCGTCAACTAATCAACGACGCATCGCTTGAATGTCGACGTGTTGGCACCGTGGTGAGTGCCGGGTCAGTCGGAAGTAATGGCGTGACGCTCACCTGTAATGTGCCGTTGACGCCCGAAGAAATTGCTGAAATAGAGCGCGAGCGTGAAGAAGAAGCGGAGCGTGAGCGGGAACGCGAAGAAGAAGCAGAACGTGAACGAGAACGTGAAGAAGAAGCGGAACGTGAACGAGAACGCGAAGAAGAAGCGGAACGCGAGCGTGAAGAGGAAGCCGAGCGTGAACGTGAGCGTCAAGAAGAAGCTGAACGTGAGCGCGCACGCGAAGAGCGTGCTGAACGTGAACGGGTCAGAGAAGAGGAAGCGCAGCGAGAACGAGAGCGCCAAGAGGCAATTAGACTCGAAGAGGAAGCGCGTAGTGCTCCCTTTACATTCGATCAACCCGACGAAGTAAGTGGTCGACCTACTGAATTTTCCGTCGCGTCGGGTCTAGTCGCGACCTGTACGTCGTTAAGAACTGTCGAAAACCCTACGCCAGCGCAAACGGACCTACTAGAGCGCTGCATTGATATCAATCGCGAAGAGTCTAACTTAGTGAAAGCGTCCGTTTTAGGTCAAGTTGCGGCAAAACAATACGCGGACATTGGTCAGTCACTCACTTTCCTAAACATGATTCAAGTTGGAAATATCGGGGGCCGTTTAGCGGCGATTACTCCGACTTTGCGACAAAATTCGAAAGATGTAGCGTCGTCGGACTTAAGTCACCCAGATCAGGGTTTGCTCGCGAACTCTGTGAATCAAGGCGCCCAATACGGTGGTGCCGCAGGCGATGAGACTTCCGGGCGTTTTGGTGTATTCGTGCTGGGTACCAAAGGCGATGGCGAAAAAGATGTTTCGTTGCTTTCAAACGGGTTCGACTATCGAAGCGAATCAATGACTGTTGGTATCGACTATATGTTCAACGCCTCAACCGTGGTTGGCTTAGCGTACGGTTACGGTAAAACTGATTCGGAATTTACCGGACGTACCGGACGCATGGATATCGACAGCGAGACAGTCACATTGTACGGCGCGAAGGCGATTAGAAATAATCTCACCCTAGATGCGATTATCGGGATTGGAGACGTTACTACTGACAGTGAGCGGCGTATGGACTTTACCGCGCACGGTAAACGCGTTAATCAACTTGCGAACAGCACGATTGACTCAGATCAAAAGCTGCTTAGTCTAGGGCTGACCAAGAGCTACGAAACTTGGCTGAATATCGATGTTGGCGCGCGGTTCAACTACATTGAAACCGATATAAATCGTTTCTCCGAGACCATTGACGCCAGCGCTCCTGGCTTTGGCTTGGCCTTAGAAATTGACGACTACACAATGAAGTCATCCACCACAGACCTGAGTCTAAACCTGTCCAAGGCTTTTAGCTCTAGCTGGGGTGTGGTGATACCCCAAGCGCGTTTGAGCTGGGTGCACGAGTTCGAGAGTGGCGACCGTGTAATGCGCGGCCGTTTTCTCGCTGATACCTCAACGTTGGATTTTACCGACAGCGGCTTACAGATCTCAGCCGGTGGTGGCTCGACCTTGTTCAACGTTCCACTTGAACAGCTCGACGCGGACTACGGCAATTTACTGATTGGTGTAAACGCGTTGCTGCCAAATCAGTTCAGTTTGAATGCCAGCTTGAATCGAGTGCTTGGCATACAGGGCTTTGATCATACCTATTGGTCACTTTCAGCGCGTAAAGATTTTTGAAGGTTTTGACGACGTCAGAGCGTAATTAAAGTGAATTTTTATCAGACTCTTGCTATCGGCAGCACATCAAAATGAAATTATTTGTACTAACATTCTGTGTCTGTGCGTTATTGCAGACATCAACCGCTGCGTACGGCCAAGCCAATCTTACACTTGGGCCGATTAACAAAACTATTGATCTCAGTTTTACGTCGATCTCGGCGACGGTTACTAATCGTGGTGACGCTAATAGTACTCGTTTCAGAATTCGTGTCTGGGCGTCTGTTGATCGGGTTATCGACGCAAGCGATTTAGTCGAAACTTCGGCGGTTCTCGAGCCGCTACCGCCGTTTGTCCCGGGCCAAACGGGGCGTCAATCTGAGCGCCAGTCAATAAATTTCAGGTTTCCTTTACCACCAGAGCTAGATCAAAGCCCATTGCCTAGATTAACCGGAGATACGTTTACGCCGTCTGAGTGGATTGGTCGAGAGATGTTTGCTCGGGCTTGTATTTTAGATGAGTCTGGAGCGACCGAATTAGTCTGTACAAGCTTAGTGAGCGACGGTAACGCGGTGCTCGTGATGCCTCCCAGATTTGGAATTGTCGGCGGTCAAGAAATAAAGTTTGTCGGTCCTGAGACAACTAGCAATGGTATTAGCTCGGAATTTATTGAGCTTACGTGGCGCATCCCCCCTTTGGACAACGGCACTCTTCTGATTGACGAGTATCGCTTCAGTCAACTTGATTTTAACGGGGCTAGAAGTCAAATCACTGTGCCGATAAACGAGCTTGAGGTTTTTACAAATAGTTCTGGTGTGCAGATGTATCGCTTGAGACTGCTAAATCGAGAGCCTGGTAAGCGATATGGCTATAGCGCTGCAAGGCAAGTTTGTTTGAATGGTCTGTGTTCTTTTCCGTCGACCACTGGCAACGAGGTTAATAATCATGTTGGCAACACGTTTGCAAACATTATCGCGTCGACCGATTTGGATGGAAAAGTAGCACTCAATTGGGAATCCTTTGCGGCAATAGTCGGTGGCTATGACGTGACTAGGTGCGAAGTCGACACACCTTCAAATTGCGTAAAGCTCGCGTCTCGTATACAGGGCACCGCGTTTGAAGACACGTCACCAGAACGCGGTAAACGTTATATCTATCACGTTGAAGTGTGTGATCGAGAGTCACCTAGCAATTTCCGACAATGTTCGACTGGCCCTGGCCCGCTCTTTAGAGTAGGCGTTTCCAATCCCGGTAGCAGCAGTCTGGTCGATGAGTTCGAAGACGATGACACACCTGGTCAGGCGACGTTAGTAAGCCGCGATGTTTCTCAGCTGCATAGCTTCGATTCACCCCTGGATGATGACTGGTTGAAGGTCTCACTAGTTAAGGCGGGAAGGCTGGTTATAGAAACAGCATCTTTTGGTGGTGAGTCGGTGGATACAGTCTTGACTCTTTATGACGCTCAGCAGGCGCTCATCGCGTTGAATGACGATAAAGACCCGGCTAATTCTCCGGGCAGTTTTTCGAAAATTGAGAGTGAATCCTTGTCGGCCGGAGACTACTTCGTCAAAGCGACGCACTACAAGCTGCCGGGCGGTGAATTTCCTGCACCAACCGCAAATAATTACTTGCTGAGTGTGACGTTCGTGGGTGCGAGAGTCGATATCACTCCGATAATTCAATTGCTACTTTCAGATGAACAGTGACGCGAGCTGGCTAGTTCGAGCTTTGGTGATCTGTGGTCAAACGTTTTTTGGATCAGATGACGCTAGACAAAGGCGCAATTATGTTTTGACCGTTCAAGGCTGTCCTCACATATGCCCGTCACTTTACGCAGGCTCGGTTTTTATTTGAGGCGTATTTTATTTCTCCAAGAGGCTTATTGTATGACACGTTTTTATAAATTGTGGCTTTCGTTATTGATGCTAGTTAGTAGTCTAGATGCGGCTGCACAAATTGTTTTTTCTGGGAGTGGCGGCGGCCGACTACCTGTGCTCATGGCGCAGTCAGGGTATGGTCAAGATATTCAGAACGATGGCGCGACCACTAGCCCCGCGTACAAGATTAGAGCCTGGGCCTCAACCGACCGAGCATTTCAAGATAACGAAGTAATATCGGATATCGACTACCCGGGACTCGGTCCGGGCGAAATGGTCCGTCGAAGCTATACGCACCCCACGCCACTGGTCACTGACAGTCGCTTGTTAAAAGACATAATTGGCGAGCCCTATTTCTTTCAAATGTGTATCGAAATAGTTGGCTCGGCGCCAACATGTCGTATCGACTCGCGAGCGGTAAACACGCCAGATCCTGGCGTAACCGCCGCGTCATCAGGCACCACGAATAACGGCGTCGAGATAGAGTATACGGTAGTCACTCGTAACGGTGAGACTCCATTTGACTTTCTGCGGATAGGGTGGCGAGACCGTGCTTTAGATGGGGGTCCGGCTCAAGCTGAAACAGTGATTGACGTGCCCGCCGCCGCTTTGACGATTGTCGAAGACGGTCAAACCCGAAAACGTTATCGATTTGTGTACGAATCGACGCCGGGTGTTCCTGGAAATTTCAGGGTACGTCACTGCTATTCACTCCCTGTTGGGCCGACTTGTTTACTTACGCCACGCTCTTCAACCGAGCTTGGTTATCGAACTGCCAATGCCAGTGCGACCCAAGGAAGTTTTAACGACCAAGTTCAAGTTGAATGGCCGCGCTTTGCTTTCGCTGAAGGCTTCGATGCATATCAGATTACCCGCTGCCGAGAGGGCGCTCCGCAAGACTGTGTGCTAAGTAGGGTAGCGTCGATAGGCCCGTTAGAACGCTTTGTTGATACGGCACCGGTGCGAGGTGAACGCTATATCTATACCATTGATGCGTGCATTGGGACTAGTCTCAATAGCTGCGACCCTGAAATTTATATGAACATCGCCGTTTCACAAATCGGTTTTGTTGGCCTGGTCGACGAATTCGAGGAAGATGACACCGCTGCTCAAGCTACTTTTGTTGACAAAGATGTTTCTCAAGTACACAGTTTTGATACGCCTATTGATGATGATTGGTTGAGAATTTCTTTAGACAGACCCGGACGCATTGCGATTGAAACCGCTGCGTTTAACGCTGAATCGGTGGATACCATTCTTACCTTGTTTGACGCTCAGCAAGTTGCGCTGGATGAAAATGACGACAAAGACCCGGCTAACGCGCCAGGCAGCTTTTCAAGAATTGAAACGGAGAGGTTAGATGCCGGAGAGTATTTTATCAAAGCGACCCATTACAAGCTGCCGGGCGGAGAGTTTCCGGCGCCTACGGCGAACAACTATGTGCTTAGTGTGGCGTTTTTAGACGCGAAAGCAGATCTTTCTCCAATAATTCAGTTGTTACTATTGGATGACGAATAGCGGCTTAGATGAGCAATAATCGCTAATGCGTCACTCTAGTTGTTCTAAGATGCCTGGCCATATTTTTTCCCAGCAACAGTTGTGCGTGAAGTCGGGGAAGATATTCACCGTGCTAGCCTGAGGCTTGGCTACTTTCGCTTGCCAAGCGTCATAAGGAATATTCTTGTCGTTTGCGCCCACTAAATGAAGTTGTTTAATATCTGCCACCGGCGCTAGCTGATCAATCGGGTTTAGAGAGCCGAAAAGAGGGGTGTATGCGTGTTGTTTCGTCCAAGCTCGGACATCAAGGTTGCCGCTAATTGTGACGACGCTAGCCACGCCCGCGAGTCTATTCGCCAGCAACATAGCCAGCGCTCCACCGCCACTGTGACCGATTAGCACGACTCGCTGTTGTTCTTGATTTAACTGCATCACGGCCTCAGCCATGGCATCGATAACGTCTTGACCATAGCGATGACTGGTCCACCATTTATTGCTGTCGCAACCGCGAGAGTCTACTTGATTATAATATTGGTGATAGCAGGGGCGGCCAAGAAGTAACGCTGGGTTTGAGTCTTTCGCTAAGAGCTTGAGCGCCACTGCACGTCGTGACGTTGGGTCTTTATTGATATAACGTCCGCGTATAAATGGTTGTCCGTCGCCTTCGATATAAATATGCAGTGCTTGATCACGACTCACACTTTTCTGATTACTAAAAACCGTAAGATCGAATGATTTAGTCGAGACCAAAGAGTGAGCGAGCCCGAGTTTCTCGGCCGTAGCTTGATAGACTTTTGCCGGCGAGTTGGCGCAAGCCGAAATTAGCAGCGCAAGGCAGGCGAATGCCGGTAGCTTTATCAATTGGGTTTAACCACCTGTTTGCGCCATTTTTCTAAACCGGATGACAGTTCGGATAGTGCAGCCCGGTAGCGTGTCTTAAATGTATTAAGCGGAATATCTAGCAGTGAGGCTAGATAGGTTTCGGTTTGCTTGGCCGCTTTGTCATATCGGTGCGCTTGCGTCCAGGTAATAAAAATCAGTCGATTTTCATCGCTTAACGCTTCTACGTCATTGTCCGCATTAAGAAGGTGATCTCGGGCGCAGGTGAAGCCGTCACTCGCAGCCTGAGTTGTCATGTCATTGAGTTCAGCCAAGTGCTGCCACTGAAATGGCTGCTTATCATCCCAATATTCCGATTCATGTCGTAATAAAAACACAGCCCGTAACTTAACCGCCAAGTTTGGAATAAGGTGCTTTACTAGGTACTCGATTTCATGTCGGTCAGCAATTCGTTCGGGCATATCATCTTCATCCAACAGTAAGGCTTGTCCACTGCCTGCCTCTAACATTTCGTCGAGCGAAGATTGCTGACGTACGCCAGATTTACGCCATTCATCTTTAAGTAGGTTGCTGGCAATTGTATTGAGGAAGTTCGGAAACTTCTGCGAGTCGTTATAACCTGCCAAGTTTTCGATTACCCGCATCCATAATTTTTGGCTTAGGTCGTCAGCGTCGGCGTGATTTTGCGTTAATCGCAATAAACGTTTATGCACAGCGTTGTAGTGTCGCCTAAGCAGCGTTTCGAATGCGGTGTTCGATTTGTGCTCGTTATATTGGCGTATTAGCTCTGCGTCGCTTACTTGTGTCGCCGCCGAAGGTTCTTCTCTTGTGAGGGCTTGATTGGCTAAACTGGTTTCCATGCTTGTGCGTTAGTAGGGATTTGCGCAAGCATTGATGCTAATGGCTGTGCGGCTTTAACACAAGACCATACTCGTAGGATTAAGGATTCGCGTGGAGACGCAAATCGCGTGAGCTAACCGCCTAGAGACGCGCTCACAGCTTCAATGGCGGTGATCAAGGCTTGGTCTACTACCTTTTCGCCCATATACGGGCGCAGTTCGCTGAGGCGACGTTTCTGGTTTAAACTGAGGTCGCTAAGGCTTTCTAAGGCGATCACAGCGCGCGTGATACTCGGTTTTAAGCCATCTATTTTATTTGTGTCGAGCGCGCGACGTGCGAAAATGTTGGCGACGAATAGTGCTTCGCTGGCGTGGAACACACCTTTGTCAGAAGCGGCTTCTGTGAGCAATTCGTCGAGCTTGGATAGGCTCGGTATCGCTGATTGTCTAAGCGCAATTAAATCGGGCGAGAGCGCGCTGGTTGGTAGTTTGCCTAAATCATTGATTGTTAGATTCAAGGCCCTATTGGGGTCTCTTGCGGCGAGCACTTTCAACTTGCCGCTTAGCTTGCCGAGCCGTGCCGCCTGCCTTAGTTGAGCATCGATGCCGCGGGCGTTCACGCCGCGAGTAATCACTGATGCGTTGGCTATATAACCATCGCATTCGAGACAATCGTTTAAGTGTGCTGTCGCTGCGTAATTCGTAGTGGTATTGTCAAAATTAACGTTCAACGGCAAAATTACGGCCGCGACCGCGAGGCACGCAAAGGCCATACCCAATTGTGGTGCATACCGAGGAGAGAGCCGGGAAGTGGCTCGTGAAAATTTAGAAATAATGCCCTCAAACCAGGCAGGTTTTGACTTCTTTGGAGCTGTTTTCCCATCGCCGCTATTTGCGGTTTTCGCCATTTGCGTAATGGTATGAATTGCGTTCTCGTGATGCGCGAATTCGGCTTTATCGCACAACGCTTTCAGAACGGGTAGGGGAATATTGTCTCGAGCTTCTTGATAGCGTCGATACAACTGCCCAGGGTCATGTTTATCGTCTAATTTAGTCATTGTTTGTTCACCCCTACAGTAAAACCCAATTTAGCTACAAATTTTCGTTGGTAACACGTTTATTCGTACTACTTTATTCGTACTACAAAGCGTATAACGCGCGAATCGTGAAATAGTTTTGTAAAAAAACGGTTTTTAAAGCATGGCAATCGATGCCTTGCCATCGATAAAGGTATAATTAAAGTCTAACGCGAATCAGCGCGGTCTGCCATACACCCCCAACCGTCGTAATATTTATTTATGTTTGAAAGCTCGCAATTTGATGTCGTTGTTCTTGGCGGCGGGGCCGCTGGGTTGATGGCGGCGTTTACGGCGGCTAGGCGTGGTAAACGAGTGCTGGTGTTAGAGGTTTCGAATAAACTCGGTAAGAAAATTCTGATGTCGGGTGGTGGGCGCTGTAATTTTACAAACCTTGAGATTGAGGCAGATAACTTTATTTGTCCGAACCGCCATTTCGTAAAGTCGGCCCTCGCGCAGTATTCGCAATGGGATTTTATTAGCCTGGTTACAAAACACGGTGTGGCGTATCACGAGAAAGGTCACGGTCAGCTCTTTTGCGACAAGAGCGCCAAAGATATTCTCAAAATATTGACCGATGAATGCGATGCGGCCGGCGTTGATTTACGCTTGAACTGTGATGTCATTGGGGTCGATGTTGACGGCGACTACAAACTGCAAACGAGTCATGGCAATTTTAGCGCACCAAGCTTGATTGTTGCCACCGGCGGTTTATCGATTCCAACGTTAGGCGGCGCTACGGGTTTAGGCTATCGGCTGGCCGAGCAATTTGGTTTGAGTGTGAATGCGACTGACGCCGCGTTAGTGCCGATGACTCTCAGTGGTAAATGGCATGTGTTTGCGGCGGCGTTATCTGGCGTGTCGCTGCCAATCTATGTGTCGGTTCCGGGTCAAGGTTTTGCAGAAAGCCTTTTGTTTACGCACCGGGGGATTAGTGGGCCTGCAATCTTGCAAATTTCGAATTACTGGCATTTAGGTGAAAGTATTGAGGTCGATTTATTGCCGGGCGAACGAGTGGCTGACCTATTACTTGCCGCGAAAGCAAAATCGCCAAACAAAACGCTTGGCGCGAGCTTAACGGGCTATTTTCCAAAGTCGCTAATTGGCGCGTTGCAGCAACAATGGTGGCCAGATTTATCGACCAAGACTCTGCAAGAAATTAAAAGCGATACACTCGTTGGCATTGGACAGCATATCAACGCATGGCAACTAACACCCAGCGGTACCGAGGGCTACCGCACCGCTGAGGTGACACGGGGCGGAGTGGTGGTTGATGAAATTTCTTCCAAAACCATGCAAGTAGCGCACCAGCCTGGTTTGTTCTTTGTTGGTGAGGCGTTGGATGTGGCCGGCCATCTTGGCGGCTACAACTTCCAGTGGGCGTGGTCGTCCGGCTATGTGGCTGGTATTAATGCGTAGCGAAGGCTCAGCCTTTGTCTAGCAATACATAGACCGCGCCTGTGCCGCCGTCGTTAGCGGGTGTAGAAACCACCGCAACCACGTGCTTGTTCTTGCTTAGCCAGCCAATCAGCATGTTTTTTAACACCGGCATTCGGCCTGCTGAGTTGCGGCCTTTACCGTGCACAATGCGCACGGCGCGCACATTGTCGCGGGCGCATTCGTTCACAAACGCGTGAGTGTCTTGTTTTGCTTCGCTGACGATAAGCCCATGCAGATCGAGCTCATCTTGAATGGCGTAGTCGCCGCGCCGAAGTTTTTTTAACAGTCGA
>CALIVT010000036.1 GCA_938048185.1 uncultured Arenicella sp.
TGAGATTGCCAACACACGCGACGACATCGATACGAACACGTCTGAAATCGTGCAGAACGCATCCGACATCACCGATAACCGCACGGACATCGATGACAACACCACCGAGATTGTGCAGAACGCCTCGGATATCACCGACAACCGTACCGACATCGATAGTAATACGGCTGGAGTTGCCGAAAACTCTGACAATATTGCGGGTAATACGAGCGACATTGCTACCAACCGAAGCGATATAGATCGCAATACCACGGGCGTTGCAGAAAATGCCGATAACATCTCCGAGAACACCAACGACATCGCCGATAATCGCAATGGCATTGCACGTAACGAGCAAAATATCTTTACCAATCGACGTTCAATAAACGTCAACACTCGAGGCATTAGCGATAATCGTAACGACATTCGATTTAACTCGGCCAGTATTGTTAGAAACGCCTTGAGTATTGTTCGCAACCAACAACGCATCGATGTGAATGAAAACAACATCAATGTAAATAGAGGCTTGATTGACGAGAACCGTGACGACATCAATGTCAATCGAGAAGGTATCGCACTAGCGCTGGCGTCCAACGCTCCTAGCTTAAGTGCGGACGATAAAGTTGCGCGTGTTACGCTATCTTCTGGCTACTATGAGGGTGAGAGCGCAATCTCATTCGGCGCTACCTTTAGAGCAGGTAAAAAAACTCAAGTGTTCGGAACTTACGGAAGAACATCCAACAGCGAGGGCGGGTCAGTAGGAGTTTCGTTTGGGTGGTAAGGGAAGGCTAAAACAAGGTCGCACTTACTAGTATTTAAATACCAGGAGTGCAGCCTTGTTTTTGCCGCCAGCACTAACACAAAGCTAAGGCGCCACCAGGAATTCTGCGTAGATACCTGATAACGTCATAAAGGCTCTTAGCTATATCAACTTTCTTAACTCTCGAACCTGAAATGCTAAGTTCGTTCGGTTCAAGAATAATAGACGCAGAAGCAATCCGAATTCCTTCATACCCTGCCATGCGTTTATTAATCGGATACGTTGCCTCATGGGAATGCACGTGCTGTATTTCTAATACCGAGGAGGGTCGTTGATAAACCCATGTTCGGTTCTCAATCGAAAGTAAATCATCGCAGGGCGGTGCGTCGTCGGCAAAAACTAGCGGCAAAAACTACGCTCCAGACCCCATAATTCCTACTTCGCGGTGTGCCTGTTATTAAATGGGGCGCGCAATTGTGCAATGTATGTTCTAGGGTAATTAATATTTCCAGCCAATCCGATGTCGCCACGACGAGGTTGAGGTCTATCTAGAACAAACGTTCCGAGCAAGTGATCCCACAGCATTGTGAATAAGCCAAAATTAACATCGCCAGAACTTGTTGACGCAAGATGGTGATGACGGTGCCCAGGAGCGATCGCCCAAAAGTAGCTCAGGTTCCCCAGTCGTATATCCACATTTGAATGTTGTAACAATAGTTGGATCGCAACGGAGTACGCCAGTAAGGCACCTATTTCTAACGGCATTCCCATTAATATTAATGGTGTTGTCCCTGCAATTAATTCAATTGCTTGATGAGCCGGATGCTTCATTAGTCCATTAAAGCCATACATCCGTTCTACACTATGATGCACGGCATGAAATCGCCAAAGAAACTCAACCTTATGGCTGAAATAGTGCATCAGTGTAATACCAAAATCAGCGATTAGTATGGCTAACCCAAGTTGCCATACTAACGACCACTGATGTGGCCAAGCACCATGAAAAGGAAAAAGAACTGCAATGATTGGGATCGCACTGACGGCAATCACATTAAAGAATTCATTGACAAGGGCATGAACGGTATCACGCTTAGAGTCACCTTTTGGAAGATTCCAACTGCGTTCATAGGGAAGCAAGCGTTCACAGACGAAAGAGACTGCAATCGCCACTACGAGCATGGGGATCAGCCATAATTTATTGATTTGGTTAGCAACTAACCAAATCGCAATACCAATAAAGCCTATAAAAAATATCGGCGCATAAAAATAACGAATAACCGTGTTCATAACTACCCTTTTGAGATCTGTTTTAATTTGCTTACCGTACTAAACAGAAATTTATGAGTATTGAATAAAACGATTGTTTGTATTTAGCGGAGTGTTGCTATTGCAGCTGATGGTGTCATGCCAAACATTTCGTGCATTGTCCTTGTAAAGTGCGCTTGATCAGAGAAACCACCAGCGAGTGCTGCTTCGACTAAACTATCGCCTTTCCTTACTCTATCAGTCGTTGCCTCTAACTTACACCAAAGGTGCCAAGTCGCTAGGGGCACTCCGAGTTGCTTTCGCACAAGCTCTCTGAGTCGAGATTCAGAAAGGTCGCAAGTCTTTGCCGCTTCAGCGATTGATGCGTTGCCAACATTTTCATTCAAAAATTCCATCGCTGCTAATACTCGATGGTCAATATGAGTAGCTGGTTTGTGTGCATCTGACGATAACGAATCAATGACTATTTTCAAATTTTTATGCTGTTTGAAGGGTAACTTATCGCTATCAAATTTTATGATGCCTACATCACTTGTATCCTTGATTAGCTTGAATGCTAAATCGGATTGAGGTTCGAGATAGATAATAGTTAACGGTGAATCACTGCGTATTGAATGGTATTCAAGAGGCCTAATTAATGCAGCCGAAGCCGACAAGGTTTTCCCCGACTTACCGGTAACTTCAACGTAACCTGAATGGCAAAGTATCAGTTGGTAAGAGGCATGGCGGTGCATGTCATTAGAATCCGCATTGCCGATATAGACAGCAAAACAGTTACCAATCAAAAACTCTCCTGACCACATAAATAGTACTCTAAATATTAGAAATCAGACTTACTAGGTCTTCATTGCGTAAATGTGTATAACGTCGAAGCATTTGCATCGATTTATGCCCGGTGATTGAGGCCACTTGTTGATCTGAAAGCCCAGCCTCAACAAAACGACTAGTCACTTTATGGCGAGATCATGAAACCTAAACCTTTCTATTTCGGCTCGTTTTAACGCATCTCGCCAACACTTTTCTACTGCATAGCCACGCCGAATGGCATCGCGTCTGCTGGGTTCACCGTAATGTCGTGGATACTCGCAACTCTTTATCTAGAAGAGTTGCTACTGGGCAGTGTACTCGTTTGAAAAATATTGAGACGATCAACATCGCTTATCCATAAGCCATCAATATTGAATGATAGAATGGTGGGCCTACTTGGATTCGAACCAAGGACCAATGGATTATGAGTCCACTGCTCTAACCAACTGAGCTATAGGCCCCCACCTTAATCAAATTGTTCACTAACCGTTGCGGATAGCGTTGTGGACTAGAGTCCATCACGCGGTGACCGCCACCCTAACTAACTGAGCTATAGGCCCCCACCTTAATCAAATTGTTCACTAACCGTTACGGATAGCGCTGTGGACTAGAGTCCAACACGCGGTGACCGCCGCCCTAACCAACTGAGCTATAGGCCAACTTTAAACTTTTCTAAGATCGCCGAATGACTTTCTTAAGTTGGAGCGCAATAATACAAAATTCGAGCAATTGTAGAAAGCTTTTTAGGTGCTCTGACTGGACTGTTTTCGGCGCTTTACGCTATTTATTCAGCAAGCAACTTACATCAACTAAGAAATGTCGGCTTCGCTCGCTATAATCTTGATGTACTCCATTCAATATCAGCCAAGCCATGCATCTCAAGAAAGCCATTTTCATTCTCACTTTGACGATCTGCCGACCAGCATTTTCCGGTCAGCAAACGCTCTTAGATCCTGAACTATCTCATTGGGATATCTATTTAAGCTACGAACATTCGCCCGATTACAATGGCGAGGTGCCCAAAGATGAAAGCGGCAAAGAGGTCAAACCGATTGGACTAAACCCGAGCGAAGGCCTAGGTGTGTTTACCATGGTTGGTAAAGAAAAATCAGTGCTCAGAGTTAGTGGTGAATATTATGGCGCTCTAACGACTAAAGAAGTATTCGAAAACTATCATTTGAGCCTCGACGTAAAATGGGGTGAGAAGATATGGCCAGCACGAGAAGGGAAGCTCAAAGACACCGGAATTTTATATCACGCCATCGGTCCACATGGCGCGGAGTACTTTCGCAGCTGGATGCTCTCACATGAATTCCAAATTATGGAAGGTCATATGGGCGATTACTGGCAACAAGCAAACGGCGCAATTGATATTAAAGCTTATCAACGCGAGTACATTATGAGCCCTGTCGCCGACCTGCGGGCCGGTTGGTTAGGCGCTGGAGAAGGCGGTGAAGCGTTCGTAATGCGCTCTGCAAATTTTGAGAGCAAGGCAGGCGAGTGGACCAAGCTAGAACTCATTAGTGTCGGCAACAAGAGCCTGCATATTGTTAATGGCAACGTGGTTATGGTGCTCAAGAACCCAGGCTACGTTGAAGGCGGGAAACGCATTGCTCAAGAGAAAGGGCGTATCCAACTTCAGAGTGAGGCAAGCGAAGTTTTCTTTCGCGACATTACCATTCAAAGCATTGATGAATTGCCGAGTAAATATTCGAAGCTTTTCGAGTAGCCAGATTGGTTAATAGGCTCAAGTTGAATCAAAACCATACGAAACTTTACGCCAGCGCGAAAATAAAAAAGGCCAACAACTTCGATGTTGTTGGCCTTTTTTGATACTGCGATGTGTCTCTAGTTCTGTTCTAAAAAGCTCTTCAAGTGCTCAGAACGACTAGGGTGACGCAATTTGCGAAGTGCCTTGGCTTCAATCTGACGGATACGCTCACGAGTTACGTCAAACTGCTTACCAACTTCCTCAAGCGTGTGATCGGTGTTCATACCGATACCGAATCGCATGCGTAACACTTTGGCTTCTCTTGGCGTTAAGCTCTCTAAAATATCCGAGGTTGCGTTTAACAAGCCTGAAGTTGTTGCAGCTTCCATTGGCGCTTCAACGTTTTTGTCTTCGATAAAGTCGCCTAGGTTGGAATCTTCATCGTCGCCGATTGGTGTTTCCATCGAAATTGGTTCTTTGGCAATTTTCAGCACCTTGCGAACTTTGTCTTCTGGCATTTCCATGCGTTCGGCTAATTCTTCGGGCAGGGCTTCACGGCCTTTCTCTTGCAGAATTTGACGTGAGATACGGTTCAACTTGTTAATGGTTTCGATCATGTGCACCGGAATACGAATGGTGCGGGCTTGGTCGGCAATTGAGCGCGTGATTGCTTGGCGAATCCACCAGGTTGCGTACGTTGAGAACTTATAACCACGGCGATATTCGAATTTATCAACCGCCTTCATTAGGCCAATGTTGCCTTCTTGAATAAGGTCTAGGAATTGCAAACCACGGTTGGTGTACTTCTTAGCAATTGAGATAACCAAGCGCAAGTTCGCTTCGACCATTTCTTTTTTTGCACGGCGAGCTTTAGCTTCCCCAATCGACATACGACGATTAATGTCTTTGATCTCTTCAATCGGAATGCCGAGGGCGTCAACGATGCGTCGCAACTTCGCTTGCGACATGATAATTAATGCTTCGTTGTCTTTGATCTCGTCCTTATTTTTCGCGGCTTTCAATAAGTTTTTATAAAGCCCTTCGTCTATCTCGCTGTTCACGAACATGTCGATAAAGTCTTTGCGTGAAATACCCGCATCGCTTACAGCAATATCCATAATTGCTTTTTCGTGGCCACGAACGGTCTCAACTTGAATGCGAATCATTTCCCATAAAGCTTCGATAATCTTGGGAACGAATTTGATTTCCATTAAACCAAGTACAAGCTCGGCTTGAATGTTGCGCGCTTGCTTACTGTCAAAGCCGTGGGTGTTAAGCGCTTTGAAGTGTCGGTTATGAAGTTTCTTCATGGCTTTGAAGCGCTCAATGGCTTCGTCCATGTCGGGGCCAGTATCAACTGGCTTCTCTTCCTCTTCTTCCTCTTCGTCGTCGTCTTTTTTCTGCGCGGCTGAACCCGATTGCACCGGATTAGGGTCAATCTCAGCATTCGGGTCGATAAACGCAACAAGAAGGTCGGTCAAACGCATTTCTTCTTTTTGAATTGCATCAAAATAATCAAGAATGGTTTGGATTGAAGACGGGCAAGCCGCCATCGCTTCAGTTGACTGACGAATGCCGTCTTCGATGCGTTGAGCTAAATTAATTTCATCCGCACGGGTGAGAAGGTCAACGGTACCCATTTCGCGCATGTACATACGTACAGGGTCGGTGGTTCGTCCGAACTCACTCTCCACCGCGGTGGCTAAAACAGCGTCGGTATTATCGTCGTCTTCTTCAGCTTCTTTATCAGAAGCGGCTTTGTGCAATAGCGTATCGGCATCAGGCACACTGTCGAACACATCAATGCCCATGTCGTTGATCATGTTCACCACTGACTCAATTTGGTCGGTGTCGTTCATGTCTTCGGGAAGATGATCGTTGATCTCGCGGTAAGTCAAAAAGCCTTGCTCTTTGCCTTTGAGAATCAATCGTTTTAGTTCGGTTTTTTTGCTACTCGAATCCATTAATTAGGACCTCACACTGGGACGCGCGCAACCTTGCGATTGAGCGGATTTTGCCAAATAGTGAATAAAGGGTTTGTTTTATCTAGTTATTTCGCCCTAGCTGTTGCTAGAGGGTTAACGCGCAATTTTATAACAAGTAAGACAAAAATTCGCCCTTTTTAAGATTAAACTTGGCTATTTCGGCCTATTTAGATAGGGGTTTAGCGCTTATTTTTCAAGCTATGCGCACTAATTGTTAAACTTGTTTGTAACTTGCGCGAATATAGGTGATCAAGGCCTCTTTTCGTGCGACCTCTTCTGAGCTTAATTGCGACGCTACTTGGCGCTTGGTCAAGCTCTCTAATTCTTGTTCCGCTTTGGCTACTTCCGCAGAATTATAGTCTTCAATTATCTTGGCGATAGTACCCTGAATTAGCGCCGTCGCTTCGTCGTCGGCCAAGCTATCAATGTTATTGTGCTCGTGATTTGCTAGTTGCACCAAGGTTTGCCGGAAAGACGCTTCCCGGTAGCGCTCTAACAATGTGGCAGTGCTCATATTTTCATTTGATTCGCAGGCCAAACGCAACTCATGAATCATACCAATACCGCGTAATTGGTCTTCAGGAATACTTTGCAGCACAGCAAACTCAGCATGATGCTGAGGATATTGCAGCAGCAACGAAACCGCCCGTCGAACCGGCGTCATAGTTGCCGCACGTTGCAGCGTCTGCTTTGCCTTGCGATCAGGCTTACGTGAATTTGGGTACGAGTTTTGCTGATCAGCGGAGTGCGCGCGCGGTGTCACGCCCATTAGATCTTGAGCGCTTACCTGTGTGATAACCGCCAAGCGATCAAGCACCAACTTTTTAAGTACTCCGTTCGGAAATTTTTCAATCAATGGCTTAGCAAGCTTACTTAGCTTAGCGCGACCATCGAGACGATTTATGTCGGCTTGTTTTTGTAGGCTATCAATCAAAAAATCAGGCAACGGCGTGGCATTGCGTATTAGCTCCTCAAAACCTTCTTTGCCCACTTTCTTAACCATGGTGTCGGGGTCTTCGCCGTCGGGCAGGAACAAAAAGCTCACTTGAAAACCATCTTGCAATGACGGCAAGCTGGTTTCTAAGGCCTTCCAGGCGGCAGACCGGCCCGCTCGATCACCGTCAAAACTAAAGGTAATGTTAGGCGTATGTCGAAACAAACGTTGCAGGTGCATTGGCGTCGTTGCTGTACCCAAGGTTGCAACCGCGTTATTTATACCAGCTTGCGCGAGCGCGACTACGTCCATATAACCTTCAACTACTAAAACGCCGTCAGCCTCTTTGATTCCGCCGCGCGCAGCAAAAAGCCCATAAAGCTCTGACCCTTTATGAAAAATGGGGGTTTCAGGCGAATTTAAATACTTAGGTTCGCCTTGGTCCAACACACGCCCGCCGAAGCCAACAACTCGCCCTCGATGGTCATGTATGGGAAACATAATACGATGACGAAACCGGTCATACGTGCGCTTCTTCTCGTTTTGAGTGAGCATGCCTGTATCTAATAAGGCTTTTTGCGCCGGCGCAGTGGCACCCAACTTGGACATTAGATTGTCCCAACCTTCAGGCGCAAAACCTAAGCCGAAACGCTTGGCGATGTCACCACTCAAACCACGCTTTTGCAAATAGTCGACGGCTTGCTGCTTATCCGAATTCTGACGCAATTGAGTTTGATAAAAGTCATTGACTTCATTCATCAACTGATACAAATCAATGCCTTGCGACATTGTTTGCTTAGGCTTAAAACCTTGTGATTCTTCGGGTATTTCCATGCCCGCGCCCGACGCTAGTTTTTCGATTGCCTCGCGAAACTCCATGTGATCGTAGTCCATCAGAAAACTAATGGCGGTGCCGCTCACCCCGCAACCAAAGCAATGATAAAACTGCTTTGCAGGTGACACCGTAAACGAAGGCGTCTTTTCACCATGGAATGGACAGTTAGCTTTATAGTTTGCGCCTGCTTTTTTCAGTGGAACATAACCATCAATCAAATCAACGATGTCGATTCGATTTAATAGTTGATCAATAAAGTGTTGCGGAATACGACCTGCCATGTCGCTATTCTAACCGCTTTGCAAGAGAAATGTTTTCGCTAGTTACTCGTAATTCTTATAATTCTATAGACGGCTACAAGCCTCATTAACCGAGCTTTATACCAAACGCGAATCAAGTCAGCTTAAAGCGCTTTAACGCCTCGTACGCCAGCCCGTAACCGAAAACACAAACAACCAAACAGCCAACTACGACCGCATATTAGTGAAAAAACGAGGCCGTGAATTTACACATTAAGAACAGAATTTACCCTGCTCGCAATACACTAATTAAGCTTATGCAAGAAATCGCCCCCAATGGCTTTTGCAGAACACATAGATCTTTTGCGGTGAATTTGGATTACGTCGAATCTATTGAAACTCATGGCAGCGGCAGCAGCGAAGTGACCCTAAAAAACGGCACAGTAATCCCCTTGTCTAGACGCTGGTATGACGAGTTGAAGGGTGGCCCATTTGAGTGCGAACTCAGGGCTTGTGCGAGGGAGATTATTCCATTCACGGACCATCCAGGAGGGTACATAGCCCTAATAGCTTTCGAGGTTATGACGGCCACAGATAAAAAGTTGATTTGCCGCAAGAAGCATTGGGAGATATAGTTCTCAGCCTATCTCGCTAATCTAACGCCAATATGGATCGCCGTATGACCACCTTGAAACACACGTTATTAGTTTTCTCAGCCTTATGCACCGGAGCTTGGTGCGGCCTGGTAAACGCCGAAGTTAAGCGCTACCCGCTGCCGAACAATAGTAAATTTCCAATCGCTCGCGCGGTTGAGGTTACCGCGGGTACTGATTTAATTTACCATAGCGGCAATGTTCCCAGCCCCGCCAATCCGGATGAGAAAAAAGGCAGTCGCGCCTATTTCGGTGACACTGAAACTCAGGCTCATAGCGTATTTAAAAAACTTGAGACCTCGCTTAAAGGTCTGGATCTAGGCTTTAAAGACGTTATCAAAATGACGGTATTTATAGTCGGAGACCCAGAACTAGACGGTCAAATGGATTTCAAAGGTTTTATGCGTGCTTATACGCAGTATTTTGGTACTGAAGATCAGCCAAATTTGCCTGCGCGCTCGGCAGTACAGATCGCAGGACTTGCTGGAGGCCCAGGAATGCTGATAGAAATTGAACTGGTTGCCGCTAGGCCGGTATCTGACGTGAGCAGAGCTGAGTAAACAAAGCCAAGTACTAAAAAAGCACTAAGAAAAGTACTATCGCAAAAATTGATTAAGAGTTTAGTGCGGCTTTAATCAAGCCGCTGACCTTACCCATATCAGCTTTGCCTTGTAATTGAGCTTTTAAAACACCCATTACTTTACCCATGTCTTTCATTGACTCAGCTCCAGTAGATGCGATTGCCGCACTAACGGCGTCGGCTATTTCTTCGTCGCCGAGCTGCGCAGGTAAATAACCTTTTAAGTTGTCGACATGAACTTGCTCTTTTTCAGCAAGATCTGGCCTGTCGCCCGCCGTGAATTGACTGATAGCGTCTTGCGACTGTTTGATTTGCTTCTGCAAAATCGCTAAGACTTCATCGTCACCTATCTCAGTTTGATCGTCGACTTCCTTGCGTTGAATCGCAGCACGAAGCATGCGAATAGACTCGAGGCGCGATGTTGCTTTTTCGCGCATCGCCGTCTTCATGTCGGCTAGAATTTGTTCTTTTAGCGACATTTTTGTCCTCTAAAACGGTTCTCTGCGAAAAGAGAAGAGTCTTAGTAAAGACGCGTAGTACGGATACGACCGCGCGAGGCGCGCTTCATTTCACGCTTTTTCGCGGCAGCGCCTTTGCGCTTACGAACTGACGTAGGCTTTTCATAGAATTCACGACTGCGCATTTCTGTGAAAATACCGGCTTTTTCGCATGAGCGACGAAAGCGACGTAGGATGACGTCAAATGGCTCGTCGTTTTTTACTTTAACTTGTGGCATAGCTTTATTTTTACTTAAAAACTGATATTAATTTCTTCGGAAAAGAGCAAAACTCTTTCAGGACGCGGGATTCTAGCCGTTTAGATTGCATTTGTATATACTTCGTTCGCATAAATCGCGTGCGAGTCTTATATCTGATGCTTGCTGCGCGGCGTGTCACTCAACTCCTACGTAGAGCTCCTCAAACTACTGTAATTAAACGGCTTTATCACTCAGGTGTGTGCGTTTTACAAATTTTATACATCGGCTACTTTTCTTTCATTTAAACCACAAACAAGCTATCTATGACAGAACCAGCCAGAAATCGAGTGCTCGGTATCGAAACATCTTGCGACGACACGGGTGTTGCGATCTACGACAGTGAACAGGGTTTACTGGCACACGTCCTGTATTCACAAATAGAAACCCATAAACAGTATGGCGGGGTAGTGCCGGAATTGGCCGCGCGTGATCATATTCGCAAAGTCATTCCATTAGTCGATGCTGTGCTGAATAAAGCCGATTGCGCCAAAGAGTCGATTACCGGGGTGGCCTACACTTGCGGCCCCGGTTTAGCGGGTGCGTTACTTGCGGGCAGTGCAGTAGCGAAAGGTTTGGCGTTTGCGTGGGGTGTTCCTGCGATCGGCGTGCACCACATGGAAGGGCATATGCTGGCACCCATGCTCGAGGAGCGTGCACCAGAGTTCCCCTTCGTTGCACTATTAGTGTCCGGCGGGCACACCTTGTTGGCGCAAGTTGAGAGCGTAGGCAAATACACCATTTTGGGCCAAACCTTAGATGACGCAGTTGGCGAGGCCTTTGATAAGACCGCTAAGATTCTGGGCTTAGGCTATCCTGGCGGCCCTGCGGTGGCTAAAGCGGCAGAGCGCGGCGACCCGAACCGGTTTACCTTTCCGCGACCAATGATTAACCGACCCGGCATGGAGTTTAGTTTCAGCGGCTTAAAAACTGCCGCCTTAAACATCGCGCAAAAAACCGAGCTTGACCAACAAGCTATCGCGGATATTGCGTGCGCATTCCAAGAAGCGGCGGTGGATACGCTGGTCTTTAAATGCAAACGTGCGCTCGTACATACCAAGAGCAAACGCTTGGTGGTAGCCGGTGGTGTGGGGGCGAATCTTAGACTGCGCGAACAATTAAAAACCATGACCGAGCAAGTTGCAGGCGAGTTGTTTTTTCCGCGCATCGAGTTTTGCACTGACAATGGTGCGATGATTGCCCTAGCAGGCTCAAAACGTTTACATCAGGCGACGCCTGACCTAGCGTTTCAAGTTAAACCGCGCTGGTCCTTAGAAGACCTAGCCCCGGTTTAGGGAACATTAATGATGCGCGTTTTCGCTGTGCTCGCTTGGCTGATTCCGCTTGCCGCGCACAGTGTCGACACCTCGCCCATTCAAGTCAGAAACAGCTTGCCGGTGCTAGAAGGTGCTGGCCTAGGTACGCCTAAAAGTGCTCGTATAGAAGAACCCAATACAATTAGGTTCAATTTCAACACAAATATTGAGTCGCACGCTAACGATTCGGGCTCAACGCGCGAAACCCTTATTATTGATGGAGAGGTTCACTCAGCCACACTAAATATTGATTGGGGCTTCGCACCTCAGTGGCAAGCGAACTTAGGGGTAAGGGCGTTACGTAACACGTCGGGACAGTTCGACGGTGCGATTGACGCATGGCACGATTTTTTCAATTTGGATGATGGTGATCGGGCGCGACAGCCAGACGATCAACTGCTCTATTTTTACAGCAATACCGATGGTTCTGCGCGCTTGGCGCAACCGAGTTCAGGGCTTGGTGACCTGCAGGTCGGTCTTAGTCGTCAGTTGGTTTCAAGAAACAAGTTTTCGCTTGCAGCGCATGCTGACGCGAGCCTGTCGAGCGGTAGCGCGCGCTCAGCGATCAGCTCCAACAAGCCCGATGCGCGTCTCACGCTCGCGGCATCGGGGCAACGCGCCAACGTGGGTTGGCACCTTAATCTCGGGGCAGTGGCAATTGGGGATAAGCGGCTGTTCGCGATACCAACTAACGCGTCTACTTGGACCACGTCATTAGGCGCGCACTGGCAGACAGGGACTCATTGGCGCTGGAGCGCCCAACTCGACGGCCACGGCCCAATATTTAACAGCGCGATAGCTGAGCTGAGCCAAAACGCATGGCAGCTCGCGCTGGCAGGCGAGTGGCAAACCTCCAAAGCCACAATACAGCTGTATTTCACCGAAGATGTCGTGGTTAATAGCTCGGCTGACTTCGCGTTTGGCGTCAACTTAAGGTTTTATCGGCGCTAAGACCACTAATCCAAAAAGACTACAGACAGGTCATCTCTCGTGTTTTACGGTTGTAAAACAAATGCTTAAGATTGAGCCCCCCCGACTCAATAGAAATGCAAACGCTAATGGAAATGAAACTTAACAACGTCAGCAAAGACATTATTATTTCGCTCGTCGTCATCGCTTGTGTGCTTATTATTGCCGTAATCGCAGTGCCACCAACCTAAATGGTTTTACTTTGATCGCGGGCTGCAAGAGCAGATAGTCTCAAAAGACTAGCGATCTAAGGCCATCACTTCGCTAGACTTGGCGTATGCAAAACACCCGATCAGAAATCACCTCGAACCACCAAGTATCTGTTTTATTCAAGCTAGGTTTAGCGATCATCGTCATACTTTGGTTAGCTGCGTGCGACATCAAGGGGAAATACCCAATATCCTGGGAAAAAACCACAGAGCTCGGCTTTGAACACAAAGACATTATTGACTTAGGTCGCCTTATATTGATCGACTACGCACTGTTTGATGGTGACCCAAAACGAGCCAACCCAGAGTTTCCAAACGCAAAGAGCTTCCCTGAGGATGCCAATTTATTGACCCGCTATGTGCCAATAGCAAACCTGCAAGGCCAAGACAAAGAAGCGCGCTTTAAAGAATCAAGCCAACTCAAAGAGCTCTACGGCCATGTCTGGAGGTCGTCGCAAACACCCTCAACCATCGTCGTGTCGATACGCGGCACCAGTGATGAACAAGAGTGGATTGACGACGCTAAATTTGAATTGGTGCCGTTTTCATCAAACCCAAAAGACGGCAATGTAGAGCTGGGCTTTAACGAGATATTCAAGAGCTTCACCGTCTCACAACCTAACGACGAAAAATTTACGGCGCTAGACGACTACTTGAGTCGACTTAGGAACGTCAAAAAAATCATAGTCACCGGCCATAGCTTGGGCTCTTCGCTCGCAACGTTGACCGCGTATCAAGTGACACGACTTCGGTCTAACGCAAAAGTACAATTACTTAACTTTGCATCGCCACTCACCGGCGACCCGAAATTCGCGAAAGCATTTCAATCCAAGATAACCGACAGTATTCGCATCGTAAACAAGCCCGACATCGTGCCTAGAATGCCTTTCCCATTATTCGGTTACCGTCATATTTGGCATGAATTGGCTATCAGCTCGTACTCGAAACCAGACATAGTAAATAGTGTTTTGTGTTATCACAGTTTAAACACGTATCTTCACGTACTCGACAACTCAGTGAGCTTGGAGCCCAGCTGCCGCGCTAAATAAAGTTAAACGAAATAGGCAACTCTAGGCTTATTTCTGCGCGCCAATCTTAGGCTCAGCGCCGGACTTTAACCGCTCAACGTTTTCTCTGTGACGTTGAAAGGTAAACGCCACAATCCAAAATACCGCACCAATAAGCTGTAGCTCGTGCGCTTGGTTAAACACGGCAAAACTGGCTAGACCCGTCACCGCCGAGGCGACTAAGGACGCTAGGGACGAATAGCGCGAAATGGCCGCGGTTAGCAACCAAACCGCGGCGAATACCACTAGTAACTTCCAGCTCAATGCTACGAAAACACCAATAGCGGTGGCAACGCCTTTGCCGCCCTTAAAGCCCAAAAAAATAGGGAATAAGTGCCCCATAAACGCTGCAATTGCCACCATTGCCACCACGCCGTTAGAGACGCCCGCCTGCTGCGCGAGCAGTACTGGCAGTACACCCTTTAAAATATCGCCTAAAAGAGTGATCGCGGCCGCAACTTTGTTACCTGAACGCAGCACATTGGTTGCACCGGGGTTACCGCTGCCAACGCTTCTGGGGTCGTTCAAGCGAAACACTTTCGAGACCAGCACCGCGCTCGAGATAGAGCCAAACAAGTAGCCTAGAATTGGCCAAACAAAAGAGGGTATTTCGGACATCGGGTTTCTGGCCTATAGGTATAGGCTGCGTTTTTAGAGCTCGTCTTATTAAGTAGAGCAATTGTACTGTGTTAGAGTTAGCGGCGATAATAATATTCGCTAAAACCTAATACTAACGTATCGATGACTTAAGGCATCACTCTCTATGGACATCATTTATTTACACGGTTTGAAATGTGAATGCACTATTGGCGTTTGGAAGTGGGAAAAAGCCATTGAGCAAACACTGGTACTCGATATCGACCTCGCCACCGATACGGCCAAAGCCGCGGCGAATGACGACCTTAAAGACGCGCTGGACTATCAAGCGATCACCGAACGAGTTCAGAGCTTTGCCAAAGACAACGCCTTTGAGCTGATCGAAAGCTTGGCGGAAAAATTAGCCGCGATTATACTGGCCGAGTTCGATACCCCCTGGGTGAGAATTAAGCTGGATAAAGGCCAAGCCGTTAAAGGGGTGAAGAATGTTGGCGTTGTTATTGAGCGTGGCACAACGTAGCGATGGGCCGGCACTTGCAGTAAAGAACGTCAACCAGACAACGTGAGCGGCTATCAATATGGTCTGCTATCGCCCAGCGTGGTGTCATCAAAATACCGTCACCGTTCACCGCTTTGTCGGTCAACCACTTTACGTTATTAGAGATATCCGCCGCGGTTATTTTGGTCGTCTGCTACTGACACAACTCATTGCCGATTAGCCGAGCAGCATAGATTCACAGAAATTCAAGCAACATGGATGTTTGCCCATTAAGCACAAAGGATAGAAACAAAGCGAAGCATATTCAAAACCAATTTCGCTAGGTGGTTAGCTAACGCCTAGATTCTTACACCTGCCCTGCGAAGATTTGAGCACGCTTTGAATATGCAGCCAGTACAGCCTTCGTTATTATGTTTGTTAAAAAGTCACGATACGAGTTTGGGTTTAGCTCTTCGCTTTTTAGTTTTAGCTTTCTGATACCTAGGCTTACTGCCCAAGCCCTTAAGCCCACGCGGAATAACGCCGCGACTTTCGGTCACCATCGCCTCTAGTTGGGTTTGTAATTGCCTCATCAATTCATGATAACTGCCCTTGCCTTCGTTAATTGCTGACAAGCGAGACTCCCATACGGCCGTAAGGTCAGGATGAGTTGCCACCTCCGGCAATGCGCCTACCAGGGCTCTACCGGTTTTGGTTGAATACATCGATTTACCTTGCCTGCTTAAATAGCCACGCTTCAACAACAATTCGATAATCCCCGCCCTGGTTGCGTCAGTTCCAAGGCCATCCGTCTCGCGTAGAATTTTTTTCAAATTAGGGTCGGAGACATGGGCGCTAATTCCGGTCATCGCGGCTAGCAGCGTTGCATCCGTATAGTGCTTCGGCGGCGATGTGTTCTTCTCAATTAAGTTTGCGGCTAGCGATTTCAGTTCTTGCCCAACGTTCAAGCGCGGTATTTTTTGCTCGTTTTCGCTTTCATCTGATTTCGCCACTGGAAACACGCACTTCCAGCCGACCTCAATAGCCTCTTTAGCCTTTGCGATAAATACCCCGGTACCTATCTCAACTTCCGCTTTAACGCCATAAAACTCGTGCTTTGGCAGAAACTGCGCAAAATAATTTCTACAAATCAAACGATAAACTTTTTCCTCACTGGGGCTTAGCGTTGTCGTCAACTTGGCTGCGCTAAGCTTCTTTTGAGTGGGAATTATCGCGTGGTGCGCATTCACCTTAGCGTCGTTCCAGGCGCGACTTTTCAAACTTAGGTTTATGCTTTTAGTCGCATCACTTTTTACACCGAACAGTTTTACCGACGCGTCACTTGCGCCGGCATTAGACTGAACGGCGTCGAGCACGCTTTTAGCCTCGTTAAAATGATCTTTAGGAAGATACCGACAATCAGAGCGAGGGTAGGTGATTAGCTTATGACGCTCATAAAGAGCCTGACAAACATCGAGTACTTGCTGAGCACTTAAACCAAAGGCTTTGCTAGCATCAATTTGCAACGCCGACAGGTTATACGGTAGCGGTGCGGCCTGCTTCTCATGCTTTCTTTCAAGTTTAGAGACAACAGCCGATTGATCACTAATACGCCTTGCCACATTTTCAGCCAGGGCTTTGCAAAGGTTACGACCGGCGGCATCTAAATACGGCTTGCATTCTTTGCTCGGAAGCCATTTGGCCTGAAAGCTTTGCACCGGCCCATCATCAGCTAAGGTCTCCAATCTAGCCCAAACCTCATAAAACGGCTGGCTAACAAACTTCTCGATCGCTTCATCTCGCCGCACCACTAAACCTAGCACCGGCGTTTGCACACGGCCCACCGACAACACGCCGTTATAGCCACCTTTTTGCCCTTGCAAGGTATAAGCTCGCGTCAAATTAATACCGTATAACCAGTCGGCGCGCGACCGAGCCAATGCGGAGATAGACAAAGGAATGAAGTCGCGATTTGAGCGCAACGTTGATATTGCGTGTTTTACCGCCTTTGCGTTCAAGTCGCTAATTAAGCAACGCTGAACGGCCAACCTTTTCTGCTGGCTTACGCCGAGAAAATTTATAACCTCGTCAACCAATAGTTGTCCCTCGCGGTCGGGGTCGCCGGCGTGCACAATTTGGTCAGCCTGCTTAACGAGTTTACGCAATACGGACAACTGCTTTGATGTCTTTTTCTTAGCAACTAATTGCCACTTATCAGGGACGATAGGCAAGTGCTCATGCGACCATTTCTTAAAGGCCGGGTCATACACTTCTGGCTCAACCTGTTCTAGTAAATGGCCTATACACCAACTAATGGTGTCGCCATTAGCGGCGACGATGAAACCATCCGCCTTCTTCTGAGGTTTAGGTAAAACATCAGCGATCGCACGCCCCAGGCTCGGCTTCTCCGCAATAAATAAACGCATAATAATCAAATAACTGTTTTTTCATACAGTATTTTAATTTACTGAGAAATACAAGCTATTCGTCTAAGATACGGCCCTCCTGTTATCGATACGTTTTCAGGGCGTGACGGACAATTTTGCTTCCAAGCATCTGGCCATATACTAGAGGTCTTACACGAAACATCAGGTCAGAAGTGCATTAGCAATGAAATATCAAAATTTACGCGCATATAGCGACGTTTTACCAATCTAAATACAAACATTATGAATGAACACATTAAGGCCAGCTTAGAAGAAGCCCAGAATAGCCTAGCCAGCCTGCTTTCAAATTCTGCACAGTTACAAAATATAGAAAACGCGGCAACTACCCTAATTCAAACTCTTAATGACAAAGGCACGGTGTTTTCGTGTGGTAATGGCGGGTCAATGTGTGACGCCATGCACTTCGCCGAAGAGCTGACCGGCCGCTATCGCAAAAACAGAAAAGGACATGCTGCGGTATCAATCAGCGACCCCAGCCATATTAGCTGCGTGGCTAACGATTTTGGCTACGAGTATATTTTCTCACGATATCTAGAGAGCCATGGCGCTAGTGGTGACGCGCTAATTGCTATCAGCACCAGCGGTACCAGCAAGAATGTGGTTGAGGCGGCGAAGGTCGCTAAGAAGCTCGGCATCAAATCCATTATCTTGACTGGTCGAAATAACCCTGAACTTGAGGCGCTAGCGGATATTTATATTTGCACACCCGCCGGAGACTTTGCTGATCGTGTACAGGAGCTTCACATAAAGATATTGCACATATTTATCGAACTCATTGAACGAAAGTTTCATCCGGAAAATTATTGAGCTCGGTCGGTTTCACTCTTTCAGAAACGGTTAAGTGTATGAGTAGATTTGAGCTAATAATTTTCGATTGTGATGGTGTGCTTGTCGATAGCGAGCGACTAGCAAACGAAATTTTTGCAAAAATTCTGAACGATGAATTCGGGCTCTCGTTAAGTTTAAACGATATGTTCGAAACGTTCGTTGGTCACTCATCCAGCCAATGCATGGCGATCATTGAGAAAATGCTCGGACACGCACCACCCGCCGACCTAGAGCATTACTATAAAGATGAAATCAACCGCGCGCTCGCGTCGTCGGTCATAGCCGTGTCTGGCATCAGAAAAACACTGCATGAGCTATCAACTCCGTTCTGCGTCGCGTCGAGTGGCTCGCATGAGAAAATGAAGATCACGTTAGGCAAAACACAGTTACTCTCATTTTTTGAGGGCAGGCGCTTTAGCACATCGGAAGTAGCACGCGGTAAGCCATACCCCGACGTTTATCTGTACGCGGCGGCAAAAATGGGAGTCTCAGAGACATCGAAATGTTTAGTCATCGAAGACAGTCCCTTAGGTGTCAGGGGAGGCGTAGCCGCAAATATGACGGTATTTGGTTATTCGGAACTAACGGGTGAGCAAAAACTGCTAGATGCCGGCGCGCACCACACGTTTGAATGCATGGACAACCTGGTAAACGAAATTAGCGAATTTGAACAAGCTAAGATCACAGTCCCGTCGCAAGGGCAATCAGTCAAGCCAAATCTTTAGAATCAAATCATCACTGATCGGCCACCATCGACCGCGATTACCTGCCCAGTGATGTAGTCGGCGTCATCCACCAAAAACGTTACTAGCTTAGCGACATCCTCGGGTTGACCCATGCGTTGCATTGGAATTTTCTCGAGCACTTCGTCTTGGCTTGCCATGCCCGCATCGTTCTCAGGCCACAGGATAGCGCCAGGCGATACCCCGTTGACACGAATGCTTGGCGCTAAGTCTCGGGCGAGCGAAAGAGTAAGCATTTCTAAGCCCGCTTTTGCCGCACAATAAACAGGGTGTTGAGCCATTGGCTTGCGAGCGTGGATATCCAGAATATTAATGATGCAACCTTGGCGTTCACGCAAGTGTTTTACGCACGCTTTGGCCATGAACGCGGGGGCCTTTAAATTGCTGCCCATGAGATCGTTCCAAAACTCGTCTTCGATAAGCTCGATCGGCGTTGGATAGAAGGTTGAGGCATTATTGATTAACACGTCTAAGCCGCTAAAGGCGTCGACCGCTTTACTTACCAATGCTGGAATCGCACGGGTGTCTAGCAGCTCGCCTTGCAACGCTAAGGCCGACTCGGGCCTGTCATGATTTAGCTGAGCGACCAATTCGCTGGCCGGGCCCTCGGATGAGCGATAATGCACCACGATATTGTAACCTGCCTGATGCAGGGTAATCGCCATTTGCCGGCCGATGCGTTTTGCACCACCGGTGATTAAAACGGTTTTAGCTTGATGACTCATATTCTCGTGCAAACTACAGACTAAAAACTTACTATAACGTATTCGATCATACGCTTCCAAACACCACCGAGATGGACATCTTTCAGGCCATTATTTTAGCCGTTCTACAAGGCATTACCGAGTTCCTGCCGATATCGAGCTCTGCGCATCTTATATTGGTGCCCAAGCTCTTAGGCTGGCAGGACCAAGGTTTAGCGTTTGATGTGGCAGTTCATGTCGGCACCCTCGCGGCCGTTGTGGTTTTTCTAAAACACGAGATTCAACAGATTGTGCCCGCGTGGGTCGTTGGCTGGAAAGGCTTTCAATGGAATACGAACGGCAAGCTCGGTTGGCTTGTGGTGCTCGCGACCATTCCTGTTGGACTGGCTGGATTGCTGTTCGGCGATTTAATTGAAAGCCATTTGCGCACCGCGTGGGTAATTGCCGCCAGCACCTTGTTTTTTGGCTTGCTGCTGGGCTGGGCCGATCGCGGTGGCGACCAAAATATTAAGCCTGTCGAGTCACTGACCTGGAAACAGACCTTGTTTGTTGGCTGCGCTCAAGTCTTTGCGCTCATCCCAGGCACCTCTCGCTCGGGCGTGACGATGACCGCATTATTGGCGATCGGCTATAGCAGAATAGCCGCAGCGCGCTTTTCATTTTTGATGGCGGTACCCGCAATCGCGCTACCAGGGTTGTTAAAAGGCGCTGAGCTGGCCAATAGCCAACAAGAAATAGCTTGGGGTTTGCTACTAATTGGCGCGCTAATCTCAGCGGTCACCGCTTTTCTTTGCATGCATTGGTTTATGCGTTTTGTCGAGCGTGTGGGTATGCTGCCGTTTGTTGTGTATAGAATTTTATTATCCATCGTAATAGTGGCTCTGCTTGTATAATGGACATCACGACATCACTAAACTGATCATGATTAATACTGATATTCGCCAACGTTTTGTCTTCGACGAGCTTGATGCTCGTGGTTGCATTGTGCGCTTAAACGAGACGTGCCAGGCTATTCAAAACACCCATCATTATCCCGCCAATCTAGCTCGGTTATTAAACCAATTTGCGTTGGCGGTCACGTTGTTGCGCGACAGCATTAAAATTGATGGCAGTCTAACGATCCAACTACGCACACCCGGCGCGATAAAACTGATTATGGCCGACTGCATGGCTGATAGACGAGTGCGCGCGATTGCTGAATATGAAAGCGCAGAGCTAAGTGCCGGTGACGCGCTTGCTTTGGATGAAATGGGTGCTGGCGCGGTGTTAGCCATCACAATTTCGCCAGAGCAAGGTGAACGCTATCAAAGTATTGTGCCGATTGAGCACGCGTCACTCGGTGATTGCTTGCAGGATTACTTCCAACGCTCGGAACAATTGCCCAGTCTATTTCAGCTGCTTAGCGATGGTGACAGTGGGGTCGGCATTTCAATACACGCGCTGCCCCAAGAAAAAGTCAAAGACACCACGCTGGCAGATGAACACTTTCAACGCCTGCAACACTTGCTTAAAACTTTGACGGCTGACGAGGCCCTCAACCTAAATAATGAGCAAGTTTTAACACGACTGTTTCACGAAGAGTCATGCCGACTATTCGATGCGCACCCGGTCGAGTTCGGCTGCGTATGCTCTGCCGAGAAGTCCTTAGACGCGGTAAAGAGCTTGGGCGCGGCAGACGTGCAAGCATTAGTCGATGAACAAGCAGAAAATGGCGAGGATACCTTAGTGATTGATTGCCACTTTTGCTTTCAACGATATGAGTTTAACTTTGAGCAAGTACAAGGGTTATTCCAATGAGTCTCTCACTGAAAGATCAACTATTAAAAGCCGGCTTAGCAAAAAAGCCACAAGCCAAGCCAGCCAAAAAGAAAAAACAACCTCAGGTTGCTAAGAAAGCCCGTAAGCAGACCAGCGAAGCGACCTTGCGAGCGCAGCGTGCGATGTTAAACAAGGCGAAGAAAGACAAACGCCTTAACGAGCAGCGTCAAGCTGAAGCGATCGCTAAAGCAAAATTTGCTGAAATTAAACAGTTGGTAGACGGCGCGAAATTAGATCGCAAAGACGGCGAAACGCCCTACAGCTTTACCTTAAAGAAAAAGGTAAAGAAAATTTATGTGACCGATGAACAGCAAAAGCAACTCAGCCGAGACCAAATCGTAATTGTGAGTCTGGGCAATGAGGCCTTCGAACTTGTACCCAAAGCAGCTGCGCAAAAAATTGCTGAACGCGATGCCAAGTATGTAGTGCAAAACACCAATACTGACACGTCGGCGAGCAAAGAAGATGACCCCTATGCGGACTATCAAATTCCTGACGATCTGAGCTGGTAGGGTTACGTAATCAACTCTATGGACCCATTTCTAGAAGACTTAGCGCGTTGGCTACAGCAAGCCTTACCGTTGTATTGGCTAGTGACTGCGATCGCGGTTGCCGTACTAATTTTGGTGATTTTAAGTGTGCGCAGCCGCAAGCGCATTGGTGAGCTGGATGCGCAGCGTCAAGAACTAGAAATAGTCAAAGCGACTAACCAGCAGCAAATCAATACCATAGATCGAGACAATCATATTCTGACCGAAAAGGTCGAGGAGAACGCGCGTCAGCTTTCGATCCTAATCGCCGAATCGGCTAAACTTAAGAGCAGCCGCGACGAGAAAATTGAGCAACTTAGTACCAACGAGAACGAGCGCCTGGGCTTGCGTGAAATGCTCGAAAATAATAACCGTACTATTAGCCGTCTCGAAGGTGAGTCACGCGAACAAAAAGCAAAACTTAGTGCTGAGCAAGACAAACTGGCTGAACTGAAAGCTCAATTTGAAGAGCAAAAGTCACAGCTTAAAAATGAGTTCAAAGTGGTTTCTGAGGAAATCATGAAAGAGCGCCAGACCATGTTAGCTAAGCAAAACGAAGAAGGGGTTGGCTCACTTCTAAAACCACTGAAGGATCAAATTGCTGGCTTTCAAAAACGCATTAACGAAGTTCACGATGAAGCGATTAAGGGCAACACCCACCTTAAAAGTGAGATTGATAACGTCATGCGCATGGGCGTTAAGTTAAGCGACGAAGCGAATAATTTGACCACCGCCCTAAAAGGAAAGTCACAACAACGAGGCGCGTGGGGCGAGGCACAATTAGAACGCACGCTTGAGCTGAGCGGTTTAGTACAACACGACCATTACGAGAAACAATCTTCCTTTTTAGACGATGAAGGGCGGCGCAAACAAACCGACTACATCATTAGGTTGCCTGAAGAAAAGTGCATCATCATAGACAGTAAGGTCTCGCTCAACGCGTATGAGCGAGCGTGCTCAAGCGAGGGAGACGAACAAGTTGCGGCAATGAAAATGCATGTCGCCGCAGTGCGAGCGCACATAAACGATCTCGCCTCGAAAAACTATACAAATCTCAACGGTATACACAGCCCAGATTTTGTATTGATGTTTATGCCAATCGAGCCTGCGTATATCGAGGCGATGAAAGAAGACCCTGAGTTGTTTGCCTACGGTTACAACAAGAATATTATCTTAGTCTCACACACAACGGTCATCCCAATTTTAAGAACCGTCGCTAACTTGTGGATGTTGGATAAGAGCAATAAGGAAGCGCGCTCTATTGGTGAACGAGCAAATGATATTTTTAATTCCGTGGCAACCGTCTCAGAACGCTTGGAAAAACTGGGTAAGACGCTAGGCACGGTGAGCAATCACTATAACGACACGGTTAAAGCGATTTCAGGCAACCAAGGCTTACAGGGAAAAGTAAAACGCTTTACTGAATTGTCGAGCAAGGCCAACAAAACCATGCCCGAGCTGGAAAACAAGCATCATGAATTTGATGTGGGTAAGTTAGAAGTCGAGAAATTACCTGAGCCCGAACCCGAAATTGATCGCGACGAGTCCAGCAATTAGCGCCTCTCTATAGCGAGACACGTATCAAGACCAATTAATCGTGCCCGCCGTTTATAGATCATATTGAGTGATGCGCTAACAGCCCTGCCGCTTCTCAACACCCGCTAAACGTTATATTGTGGGCCTATAGAAAATAAGCGAAGAAACCTAATATGCTAAAAAAAGTCATTGTTGTTGCTGTGTTGCTGTCAGTACTGCTAGCAAGTTTATTCTTTGCGTATGGCCCCGCAAAAGTTGATGCATCGTTAAATCCGGTAGTCGAGCACGCACCCTATATAGTAAGTGAACGAGCGAACGCCTTGCACGACACGCTTTTGGTTGGTGATTGGCATGCCGATAGCCTGCTATGGAACCGCGACTTGAATAAACGGCACGACTATAGCCACGTCGACATCCCACGCTTGCAAGCCGGTAACGTCGGCCTACAAATGTTCACCACGGTGACTAAATCCCCTAGCGGCTTAAACTACGATAAAAATTCCGCCGACGCACCTGATGACATTACTAAACTGGCCCTAGCCCAACGCTGGCCGACCAGCACCTGGTCAAGCCTTACTGCGCGAGCGCTGCACCAAGCCGAGAAGCTGCATCGTTTTGCTGAGCGAAATAATGACCTAATGATTATTAAGTCAAAACGCGACTTGGCTAGCTTTATTGATCAGCGAAACACGCGACCCAAGTTAGTTGGTGGCCTATTAGGCACCGAAGGTTCGCATGCGCTGGATGGTGAGCTAAGCAATGTCAAAACCCTGTTTGACGCGGGCTTTAGGATGATGAGCCTACAGCACTTTTTTGATAACAAGCTGGGCGGCTCGTTGCATGGCGTTAGCCAGTCGGGCTTAACCAGCTTTGGTCGCGATGTGGTAAAACAGATTGGCGAGCTAAGTATTATCCTTGATGTATCACATTCCGCGGAAGCAGTCGTCGCCGACGTTTTAGCGATGGTAGATACGCCGCTTGTGGTGAGCCATACCGGCTTTAAGGGGCACTGTGATACGGCTCGAAATATAGCCGACTCGTTAATGCAAAAAATAGCGAAAAATGGCGGGCTTATCGCGGTTGGCTACTGGGACGGTGCGGTGTGCGGCAGCCACCCTAAAGATGTCGTTGCAGCGATGAAATATGGTTTAGAGCTGGTGGGTGAAGATCATATATCACTCGGCTCCGACTTTGACGGCAGCGTCACCACGTCGTTCGATAGCAGTGAGCTGGTTGCGCTCACTGATGAGATGCTTAAAGCGAATTTTAGCGACACGCAGATTCGCAAAATTATGGGTGGCAACATGTTGCGCATACTTCAGCAACAACTACCTGATTAACCGAGCGCCCGAATGCGATACGTTTTTCTAGCGATCATACTAGCGCTGTTTGGGCTCGGAATCTGCACACCCATTAAGCAACTACGCTCCGAGTACGCTGCTCGCAACTGCGAACACACGGAAGCAGATTGTCGTAACTCAGTGGTAGAGCGTTGTCTTGAATATGACCTTGGGTTTATCCAATTTGCCGACCGCGGATCGTTAAAATATAGCGGCAGAAAACGTAAACCCTTATATACCGTAGCTTAACAAAATTTGGCACCAGTGTGATTTAGCTAAGTGCATGATATCTTTAAAAATAGCCACGCATCTCTACGCTAGCACCATTGTTATGAAACCATATAAGATAATTCCGTTGAGCCTTTTGTTGCTTTGCTCGCTGAACGCATCGAGTCAATCCGAAGACGACATTCTTGAATATATGCCGGCCATTATGGCCTCTTTAAAAAAGCTACCCCGAAAGATCGACTTTAAGGTCACGCTACCCTCGATTCACCCTATTAACGAATATACGATTGAGCTGAGTCGATGGGACATTCCAAGCAACCGGAGTAACCCGGTAAAGACCACCGACAACCTGCAAGCGGCTATTGACTGGGCAACCGCGCAAGGCTTTAACCGGATAGTAATCCCGAATGGTCAGTTTTTAATCGGCAAGTTTGGCAACGCCATTTATCAGCGAGGCATAGAGCTAGACGGCAACATCGAGTTGGTGCTCAGCCCCAGCACTGTGCTGGAAATGGCGCCGAACGATAAATGGAATTACTGTGTAATTGCGGTTAATCGTAAAAGCAATGTAATAATTCGTGGCGGCACGATAAAGGGCGACCGCTACCAGCACACCTACACTCCGCGGGCACGCGATGGCGCCACTGCGCATGACGAGGGTCACGGTATTTGCTTGCAAGGCAATACCACCAAAGTTCTGGTTGAAAACATGCGTATCAAGGAGCTAACCGGCGATGGCCTATTGTTAGTAACCGAAATTGAAGACGTCACCATTCGCAACAATAATATTTCTCATAATCGCCGACAGGGCGTATCCGTGGTTGGCGGCACGCGAATTAAAATTGAGAACAATGAGATACACCATATTCGCGGCACGTCACCGCAATTTGGAATTGACATAGAAGGGGCAGGGCGCAGCGACAAAGACATTCTGATCCGCAAAAACAACTTCCATCACAACCGCGGTGGCGACATTGTTAATACCAGCGGCAAGAATGTGTTCATAATCCAAAACACCTTACACCAAGGAAGAGAGGGCAGTGACCACCGTTACATAGATGGCCCGCTTGTAACCTGGGAGCGCACTGACAACGTCATTGCGCACAATACCATCACAATGTTAAACGGCTCAGTCAATGGCCGCCTTGGCTATATTCAGTACTCCGGAGGCCGTGATAACAACCCACAAACCACCTACGTACACGACAATGTGTGCAACGGCTGCGGCATGTATATGTATAGAGCAGGTGATGCCGACATTCGCCGCAACAAATTTTTGGGTTATTTTTTAGCCTTGGCAGACTTCCGCAATGCGACGGTGATAGACAATACCGTGACCAACGGCCCACCGGGAACACCGCAATATTGTTGGACATACCGCATTCGCAACACCACTGGCGTGGCCAGCGGCAACACGACTAACGGCAATGACACCTCGCTGCCGTTGTCGAGCACGCCTTGGACCACTCAGTGCCTGCGCCGATAAACCCCGTCAAATAGGGATTGATCATTTCGCTACAGCAACTTACTCAATCTTCTAATTTTTAGACGTTGCTGACAGCTCTCTTGCGAGCGCTCGCAAGGAGGCCTTGTCAGCGTCTTGCGATAACGCAAAGATAAAACGCCTCTTCTCACGGGTACTTTTTAAGTTGCGATACGCCGCCCTTAAACGGTCTGTGCCATCGACATTACCCACAAGCGCTATTGCAAATCCGCGCGTATACCGATTGTCTGATTCTAACGCTGCTAATAGCTTGTCTTGTTGCGCCTCACTCATGTCGAATTTGGCGCTAAAATAACCCACTTGGGAGAGTTCAGAATGATCGGCGTCTAGTAATTGATCAAAGTTTTTGCTAACAAAACGAGTGGCGAGTTTAGGTTCTTGTTGCAACAAACTGCTTACGGTATAGGGCACGCCGGCATCCAACACATTTATATTTTCAACATATTGAGTGACGTAATCACGATCCTTTTCGTATAGATCGACAAGCATCTCCGAATTGAGGTAGCGAGAAGAGTGAAGACCCTCAGACAACATCTCTTTTGCCCAAGCGATACCGTCCGCGTCATTCTTTGAGATAAGCTCACTCAATATTTGAGCTTTCATCCATTGCTGTGTGTCGCCACTCTGGTACAAGTCCTTAAGCTCGTATATTTGCACACCGGCAAAACCAACTTCTCTTAATTTATTAAGTGCTACTTCTTTCTCTACAAGGCTGCTTGATGCACTAATTAAACCAACTAGCTCAGATGAACTCATGCTATCCATGCGCTTCTCTAACTCAAGATATCTTCGTTGACTGCTAAATTGCAACTCTAGGAAAATGTCGGAAAGTTCGCTGCGTGCAGAGGCTCGAGTAAACGCCTCTATGAATCGGTCGTCGTCCTCTAAGCTTCGAATCTGGCTTTGCGTCCCTTCTACGTTGTCTGCCTGCGCCTCAGAAACCTCGCTATTCTCAGGCAAAGCTTTCACGGCATCTGAATTTCGATCATCGTTGCCGTCAGTGCTCTGAGTTAACGTTCGAGCCTCCACCAAGCCTGTTGACGCTGGAGCGCTCGAACGTTCCATCCATTTAATCAATGCAATATTATTTAACGCCAGAATTACTAGAAATACGATCAACCATTTGAACTGATTCATTGCTCTTATCCTTTAACATTCTAATACTGACCTGACTCAGGCCAACCCTCGGTAATACATAACTATTAAATTCAACCAGCTAGACTAATCGCTGGAAAAGCTTAAAATTATCAGACAGTGAAAGTATCAATACTTTTTGACACACGCAAATTCTTTTCCCTCGCGTGCATAGGTTCAAACCTGATCTGATAGCTAAAATTCAGGTTTCGATTTAGTCTTAGAATTGTCTTATCCTAGAATGCGTAATGGGGTTCAGTATTATTGGAGATACGACTATGAAGAGTGCTAAACAGAATGATACGTTGAGGCAACTGAGTGTCATCACTGCTGGTCGAAGCGGTCCTAGTGACGGAGTCTGTAGAATGGCTTTTATTTTTTCTTAGGGCTCGAATAAGAAAGCCGGCTTTGAGTTTTTACACAGCCTGGACTCAAAGCCGTCGTTGAAATACCGAGGAAAAACATGGATATTATACTGCGAGATACTTGGCGCACGGGGTCCGCGGATCTAATTGAGTTCAATGAAGATGGAACACTACCCTTTAGTCTCATAAGTGCGGACGTTTACCTACCAGAAGACTTCAAGACATTTATTACTGAAGTTGGCACTATCACATGCCTAGCGGAAGATAATTTTTGCCTCACACATTATCAGGGCAGCGTCGAAATAGTGATGCTGCAGTATTTAATGAAAATGTCTTCTATTAATATTTTATCCGGTGATCTCGCCAGCAGCCTTTACCACGGCAAACCTAAAATGTTACCGAACTATATTCCTTTCGGCGCAGGCCTTTGCGAGTACTTTCTTCTTAATGTTGATCGACTAAGCCCAGATTTTGGAAAGGTATTTACCTCGATCCATACACAAGACCCGTGGGGAAAAGGCGATAATGTGAAAGGCTTAGGTTGGGTTGCAGATAGTTTCAATGAATTTATGAACAATCTGCAAGAAGAGGAAGCTCTTCGTATGTGTGATAGTTTCAAGGCTGGAATTTCGATGGACTCCGACAGTTTTTCTGACTGGTATTTCACTAACGTTATCAGAACCAAACTACCTGAGTTTGAACAAGATTTAGGAGAGAGATGTTGCAAAACGTTCACCCGTAACGGCTTTTTGTACGCTGTACACTTTGGGATTAAACGTGTAGACCTTCAAGCAAAGTTCGTTACTTTAATGTGGGAACTAGCTCCAAATTTTTTTATGACGCAAGAGTTTTCTGAAATTCTAAATGCTTCTTCGCTCAATCAAGAACAGAAAATAGAAGCAATATATTCTTTACCTAAAGAGGTCTCTGAAGCGGCTCATGCCAACGATGAACCCGACTATTGGTACCCTGAATTAGTACGTAACAACATCCTTGGAATTCCTTACGAAGGATAAATCAACTCTAATAAATTTGAACAGAGGCTAACAGCAGGCCGATGCTGAATGATTGTTGTCGCTAATTTTTGCCTATTGCCATTGCTAGGTGAAGCCGCAGTAATGCTCTTTTAGGAAGTGTTTTTCTGGAGACTCTTCGTTCCGCCCTGGTTTAGCGTGACTAAGATTAATGTCTCTAATATACTCAGAGTGTGTAAAAACTCTATTTTGAAAATTGCCTAGAGTGCTAAACAGAATGATACGTTGAGGCAACTGAGTTTCATCACTGCTGGTCGAAGCATCCATTTCCTCGAATGTTAATAGGAAACTAACTATGCGCTACATAATTCTCGTCTTACTTTTTATCGCATCACCTATTTCGTATAGCAAAGAGCTAACTGAAAATCTTCAAGCCGCGGGTTTCACTAAGCTGCACGCTTTTGCTTGGAATGGAGATATCAAGGAAATGGAAAGACACATTCTTGATGGCGTTTCTATAAATATCGCATCTAATTCTGGCATAACGCCATTACATTCAGCCGTTACCGAAGGACAGCTTGATTCGGTAGTTTACTTGATTCAAAAAGGCGCAAACATTGAATCTAAAGACATCCATGGCAGAACCCCGCTTTTTCTACCCGTTGAAGGTGGGGATAGCCCTAAGAAGATCATAGATATTCTGGTTAATGCTGGTGCCGATCTAAGTGTAAAAAACAAGTGGGGAAAAAGCTTGAGTGATGCGGCGTGGCACCCTGAAGCTAAAAACGCTATTGATGAATATAAAAAGGTCAACTCTAGCCAACAAACTGATTCATAGAGATTTAGAATATATGCTTGATGGAATAGTCGACGACGGACAGGTTATTGCTCCTCGTTGCTTTAGAATTATGTTGTGGCTCAAAGGCAACATTTTTGACAACAGTAAACCCATACAAAACGCTGAAAATTATTCTGCTGAAAACAGAATATTTGTAGATCAACTGTATAACTTGTTTCATGAGTACTACGGCGCAGACTCTAAGCTTATCTCTAATAACCTCAAGGGAAATGGTGCAAGAATAAGGGCAGCCACTAAGGATAGTCTTGAGAAAGCATCACATTTTATTAAAAATGGTTGTGAAGAAACTGGTTGGTGCGACGGTGTCGGCATTCGCCGTTATGGCGTAATAGTTCCAAATATGGACGAGCCTTGTTTGCCTTACTTTAGTGTTGAAGGTGACGATGAAATGACATTGCTTGAGTGCGCTCTTCCTATCGATGAACAAAATAAGTACTTGGATTTTGATCAAGCGATGAATGCGATGTTACCTCGTGTAGAGCTTCATTCTGGTTTGTGTACATTTGGTTGGTTTCTACCACCGCGAAATGACTCAATTAACGGGAAATTGATAGCTACATTTTATGACTCCGATCTAGAAAAACGAGAGCGTGTAGGATCACTTGTTGTGATGGACCGAATCAGTGAAGGTCTAAGGAAGGAATATTTACGAGAAAGACAAGAGGGCATCGGCATTTCTGAAATCGGATGGCGTACGTATATTGGCGATGACATATTAAACTGCGACTCTCAAAGCCTTCAAAAAATCGAAGGTTACAACGATATTACCCTTATCAAAGAAAAGTATTTCGCAATGGTCAAGATAGGCAAGACTCCTATATGGGGATATGAAGACGGTGCTGAAAAGGTGCTTCAATCGTATAAAGCTTTTGCCAGCGCAATTGCTAAAATTCACTTTTCGCTTAAAGAAACTTTACGTTTCGATTATGGGTTTGATGATACGTATTTAGATTATGATTTATCTGAAAGTGATAGATACAAAATCATTAGAAACTACTTTAACCGTTTCAACAGGTAATTACTTACTACTTGTCTTAGTTTCTAATGGTCGCTTAGGGCAACTTTGGGAATAATTAGAAATAACCGACCGTCCCTGGCTGCATATTCCGGCCCATCATGAACAGTCATTCCGGAGCATCGTGAACACCTGTACCGTTTGATCATGAACACCCATTC
>CALIVT010000037.1 GCA_938048185.1 uncultured Arenicella sp.
CAGGACTTTTCGATGCGTTACCCGTTGGTCGACGGTCAAGGTAACTTTGGTTCGGTGGATGGGGATTCCCCGGCGGCGATGCGTTATACCGAGATTCGCCTTGCTAAGATCGCGCACGAAATCTTGGCGGATTTGGATAAAGAAACCGTTGATTTCTACCCTAACTACGATGAGAGTGAGTTACAGCCTTCGGTGATGCCGACGCGTATTCCTACGTTGCTGGTTAATGGTTCCTCGGGTATTGCCGTGGGTATGGCGACTAATATTCCGCCGCACAATTTGACTGAAGTGATCAACGGTTGCGTGGCGATGGTTGATAACGAAGACATCACCATCGATGAGTTGATGGAACACATCCCCGGGCCTGATTTTCCGACGTCTGGTTTTATCAATGGTAGCAAGGGTATACGTGATGCGTACCGGACGGGTCGTGGCAAAATTTACATGCGTGCTCGCACCCACATTGAAACTAACGAGTCGAATGGGCGTCAGTCGATTATCGTAACTGAGTTGCCGTACATGGTGAACAAGGCGCGCTTGCTTGAAAAGATCGCTGAGTTAGTTAAGAACAAGAAAATTGACGGTATCACTGAGCTGCGTGATGAGTCAGACAAGAGCGGCATGCGCATGTTTATCGCGGTACGTCGTGGCGAGGTGGCTGAGGTTATTCTAAACCAGCTTTTCCAGCAAACAATGCTGCAGACTGTATTTGGCATTAATACGGTCGCTCTAATTAATAATCAGCCGCGCTTATTCAATCTGCGCGAGTTGATTCAAGAGTTTATTAAGCATCGTCGTGAGGTCGTTACTCGCCGTACTATTTACAACCTCCGCAAGGCGCGTGCTCGTGCTCATACGCTTGAGGGCTTAGCGATTGCATTGAGCAATATTGACGAGATGATTGAGCTGATTAAAAAATCAGCCAGCCCGGCCATTGCTAAGGAGAAGTTACTCGAGAAGTTATGGCAACCTGGTGTTGTTGCCGACATGATCGCGCGCGCGGGAGATGTGTCATGTAAGCCAATGGGCTTAGCACCTGAGCTTGGTTTGCATGGCGATACTTATAAATTATCAGAAAAACAAGCCAAGGCGATTTTAGACTTGCAATTGCACCGTTTGACGGGCCTTGAACAAGACAAAATTCGCGAAGAATACGCCGAAGTTTTAGAGAAAATTGCTGAGTTTATTAACATTCTTGAGAACACCGACCGTTTGATGGAGGTGATTCGTGAAGAACTGATCGCGATTAAGGAAGAGTACGGTGACCAGCGTCGTACTGAAATTATTGATCAGAAGCTCGACCTAACGCTTGAAGATATGATTGCCGAGGAAGACTTAGTCGTGACGCTATCGCACGAAGGCTATGCGAAATCGCAACCACTAAGTGACTACCGAGCGCAACGTCGTGGCGGCAAAGGTAAAAGCGCGACGAAGACCAAAGACGAAGATTTTGTCGAACGTATGTTTGTCGCGAATTCGCATGACACTATTTTGTGTTTTTCCGACAAAGGTAAGGTTTATTGGCTTAAGGTTTACGAGTTGCCACAGGCTGGGCGTAATGCTCGCGGCAAGCCAATCGTGAACTTGTTGCCTTTAGATGGCGAAGAGCACATTACCGCAATTCTCGCCGTTAAAGAATTTACCGAGGGCAGCCATGTGTTTATGGCTACGAGCGATGGCACCGTCAAAAAGACTTCTTTGATGGATTTTTCTCGACCGCGCGCCAACGGTATTATTGCCCTGGACTTAGTCGAAGGCAATGAACTGGTTGGAGTCGGTTTGACCGACGGCGATCAAAATGTGATGTTGTTTGCCACCTCGGGTAAGGCAATTCGTTTTGCCGAAGAGGATGTTCGAAAAATGGGCCGAACCGCGCGTGGCGTCCGAGGCATAAAGATGACAGACGGTCATTCCGTCAATGCAATGATTATTTGTAATGCCGACGATGAAGAGTCTGCGGTCTTAACATTGACCGAAAACGGTTACGGCAAGCGAACTTTATTGTCTGAATACAACATTCAAGGCCGTGGTGGACAAGGTGTTATTTCAATTCAAACCAGTGAGCGCAATGGTAACGCGGTTGGTGCGGTCTTAGTTGAAGAACATGACGAAGCCATGTTGATAACCAATGGTGGTACTTTGGTACGAACTCGTGTTGCAGAAGTGTCTGTTATTGGCCGCAACACGCAAGGTGTGAAAGTGATCGGCGTCTCGAAAGGTGAACAGTTGATCACAGTAGAAAAAGTCGCTGAGTCAGATGAAGACGAAGTTGAATTAGAATCCGACGCTACCGAGCCCGAAGGAATAAGCCCTCAGGTGAGTGAAAGCGCCGACGAGGCCGATGAAACTGAAGACTAGTAACCTTAGAATTAATTGGTTACGAATAAACTATAATTACGACGGGCAGGTTAACTAATTATGAGCATTAGTAGTAAGAAGACGTCCACGTCTTTCGCGGCTTTGGTAGCCGCTTCCAGCATATTTTCGATGGCTGACGCGGCCGAGACGCAAGAGTTGACAACCACCACCGCCAGTGCCGCATCGCGCTCAGTCTTTATTGATCCTGACACAGGAAAAATGACCTCGACACCTGCGCCGCAGGAAGCTCAAAAAATGGTGGTACAGTCAAAAAAAGTTGACTCTTTCGTGTCTGAGCCACTTTCCGGCGGCGGTACTAAAATTCATTTTCAAGGCGCGTTTATTTACTCTAAAACAGTAACCCTGGATGCCGATGGAAACCTCCACGCCGATCACTCAGAATCCACTCATGCAGAGGCAAAGGACGAGCGATAAAATGATTACTAGTCTAAGGTTTTTCATCGTTATTGTGCTGGCGCTTGTTTCGGTAAAGATCGGTGCCACAACAATTGTTATTGTCAATGGTGATGGGGCTGGTGAAGGTTTTAATTCTAACCAGCCCGTATCGGCTGTTCCAGGCAACTCCGCGACCACGCTCGGACAACAATATCTCAATGTTTTTCTAGCTGCAGCGGATTTCTGGGAGTCAAAAATTGATAGTTCAGTGCCAATACGTATGGACGCAAGCATTGACCCTCTTATATGCACGGCAACAGGTGCGCAATTAGGTGGCGCTGGGCCGAATAACGGCTTTTTTGACTTTTCTGGTGCACCTAAAACGTCAACAATTTATCCGTCGGCGTTAGCAAATAGTTTAGCCGGCCAAGATTTAGACCCGACGGATAATGATCTAACCGCGGTTTTTAATAGTCTCTTAAATGGCAACCCGTCTTGCCTAGGCGGCATTCGTTGGTGGCTCGGCATCGATTCGCCGGCGCCCAGTGGCACTATCTCTCTTTTCGATACCGTATTGCATGAAATAGGGCACGGCATCGGGTTTTTAACATTCACGTCGGCTAACGGCACGCGCCCCTTAAATTTAACCGATGCGTATGCGGACAACTTGTTCGATCTATCTAGAAATCGTGCTTGGCCCGCGTTAAGCAATGCGCAACGTGCAGCGTCGTCAACCAACACCGGGAATTTGGTCTGGCGAGGAGCAAATGTAGAAGCTAGAGCAGGAGTGATTACCGGTGGCCGCAGGCAGGGTTCATTAAGGATGTTCGCGCCTTCACCTTTTCAACAAGGCTCTTCGGTATCTCACTGGGATACGGCATTGTCCCCTGACGAACTTATGGAACCTTTTGCCACGCCAACCAGTAATAGTTGCGCAACTATTCTGGCGCTAAAAGATATGGGTTGGAAGACGCGAAACGAATGTGGTCGCCCAGTTGTTGCCCCCATTTTGCCGTTACTTTTAGACGATTAAGTTTTAAGCAACTGCTTTTTAGTCGCAGTAGATGGGTGTGAATAAGTTCTGCTAGTCTACGTCTTCTAAGAGCCTATAATTTAAGAGCCCATAATTATAAGTCATGGGCTTTTTTTATGGGGTCCGGTTAATCACAGCTAAAGGACGTTTGAATAGGATGTTTTATAGATAGTTGGATAACTATGCTGCCGTCGAGCGCCACGTTACTTAAAAAGGAGCTTGCCAAAACACCGTGCAAATATCACAGAATATTACCTTTGTTGCTCAGTTGGCATCCGTGAGCACTATATAATCGAGGTCCTATAAAGTGTTTCGTGTATCTTGCCCGCTCGAGTAGGGGCACAAACTAAGGCGTTTGAATTTAACCGTGTAGGTATTGCTCATTAGGGAGTCACAAAGCCGTATCTACTAGCTCTGGAGAGTCATCATCAATATTGCTATAAATCGATCTATGAAAAAGCTTAAGTACATCGTTGTTGCTATGTTCTTATTGGCGAATTTTTTTCAATTCGCCGCGGCTGATCTGCCAAGTGGGATCGACGTTAGCCTTCGGCCTACCCAAACCGGTTATCGCGCGGCCGACGCTATCTCCGTTGAGGTGACGTATAAAAACGTAACTAACGAACCCATTCGTTTGCTCACATGGGGCACTGCTTTGGAGGGGCAACTGACCGAGAATTTTTTGAATGTAAGTTTTCAAGGCCGGGCTCTTCCCTACATCGGGCCGCACGTCAAAAGGTTGCCACCAACGGAAAATGACTATATTGAGCTTGCGCCTCAACAAGCAGTGAGTGCGAACGTAGATATCAATGCGGCGTACCCAATGTTCGAAAAAGGCACCTACGAAATAGCGTACAAGGGGTTCATTCAAAGCTTTAAGCGTGCTGGGTCGAAGTCAAGCGCATCAATGACGCTTGAGTTGACTGAAGATCGCCCAGTTCTGTTATTAAGGCGTACACCGAATATTGATAGTTCGTGCAATGCCACGCAACGTGCCCAAATTAATCAAGCTTTGACCATAGCCGAGCGAATAGCGATCACCGCTCGCAATGCATTGAGTAATGCCCCAGTGGCCTCGCGGCCCGGCGCTCGCCGGTATACGGAATGGTTTGGGCAGCATTCATCAGGCCGATACGCGACCGCGCAAACAGCCTTTAACAGAATAGCAAGCGCGCTGTCGACGCGGACAATAGGTTTCGATTGCACCTGCAATATCAGTAATCGAGATCGAACGTTCGCGTTTGTGTTTCCTAACGACCCGTTTAACATGAACGTGTGCCCTGTGTTTTTCCGGGTAGCACCGAGCGGAACCGACTCTCGGTCGGGTACAATTATTCACGAGATAAGCCATTTTACGGTTGTCGCCGCGACTGATGACTTTCCATCGGCGCTTGACCAGAGGGGGTCCCGGGCGCTCGCAAATTCAAACCCGTCTGCGGCAATTCGAAACGCGAATGCCTTCGAATACTTTGCCGAGAATACCCCGTTTCTGTCAATGCCGACCGCGAGCACGACGCCTCCCCCTGAGCCTGAACCCGAACCCGAGCCCGAACCGGTTCCAGACTTGATAGTGAATTCAGTGGGTACTTCCGATCAAAATCCGACAACGGGTGACGAGATAAGCGTCTTAGGAGTCGTTGCTAACCAAGGTGACGCTGCGTCTACGGCGTCACTACTTAGTATTCGATTATCAAGCGATGCGCAAATTACGACTAGCGACCCGCAGATAGCACAAGGCTCGGTGCCTACGGTGGCCGCAGGCTCAACGATTAACTTTCAAATTGCCGCGCTTGCTCCCGACGAGGACGGTCAGTTTTGGATTGGTGCGTGTGTTGCGCCGGTTAATGGTGAGCTGCTAACGACGAACAACTGTTCAGCCGCTGTACCTTTGACCGTTGAGCGACGAATCGTGATTCCTCCGATATTGTTTTTGCTCTTATCTGACGACGAGTAGGGTTGCGCCTAGCGTCGGAATAAACAATGACATTGGATTGACTGGGTGTGCAGACGCCCCGTAACCGCGCTTTTTATTCAAAAAGCGACCTATTTTTGCTCTAGCTTATATGGAAATAAGCGGGGCTTGTGTAGAATACGCGTTAACTTTCACGAGTTGAGCGCGTAGCCCGCCTCGCCACAACCCGCTATCGCCTAAATAGCCGCCTATCGCTAAAAAGACCGTCGAATGAAGCCAGCTTTACCCTTGCGTAAGGGTGATTTGCGACTGATCGACTAACCAAATTTTAAACTTTTCCGAGGACTTATCATGAGTCGTATTTACAACTTCAGCGCTGGCCCAGCCGCGTTGCCTGAAACTGTGCTTAACCAAGTGCAAGCCGAAATGCTTGAATGGAATGGCGCGGGTGCGTCGGTCATGGAGGTGTCGCATCGCGGCAAACCTTTTATGCAGGCCGCGGCCCAAGCTGAGCAAGACCTTCGTGACTTGATGGGTATTCCTGACAATTACAACGTTTTGTTTCTTCAAGGCGGGGCGACCTCGCAGTTTTCCGCGATCCCGTTGAACTTAAAATTTTTGGGTGCTAAGGCCGACTATGCTCATACTGGGCATTGGAGTAAGAAAGCGATAGCGGACGCCAAGCGTTTTATCGATGTCAATGTAGTCTGTGATACATCGTCAGAAGGTTACAGACATGTGCCTGCTGCATCTGATTGGACATTAAACGATGACGCTGCATACGTGCACATCACCCCAAATGAAACGATCGCTGGCGTCGAATTTGATTGGCTACCTGAAACAGATAAGCCGATTTGTGCTGACCTTTCCTCGACCATTCTTTCTCGCCAAATTGACGTGTCTAAGTACGGCATTATTTACGCCGGCGCGCAAAAAAACATTGGTCCGGCTGGGCTGACTATCGTGATTGTTCGCGATGACTTAATTGGCCATTTTCCGGGCGACGCCCCGCGCTTGATGGATTATCACGTAATGGCTGAGAGCGACAGTATGAACAACACGCCACCGACATTTGCTTGGTATCTGGCCGGAAAAGTGTTTGCTTGGCTCAAAGAAAATGGTGGAGTCGGCGCCATGGCTAAGACTAATCAAGCCAAGGCTGAAAAACTTTATAGTTACATCGATGAGTCCGATGGCTACTACACGAACCCAGTAGCGATCGACAATCGGTCATGGATGAATGTGCCGTTCATACTTGCAAACAGTGATTTAGACGCCGCCTTTCTCGAGCAGTCTCATAACGCCGGATTACATGCACTAAAAGGTCATCGTTCAGTCGGCGGCATGCGCGCGAGTATTTATAATGCCATGGGCTTAGATGGAGTCGACGCTTTGATCGATTTCATGGATTCATTCAAAGCGGCTAACGCATAAACAAATTCCTATTAAAGGTAACGAGTAAAACGATGTACAAAATTCTCACTCTGAACAATATTTCTCAAGTTGGTCTCGATAAACTTCCCGCGGATGCGTACTCAATCAGCGATGAAGACACAAGCCCAGATGCCATTATTCTACGCTCGTTTAAAATGCATGATATGGCCATCCCATCGTCGCTAAAGGCGGTTGGCCGTGCAGGTGCCGGGGTAAATAATATTCCCTTAGATAAAATGAGTGCCGCGGGTATTCCGGTGTTTAATGCGCCAGGTGCGAATGCGAATGCCGTAAAAGAATTGGTTGTTGCGTCTTTGTTTATGGCCGCACGAAACATCAGTCAAGCAGTTCAATATACCGAAGCCCTTGAAGGCGAAGATACTGAGCTATCAAAGTTAGTCGAAGCCGGTAAGAAAAAATTTGCAGGCTACGAACTGCCCGGTAAGACCATTGGTGTCGTGGGGCTGGGTGCAATTGGCCGCATGGTCGCGAATACCTGTATCGATCTCGGTATGCATGTGGTTGGCTTTGATCCAGGCTTAACGGTTGACGGGGCGTGGCATTTGTCCTCTAAAATTACGCGCGCGAACAGCGTTGACGAAATTCTTGGGACCGTTGATTTTCTAACCGTTCATGTGCCTCTGATAGACGCAACCCGTGATTTAATTAATGCTGATAATGTGGGTAAAATGAAGAGCACGGCGGTGGTGATCAACCTTGCGCGTGGCGGTATTATTAACGACGAAGCTGTGTGCGACGCGATCGATGCGGGCAAGCTGGCAACCTACGTAACCGATTTTCCGAATAACCGAACCAAACAGACACCGGCGGTAATCGGCTTGCCGCATCTCGGCGCGTCTACGGGTGAGGCTGAGGACAATTGCGCGGTCATGGTGGCTGAACAAGTTCGAGAATACCTGGAGACCGGGAATGTCATAAATTCAGTTAATTTTCCCAACGTCTCAATGCCGCGTACAACTGAACACCGACTAATTGTGTGCAACGCTAACGTACCCAATATGGTTGGCCAGATTTCGACCATTATGGCCGATGCGGGGCTGAACATTCACGACATGATCAATCAGTCGCGCGGCGATATTGCGTACACCATCGTGGACGTTGACAGTGAAATTCCGCGATCAGTTGTTGAGACAATTCGTGCTTTGGATGGCATTATGATCGCCAGAGCGATTCAGGCCTAAGGTCGGCCAGGCAATCAAATTTGAGTATGGTGTCGGTAGTTAATGAGCGATAAACAGCAGCTAGATTCCCCCGAGTTAATTGAACTTCGCACGCGTATAGATGCTTGTGACCAAAAGATAATTCGCTTAGTGCAAGAGCGAGTATTGGTCGCAGCGCAAATCGCCAAGGCGAAACTAGCCGTTGATGCCGATGCGTCGTTTTATCGCCCCGAACGTGAAGCGCAAGTACTCAGACGCGTGCGAGAGCGCAATGCTGCTTTGCGCGACGAGTTAAGTGGCCTTGTGTCGGATGACGAAATGGTGCGTTTAATGCGCGAGATAATGTCGACTTCGTTGGCCGCTGAAATGCCGATGACCGTCGCTTATCTCGGTCCTGAAGGCACTTACACGCAAGCCGCAGTCGTCAAGCATTTCGGGCAAGCGGTAAAAAGTAGCGATGTAAAGACGATTGCCGATGTGTTCCGTTTAGTCGAGCAAGGTCGAGCACACTTTGGCGTTGTGCCAGTAGAAAATTCCACCGAAGGTGTTATTACGCACACGCTTGATTGTTTTTCAACCTCGCACTTAAAGGTGTGCGGCGAGGTACAACTGCCGATTAACCATCAGTTGCTGAGCCATGCTGACGGGCTAACCGCCGTTAAGAAAGTTTACGCGCACCCGCAAGCGCTTGCTCAGTGTCGTAATTGGTTAGAGCGCTATCTTCCCGATGCCGAGGTCTACAGTGCGAGTAGCAATGCGGAAGCCGCCATCATTGCCTCTAAAGACCCGCAAGTGGCGGCAATTGCCAGCGATATTGCCGCCAAGCTTTATAATATTGCGATCTTGGCGTCAGGCATTGAAGATGAACGCAATAATACTACCCGCTTTCTAATCATTGGTACCGACAGCTATTCCGCCAGCGGCGAAGATAAGACGACCATTATGGTATCGGCCCCGAACAAGGTAGGCAGCTTGTTTGAGCTGTTAAAACCGCTCTATGACGCTGGCGTGGATATGAGCCGCATCGAGTCCCGCCCGAGTCGGCAGACAAATTGGGAGTACGTTTTCTTTATCGACCTCATCGGGCATGTCGACAACCCAACCGTCGCCGCCGCGTTAGGTGAGCTTAAAGCCAAATCGGCCTACTTTAAATTGATCGGCTCCTACCCGGCTGGCGTTCTTTAAGGCATATTAAAAATGTTTGAAAACGTTACTATTATCGGCACCGGTTTGCTGGGTGGCTCCCTTGCCCGTGACTTGAAAGCTAAGCGGCTGGCAAACCATATCGTCGGCGTTTGCCGCAGTGAAAGTACCGCCAAGAGTGCCATTGATAACGGTATTGTTGACGCCGTTTTACCGGCGGAGCTAGCCGTAAAAAATGCGGACTTAATCGTTATGGCGACGCCTATGCAAGCCATGGTGCCGATCTTAGAGTCACTCGTAGATCATATTCCGTCAACCGCAATTATCACCGATGTTGGTAGCGTAAAAACTGACTTATATTTGCAGTTGGCCGCACGCGTACCTCAGTGTTTGAAACAGTTTGTGCTGGCACACCCGATTGCTGGTGGCGAAAACTCGGGTGTAAGTGCCTCGAAACTTGGTTTATTTCAAAATAAACACGTTATTATTACTGACACTGACGATGTGGCAATATCGATGACCGAGACTATTAATAGTCTTTGGTCTGAGCTCGGTGCAAATGTTATGCATATGAGCTTGCAAGAACACGATGCTATTTTTGCTAAAACTAGTCACTTGCCGCACGTAATTGCGTTTAGTTTAGTGAATTTTTTAAGTCATCAGTCTGATCGTGAGCGCTTATTCGATTTAGCCGCGGCCGGGTTTTACGATTTCACGCGCATCGCGTCTAGTGACGCTGAGATGTGGCGCGATATTTGTATTACAAACCGTGATGAAATACTGAATGCGTTAGATGGTTTTAAAGATCAAATTGATTCAATACGAGATCAGGTTGCAAATGGCGATCAACAATCGATACTTGATTACTTTGGTGAGGCGAAAGCGGCACGCGATGCAGGCCTATTAAACAAGGCGAAGTACTAGACTTAAAAAGTACTACTATTTTAAAAGTACCGGAATTAATAAAAAGAACGTAGAAGAACATGAGCGCAAAACTAAGCCTAATAGCGGCCAAGGCCAAACAAGGATTGACTGGACGCATTCGGGTGCCCGGCGATAAATCAATGTCGCACCGGGCTGTGATGTTTTCATCACTGGCTAATGGCACCAGTGAAATTACCGGGCTGCTTGAAGGCGAAGATGTAATGGCCACATTAGCGGCGTTTCGTGCAATGGGTGTACAGGCCGACGGGCCGGCGGGCGGCAAACTCACAGTTCACGGCGTTGGTATGCGTGGTTTGCGAGCGCCCGAGCAAGATTTGGATATGGGCAACTCAGGTACCGCGATGCGCCTTATTACTGGCATATTAGCAGCGCAAAATTTTGCGTCTAAGTTGATTGGTGATGAATCATTGTCGGGTCGTCCGATGCGGCGTGTAACAGTGCCTTTAAGTGCCATGGGTGCACGTTGTGCGACCGATGAAAACGGTTGTCCGCCGATCCACATTAGAGGTGTTGAGAAGTTAGAACCGATTGACTACAAGCTGCCAATGGCCAGCGCACAGATTAAATCCGCAGTGTTGCTTGCCGGCCTTTATGCCAGCGGCGAGACCAGCGTTACCGAGCCGGCCCCCACGCGCGACCATACTGAGCGCATGCTTAAAGCATATGGTTACGCGGTTGAGACGGAACGGTTGAGTGACGAGGCCAGCACTATTAGACTCAGTGGTGGTGGCGAACTCACTGCCACTAATATCGATATACCCGCCGATATTTCGTCGGCGGCATTTTTTATGGTCGCGGCGTCCATCGTTCCTGGTTCTGAGTTAGTCCTTGAACACGTGTGTGTTAACCCAACGCGCACAGGTATTATCGACGTGCTAAAAGCCATGGGTGCTGACATTAAGTTGCTTAATCCGCGCGCCGTTGGTGGCGAACCAGTGGCTGATATTAAAGTTAAATACGTGGGGCTCAAAGGCGCGGTCATCGACCCCAAGCTGGTGCCCTTAGCCATCGACGAGTTTCCGGTTATCTGTGTAGCCGCGGCCTGTGCTGAAGGACACACCACGGTCTCGGGTGCCGAAGAACTGCGTCATAAAGAGAGCGACCGAATCTCGGCGATGGTCACGGGCCTGCGTGCGATCGGGGTTGAAGTCGAAGAGCGCAAAGATGGCATGGTCGTGACGGGTGGCAGCATCACCGGCGGTGAAGTAGAGAGCTATCACGACCACCGTATCGCGATGTCGTTTGCGGTGGCCGGCGGCGTTGCTGATGGCGAGATTGTCATTAATGAGGCTGATAATGTTGCGACGTCATTCCCTAATTTTGTTGAGTTAGCCAAATTAGCTGGTTTAGATGTCAGCGACTAAAGTCGACGCACCGGTACTTGCCCTCGATGGGCCGAGCGGTGCGGGCAAGGGCACTATTGGTCAAATTTGTGCGTTAAAATTTGGCTGGCACTACCTCGACAGTGGCGCGATTTATCGCGGTTTGGCTTGGTTAGCGCACGACCAGAATGTGGCCGCTGACGACGTCTCAGGCTTGGTGAACTTGGTTGATGCGATGGTGTTGGTCTGCCATGTGCGCGAAAACGATGTTGCTCAAATTGAAATCAATGGACAGATGGTGACCGACAAGCTGAGAACCGAAGAAGCGGGCGAGATTGCCAGCCAAATTGCTCCGATACCAGAAGTGCGAGCCTCGCTGTTAAACATGCAACGGCGTTGTCGAAAAGCGCCAGGCTTAGTCGCCGATGGTCGTGATATGGGTACCACAGTGTTCCCAGATTCCGAATTTAAGGTGTTTTTGACCGCAAGCGCCGAAATTAGGGCACAAAGACGTTTTGACCAGTTGAAAGCGAAGGGTTTCGATGTTAATCTCGCGCGCCTGTTAGAGTCGATTCAGGCGCGTGATGTCCGAGATTCGAGTCGAGCCACTTCTCCGCTTAAAGCCGCTGAAGATGCCTTAGTACTTGATACTTCTGACCTTACCGTTGACGAAGTCGTTACGCGAATTCTGAATCTTGTAAATTAACGCCGCATCTCAGTCGGGCTGAGATATACGCTTGATAAGTGTTTCATACGCAATGTGTGGCGCACTATAAAGGTAAGAGTTATGAGCGAATCATTCGCCCAAATGTTCGAAGAGAGCCTAAAAGACACCGTGATGACCATCGGTGAGGTGATCAAAGCTGAAGTTGTATCGGTAGATGGCGACTATGTCATGGTTACCGCTGGCTTAAAATCAGAAGCCGAAATCCCACTTTCTCAGTTCGCTAAAGTTGAAGGCGAATACAACGTAATGGTTGGTGACTTAGTCGAAGTTGCAATCGAGAGCGTTGAAGATGGCTACGGCCGCACCAAACTTTCACACGACAAAGCTCGTCGCGTAAGAGTATGGGCTGAGTTAGAAAAAGCACACGAGAACGAAGACATCGTTGTGGGTCAAATTACTGGCAAAGTAAAAGGCGGTTTCACCGTGTCTCTACAAAATGTCCGTGCGTTCCTACCGGGTTCTTTGGTCGATGTACGTCCTGTAAAAGATTCTGCCTATCTTGAAAACCGCGACCTAGAGTTGAAAGTAATCAAGATTGACAAGGTTCGCAATAACGTTGTGGTATCTCGCCGCGCGGTTATTGAGAACGAGCTTGGCGCTGAGCGCGAAGAATTGCTTAAAACTATTGAAGAAGGCCAAATCGTTAAAGGTATCGTTAAGAACCTTACGGATTACGGCGCGTTCATCAACCTAGGCGGTATCGACGGCCTGCTACACATCACTGACATGGCTTGGAAGCGCGTTAAGCATCCTTCTGAGATTCTGGAAGTAGGTCAAGACATCGAAGCTCGCGTATTGAAGTTCGATAAGGAAAAAGCACGTGTATCTCTAGGTATCAAACAAATGGGAGATGACCCATGGAAAGACCTAGCGCGCCGCTTTATGGTTGATACACGCCACTACGGTAAGGTTACTAACATCACTGATTACGGTGCTTTCGTAGAATTAGAAGATGGTGTTGAAGGTCTAGTTCACGTTTCAGAGATGGATTGGACTAACAAAAACATTCACCCGAGCAAAGTTTGCCAGGTTACCGATGAAGTTGAAGTAGTGGTACTTGAAATCGATCCAGATCGTCGTCGTATCTCGTTGGGCATGAAGCAATGCCGCGCTAATCCGTGGGATAGCTTCGCAGCAACGCACCAGAAAGGCGACAAAGTTATCGGTAAGATCAAATCAATCACTGACTTCGGTGTATTCATTGGTTTGGACGGTAACATCGACGGCTTGATTCACTTGAGCGATTTATCTTGGAACGAAGAGGGCGAAGACGTTATTCGTAACTTCCAAAAAGGTGACGAACTTGAAGCAATCGTGTTAGCGGTGGACTCTGACCGTGAGCGTATTTCACTTGGTGTGAAACAAGTTTCTGGCGATCCTTTCACTGATTTTGTTGCGGCAAACAGCAAGGGCGCTGTGGTAATGGGCAAAGTGAAAGAAGCGGATGCTCGTGGCGTTACAATTGAAATTGAGGAAGGTGTTGAAGGTTATTTGCGCGCCGCTGAAATTTCTCGTGACCATGTTGCTGACGCGTCTGCAATGTTTTCAGTTGGTGACGAAGTAGAGTCGAAAATCACCGCGATTGATCGTAAGACTCGTCGTATCTCATTGTCTATCAAGGCACTTGAAGCGCAACACGAAAGTGAAGCCGTGCAAGAGTATGGCAGTGGTAGCGATGGCAGTGGCAGCAGCCTGCTCGCTGAGAAGCTTAAGGAGCAGCTCAATAAGTAACGTCTTATGACACCTAGTTAAGTGAAACTTGGCGACACTTAGTAGGTCAAGTTTCACGACACTCTGTCGAGAAAAACCTTGGTTGGCGAAAGCGGATCAAGGTTTTTTTGTTTTATTGATCAGCTGTCTAATACTCTGTTTTTATTAAACTAAATTAAACAATATCAGTAACTTAGGTCGTTTTTTGTTCTTTGTGATGTTGCGCAAGAGAACGTCACTCTCTATACTCAATCCCATAAGAAATTTATTCGGGGATATTGGGTATGATCAAAACACAAACGATTACACGCTCGGAGTTAATCGAGTCTCTGGTCTCTAAGCAACCGCATTTAGCACATCGAGACGTTGAACTTGCCGTTAAAACTGTACTTGAACGAATGGGGGCTGCATTCGAAGCGGGGGACCGCATCGAAATTCGAGGCTTTGGTAGTTTTTCCTTACACTACCGTCCAGCACGGGTTGGTCGCAATCCAAAGACGGGTGAATCCGTGGCTGTGGAAGATAAGTTTTCGCCGCATTTTAAGCCCGGTAAAGAGCTAAAGGAACGAGTAGACGCGATCAATGCATAACGAACCTCTATTCGCTTGTTGAAAATGACGTCTAGCGCTCTCTCCTCCTATCTTTAAATTAGCGAAGTAAGCTGTACACTATTTACACACCATGAAAAAAATTCTGTCTCTCATTCTGTTTTTGTTGTTTTTCGTGTTTGCGTTGACACTTAACTTGAAGAATCCTGATGCTGTCACGCTTAAGTACTATTTTGGTTTTGAGCGGGAAGTTCAGTTGTTTGTTGTATTACTTGTGCCGTTTGTAATTGGTATGTTGCTTGGTGTCTTATTAATGAGTGTTTCAGTAATGCGTAATAAGATGCAAACTGGTAAGACCAAACGAGAGCTTGCAAAAGTAGAAAAAGAAGTTCAGAACCTTCGAGCAGCACCCATCAAGGAACCGATGCCAGGCGACACTCAGGTCACCAAAGACGTGGCTAAATAGTTGGCAGAAAGTATATGCGTCATAGACCGCAGCGCCGTGTATTAGATGAGTGATTTCACCAGCTGGAACTGGAGTTGGCCAGCCGTAGTGCTGGCCTTTTTATTGGGTGGCTTAGCTGCGGTATTGATGGCCAAACGCTATCGGCAGCGCAGCAGCCAATCCGTCAATAAAGAATATTTCAAAGGTTTAAATTTTCTTCTTAACGAGGAAACTGATAAAGCGATCGAGGTATTCATTAAAGCCTTAGAGGTAGACAGCGAGACCGTCGAATTACACCTAGCCTTAGGTGGTTTGTTTCGTCGTAAAGGTCAAGTTGATCGGGCTACGCGCATTCATCAGAACTTGATAGCACGTCCAAGTTTAACCGATGACCAGCGCATGCAAGCCGTGCATGAACTGGCTAACGATTATTATAAAGCCGGTTGGCTAGATCGCGCCGAGGGTTTGTTTATCGAGTTAAAAGAGTCAGAGACGTATCGACCCTTGGCCATTGACGGCTTAGGCAAGATTTACGAGCAAGAAAAGGATTGGCAGAAAGCTATTTCGGTTCTCAAACAACATAAGCGAGCTGAGCGCCAGCGAGTCAGTAAACAGATTGCACACTACTATTGTGAGTTGGCTGAAATTGCGATCAATCAACACGATTTCAGTAACGCTCGCGCTCATCTGCGACACGCTCGCGCAGAGAATCCAAATATTGCAAGGAGTCTACTTTTGCGCGGCGACTTGAGCTTTGCTGAAGGTAATTATGAACACGCTCGAGAAATATGGCGAAAACTCGAAGCTAAATACCCTAAGCTGGGAGAGTTGTTGGTTGCGCGGACGATTCGTAGTTACCAAAAAAGTGACAATGTTGACGGTCTTAAGCGATATGTACGAGAAATTTCAGCGATACCAAAAGACGCCACTGCGTTCGAGCTTTGGCAGGCTTCGCTTGTTGATTTGGTCGGCGAAAGAGCTGCGATCACACACATTTTCTCACAATCGCAAGGCGAGGAAATGAGTGCGCCGCTGGCTAAATTCCTCTTCAATAACCTTGAAACCGGTAAGTTAAACGACCAGCTGCGCCAAGCATTGTTGCAGAAAATGTTGGGTGCTGCCAAGAGCCGAAGTGTTGAATATCAGTGTGTTGGATGTGGGTTTGATACGAAGTCAATGTATTGGTTTTGCCCAAATTGTGGTGAATGGGACAGTTTTCGCTAATCGTAAGAGTGAAAAATGACGTAAAGATTGTTGTCTAAGTGCTTATTTGTGCTTAATTTAGTTGGATTTTAACCTCGAATAAGTTGCATAATTAACATATCGACAAAGCGCGTGGTGCGCCCATGTCCCTCTACGCAAAAAGAATACAAAAATACGGTAGTGAATAATCCTGTGACCACTGAAATCAAGCATCTTGTCTTTAAAGGCATTGATAAGAAGGAACAGATCCTGTTTAAGTCATTCTTGAATCTAGCCAAGAATGAACTCGCGTATCAGGTGGTTGTGCTCAGAGGTAATGCTGATACGGGCGAATCGCCTGATATCGTTATCTTAGATGCGGACTATAAATTTGAAAAAGCAGAAGCGGATTTAGCGAAACTCCCGACAATCAAAGTCGGCAGTGAATCGAGCACCGCGTCCAGTTATATTACGCGCCCAGTTCAATGGAGTGATTTTAAGACTCAGCTCACCCGTTTAGATATTGAAGCGGTTGCAGAAGACGAGGGTGATGACGAGAGTCGTGTGCTCCCGGGCGAAATAGAGTTTGCGATTGCGGAAATCGAAGATAACGAAACCACTACCGAGGTTGTCAATGAGGCTGAATACGCTGAAGCGGATGACTACGAATACGAACTCGACAAATTAAGTATCGACTACCATAGCTTCACCAATAGTGAATACATGAAGGTGGTTGATGATGTACAAGGTTTTAATGACGAGGGCCAGGTAAACAGTATTCAACCTGGCGTGGTATTGGTAACCGATGACGAAAGTGCGTCGGTCAACAGTGTTTTGGTAATAGAGACCAATAGCCTCGACGCGTGGGAAATGAGCGAAACCGAGGATGACGAAGAAGCCGCATTAGAAACGGCACGCGAGATGGACGCGGATTCAAGTTACATTGATGAAAAGTGGGAAGTAGAACTCACTAAACGTCTTGAGTCGGGCACTGAAGTGACTAAGGGTGAAGAGTTTTGGTATGAAGACTGCGAAATTTACGGCGGCCGTGAAAGCTTGATATTTGTTAAAACTGACCGCGAGACCGTGTACAGTCATTTTGAGCCGGGCAAGTGGACCACTTCGTTGCGCAGCACGACTCTGACCAAGCTCGAGCTAGCAAGTAAATGGCGCCCGAGTAGTGAACTTAAAGCGTACCCAATGAGTCGCTTAATGTGGGCCAATACCGTTGCTAATAAAGGTAAGTCATTATTGCCGGGTTTGGATCACCAAACAGAGTATATTCTTGAGAAATGGCCACACTTTGATTTAATAGAGTTAGATAATATGTTGCTCAAACTGTGCACCATGCTCTATGTTAATCCAGAAAGCCCATACAGTTTGATGCAAAAATCAGGCTACAGTCGTACGATCGTTTTTGGTTTTGTAAACGCGTGTCAAGAAGCGGATATCTTGAGAGAAGCCGAAGAGTTTGATTTAGAGAAATTCTCCGAGATGAATGCCGACGAAGGCATGTTAGGCAAAATTAAAGACGTATTTAGAAGCTAGCTAAGCACGCCGGTCCGAGCACTTTTTTCTCGTATTAACTAGGATTTCATTTTGTTAAAGATTGCTATTGCCGGCGTTGCCGGGCGCATGGGGCGCGCATTGATCGAAGCCCTACATAACGCTGAGTCAGATCGCTTCGCGCTCACTGCGGCGGTTCACAAAACAGCCAGCACATTACTGGGCGTCGACGCTGGCGAGTTGGCTGGTGTGGGGCACATAGGTGTGCCTGTCGTCGCAAACCTAGACGATGCTGACTTTGACTTGCTGATTGATTTCACTTTAGTCGAACCTACTTTAGAGCATGTTGCGTACTGTCAGGCGCACGCAAAATCAATTGTAATTGGCACCACGGGGTTTAGCGAGGACGAAAAAGCCCAAATAGCTGCGGCAGCAGGAACAATACCGGTAATCTTAGCGGCGAATATGAGCGTTGGTATGAACCTGTGTTTTCATTTGCTAAAGCAAATGTCGCGCGTATTGGGAGACGATTCTGATATTGAAATCATTGAAGCTCATCACCGGCATAAAGTCGACTCCCCATCGGGTACCGCGATGCGCTTGGGCGAGGTCATCGCGGACACCTTGGGTCGAGACCTAGAACAGTGCGCTGTCTATGGACGCCAAGGCGTCAGCGATGCGCGTTCGCGGGACACCATTGGATTTGCAACCGTAAGAGCTGGCGACGTGGTGGGTGATCACACAGTGTTGTTTGCAAGTGAGGGTGAGCGTGTGGAGTTGACCCACAAGGCGTCTTCGCGAATGACCTTCGCTAAAGGCGCAGTCCGCGCAGCGGCATGGTTAGACGGTAAGCCCGCAGGTTTGTATGACATGCAAGATGTTTTGGGTTTCCGAGACTAGCCTGTTCAGATATCGATCTCAGCTGGTCGGCTTATCTAATGCGCTCGTTTAATTACAGTTTTAGCGCGCTTTCACATTGCATAATTAAGTCAGCTTCGGCTAGAATACGCCCCGATGAAAAGGCCATGCAACATGCTCGCGATACAGCAGAAAATGTACATTTGGTGCAGTAGATAATATTCCGAAAAGGGAGAAGCTTTTAACGAAGCTTCTCCCTTTTTTTAAATAAATTTTGAGCGTTGTAAGCGCTCAAATACAAAGAAAGGCTCGAATAAGTGAAATATACGGCACTACTCGCTCTCGCGGATGGCTCGCAATTTTGGGGACAATCAATCGGCGCAGATGGCCAGTCAATTGGCGAGGTGGTATTCAACACCTCGATGACCGGCTACCAAGAAATTCTTACCGACCCGTCGTATTCTCAGCAAATGGTGACATTGACGTATCCACATATTGGTAATACGGGGACCAACCAAGAAGACTCTGAGTCGAGCCAGGTTTACGCCAACGGTCTAATCATTCGCGATCTACCTAGAATGGCCAACAACTGGCGTAACACTCAGAATTTAGACGACTATTTAAAAGAAAATAATACCGTTGCGATTGCTGATATAGATACTCGGCAGCTAACCCGTGTGCTGCGAGAGAAGGGCGCTCAAAACGGCTGTATCGTGACCGGAGAAGACATAGACGGCGACGCTGCTGTCGCGGCAGCACAGAGTTTTCCTGGGCTCAAAGGTATGGATTTGGCCAAGGAGGTGACGACTGACGAGCCCTATAAGTGGCAATACGGAGAGTGGTCGCTGACTAATGGTTATCAAACTATGGGTGATGGCACATTCAATGTTGTCGCTTATGATTTCGGTGTAAAACATAATATTTTGCGAATTTTGGTTGAACTAGGCTGCAAAGTTACCGTTGTGCCCGCGCAAACATCTGCCGTCGACGTACTAGCGCATAAACCTGATGGCGTGTTTTTATCTAATGGTCCGGGCGACCCTGAGCCATGTGACTACGCGATTGCGGCGACCCAAGAGGTCATTGCGGCCGGTGTGCCGGTGTTCGGAATCTGCTTAGGCCATCAAATTTTGGCGCTGGCCTCGGGTGCGAAAACTGAAAAAATGAAATTCGGACATCATGGCGCTAATCATCCAGTGCAAGACTTGGCGGATGGAAAAGTAATGATCACAAGTCAAAACCATGGTTTTGCCGTACAAGAGGCAGATTTGCCGAGTAATCTTAACGTTACCCACCGATCACTTTTTGACAACACGATTCAAGGCATTTCGCGCACCGACGCGGCTGCTTTTTCATTCCAAGGTCACCCTGAAGCCAGTCCTGGGCCACGCGACGTCGCTCCATTGTTTGAGCGTTTTATTGACATGATGCAGCACGCTCAAAAGGAATCTTAAAATGCCAAAACGTAATGACATAAAAACGGTTTTAATCATCGGTGCAGGCCCCATTATTATTGGCCAAGCCTGCGAATTTGACTATTCAGGGGTGCAAGCATGTAAGGCTCTGAAAGAAGAGGGTTATCGAGTTGTATTGGTCAATTCGAACCCGGCCACCATCATGACTGACCCGGGGTTTGCCGACGCCACCTATATCGAGCCAATCAGCTGGCAGGCCGTTGAAAAAATAATCGAAATTGAGACGCCCGACGCCTTGCTACCCACAATGGGTGGGCAAACTGCGTTGAATTGCGCCCTGGATCTTGAGCGCGAAGGCGTACTAGCGAAATACGGTGTCGAGATGATCGGCGCTAAAAAAGAAGCCATCGATAAAGCCGAAGATCGCCAGCAATTTAAAGTGGCGATGACTAAAATTGGCCTTGAGACCGTGCGCGGCGATATTGCTCACAGCATGGATGACGCCTTTAACATTCTTGGCGATCTTGGTTTGCCGGTTATCATTCGCCCCTCGTTTACGATGGGCGGCACGGGCGGAGGTATTGCGTATAACAAGGAGGAATTTGTCGAAATATGTGAGCGCGGACTTGAGGCTTCACCTACCGACGAGCTACTCATTGAAGAGTGTATTTTTGGTTGGAAAGAATACGAAATGGAGGTGGTGCGTGATAATAAAGATAACTGCATCATCATCTGTGCAATTGAGAATTTTGATGCCATGGGCGTGCACACTGGTGACTCGATCACGGTGGCGCCGGCGCAAACGCTGACCGATAAAGAATATCAGATCATGCGTGATGCCAGCCTTGCGGTACTGCGGGAAATTGGTGTTGATACCGGCGGTTCTAACGTTCAGTTTGCGGTCGATCCGAAAACTGGCCGCATGATTATCATTGAAATGAACCCGCGCGTATCGCGTTCATCGGCGCTCGCCTCTAAAGCAACTGGCTTTCCAATCGCGAAGGTCGCGGCCAAGCTGGCGGTCGGCTATACACTTGATGAATTGCGCAACGAAATCACCGGTGGCTTAACACCGGCATCATTCGAACCTAGCATTGATTACGTCGTTACTAAAATTCCGCGTTTTGACTTTGTGAAGTTCCCGCAGGCGGACGCCACGCTAACCACGCAAATGAAATCTGTGGGTGAGGCCATGGCGATTGGTCGAACCTTTCAAGAGTCATTGCAGAAAGCCATGCGCAGCTTAGAAATTGGCAGTCATGGTTTTGAGCCTCAGCTGGGCGATCTGCAAGGCGGTGACCGAACTGATCGTTTGAGTGCGGCTTTACGCGTGCCCAAGGCCGAGCGCTTGTGGTATATCGGTGATGCATTCCGCGAAGGCTTATCGGTTGAGCAAGTGCATAGTGCAACGGGTATTGAGCCCTGGTTCCTCGCTGAGATTGAAGACTTAATTGCAACCGAAAAAGTTGTCTCAACGCATGCTCTTAGCGGGTTAAGCGATGACCAGGTTTTTGCTTGGAAGCGCAAAGGTTTCTCTGACGTGCGTCTATCCCAGTTGTTGAACGTTAGCGAAGATGAATTCCGTGCTCAGCGCCACGCATTGAATATTCGGCCTGTATACAAACGAGTAGATTCGTGCGCCGCCGAATTCGCTACTGCTACCGCCTACATGTACTCAACGTATGAGCATGAATGCGAGTCTGAGCCGCAAGCCACTGATAAAATTATGGTGCTTGGTGGTGGTCCAAACCGCATTGGTCAAGGCATTGAATTTGACTATTGTTGTGTGCACGCGTCGATGGCGCTGCGTGAGAACGGTTATCAAACGATTATGGTTAACTGTAATCCGGAAACCGTATCGACCGATTACGACACGTCAGACCGCTTATACTTCGAGCCCTTGACGCTTGAAGATGTGTTGGAAATTGTGCACAAAGAAAACCCAACAGGCGTGATCGTACAATACGGTGGCCAGACTCCCTTAAAGTTAGCCAGACCGCTCGAAGCACAAGGTACAACAATCATTGGTACCTCCCCGCAAGCCATTCACAACGCGGAGGATCGTGAACATTTTCAGGCGTTATTAAACGACTTGAACCTAAAACAGCCGCCTAACCGTATTGCTTCTAGCGAAGACACGGCGTTGACGCTTGCTGCTGAAGTCGGGTATCCGTTGGTGGTGCGTCCCTCGTATGTGCTCGGTGGTCGCGCTATGGAAATTGTGCATGACGAAACGGCGCTGTCTAACTACATGCATTCGGCGATACAGGTATCAAATGAATCACCCGTATTGCTTGATCGTTTTCTAAACGACGCGATTGAGGTCGACGTCGATGCTATTTGTGACGGCACCGAGGTTGTGATTGGCGGCATTATGGAACACATTGAAGAAGCAGGCGTTCACTCGGGTGACTCGGCGTGTTCACTGCCTCCGTTTAGCCTTTCGCAAGAGATTAAAGCGGAACTGCGCGAGCAAACTAAGCAAATGGCTTTGGCGCTCAATGTGGTCGGATTAATGAATGTACAGTTCGCGATTAAAGGCGACGACATTTATGTGCTTGAGGTAAACCCTCGAGCGTCTCGAACGGTACCGTTTGTGTCGAAGGCGACGTCACGCCCGCTGGCCAAAGTGGCAGCCTTATGTATGGCAGGCATTAGTCTCGCTAAGCAGGGTATTAGCAAAGAAATTATCCCTGAATATTTTTCAGTTAAAGAAGCGGTATTTCCGTTCGTGAAGTTCCCGGGCGTCGATACGCTACTTAGCCCTGAAATGAAATCAACGGGTGAAGTGATGGGCGTGGGCCAAACCTTTGGTGCGGCGTACAACAAAGCCCAACAAGGAACCGGAGCCAATATTCCGCTGCAGGGCACCGTATTGTTCAGTGTGCGAGACTCTGATAAACCGATTGCGGTAACGCTTGCCGCATACCTTGAAAGTGCAGGCTTTACGATTGTCGCGACGGGTGGCACTGCGCGCGCGTTTGTTGACGCGGGTATTAAATGTACTACCGTTAATAAAGTACAAGAGGGCCGTCCCCACATCGTTGATATGATTATCGATGGTCAAGCGGACTTAGTGATTAACACCACCTCGAACAACTCGACCGTGCGAGATTCGTATACCATTCGCCGTGAAGCTTTAATGCATAAGGTTACCTACTTTACCAATATTGCGTCGGCTCGTGCTATGGTCGAGGCTCACAAAGCCCACGCAGAAATGAGCGTGAGTAAACTACAAACGCTACACACAACCATCGTAAGTTAGACAGAAAAATGGATCGAGTATTACTAACCAAAAAAGGCGCTGAAGAACTTCAGGCTGAGTTAAAGAATTTGAAAAGCGTCGAGCGCCCCAAAGTGATTCAAGACATTGCTGAAGCGCGCGCGCACGGCGACTTGTCAGAAAACGCCGAGTACCACGCAGCGCGCGAGCAACAGAGTTTTATCGAAGGCCGTATCAAAGAGCTGGAGGGTAACCTAGGCGTCGCTGAAGTGATAGACACCAGCAAGTTAAATGTTGGCGGCAAGGTTGTATTCGGCGCGAAAGTAAAGCTTTATGAAGAAGGCACAAAACAAGAGGTCAGCTACCAAGTTGTGGGTGATTTAGAAGCTGACATCGCAAAAGGAAAAATTTCACTAAGCTCGCCAATTGGCCGCGCATTAATTGGTAAGTTTGAAGGCGATGAATTCACCTTTGAGGCGCCTAATGGCGAGAAAGCTTACGAAGTATTGGAAGTCAAATACGATGTCTAAATCACAACACGAGTTAAGCACAAGGAGGTAAGACAATTCGAATTTCAAGTTTAGCCACAGTGCTTTTCATGGTCTTTTATTGCGCAGCATTCAGTGCGACTGCGCAAATCAAGGTAAAGTCGTTAAACAAAAAAAAGTGGGTTTTAGTAGAAAGTGAAAATTTCAGTATCTACACCGATTTGAGTGTTAAGCGGGCGACCTTAACCGCCACGCAACTAGAAAATTACCGTGCGTTTTGCAATTTGTTCATAGGCATTAAGTCTAAGTCGAACCCTTCAAAATTAACTTTATTTGTCACGGATTCCTCGGCCACTTGGAAATCCATGGGTATGCAGCGTGAGCTTGTCAGTTTATATACAAGCCCATCGGTTCAATCGGCATATTTGTTTACCAATATTAACGGCTTTTTCGGTAGCAGTTTTCGTGAAGCAAACGGCGGCCGCTCTGTGGTTCTTAGGTCTATTGCAAGTGAAATATTTCATAATGTAGGTCTGACCTCATACCCTTATTGGTTTAGAACGGGTTTGCCTTTTTATTTAGCCACTTACAGCGAACCGAAAAACAGCATCATGCTGGGAGTATTGAAGGCTATAGTCACCGGCTCGGAAGTATGTTTACCTACGGCGGCGGGGTTATCGAGTTTGATACCCAGAGTTTATTTTCGCTCTCTAAAGACGTAGAGAGAACACCGGGTATGAGTCGCAATGTGTGGCTAAAAAAAGTGAATCGGCGTTACATGACGTCGTTCTTGACCGTACACTATATTTATTCTGATGAGGATCGCCGTAAATATATGGTCGAATATTTGGATCGGGTTTTAAAATAGGAGAAGATAAAGATTTAGCCTTCGAAGAATCTTTCGCCACGACCTATTCAGAATTTGATGCTGAACTTCGTAAATATGTTATCGGTCGCAACATGAGCGCACGTGTTTTCAATAAAGAACAAATTACAAGTTTGATGTCTTTAACTTCCGATTATGACGTTAAACGAATCGAGCCGCAGTTGTTTTTGCAGAGCTTTGCTCGTGCTATTAATGCATTTGGCGAAACCGCGATCAGTAATGAAGATCGATCTAAACTAGTGAAAGACTTGAAAGCTCTTTATCCACTGACTTTTGATACTACCAAGACGCCACAATTATGACTCGATTCTAAGCAGTCTAAAGTGAGGTTAGTCTCTCGGGCTAAATGCTCGGGACAACAATTTTGGGCTCGTTATTAGCGCGATAAACAACACCGACACGCCCGATTAGCTGCACGGGTTCGCTTGAAGAAGCGCTAGTGATTTGTGCGAGTAGGGCGACCTTTTCGGCCTTTTCATTGCTCGGGAATTTAATCTTTATTAGTTCGTGCTGGTCTAAGGCTAACTCGATTTCGTTCATCACAGCATCGGTAAGTCCTTTGCCTCCGATCATGACCACCGGGTTGAGGTTGTGGGCAATTCCACGTAGATAGTTCTTTTGTTTTCCAGTTAAAGTCATTTAATGAGATAATTATTAGCCGTTGGGCGATTCAACACCGCGCGATTCTACCTAATCTTTAGAAAAATACACCCAAAATGGCACGAAAAGGCAATAAAACCGGCGAATGGGCTCGCCGACATATCAACGACCCATGGGTGAAGCGAGCCACGAGTCAAGGATATCGTTCTCGCGCGGTCTACAAATTTAGTGAAATTGATGAACAGGATAAACTTGTGCGAGCCGGTATGGTGGTCGTTGATCTCGGGTCAGCTCCGGGTGGTTGGTCGCAATACATTGCGCGTAAATTTGGCGACAAAGTTACAACCATCGCCATTGATTTGTTAGATATGGACCCGATTGATGACGTTCATTTTATTAAAGGTGACTTTCAAGACGAGGCGGTGCTTGCGCAGGTTGATGAGCTGCTCAATGGTCGTAAAATCGACCTTGTAATCTCCGATATGGCCCCCAACATTACAGGAGTAAGAAGCTCAGACGAGGCCTTGTATGAGGGTCTGTTAGACTCAGTCTTGTATTTCTGTGAGCTACGTTTAAAAGCCAATAGTCATTTATTGGTAAAGTTATTTGAGGGCAGTGCTGCTCATTATTACCGCCGCGAAGTAAAAGCGCGGTATAAAAGCGGGGCGGTGAGAAAACCGAGCGCGTCGCGGCCCAAAAGCCGAGAATACTATTTTTTAGCCAAACATAGATTAGCCTAAACGCCATAAACCAGACATAATTTATGTCGAGATTGCGTTACAGCCCGGAAGATTTGGCTGCTACACTGACCCTAGACATTTGTTAGTAAATTAAGTAATCGTTTATAAAACCAGTTTTTCTCATTGATATTAGGTGAGTGAAAACGCCAAGCGCTGGTGATTCAGCGCAAACATAAATAGGTCCGAAGCCGTGAATAGACTCACCAACATCATTATTATTGCCGTTCTTTTCTTGATCGTAGGTTCTTTTTTAGCCGATCAAGGCGGAACTACCGGCGTTGCAGCGAAGGAATTGAAATATTCAGAATTTAATGCATTGGTTACCAGTGGGGGTGTTAAGAACCTATTGCTGGACGAAGGCGAGAAGGTAATTTCTGGCGAACAGGTTTCGGGTGAGAAGTTTTGGACGGTAATGTCCCAGTACGATCAAAAACTCATCGACACGTTAATTGATCGCAGTATCCCGTTTGAGATAAAGCAACCTGAGAAGCAATCGCTTTGGGTCAGTATTTTGACCAGCGTATTGCCAATACTGTTGTTTATCGGCGTGTGGATATACCTGATGCGTCAAATGCAGGGCGGTGCAGGTAAAGGTGCGATGAGTTTTGGTAAAAGCAAAGCGCGCTTACTAAACCAAGACAGCAACCGCGTTACCTTTGACGACGTTGCCGGCGTAGAGGAATCTAAAGAAGAAGTACAGGAAATTGTTGAGTTCTTGCGCGATCCATCTCGTTTTCAAAAGCTTGGCGGTCGTATGCCCAGCGGTATATTGATGACCGGCAACCCTGGCACGGGTAAGACCCTGCTAGCGAAGGCGATTGCGGGCGAAGCTAGAGTCCCATTTTTCTCTATCTCAGGCTCTGACTTTGTTGAGATGTTTGTTGGCGTTGGTGCGTCGCGCGTGCGTGACATGTTCGAACAGGCTAAAAAGAGCGCGCCGTGGATTATTTTTATTGATGAGATAGACGCTGTAGGGCGTCACCGCGGCGCAGGTATTGGTGGCGGAAACGATGAGCGCGAACAAACGCTTAACCAATTATTAGTCGAGATGGATGGTTTTGAAGGCGGTGAAGGCATTATCGTTATTGCCGCAACTAACCGTCCAGACGTGCTCGATCCGGCTTTATTGCGTCCCGGCCGGTTTGATCGTCAAGTCGAAGTACCGCTACCGGATATTCGCGGTCGCGAGCAAATTCTTAAAGTGCATATGCGCAAAGTCCCCATTGGTAAAACTGTTGATTCGGCGGTAATTGCTCGCGGCACCCCTGGATTTTCCGGCGCTGATTTAGCCAACTTGGTTAACGAGGCTGCGTTGTTCGCTGCACGTGGTGCTAAAAAGTTGGTAGAGATGGAGGACTTCGAATTCGCGAAGGACAAAGTAATGATGGGCGCAGAGCGTCGCTCAGTGGTCATGCCGCAAGAAGAGCGCCTTAATACGGCGTATCATGAGTCTGGTCATGCGGTGGTTGCCGAAGTACTCAAAGACAACACTGACCCGGTACATAAAGTAACTATTATCCCGCGCGGAAGAGCGCTCGGGCTGACTATGCAATTGCCGGAGCAAGACCGCTACAGCCACGACCGTGAGTACTTGCTTGCTCGTATCGCGGTCTTGATGGGCGGGCGCATTGCAGAAGAAATATTTATGAAGCAAATGACAACCGGAGCGTCAAATGACTTCGAGGTTGCTACCAATATGGCATACAGCATGGTAGCGCGCTGGGGCATGAGCGACGCCTTAGGGACGCGCATGTACGCCGAGAGCGAGCAAGAAATGATGACCGGTCAGAAGAAGCGGATTAGCGGCGAAACAGCCAAACTGGTTGACTCTGAGATGTCGCGCATCATTGATGAACAATACGCACGCGCTAAGAAAATCTTGGAAGATCATCGCGATAAGGTCGAAGTGATGACTCGCAGTTTGATGGAATACGAGACTATCGACTCAAATCAGATTGCTGAAATAATGGAGGGCAAAGAGCCAACGCCTCCTGCGGATTTACCAACTCCGAAGAAACCTAGCTCGGATGATGACTCGCAAGGTCGGCCTGACATCAAACCTCAGATTGACAAACCGGCTAGTGATATCTAGCGCGAGTTTGTCGCGACATGGGTATGCAAATACGCTCATTATTGCAGCGCGAACGTGCGGCAATAATGGGCGTTATTAATACTACGCCTGATTCGTTTTCAGACGGAGGCCAATTTTTTAAGGCCGACTCAGCCGTACGCCATGGCTTGAACCTAGTCGAAGAGGGAGCCGACATTCTTGATATTGGTGGTGAATCGACACGCCCTGGTGCAGAAAAGGTCAGCTTGCAAGAAGAAATTGACCGCGTAGCCCCTGTCATAGAGGCATTGGCAGCATCGACCGACGTGCCCATTTCTATTGATAGCTATAAGCCAAAAGTAATGCTCGCTGCGGTTAATGCCGGTGCCTGTATGATTAATGATGTTAATGGCTTAAGAGCGAACGGTGCAATTGAGGTTGCCGCAAAAGTTCACGTGCCGGTTTGTATCATGCACATGCAGGGGCAACCAGATACGATGCAAGCTGCACCACAATACGACGACGTTGTACAAGATGTGATGGGTTTTTTCGAAGCGCGAATTCGTGAATGCACTGCGAGCGGCATCGCGAAAGCAGACTTGATATTAGACCCGGGGATCGGTTTTGGTAAAACCTTGCAACACAATTTACGATTGCTGAATGCGGTTGATCAGATTAAGTCACAATTAGAATGCGACATTCTAATTGGCGTATCGCGTAAGTCACTAATTGATAAGCTTTTTGGCAGAATCGTTGAGCAGCGTTTACCTGCCAGCTTAGGGTTAGCTGTGCAGGCGGTTTTAAATGGCGCTAAAATAGTCCGAGTTCATGATGTGCGCGCCACTTTCGACGCAATAAGAGCCGTAGAAGCGGTTACTCAATCGAATAAAACGACTAGCTAGAGTAATAATGACAAAAAAATTCTTTGGCACCGACGGTGTCCGCGGTGCGGTTGGCGTTGAGCCGATTACGCCCAAAACCATCGTCCATTTAGGTTGGGCTTTAGGCACAGTGATAAAAAAACACTATGGCAAAGGCTCGGTGCTGGTTGGTAAAGATACGCGGGTATCGGGTTATTTACTTGAGTCCGCAATGGAAGCTGGCCTTTCTTCTGCGGGCATGGACGTCACCATGCTCGGCCCACTGCCGACACCGGCAATCGCCTATTTAACCCAGACCGCGCGCGCGAATGCTGGGGTCGTAATTAGCGCGTCGCACAACCATTATTCTGATAACGGTATTAAGTTTTTCTCGCCTAATGGCACAAAAATTTCAGACAGCATTCAAGACGAAATCGAAGCCTTAATGACACAACAAATGTCGGTTGTGCCATCGAATGAGCTGGGCAAAGCGAGTCGAATGGACGACGCAGTTGGCCGTTATGTTGAGTTTTGTAAAGGCACAATCCCGCGGCGCATGAGTTTTAAAGGCTTGAAAGTTGCGTTGGATTGCGCCAACGGCGCTGCTTATCAATCAGCCCCCGCGGCTTTTCATGAGCTTGGCGCTGATATTCATGTGATTAACAATCACCCCAATGGCTTTAATATCAATAATGCGTGCGGTTCCACGCACATCGAAGGCCTGCAAGCCTTGGTACTCGAAAAGCAGTGCGATGTTGGCATAGCCTTTGATGGTGATGCGGACCGAGTGCTTATGGTGGATAAAAACGGTGACGTTGTTGATGGTGATCAACTGCTATTTGTGATCGCCAATAGCCTGCACAAGCAAGGTCGTCTAAAAGGTGGGGTGGTCGGTACTGTGATGAGCAATCTTGGCATGCAAAAAGCGTTCGAAGAGCGCGATGTTCCATTTGTGCGAGCGAAAGTGGGTGACCGCTATGTCATGCAAGAGCTCAAAGCACGAGATTGGGTGATTGGCGGTGAATCATCTGGCCATATTATTTGTTTGGATAAAACGACTACAGGTGATGGTTTGGTGTCGGCGCTACAAGTTTTGACGCAAGTGCAGTTCATGGCACAGCCCTTACATGAACTGGCTGCGAAAATGCAAATGTACCCCCAGACTATGATCAATGTTGAATTGTCGCAGGGCGCTAACGCCGCGCAAATTTGTGAGTTAGACGCGGTGATTAATGCCGTACTCGATGCCGAAACCAAATTGGCCGGTACTGGTCGAGTGCTATTGCGCCCATCGGGCACCGAGCCTGTTATTCGGGTGATGGTTGAGGGGCAAGATAACGATCGGGTTCAAGCATGTTGCGAGGAAATTTCGGCAGTTGTCGCTAATCAGCTCTAAGAGAGGCTGTTCGAGCCTAGAGTTTGCGAGGTCGTTGTGAGCTCGCATACCTGGCATGCGCTTCGGGCCTTTATTAATGGCGCGTTTGCCGATATAAATCACTGATGTTCGCCCCGACATACCCAGGTCACCGAGACATGACACTTCATCAAATCTAGTAGTGCAAACCCATGCGCTATGCTAATATCCGCGCTCACTTAAATCTGAGTAAAGAGGGTCTTATGCGGCGTTTTTTAGTAGCAGGTAATTGGAAGATGCACGGCAGTTCAGAAATGACCGCCGATTTAATATCTGGCGTGGCACGTAGAGCCTTCGACGCTGCAAGTTTAAGTGAGAAGCGAGCGTTAGCGTATGACATCTTGGTATGTCCGCCGGCACCTTTTTTGGTGCAAGCGGTACACGACGCCGATGCACAGTATATTTCGGTAGGCGCGCAAAATGTGAGTCAATATGATTCAGGCGCGTATACCGGTGAAGTGTCGTTAGCGATGTTAGCTGAGGTTGGTTGTGAATATGTATTGATCGGGCACTCCGAACGTCGCGAGATATTTGGCGAGTCCGATCAAGTGATCGCGCAAAAATTTGCTGCGTGTGTTGGTTTTGGTAGTGAGGTCATTCCGTTACTTTGTATTGGTGAGACCTTGTCGCAACGAAAATCAGGCGACACTGAAAAAGTTGTCGCTGCTCAATTAGACGCGGTGCTCAACGAAGTGGGCATTGAGGGCTTCGCTAAGGCCGTGATCGCATATGAGCCCGTGTGGGCAATCGGTACCGGTGAAACCGCCAGCCCTGAGCAAGCACAAGAAGTTCATGCGTTTATTCGCAATAAACTTCGAGGGCTAGATAAGCCAATTGCCGAGAAGATACAGATTCTTTACGGCGGCAGCGTGAAGCCCGCAAACGCGGAAGAGCTTTTCGCTCAAGAAGATATAGATGGCGGCCTAATAGGAGGCGCGTCATTGAAGGTTGATAGTTTTGCAGGTATTTGTGAAGTCGCACAAAGACTGTCGCACGACAGGGTTTAGATTAGCCACTTAGGCTTCTTTATAGATCGCTCAGGGCTGTTAAGAAAAGGCTCAGGGCTGTTTAGAAAAGGCTCAGGGCTGTTAAGAAAAAAGGCTCAGGGCTGTTAAGAAAATAGCTCAGGGCTGTTATAGATCGCTCAGGGCTGTTTAGTATGGGCTTTTTTACTTGAAAACCTGAGCTTTAAACAGATATAGCAAGAATAAATTGAGTCGAGCGGCGGTGCTGCGCTCGAATACATAATAAAAAGAGTTTTAGAATGAATATTATTACTATTTTATTGATCGTGAACGTGTTCGCGGCAATCGGCATCATCGCTTTGGTGTTAATGCAGCAGAGTAAAGGTGACATGGGGTCGGCATTTGGCGGCGGTGGCTCGCAAAGCATGTTCGGCAGTCGTGGTTCAGCAAATTTCCTAAGTCGTGCTACGTCGACACTGGTTACCGTATTCTTTATCAGCAGTTTAGCGCTGGCGTATACCTATGCCAAACGCAATCAAGCGGATGAGGAAATACCTACTATTTCAGTTGAACAGAACAGCGAAGTACCCAGTGTCGAAGAAGATATTGTTGACCCATCGGTCGATGAAAATTCATCGGTGCCTGTCATCGAAATTCCGTCTGGTGACGAGCTGTCCGTTCCAACGTTAGAAGAGTCTGCGGCTGAAATAGAGCAAGCTATTGACGCGCAAGACAGCGACGTTCCAGCGACGGAGCAATAGGTAAATCACGCGTAGCGTGTGACTAAGCGCCATAGGGTGATGTTTAGTAGTAAGAATTTGGTAATGCTCAGGTGGTGGAATTGGTAGACGACGTGCACGAAGCACAAGTGTCGCGCAGGGCAGGAGCCCGAAAGCGACCACGCGTAGCGTGTGACTAAACGCCATAGGGTGATGTTTAGTAGTAAAAATTTGGTAATGCTCAGGTGGTGGAATTGGTAGACACGCTGTCTTGAGGGGGCAGTGGCGCGAGCCGTGCGGGTTCAAGTCCCGCTCTGAGCACCAAATTACGCAGAAAAAACCTTTTAAAATCAAGGGTTACAATTTTTCTGCCTTATGAAAAAGAAGTAGTCTGTTACTTCGGTCTGTTACAATGAAGCGCAGCTCACCTTCATATGTAACCATCAGTAAGCATGGAGTGTATTACTTTCAAATGAGGGTATCCCATTCTTCTGCTAAAAAGTTGGGGATAAATTCTCTTCTCTACAGGAAGTCGCTTGGTACTAAGAATAGAAGGGAAGCTGTTTCACTAGCGAGGAGGTATTGGGTTAAAATAGAGCGTCAATTACTATTTGGACGCAATATGCCAATCAAGCATTCTGATATTACTCTAAGCGAGTATCTCGAAATAGAAGAGAAAGAACACCAGAATAAACTTCAAAAGTCGAGATATATTGGTCTAGCCTTAGATTTTACTCAAAGGTATGAATCTATCCCCGATTGGGATGAAATGACGAGAGAAGTCTTAACGGACCACTAACTGTCTACTTTGATTCTAAGAGGCTACAAAGATGTGTCAATTATTGACTCAAAATAGACAGTTTCTGGTGTGTCTATTTTGAGTGTAGTCATAATCGACATTGTCATTAAACGGCCTCCTGTCTGAAATAAGTGCTGTATTTATTTATGCATCCTTTGCATACTTGATCGAGCTTAAAGCGTTGAGCTTTGGGTATACGATTAACGACGGTAAGGTCTATGCATAAAACTGTATTTATTAGCTATTCTCACAAAGATGAGGCTTACAAGGACGCGCTTGACGAGCATTTATCTTTGCTAAAAAGAAATGGACTCATTTCAATTTGGCACGATAGGAAAATAACTGCTGGCGATGAGTGGAAAGGCCAGATAGATGACAACCTTGATAACTCTGACATTGTTCTTTTGCTCATTAGTTCTGCTTTTATAGCGTCTGATTATTGCATTGATGTTGAGATGGCTAAAGCCATTAAGAATCATCAATCAGGCCGTTCTATTATTATCCCGATCATTGTACGAAGCTGTGATTGGAAGGAGTGGTTCGCCCCGGGTTGATCGGAGACTAATTTTCTTGAGAGGATTAGACAATGAACAGAAGACCTGGATATTCACCCGAAGTACGGGAACGCGCAGTTCGGTTGGTATTAACCACCGAGCATGAACATAAATCACGATG
>CALIVT010000038.1 GCA_938048185.1 uncultured Arenicella sp.
GATGCGCTTCCCGATATACCATTGCTTGTCACAATTAATAAAAATAGTTAGTAAGCACAGGAAATTGGCTAGAACGAAAATTGGCTAGAGCGAAAATTGGCTAGAACATAGGGCGAACTACCGATTCACCCCATGCTCTACTCGGATTAATGCTGTCACTTCCCATCCGTCACATCAATCGCCAATTCCAACCTTAGTCCTCGGTCGTGTCCCCATGCTCGTTTACGTTAGTACTTGACTAGCCTGCCAATAAGCCAAGGTTAAAACTAAATCTCTTGGTATTCACTTTCGACATCGCAGACCCACCATTCCTCGACTCGCTGGGTGCCTCAAAGCGCCATTTTTTCATTGCTTTTAGGGCGCTTCTATCAAAGACCCTTCGCGGCTCAGACTTAATGATGTGAACATTAACTGGGCGACCTTGAGCATCTACCTGATAGCCAACGTCAACCCAGCCTTCAATATCTCTTTCAACCGCAATTTCCGGGTAGCGCGGACTCGCGGTTTTAATCGCTACTAGCACCTCGGGCTTAGGCGCTTGCACCCCAGCAACAGGCTGACTGAATTTGGGCGAGCGACCCAGCGAAGCGACGATAGCGTTTTGAGGCGCTACAGCGAAATCATTATTGCTAACCGCTGGCTCAACAACTGACGCTACGCGACTAACAGGGTCAGCGGGGGTTGGCGTATCAACCGCAGCGACTGGCGCTTGACCAGTTGATAGCCTTGGCGTCGCGCTTAAAACACTTGCTACAGAATCTGTTGTGTCGTCAGAACTCGACGCGACATCGGCTTCAGTTTTAACAGTATTAGCGCTGGCAGCTTGAAAACTTGCCCTTGCCGATCTCGCCTTATCTAAGCTCAACAATAGGCGCGCATTGTCATCACTGAACGGCTCCGCTTGCTTAAGCAGTTGAATGCGCTCGGCAGCGGCTTTGTAGTCGCCATCGGAGATCAAGATATGTACCGAGGCGCGAGCGTCCACCAGCAACCTCTGGCGAAATTGATATGCCTCGTTATGATAAGGCTCCCGCTCTAATACTCGGTCTGCAAAGTGCAGCGCGTTATTGAGATGCGGAGCGACAAACTTATTATCAGCGACAGATGCGTACGCTTTGCGCATTAAGCTCTCGGTGCCAGAACCCGTCGATTTCGCGTCTAACTGATCAACCATTACCTGGGTTGCGTTATCCACATCACTAACAACTGTCTGCGCCTCGGGACCACCCACTGGTAGCTCAGAGTTTGCGCCACTCAACGACATATACATAACAGAACCGAACAGCGCGGTAACCACGACCGAACCAAACGCCAGAAAATTTGACGTGCGCGCCGGCACACTCTTTGTACCCTCATCAGGCTTATTACTCATAACCGCGCGCACCAACACTTGCAGGTGGCTTTCGATGAGCGGCTTGGCGACGGTTCTTTTTATGAGTGGCGCAATTTCCCGTGACGCTAAGGCAGCGTCAAGGCTGTCGCGTTTCCCGGTAAGAAACAGAGGCGTATCACCGGCATTAAGCTTGATCAGCAAAATGTCTTGGGCCACTTGCCCTAAGTGACGTTCAACCAAATCTAAATCGTAAATCGCGACATCGGCTTCGCGTAAGTCAGCGTCTATATCTCTGGTATCAATCGCTGAACTGTAAAACTTATACGCGGGTTCGTTGTGACTCGCCGCCTCAGTTTGAGCGCTATATGCCTTACCCACTAGCGCGTTTATAAGTTCGTTATCATCCGAGTAGATAACGACTCTTGGATTACTGTTATTCATTGTCGCTCCCCAGCCCATGAACTACGTTTCAAGCAACTTGCTCGCATCTCAAAGCAGGTATTTTTCAAATAGGCGTTCACTCTAACTATTAATTAGTCGGCCATAAGAAGGTCACCTGCCTACGTTGAAAAAGAGTCTATAGACACGAAAAATCTCGGTAAATCCGTAGAACTACGAATTTCTCGCCAATCGCGATTAAATAACATTTGTTTACAATTTCGAGCCAAATATTTCGTTTAAGATCTGTTTCGAGAATAAAAACTATCAAATACGTAGATTTTAGACGAGTCGGATCTCTAGAAGCGTACCTGCTAGAATAAGCGCCCTAACCGCTTAACGACGCCAACCACCTTGATTTAAACAAACGTTTATACATCGGCGATTTGTGCCAACAGCGAAACAACGCGCGGGGACAAGCAGTGCAACAAAAGGCAATGGCGTTTTGGCGGGCTTACCCGTCGCTCGGCGAGACTTATGCGTGGCATGACACTGTATTATGGTTGAACGTCTTCGCCGATGCTGTTATCGGCCTGAGCCTACTGGTTGTTACGACGGCCTTACTCATCTTTGCTCGTAAACAAACTAAAACACAGTTTACAGCGGCCATTGCACTTGCCGCTTTACTAGTTTGCGCGGCTGCGACTCAAGTAATAAATGTGGGTACAACTTGGTTTGGATTCTACGGGCATTACGGTATAGCCAAAGCAATCGCTGCCGGCATTGCACTCATTTGCACTATGATGTTGCTTAGATATCTACCCCGCCAGTCAGAGCTCAAAAACATTAACAACCTGAGAGCAGATCTAAGACTCGAAATTTTGCAGCAAAAAAGGCGCAGCACGAGCTTGCGCCATACTGAAAAACGTTTCAAAACGTTTTTGCAGCATGCTCCCAACGGCATGCTGATTGCCGACCGGCTCACAGGCTCTATTTATTACTCAAATGATATGGCGCACACAATTTTTGGTTATAAGCCCGGTGAGCTTACACGCAGACTAGTGACCGACCTTATACCAAAGCGCTTACGCCATCTAATAAGCCCGACGCATAACGAGCTATTTGATACACAGAAAGCGCTTGATGGCGACCCCAAGAGCGGAGCCGACTTCATTTGTATGCGCAAAGACGAGAGCGAGTTTCCGACCGATATCCGCATAAGTAATATCACTTCGAATAATAAAGATGTGTTTGTCATTACCTTTCAAGACATCACCGCGCGCAAAGATTACGAAGAACAAGCGCGTCAGGAATTTATGGCGGCATCTCATGTTTCTCGGCTTAGTACGGTGGGTCAAATGGCGACCGGACTGGCGCATGAGCTCAATCAACCGCTAACAGCCATCAGCAACAACCTATACACCGCAATGCTGATCCAACGCCAAAAGAAAAATCCCGATCCTGTGCTACTCGAGCTAATGGAAGAGAACTATCAATCGGCACAACACGCAGGACAAATCATTCAGTCTCTGCGCCAGCTAGTGCGCAAAGACCTCGGCCCAAAAAAATTGGTTAATATTAACGATCTAGTCGAAAGCACCTTAAAGCTCATCAAGCCTGAGGCGCTCGCAAGCGATATTAAGATAAAACTCGCGCTCGAGCCCAGTTTACCCGAGACGGTTATGGACCCGGTACAGATTCAACAAGTAATTATAAATCTCGCCCGTAATGCGGTTGAAGCCTTTACCGGCCAAACCCATTGTGCCGATAGCCCGTGCCTATTGGTGCGCACGCAACTCGACGAGCCTAGCAAAATTCGGGTAAGCGTGCTCGACAATGGCCCCGGCTTGAGTGCCAACATAAAAGCAAACCTGTTCCAAGCCTTTCGCAGCAGCAAAAAGGAAGGAATGGGCTTAGGCCTGTCGATCTGCCGCTCGATCATAGAATCACACGGCGGCGACCTTTGGCACGAAGACGACGCCAATCACGGCACCAAGTTTAACTTCTCTTTACCTATAATCGTGGAGACAAACGATGGATAACCCTACTAATATCTATTTAGTTGATGATGATGATGCGGTTCGTAGAACGCTCAGTCGAGCCTTACAACATAGCGGCTACCCGGCGATTGCCTACGGTTCGGGCGCTGAATTTATGCAAAGCTTTGATACCGCCAGCTTTGGTTGCCTAATACTCGATGTGGCAATGCCTGGAATGTCAGGCTTAGACGTGCAATCCGAGTTAAATCGGCTCAACTGTCCCATTCCAATTATTTTCATCACTGGCCACGGCGACATTCCTACATCCGTAAAAGCGATCAAAGGCGGCGCAATCGAGTTCTTACAAAAGCCCTACCCTATGGATGTTTTGCTAGAACGCATAGAAGAAGCATTGATAAACGAAGATCGCCGTTACTCAGACACACAACTAAACCAAAAAACACTCAAGCGATTCGCCAGCCTTACTAAGCGCGAGGCCGACGTAATGGCGAGCCTGGTTGCCGGTTTAGCTGACCGCTCAAATAAGCAAGTGGCAAAAGATTTGGAAATCAGTCCTCGCACAGTTGAAGAGTATCGCGCACGAATACTGCAAAAAATGAAAGCATCCTCAATTACTCATTTGGTAGAGATAGCCAAAACCTGCGGCATTTACCGCGCCGAAAACCCGTCGCCGCAGTAATCTCGTTAGCGCTCTATACCTCTTATAGACATGCTGTCGTTTAAGCTTAACTTAGTATAGTTGGGTAAGCCTTTGGGGAAGGCGCAGACAATGGCAAGAGAAAGTAAGTTAGCTTTAAAGGCTTTTCAAACGCAAGCAAGCGACGCGTTTAGCAACCACCTGCGCGTCTTAGTGGCGCAGCAAACCGCGCCATTTGCAGTGTTTTGCGTCTATATTCATGAGACTACGTACACCGAATTAACGGCCACTTTGCCAGACATTCACGCAAACCATTTACCGCTGTGCTGGCACGCAGCAGTCAAGGCGGCGATCGCAGCCGGAACCTCAGCATCGCAACATCTGATTGACGATAATCATAACCACATTGCCATTCTGGTTAACCCATGCACATACGAGAAGAGTGACGAGCTTGCGCGCCTCGTTCGGACACGTTTATTGCAGGACTATCCCGCGCTCAGACCGTCTCTAAGCATCGCCCAGGCTGACTCAAGAAATATCAATATAGAACACTTTCTAGCCGAATTATGTACCAACCTAAACGCTAATATTGAAGCCAGCTCATCGTCGATAAAAGTAAAACGTTACTAAACAGCACTAACTGCCAACACCCGAGAGCGCAGTAGCAACATCGAGCACTGCACCACGCTTAAGCTGTTCCATCGAGAAGGTTGACGACACATCAGTAAGGCCGCGCACCCGACTAATCAGATTTTGATAAACCGCATCATAGTGTTCTAGGTCACGGACCATTATTTTCAACAGATAGTCGACATCCCCTGTCATTCGATGACATTCAACAATCTCCGGAATTTGCTCGATTGCATCCGCAAACTTGGCTAGCCAATCTCCACTGTGGGTGTCGATGCGGATAGTCACAAACGCGGTTGTACCTAAACCGATCGCCTGCGGATTTATGACCGCCACGCGCCGTTCGATTACGCCACTCTCTTCGAGTTGCTTAATGCGCCGCCAGCACGGGTTATTGGTCAAGCCGATCTGGCCAGCAATCTCCTGAATCGACTGAGTTGCATCTCGCTGTAATATACCAATTATTTTTCTATCTATATTATCTAGTTCTACCATATAGCCAATAAGCGATAATTTATCCCAATAATGTTCACATAACGAGTTTAATTTGGGATGAGCTCGGTTGCAAATACTTTTAAACTGGAGTCAACTATTCAGGAGAGCATCAATGCACTTTATAACCAACCTTTTCAGCAAGCACCCAGCCGATGTTGGTGAAACCTACCTGCAACATATGGCCATGGCCTTTGGCTTTGGCGCAAAAATGATTGGCTCAGGCTTAGCGTGTTTAGTACACGGCATTTTTCCATTTTTCTGCGTCAGCACCGGCAGCCAAACGGTCACCAAATTGCACGATAAAATGGTGGCACACCGTAACCAAAGTTGTCAGGAAGGCCCTCAACCAGCCAGATAGAGCCAGCAGTTAGGCGGAGAAAATCGGCCGCTAACGCAAAGTCTGAACATCATTGGAACTGGGACTGGAGCTGAAAATCTAAACTACTGACCATTGGCAGGCAAGTTTGCGGTTAAAGGAATTTGTTAATCTTCATAATGACATTTTGATCTTTACATTAGTCCAGTATAGGACAATACTATTCTAAGTTGGGAAACGAAAATTGCGCAATTGATAGTTCGGAGGTAAGTATGGCTGGCCGGCAACGAATTGATGATATTGAGTTTTATGAGTCAACTGAATTTAGAAAAGAGTATTTGATTAACAAGTCAGGAATGAAGGCGCTGGGTGTCGAATTTGACCCAGACGATGATTTTGAAGACTCTTATTTGCTCGACCAGGATGTCGACGCACAGTATGACGACTTTAACTTTGACGACTACAAAGACGAGTTAGACGACTTGGACTGGTTAGACGAGTCCAACTACTAACACAACTACTAACAAGAGCTTAAAAATAACAAGAGCTTACAGAGAGGCAATAACCTATAGACGACTAGATTAGTCGGCTACTAGCCCCCCTCGACCTCTCGATTCTTAATGGTTTCTAATTGAGTACTAACTAGCCCAAACTCTGGTCCATACTTAAGTACAAGCGCTAAATCGAAATTAGTGGCTCAGCACTGACTTTAGATCGGGATCAATTTCTGCAGGCGATTTAAAGGTCTGCCACTTCGACTTAGATACTCCTTCAAACACCGGCTCATAGCGCGCGTTAAGGTCGGCACTGCCATCTATATTACGAATATAAATTTTTGCGATTTGCGGCTCATGGTTGCGCGCAATACTCGCATAAACCTCCGCATCTTTCTCACCACTGTCGCCCAATAGAATAAATTTTCGGTTGGGGTAAATTTTTAATATTGCCTCGATCGCCTGAGGTTTGGTCTTAGTTGCACTTTTAAATAAGTTAAAGAATGTCTCGTCTTTATAGCGCACCTGCTTTAAAGACAGCGTCGCATTAGGAAAATCATGCGCATTCATAAAATCGACTAGGGGTTCATAGAGCTGCCAAGGTGACGACGAAACGTAGTGAAAACGGGCACCACTTTGCTCCCATTTGCGGTACAAGTCTGACATTCCCTCAACCGGCAAAAAATCATTAAAGAAGCTACTTTCAAATAGCTTTTTATGATCGGTGACGTAGCTGAGCTTTACCGTATCGTCGATATCACTGATAACTGAAACACCTTGCTCACCAATGAGAAGGCTTTGTCCTTTAAAGCGGCGAGAATCGCTGGGCCTAAGCACTAACTCAAAGGGAATGCTTTGCCCAGCAAACTGCTGAACACTCGCCGCATCGACCTCGATGGTGGTGGCGAAATGACCATTGGACGCGCTGTTCTCGATCGCGTAACGCTTACCCAGCAATTTGATAACAATACGCTTGCCCTGTTCCTCGTCCGCCGTCAGCAAGCTGGTGCGATGTTTGAAGTTCTCTTCAGTTTCGGCACTGCGCGACAACCCATACTTACGCTGCAATAACTCACCGAATAGCGCACGCACGATTCGTCGCTCCGAGCGTTTATAAACCCAGCCGTTAATCGGTATGTAACACGTGCCGCTCTGAGAATCGATCCAGCTATTGCTGGTAAATAATACCGCGTGCTCGTTGGCGCCGATGTTTGATACCGATTTGGAGCCAGCCAAACCGTAACGCACGCTGACAGCACTGCTCAATATTCCAACAATAGACGCGATTGCTCTGGGGTTCATGTTTTGCCAATAATGTGATCAAGCGGTTCAATATTTTAACACGGCCTTAGACTCAAACGTTTAAGCAACGTATATTTGCATACAGCGTGAGCAAAACAATACAAAACACCCGCTATAAACATGTCGACTTTTGAACTGACTAACCATTTAAGCGGCCTTTTGGCTGGCTTCAGCGTTTTCGCCTGCCTCATACTGCTGAGTGCCTACCTATTCTTTTTACCGGACATGCGCAAAAGCGTCGGCGGTAAAGTTGCCTGCACCGCATTGCTGCTAGGGCTGGCAGTAATTCAACTTGCTCACTACGCCTACTTTAGCGAACAGACAGCACTGTTAAATTACCGAGGTTATGGGTTGGTATTGACCCTGATCCCACCGGCATTCTATTTCTTCAGCCGGGTAACCTTGTTTAGTCACGTAAACTATCACGCCGCTGATACGCTGCACGCAGCGCCGATTCTCTTGGCAGCGTTTGTGCCGGTGTCTGCGCTACCGCCTCTGGCGTTTATGTTCGGCACCGCGTACACATTTTGGTTTGCGCGAGTTGTGTTAAAGATGCGCGGCCAGGGCAAACGATTCCGCTTTGAACTGTTTTTTTTCGGAATGTTCGCGGTAATGGCACTAGGCGCGCTCATGCTAGGCTTAGCGTTGCCTAGCTTAGACCCACATATTTTTTACACCGCCTATGGCAACGCTATTTCTATTGCGATATTGCTTATCGTCGCGGCCTTATTATTCTTTCCGGAACTACTGAGTGACCTATTACTAATTACCGAACTGGCTTACGCCAAGTCAAAGCTCAACGGTGTCGACACGAATGCTAAGTTGCTACAGCTCGGGCAGCTAATGACGGTCGACAAACATTTTCAAAACGAAGACTTAAGCCTCAGCAATTTAGCCGACTCCTTGGCACTGAGTTCGCATCAATTATCTGAGCTGATCAATAGTCACTTCGGTCATGGCTTCCCGCGTTACATTCGCGAGCAACGGGTTAATGAAGCTAAACGCTTATTAGTCAACGAACCCAATACGTCAGTGCTTGCAATCAGCATGGAAACCGGTTTCAAGTCACAGTCAAATTTCTACACCGCATTCAAAGAGATTACCGGGCTATCGCCCGGTCAATTTCGTAAGGAAAACTCCTGATTTATAAAACAAGAGTCACATAAGCAATTGAATTAAAAGCAATTTTAATTTACTTATTCACCGATTATGTTCTAGGAAGCACACGTACCCAGCATTCGCTAAATTAGCCTCATCAACACACACTATGAGGTTTAAATCATGTACACCACCAGCGCTTACGCACTCTATATTTTAATCAGCGTCGCCATCACCGTCTTCGTATCACGCACTTTGAGCAAGAATGGCGAAATTTACTTAGTCGACGGTTTCAACGGTAACGAGGCACTCGCCAAATCAGTTAACCACATGCTAGTGGTGGGTTTCTACCTGTTAAATTTAGGCTTTGTGTTACTGCGAATACAAGGCTTTGGCAAAGCCGCAAACATTGACGATTTATTGATCTATTTAAGCACCAACGTGGGCACCGTCATGTTTATTTTAGGCGTGATGCACTTTCTTAATATGTTCGTCATTCACGCTTTTCGCAGCGTACAACTTAAGAAAAATCGAGCAGAATCTGACGCAAAGGTCTGGCTGGCTCGCAACCAAGACACCGCTGTAAACACCAAACTATAGGGGACAGAAAAATGATCAATCAAGAGCAACATATCGTGGTCTTCGATGGTGTCTGCAACTTTTGCAATGCGGCGGTAGACTTCATCATCAAACGTGACCCGAACGCACGCTATCTCTTTACGCCAATGCAATCGGACTATGCGCAGAACTTAATCGCTACGCACGGGGTGAAAACTGTCGGTATTGATACCTTTTTGCTGGTCAAAAATGGTGAGCCGTACCTTTGGACCAACGCCGCACTAGAGATTGCCAAAGACCTAAACGGTTTGTGGCGGTATTTTAACCTGCTTAGAATCATACCCACTGAAATTCGTAACGCCTGTTATCGCCCTTTTGCACGAAACAGATTGCGAATATTCGGTGAACGAACAGAGTGTCGTACACCGGGCGAGAACGACTATCACCGGTTCGCAGGAGTGGCAATATGAGCAATCTTACGCGTTATCATCTGCCTATTATGAGCGCGCCGTCCAGGTTGGTGTGCTTTCACGATATCGACGTATCAGCTAACACACCGGCTAAACAACAACGATAAACCGCACAAACTAACGGAAAGTACAGAAAGTTCAGCGCTAAATACTCAGTTTGTGGCAAGATACCCAAATGTCCAACTTCATATCAAAAATGAAAGCCATCGGTATTATGCGTTTATTTAAAATTGTTCTAAGCAGCCTATTAATTTTAGCTATTGGTGCCTGCAGCCAGACGACCAAACTCAGTGAGCCGGCCGCTGCCGTGATAGCGGTGCGTAAACCGATACTAGACGCAGACCCGGCAGATTACCTCGATAGAATAAACTTACCTGCCGGCTTTAGTATTGCGCTTTACGCTCGCGATGTGGCGGGCGCCAGGTCAATGACACTGGGTAATGACGGCACCGTATTCGTTGGCACACGCGGAGTCTATGGTGACCCAGAAAGTAAAGGTGATGTGTATGCAGTGATCAATGCCGACGGCGACGCGACCGCTGACGACGTTGTCATAGTCGCAAAAGACCTATTTATGCCAAACGGTGTCGCTTACCGCAACGGCAGCTTATATGTCGGCGAACCGAATAGAGTGCTGCGCTTTGACGGGGTTGATGGCGACCTGACTAAGCTGCCCGAACCCGTGGTGATTAACGACAGCTACCCATCGGAGACCCACCACGGTTGGAAGTACATGAAGTTTGGCCCTGACGGCCGACTTTATCTACCGGTCGGCGCCCCGTGCAATATTTGCGAGTCAAGCGACGAGTACGCGGTGATTACCAGCATCGAAGCCGATGGCAGTGATAAACAGACTGTTGCTCGTGGCATTCGCAACACTGTGGGGTATGACTGGCATCCGCAAACCGGCGAACTTTGGTTTACCGACAATGGTCGCGATTTGTGGGGTGACAACTTACCCCCTGAAGAGCTCAACCGCGTAACCGCGCCGAATCAACACTTTGGATACCCTTACGAGTATGGGAAAAATGGCTTGCGCGACAACGAATTCAAAGCACCGGACATCGAATTTACCCCGGCTGCACTTGAACTAGCCCCGCATACTGCGCCCCTGGGCATGAAGTTCTATACCGGCGATATGTTTCCCTCGGAGTATAAAAACCAGATATTAATTCCTCACCACGGGTCGTGGAACCGCTCAGTTCCCGATGGTTATTATCTGAGCCTAGTGCGCCTCGTTAATGGCGAACCGCAAGCGGCAGAAATATTTGCAGATGGCTGGTTAATCGGCGAAGAAAACTGGGGGCGACCAGTGGATATATTACAATTACCTGACGGTTCAATTTTGGTTTCTGACGACCAAGCGGATTGTATTTATCGCATAAGCTACAGTGAGCCTGAGCAAGCGCTAACCAGTACAAAATAATGCAGACGGTTCGCGGCACACTCACAACCTCGCTAGTGCTTGGCTTAGTGCTACTAAGCCAGCCCTCGGTTGCGGAACAAGTTGACGATTTTGACTATTTTTCAGGTAGCCGAGGAACCATCCGCAACGGCGTGCAAGCAGTGCTCACTTGCAATGGTTTATTCACGTCAAATAGAACGCTAGCGCAGATATTTAAACAAGAACTCGCCTTCTTGAAAGAGCCCATTGGCAATGCGCGTGGCGGGAACTACCAAGTAGACACTAAGCGTAAGATGGTGTCGGTGGGCGGTGATGCCTATCGCAATAAAAATAACGAGGGCAAATTTGACCCCGACGAACAAGAGCATGTTAACGGCGAAAAAATAAGCGCTGTATTTCGTGAAGGCGTAGGATGCGTGGTGCTGGCGCCGAATCAAACGGTAGACGACATAGCCGGTTTGCCAAGTATTAAGCGTGCGCCGCCCAAATACCCACCCGCTGCAACTGCATGGCCGCAAGGCGATTTACTAGAGGCCACCTCGCCCTCGAACGAAATTGACCCAAGTGCTTTAAACGCCGCATCCGATTGGGCGTTTAAACGGGACACGCCCGAGCAAGATACCTTAAGCCTCTTGGTAGTGCATCGCGGCAAAATCATTCACGAGCGCTACGCCAACGGCGTTGATAAAGACACTCGCACCCGCACCTGGTCGACTGCGAAAAGTATCGCTGTTACGTTAATCGGTATGTTAGTTGAGCAGGGCAAACTCGAACTTGATGCGCCACTCAATATTGATTGGCTGCCGTCAGTTCCGGCCCACGAGAGTGACCCACGCGACACAATTACGTTGCGTCACCTATTGAATATGTCGAGTGGCCTATACCCAGTCGACAGCTTTGGAAAAGAGTACGTCACAGGTTCAGGCTTATCTTATTGGGCGGGCGCTAGCTCAAGTACCGGCGCGCGCAAACGTGGACTGATTCGCACTCCGGGAACGGTTTGGGATTACGAAAACTACGACACGCTACTGGCAGTGCAAGCGATGAAGTCTATCTTCAAAGACGATGAGTCATACCAACAGTTTCCGCACAGCGCCTTACTCAGACCACTCGGCATGCACAGCACGTTGCTGAGCACCGACCGCTTTGGTGATTTCATTCTAAGCAGCCAAGTCTATACCAACGCCAGAGACCTAGCGCGCTTTGGCTTGCTGTATCTGCAAAACGGCGTATGGAATGGCAAACGCCTGATCTCAGAGAAATGGATAGAGTTCGTACGCACACCCGCACCGGCAAGCAAAGCACGCGGCTACGACTATGGCGGGCAATGGTGGCTAGTACCCGACGCTCGAACCGACGTACCCAAAGACGCCTATGCTACTGCAGGTAATCGTGGGCAGTACGTTATCGTTGTACCGTCTCATGACGTGGTAATTGTGCGCAGAGGGCTGGACTATGGCAAACAAGGCTTCAACCGTTGGGACTTAACGCGAGAAGTTTTAAAGGCGTTCAAAGACAAGCCTTAGATGTCTTCAGCCATATACGCCATCATGGTTTTGACTTGCGCTAAACGAACGGGATTATCGCCCAATACTAGATCAATCGTTTGCAACTTATCCCGCTGCACATGATCGATGAACAGAACCCCATCTAAGTGATCGATTTCGTGCTGCACCAACCCCGACTCCTCGCCCTGCAAACGCATGCGTTTTGTCACGGTGTTTTCGTCTAAATAAGTGAGATCGATCTCATGGTATCGCGAGACAGTCGCGCGCTGATCATAGAGGCTAAAGCACTCTTCTTCGAAATCAAATTTCTTATCGGACACTGGCTCGAATGTCGGGTTAATCATCGGATAGAAAACGCCGTCAATACGCAACACAATCAAACGCACCAAACACCCAACTTGCGGCGCAGACAAGGCATTGCCGTTCTGATTAGATATCGCCTGAATGCCATCGAGAATACTTTGCATACGCTCAATTAAAGCTTGAATTTTTTTACTGGGGATTTCACTAACGTCAATCAGCACCGACACGTCGCGAAGAATAGGGTCACCTATCTGTCTAACTCTTGCTGTCATGATGCGTCCACTTTCAAATTACGGTTAAATCCAGCCTTATTTTAGCTTAGCGTATTTTCACTAATTCGCGCCACTACTTACCAACCAATTAAAATTTTTCTTATTGTGGATTAATTGCTGCAACAGGTTTATCAACTCCAAGCTTCTAAATCACCCTAGAGTCTTCAAATTGACCTCCTCCCCGAACGCAAAGAACTGTGAACAAATGTAAAATCTGATACATTTATCCACTTAAATACGTATCAGGGAAAAAATTTGAGGCAGAGATTAGACTGTATTACCGTCGGCCAAGTCGAGGTTGATTTTGCAAGCTCGTCGATCGGCTCTACCCGTGGCTCATTTTCGATTGAGCCTAAGGTTATGGATGTGCTTCAGGCGCTGGTAGAAAATGCTGGCGACGTCGTCGAACGCGCCAGTTTAATCGACCGAGTATGGGGCCATTCTTGTGGCACAGATGAACGCTTGTCACGCGCGATATCGTTGCTGCGTAAGGCTTGTGGCGACACAAAAGGCGACTGTAACCATATCGAGACCATTCCTAAACGAGGTTATCGGTTAATCGCCCAGGTCAAAGAACCATCACGCGCAGATAAATCGCAGCCACTCGCAGATTTAACCACTAACGACAACAGAGAGCTGTCCATAGCAGTTTTACCGTTTGTGGATATGAGTGCGGAGCAGAATCAAGAGTTTTTGGCTGACGGTGTGGCGGAAGAAATTATTAATGTGCTTGCTCAAGTATCCGAGCTTAAAGTAACCGGCCGTACGTCATCGTTTTCCTTTAAAGCTCGGGAGGAAAACATTACTCAAATAGCCAAAGAGTTAGACGTTACTTACATACTTGAAGGTTCTTTGCGCAAGTTTGGAGACAGGCTGCGAGTCACTGCACAGCTAATCCAAGCAAGCGACGGCTTTCATTTATTTTCAAAAACCTACGAAGGCCACGTAGTAGACGTGTTTGATCTGCAAGACCGGATTGCCTACGCAATTGTAAATGAGTTGTATGGCGTCTTTGACTTAACTGGGAGCGAGCGCTCACAAAAAGCGTTTACGAAAAACGCCAGCGCCTATGAGTTCTTCTTGCGTGGTCGGCAATTGGTACATCGTCTCAATGGGCAAACAACCATTCCCACTGGCATTAAGTTTCTGACCAAAGCAACCGAACACGACCCGGATTACGCCCTAGCGTGGGCTTGGCTAGGCTTAGCGCATTTTGTTTTACCTGAATTTTCAAGAACACGTGCTTGGGCCGAACACATACAGCTCAGCCGCCAGGCCATTGACAAAGCGCTGACTATTGATCCTAAATCGAGCATAGCGCTGCTGGTTCAAGCCATGCTTTTCGCCTACGACGGAAAATTTGACCAGGCCTTGCGTATGCACAAGCGCGCCCTAGAACGAGACCCCAACAATATCGAAACGCTTGCGGGTATGGGCTTAGGTTTAATGGCAATTGGTTTGCATAAGAAAGCAAAGCCGTACCTGGAACGTGTCATTGCACAAGACCCTCTATGTGGAATTTGGCACACCACCTATGGCGGGCTGTTGCTCGCTGAGGGGAATTTTAGAAAAGCTGAGGCCTGTTTTAAACGTTCGTTCAATCTAGGTTTTGGTGCCGCCGCCTTTGGCGTTTCTCATCGTATGGCTTGCAGCGGCAACAGCGACGAGGCGGTTAAATTCATGAAAGAAAACTTTGACGGCTTGGGACCGATTGAGCACGCCGAATTAAAGTCACCATTGGTAAGAAACCTGGTTCTCAATGCCTATTTACGGCGTGGTTTTATCGCCAAGAAACTGGTTGGCATGACACTTAGGTCTCGCTTAAGAAATCCTAGTGCACAACCCACTGCTGCATCCGTGATTGGGTTTCTCTTCCTAAACAGGCCAGGCGATTTTATGCGCAGCGTTCTCGAGAAACCAAACCCTTATATTGGTTATACGGTCGCTCGTATCTGGGAGCCAACGCAGGAATCCGTCAACATAAGAGCTCACAAAAATTTCCATCAATTTGCCGAACGAATGGGTTTTATTAATGCCTGGCAAGAATACGGTTGGCCGACACAATTAGTGCCACTGCAAACCGCGAATCTGACTAAACATTCTTTTTCTGTAATCGCTTAGCGAGGCGAAAGCCGGTCGCCGAATAGTTGACCGATCGGTCGCATGCACCAAGAGGCCTAGACGGTAAGAAAACGTGGGTACGGAAAACAGGTGTCTACTAGAGGCAGAGCACCTATTCCCGACCACCCACATGTCAAATTTTGCAGTGCCGCCGTCTTGAACGACATGCGCATTTACACCTCACATGCATTACTTAAGTGTTACTTCTCGAAGCATGTATTCCCCAGTAATGGTCCGAATACCCGGATACTCTTTACGCGCTTTCTCATCCGCCTTATCGGCGCGCGACTTAGTAAACTCTTTCATAAAAGCTTGATAACGTGCTTTATTCGGCTCTATATCTGAAGTCTGAGCAAACTTTACCACTAACAAAATATTAAAATCGCCGCTGGCCGGCGTAACGCTGTTGTAAATCCAGTAGTCTTCCAGGTGCCCCAACTTCTTCTGTATTTCGGTGCTCGGCACCCACGTGTCGGCCAAACCCTCAAGATAGACTGCGCCCATATTTGCGTCGACTTTTATCGTCGTTAGTGAGTAAAGCTCTTTGCTGAGCTCGAAGTCTTTGAAAATTTCCAGCTGAGCATTCGCCGCCACCGGGGTAAGGAGAATAGATAGACAAATAATTATAAAGCGCATCGTGTGTTCCCGTTTTATGGTTAGTTTTGGTTAAGAAAACTTAGCAAACTAGCCAACAAAACACCTGTGGGAAACCTGAGTTTTTTATGAGGTAATTCTTCTACTATTTTTGTATTAATAATCACCAAGCCTTTAATAAAGCTGAGAATTACCACAGGTTTTATGAGTGACTGATTGCTAAGTTGGCTGTCCCACTAACCATTCCTAACCATTCATTAGCGTTTTGGTTAATTGGTAAATCTATCCTTCCCACTTGCTCGGCTTATTTTGAGATTGGTGAACGACTCGTAGAATTTCTATGTCATCGCCATTGATCATATAGGGCAAGGTGTAAGGCAAATCTGGAATATGCCATTCCAAAATATCATCATCCATTGTTTGAACGCCCATGTAAGGCTGCTCGGCTAAATGCAGAGCTGAAGAATGGATACGCTTTAATAAATTAGCGGCTACTTTAGGCGACGCTTTTTTAGAGTAGTATGCGTTGATCTCGATTAAATCCAGCTTGGCGGATTTCAGCCAAACTATATTTTTCATACGGGGTTCTTAAAAATATCAGCTTCAGGCGAAGGCAGTTCATTTTCAGAGCCAAGCGAGTCTATCCAGTCACCCATTGCCTGATGCGAAATAAACTCGCCCTTCGCAGCTTCTTTTTTTGCTTGCTTCAATGCTTCAACTTTCCAGCCATTACGCTCAACGTATTCCTCTATTGCCTTACTGGTGATATAGGCTTTTGAACGCTCAGTCAGAGTGCATATTTGCTCAAGCTTATCTCGAACCTCGTCTTCAATTCGAATAGAAAAAGGGGTAGATGCCATTGTTATTCACATACTCATTTGATTAAAAACTAATTCAATGACTACATTGTAGTCAAAGTGTCGCTATTTACAAACTAAACAACTGAAATTCGCTAACTCTCACATTAAAAATGTTCGATGCTAGTAAAAGTTATATCGTACAAAAGACGACATCTAAAACCATATCTCAAGTTACTTTCCAATTAGCTTTCCAGCAAAATCATTCGGCATTGTAGGCGAGCCATCGTCTTTTAGTAACCCAGTATCAGCACGGCTAAATAATGATTACATTATCAAAGTCCGTTCTTCCTGTGGGATCTCCTTATCTTTCGACCGCGCTAAGTAAAAGTAGGTTAACGTATGCCTATCCTGACAATCTCGTGATAGATGAAACGAACTAAACATAACTTTTGCACTTGCTCGAACACAATACGCCATAAAGGAAATTAAGGTAATAAAAATTATCGACCACCTGATAGCTGCGCTTTTATCTTTTTCGAAAAAACTGACGAAAATTTCACTAGGCGGCTTCCATAGAAGTACGCCCAATACTCCAACCGCTATAAGCACAAATAAAGCCAAGAAACCAAATGCCCACCACCCCTTTAACTTAATTATTTCAACAGGTTACAATAAACCTGAAACCTTCAGAAACAGCCTGAAAAATCATTCAATATTCTGAACCTGCTTATTGATAAAAATTATTATATTTTTTATTTACAGGGACTTAATGTCAGTATTGCTTCCCAAACTTGGCTACCTGTCACCAGTTATGTCACCAATCAAACTGTAAGGGTCACAGACAAATTAGCGTAACCGCATTGTTCTTCGCCTTGATCGGAATGCAAAGTTCGCTGTCCTGGATCTCACAGACATCACCGCCACCTTCTCCATCTTGAAATCTATCTTCATCCGCCTGGTCAGCATTTGGAATTAGCGGACAGTTATCAAACTCGTCAAGAACTCCATCATTATCGTCGTCAAGGTCTCCAATATTGCACTGCCCATTTGAATCTGTATCAAGCCCGTCGTTGAGTGGGTCATTATCTGGTAGCCCTCCGAAACCATCATTGCCGATAGCGCAGTCATTACATGAATCAAAATCAGAATCTTCACACAGAAAGGGATCTAAAGGATCATCATCTCCGCCATTTAAAACCCCATCGTTATCCTGGTCATTATCACAATTATCACCGAACAGATCGCCATCTGTATCCATCTGATCTGTATTTTTGATCAACGGGCAATTGTCCACAGTATCGACAACCTCATCATCGTCGTCATCTAGGTCTGCATTGTCTCCAACTCCATCAGCATCATTGTCAGCCCATTCATTAGGGTCACGAGGAAACGCGTCATTCTCATCAAGGACATCATCGTTATCATCATCCGGATCTAAGTCGTCTGGAATACCATCTTCATCCCAATCGAAGACCCATTTAGTTGGGTCTGTGGGGTATGAATCTAAGTGATCTAGGTGAGTATCTTGATCATAATCCACAAATTGGCCACCGTTCAGCAGCGAAAACTCAGATCGATTATGCTCAAATAGTTTAGAGACATGAGTAGCAGTTGTAAACTCAACCCCATCATTGCTAGAATTCGTAATTTCTAGAATATTAAAATGAGAGTTTGGTGCGGAGCTTGTTGTTTGAGTTCCGGGGTCAGCAAAACTTACAAATTGCTTCTCAACCCCCGACAGCAACACTTTGTGGTTATCGGTGGCATTGAAATTCCACGCGGGGAGTGTCGCGTCTGACGAAGACCCTTCATCGTGACTACTCATTTGAGTGAAATTCCCTCTTACTTCCAACAAACCCTCTTTCAACATCGGCCCTGCATAAGT
>CALIVT010000039.1 GCA_938048185.1 uncultured Arenicella sp.
GAAGGGTGCGTTTCCCGGTTTTTTTGAGGGTATGCGAGAGGGGCCATATCTATTTAGCGCCAATATTAGTTTTGCGAATTACGCAAAAGGACAAGTTACTCTGGGTGAAAAGTATTAAGTCACGTCACTAATAAAACTCAATGCTAAGGCGGGGTAACCACGCATTGAGCCTGTGTCTAAATTGCTAGAAGCTTCTGTAAACTACTGAACCTTCTAGAATTATTACAAGTATAGATGACGAATATCGGTGCTCTAACGAGGGGTGATCGTGTTGTATAAATCTAGCCCCCCTCACACACCCAATATATTAGCCCAGCTAAAAACTTAAAACGACCCCGTAGATCGCTAAATTTGACCTTTTATTTGCTGATCTAATACAGTAAATTAACTCTAGGCGTTAGCGAGATGGGTAAGATCTCTGCTAGTCCGTATTACGTATAGCTTAGGGTGCTCTGCGGATGCTTATAATACGTCTATCTTATTTACGCGTGGCGTTGCTTGGGGATAAATCAGAATGGAAAATTACGAATGGGTCAGTAAAGTCCCGGTTAACAAACTTTCTAATCGTTCATTAGTGCTTATGTCGCGTTTTGCCCGACAGCTAAAGCAGGTTAATGGTCGCGTGCTGTCTCTCAGAGACCCTGACCTGACAATGAACTTAGTGAGGGAGGCTCAAATGGCGAATGATCCACGGTTGACCTCGTTGCTGAACAACCTACTGGATGAATTCTTTGAAATTGCCGAAAACGAGGGTTTGACTCTCGACGTGCTTGATTTATCTAAGTCTGGCGGAGCCTCACTGGTTAATCGAGACCCTGAGATGAGCGTTACCATAAGCCATTAGCCCGAGATAAGCCGTTAGCCTGAGATAAGCCATTAGTCCGAGACAAGCGCTAGCGTGAGGGGCCGTAAAAAGTTCACGACAGTTTCAATCAGGACAAAAGAGATGCGCACAGTTAAGGAGCGCTTTTCGGCCCAGGATTGTGGAAAGGCCGCGGCCTTTTCCCCGGGCCTCCTTAAGGCCGGGCGACCATACTAAGCTCGGGCATGATGCCCTGCGCGTAAAACCACAAACTCACTTGAAATGTTATTGTATAACATTTATATTGCGCGCATGCGTACCTACCTACACATCCGTCATTTCGCCCTAATAGCTATTATGCTTTGGGCGCAAATAGCCGTGGCGCAGCACAATCTCGAGCACCCGAGCCACGACGCGACTGAAATTTGTGAAGCGTACGCAAACGCTGATCACAGCAAGGCGCTAACGAGCAAGACCGCGCTGGTACTAAATTTTCACTTCGCGCCAGTTAGAGTCGCTGATGCTGTCAGCTCGCTGGTCGAATTTTACCCACCATCACGCTCTGCGCGCGCACCCCCTATTTTCACTTTATAGTTTTGCCGTGTCTTACTAATCAGTAAGATGCCTGCCGTTTCCGGTCCTTTCCAGATGTAAAATTTAGAAAACATGACGCTGTCATAAGGTTTGAAGTGAAAAAAATTATCTATTTATGTGGTGCTTGCCTAGGCCTAAGCACCAACCCCGTTATTGCTGAAGAACAGCTTGAAGAAGTCGTCGTCAGTGCACACTTATTGTCCGATAAAGGTCTGGCCCAAGCGACTAAAGTGCTTGCAGGTCGTGAGCTTGCTGAATCCTTGCAAAGCTCGCTTGGTGAAACAGTCGCCAACGCCGCCGGTGTGCGTTCGGCCAGTTTCGGTGGCTCAGTGGGCCGCCCCGTTATTCATGGTTTAGGCGGCGCACGTATCAAAACCACCGAAGATCGAATCGACAGCCTGGATGTTTCGGTAACAAGTACTGACCACGCCGTCACAGTAGAACCCTTTATTGCCAATCAAATAAGCATACTCAAAGGTGCTAGTACCTTGCTTTATGGCTCAGGTGCAATTGGCGGGGTAGTAGACGTCGAAACGGGTCGTATTCCAACCGAACTGCCTAAAGACGCGCTTTCTGGCCGGGCTGAGCTACGGGCCGCCGACAATGCAGACAGCCGCACGGCCGTGGTGCGTTTGGATGGCCGGGCGAGTGATTCTGTTGCATGGCATATTGATGCGTTTGATAAACAAGCCGATGACTACGAGATTGCAGGCGAACTAGAATCGTCAGCCTTGCGTGCTTTTGAAGAGCTGTCAGGGGAGCATGACGAGGGCGAAGAAGAGTCTGCGTCAGTGCTAGAGGGCAGCCGTTACGACACCAGTGGCGGTGCGATCGGCGCTAGTTGGATAGGCGATGCCGGCTTTGTTGGCTTGTCAGTGAGCACCTTAGATGCGGACTACGGTCTGGTCGGTGCACATGAAGAAGGCGAGGGCGAAGAAGGTGAAGAAGAGGGCGAGGGCGAAGAGGAAGAAGGCGTTGGTCGTATCGACCTCAAACAAACCCGGGTTGATTTAGAAGCGCAGCTTAATAACCCGTTTGCAGGCTTTGAAAAAATTAATCTTCGGCTTGGCATAAACGACTATCAGCATGACGAAATCGAAGGTAACGGTGAGATAGGCACAAGCTTCGACAACCAAGCTTGGGAAGGCCGCATAGAATTCACTCACTTACCGATTGCCGGTTTTGAAGGCGCCTTTGGCTTGCAACTCGGTGAACGAGACTTCAGTGCGCTGGGTGAAGAAGCCTTTGTGCCACCGGTAGACACCGAATCGACAGGCCTATTTTGGGTAGGTCAACGTGAACTTCAGAATTTCTCGCTGGAACTCGGAGCACGCGTCGAAAACACTGAACATAACCCGTCGTTAAACAGTTTGCCCGAGTTGAGTTTTTCAACCGGCAGCGCCTCGGTTGGTGTTATCGCGCCAATGTCAGAATCGTTAACCCTGTCAGCCTTGCTTGATTACACCCAGCGAGCCCCGGCGGTCGAAGAGCTTTACTCTGACGGCCCACACCTCGCAACGCAAACTTTTGAAATCGGCGATCCGCAACTAGGTAAAGAGTCGGCGTTAGGGCTTACGTTCACGCTTAACTATCAGTCAGATTTTTTCGACGCGCAGGTTACCGCCTACCAAACTGATTTCGATGACTTCATTTTTCAGATTGGCACCGGGACTATCGAAGACGGCTTGCCGGTATTGGAATATCGCCAGCAAGGTGCTGAATTTACTGGCGCAGACATCGAGCTTGGCTTTCATTTAGCAGAGCTGCTCGGGGGTGATTTTGACCTAACAGCGATGTTTGATTTCGTCAGCGCTGAGCTCGACAGCGGCGCCAACTTGCCACGCATTCCTGCTGATCGGCAAGGTCTGAGCTTTTCGTGGGACAACGAGCAATGGCGCCTAAAACTCGACCTAAGCCACGTTTCACAACAGTCAGACATCGCCGACTTCGAATTTGCCACAGACTCATTTTCAGACGTCACACTGCGCATAACTCGACGCATCGAAATTGGTGACAACAAACTAAACGTATTCTTAACCGGCCGTAACCTAGCCGACAAAGAGCAACGTGAACACGTGTCCTTCGTAAAAGACGTCGCCCCCGCGCCAGGCCGACGCATCGAAGCAGGTATTCGATTCCAATTTTAAAACTGCGACTCGGCCTTTATTCGACGTGCTGCTTTCGAGTAGAATAAAGGCCCCGTAATTTTTACTTCGCACACGCTTCCAATTCAGTGACTGGCAAACTCTTTATTATTTCCGCGCCTTCTGGTGCGGGCAAAACCAGTCTTGCACGGGCGTTGATTCAGAGCGTTGCGAACGCTGAGATGTCTATTTCGCACACCACGCGTCAGCGTCGTGCGGGTGAAGTTGATGGCAAAGATTATTTCTTTGTTTCTGAACCTGAATTTTTAGCGATGGCGGAGCAGGGTGTGTTCTTAGAACATGCACAAGTGTACGGTAACTATTATGCGACTTCGCGGGTTGCTGTTGAGAAAATGTTGAGTGACGGCACGCATGTGTTGCTTGATATTGATTGGCAGGGCGCGCGTCTTGTGCGCGAGCAAATGCCCGATGCGGTGAGCATATCGATTTTGCCGCCGTCGGTGGAAGAGCTCGAGCGGCGCTTACGCAGCCGCGGCAGTGACTCAGATTCGGTGATCGAAAGCCGAATGCAGCAGGCTTTTGATGAAATGTGTCATTGTGAAGAGGCTGATTTCATTGTTTTGAACGATGATTTTAATGCGGCTTTGCATGATTTAACGCTGATACTTAACGGTGAAAGTGATAGACTGCGCCCCCTTAGCGTGGATTTGGCTGTTTTATTACAAGGCGGCTCAGGGCGATAAGCCCAATCACGACACTTTATATTTTAACTATTTTTAGGAGTAAGCAATGGCTCGAGTAACAGTCGAAGACTGCTTAACCAATGTTGATAATCGTTTCCAATTAGTTTTGGTAGCGACTAAGCGTGCACGTCAATTGTCGCTTGGCGCTCAAGCGTTTATCGAAGAAGAGAATGACAAGCCAACCGTTGTCGCATTGCGCGAAATTGCTGAAGGCTTGGTCACGCGTGAAATTCTTGATGACACTATCGAAGAAGAAGTACTAGAGTTTATTGAAGCGGGCGCAGAAGGCGAAGAAGCACCGGCCGAGTCGAATGAACTAGATGCACTGACAGCGGCGCTGCAAGCTGAGTTAGCGGGCAACGCTGAGTAAAATCTATTGCTCGGTGCGCGAGTGTGAGCGCTTAACTAAGAAGCTAGCGCTCACCCCTTTATGAGTTTCGCCGAGCAGAGCGGCATATGCCACGGGGTTGAAGACAGGTGAGCGCGAGCACACCAACAATGCGACGGTTTTTTAGGTCGTCGCCTGAGAAAGCAATTCGCGCGGTTTGCAAAGGCCGGCTGGCGAATTATTTGTCGCAGGATGCGATTGACGAGGTTTACCAAGCATTTGTTTTTGCTGAGAAGAACCATCGTGGCCAAACTCGCAAATCTGGCGAGCAATATATACACCACCCTATTGAAGTAGCCGCCACGTTGGCGGAGTTGCAAATGGATTCGCGTACCTTAATTGCGTCTTTGTTGCACGACGTAATAGAAGATACTCCAGCGACCAAAGAAGAAGTGACTGAGAAGTTTGGGGCTGACATCGCGCTGCTAGTCGATGGCGTAAGTAAGATCGGTCAAATTCGATTTGACAGCAAGGAGCAGGCTGAAGCCGAAAATTTTCGCAAAATGATTATGGCCATGTCGCGCGACGTGAGGGTCATGATCATTAAGCTGGCTGATCGCCTCCACAACATGCGCACGCTGGACATTATGCGTGCCGAAAAACAAAAACGTATTTCTAAACAAACGCTGGAGGTCTACGCGCCCATCGCCGAGCGCCTTGGCTTGTATCATTGGGCGCGAGAGTTGCAAGACCTGTGTTTTTTATATCTCTACCCTAAACGCCATTCAGCACTTAGCAAGGCGATTGAGCAACGCCAAGGCAACCGCAAGCTGGTGGTGGAAAAATTGAAAGAGTCGGTGAGCTTGACCTTAAACGGGGCGGGCCTAGAAGACTTTAAGGTTAAAGGCCGACAAAAAAGTGTGTTTAGCATCTATAAAAAGATGAAGAAGAAGCAACGCACGTTTGACGAACTATTTGATATCTACGGGTTTCGCATCATCGTGCAAAGTGTCGATGAGTGCTACCGCGTGTTGGGCATTGTTCACAACGCGTACAAACCCATTCCGGGTCGGTTTGCTGATTATATTGCCATTCCTAAAGCCAACGGTTATCAGAGCTTGCACACCGTGGTATTCGGCCCCTTAGGCGACAATATTGAAGTGCAAATTCGTACCCGGCGCATGGACCAAATTGCCGAAGCTGGGGTGGCAGCGCATTGGGTGTATAAATCTGATGGTGAAAGTCATGATACCTCGAACCATTTAGCGCGCCAGTGGCTGTTGGATTTGCTAGACCCTGCGCATCAAACCGAAAACGCGGTAGAGTTCTTAGAACACTTGAAGACTGATCTTTACCCCGATGAAGTCTATGTGTTCACTCCCCAAGGTGATATTAAGAAAATGCCGCGCGGCGCGACTGCGCTGGATTTCGCGTATGCGGTGCACACAGACGTAGGCAACCACTGTACCGGCGCTCGAATTAATAAGTCGTTGGCCACACTCCCGAGTGTTTTGCATAACGGCGACAGCGTCGAAATCATTACCTCAAAAGGCTCATGGCCGACGACCGCCTGGCTGAATTACGCGGTAACGGCTAAGGCACGAACCCATATTCGTAACTACCTAAAGCAACAAACCGAAGAAGACGCTTTGCGTCTGGGTAAGCGCTTGCTAGCCGGTGCTACTAAGCAGCGTTTATTCGGTCGCCGTAAGATCCCCTCCAACGTTCAGGCCGCTCTGTTGGACGAGTTTGGCTTAGAAAACTGGTCGCAGCTGTTAGTCGACATTGGCCTTGGCCGTCGCTTGCCTGATCTTGTTGCACGCCAAATTGCGCAGCTAACCGAAGAAAAAGTGGAAGGACGAGTTATCGGCCAAGAAGCGCTGGTTATTCGTGGCTCTGAGGGCTTGCTGGTAACCTATTCGAAATGCTGTAGCCCCGTGCCCGGGGATTCAATCATCGGCAGCTTTACTGCAGGCCATGGTTTGGCGGTGCACACTGCAGACTGTCCGAACATGTCTGATTTGCGCAAACAGCCTGAGAATTTCTTGCTGGTTGATTGGGACGAGAGCATTGATCAAAGCTTTAATGCGAAGCTGCGTGTGAAGCTAAATCATATTACTGGCGCGTTTGCTGAAGTCGCTATTGCGATTGCTGAAAACGGCTCGAATATTAACCATGTTGACGTGCACGAGGGCTCCGAAAGCGTGCGACAAATGGACTTCTTGGTCGACGTAAAAAATCGCAAACAATTAGCCAAAATCATCAAGGCCATTTATCGCTCACCGACGGTTAGCAAGGTTACACGACACAAAGGCTGAGCGTTATGCGCTATTGTCTAAAGCCTATTCGGGTGTCAGAATAAGCACATGAGTAAAACAATCATACATACCGTGCAGGCGCCTGCTGCTATTGGCGCGTATTCACAAGCCGTTAAAGTTGGTACGACAGTCTATATTTCTGGGCAAATTCCGCTGCTGCCAGATACTATGCAGTTAGTGAGCGATGACTTCAGTGCCCAGGCTCACCAAGTATTTGCAAACTTAAGCGCAGTGGCCGCTGCGGCGGGCGGCGCTTTAGAAAACGCGGTGAAGTTGACTGTGTATGTTACTGACTTAGCAAATTTTGCGATGTTAAATGACGTTATGAGTGAGCATGTATCTCAGCCGTTTCCTGCACGTGCTGCCGTCGAAGTGTCGGCTTTGCCAAAAGGCGCACAGGTCGAAATTGATGCGATCTTGCAACTCGAAAAATAAATTCAATATGCTTGCAAAAGGAGTTTGCAAATGAGTGTTTCAATCGACAAGCCGGTTACCGCCCTCGCCGGTGTTGGACCCCAAATGGCCTTAAAGCTCGCGCGCGTGCACGTGCATTCGGTGCAAGATGTTTTATTTCATTTGCCGCACCGTTATGAAGATCGAACGTCGGTCACTGACATGGGCGCGCTGTTGCCGAATTTATCCACCGTGGTTATTGGCCAGATTGACTTAGCGCAAGTGGTGTTCGGCCGTCGTCGTAGTCTATTGGTACGCATTAGCGACGGCACAGGCAGTGTGACTATTCGCATGTTTTATTTTAATCGAGCCCAAGAAAAAAGTTTTCAACGCGGTTTGTGGGTAAAGTGTTTTGGCGAAGTGCGGCCGGGCGCTAAAGGCTTTGAGATGATTCACCCTGAGTATCGAGTCAGCGCAACTGAGCCAACGGGCGGGCTCGACAGTACACTCACCCCGGTCTACCCAACCACCGAGGGTGTAAGCCAAACACTCTGGCGTAAAATCACCGATCAGGCTTTGCAAGCTGCGCTTCCTCAAGTGCAAGAGTTGGTCGACGCTCGATGCTTGCCTGAGCAAATGCAGGGTGTTTACGAATCGGCAAGCCTACAGCAAGCGATCAACGCTTTGCACCGCCCAACGCTAAATGTGAATTTGGCGAGCATGCAAGAGGCCACCAGTAGTGCTCATCAGCGCTTAATTATGGAAGAACTGATTGCTCATCATTTTAGTCTGCGAAAATCTCGTGCTGCTCGCGAGCACGAACGCGCGCCGTTACTCGAGAAAGACGATGAACTAGAGCAACAGTTTTTAGCCAACCTGGGTTTCACGTTAACCAGCGCACAGCAACGAGTGAGTGGCGAAGTCGCGCATGACCTGTTTCGTACAATGCCGAGTATGCGTTTGGTGCAGGGCGATGTCGGGTCGGGTAAAACCGTTGTTGCTGCGATGGCGATGTTGCAAGCGGTAAGCGCGCGTGTGCAAGCCGTGTTAATGGCGCCGACTGAGTTACTCGCTGAACAGCATTACGCCACTATCGGCAAATGGTTTGCTGATTTGGGCATCGAGGTTGGTTGGCTAGCAAGTAAAACACCCGCAAAACAAAAGCGAGCGACTCTGGAAAAATTAGCCAGTGGCGAACTGCTCGTTGCTGTCGGTACTCACGCTTTAATTCAAGCTGCGGTCGAGTACAAATACCTTGGCTTAGTGGTTATTGATGAACAACATCGCTTTGGGGTAGAGCAACGGCTTGCCTTGCGAAGCAAAACGCCTGAAGGCCAAGTGCCACACCAGTTGGTTATGACCGCCACCCCAATACCGCGCACCTTGGCCATGACCTTCTATGCGGATTTAGATGTGTCCAGCATCGACGAATTGCCGCCTGGCCGTAAGGTGGTTGAAACCGTGGTTATTCCGGCTGAGACACGTCGCGCCGAGGTGATTCAACGAGTGCGAGTCGCGTGCCAACAGGGCCGTCAGGTGTACTGGGTTTGCCCACTGATAGACGAGTCTGAAGTGCTAGAAGCGCAAGCAGCGACCGACACCGAGCAAGAGCTAAAAGAAGTGCTTACAGGCTTGCGTATTGGGCTGGTGCACGGCCGCTTAAAGTCGAAAGAAAAAGAAGCGGTGATGAGCGACTTTCGAGAAGGTAAGATTGATTTACTGGTTGCCACTACGGTAATTGAAGTGGGCGTAGATGTGCCCAATGCCAGCCTGATGATTATCGAAAACGCTGAACGCATGGGCTTAGCGCAATTGCACCAGCTGCGTGGAAGGGTGGGGCGCGGCAGTGAGCAGTCGTTTTGCATTTTGTTGTATCAAGTGCCGCTTAGTCAACATGCTAAACTGCGCTTGAAAACATTGCGCGAGACCAATGACGGCTTTTTAATTGCTGAAAAAGATTTGGAAATTCGAGGCGCCGGTGAGTTACTAGGCACTCGGCAAACTGGCAGCATTACCTTTAAAGTCGCTGACCTTATTCGTGACCAACATTTGCTACCGTTGGTCAATGATTGCGCGACCAAACTCGCCAAGTTAACGCCACACAGAATTGACCCATTAATAGATCGATGGATTGGTAGTAAAGAAGAATACGTGAACGCATAACAACATGAGCAGCAACTTTAAAATCGTAAATGATCTTCCGCATTACTTAGCGCTAATGCGCTTCGAAAAACCGGTTGGCTGGCTGCTGCTTTTGTGGCCAACACTCTGGGCATTGTGGATTGCATCTAGCGGCAACCCAGACCCGAGCTATGTTTGGGTATTTGCGCTAGGCGTGGTGGTTATGCGTTCTGCTGGTTGCGTCATTAATGACTACGCTGACCGAAAAATTGATGGCAACGTGGACCGCACCCAAGACCGGCCGCTCGCCAGTGGTGCTTTGCCGGCTAGCAACGCGCTGATACTCTTTGCGTTGCTTGGCTTAGTTGCGATAGCGTTGCTATTGGTATTGCCAATGCGGGTTTGGCCTTGGGCTGTTCCGGCGGCCGCATTGACCATTATCTACCCGTTTATGAAGCGCTATATCCAAGCGCCACAATTGGTGCTGGGTTTGGCCTTCTCGTTTGGTATACCAATGGTCTACGTGGCTTGTGACCACCCGTTTGATGGCGTATTTTGGCTGATCTTCATCGCGAACACATGCTGGGTGTTAGCCTTTGATACCGAGTACGCGATGTCCGATCGCGAAGACGATATAAAGATTGGCGTTAAGTCGACTGCAATCTGGTTCGGGCGATTCGATATTATTATTATCGCCATTCTACAAACTGCGTTTGTCAGCGCACTAATGGCTGTCTTCTTGTTATTAAACCTTTCACTTACCTTTATGCTAAGTGTGTGTTTAGTGGCTGGTCTGTTTATGTATCAACAATGGTTGATACGAGCGCGCGAACGCCAAGCCTGTTTTCAGGCGTTTTTGAACAATGCTTGGGTTGGCGCGATTATTTGGTTTGGCTTATTGGCCGCTTTCTGAACCAAGGGCTCGGGTAATTAGAGACAGCCCTAACGCTTGTCTACTTTTGCCCACGTGTCGCGCAAGCTAACCGTTCGATTCATCACCACTTTTTGCTCTGAATGGTCAACCGAATCGAAGCAAAAATAGCCTACTCTTTCAAACTGGAAACGAGTATCTGCATCGGCGTCCAGCACGCTGGGCTCTAGTTTCGCATCGGGAAACGTTTGTAACGAGTCAGTGTTAATCAAGCTTATAAAATCGTCGGCCGCGCCTGGGTTTGGCTCGCTAAATAAGCGATCATAAACGCGCACCTCAGCGTCCACGGCATCGGCCGCGCTTACCCAATGAATAATGCCCTTGATCTTGCGTCCGTCTGGCGTTTGGCCTTTGGCGGTGAGCGGGTCATAAGTGCAATGCAGCTCAACGACATTACCTTTGTTATCTTGAATAACCTTGTTACAGCTTATCGCATAGCCGTAACGCAAACGCACCTCACGGCCTGGGCCCAAGCGGAAGAATTTTGATGGGGGCTCGAGCATAAAATCATCATGGTCAATATACACCTCGCGACCAAAGGGCAGCTCTCGAGTGCCCATGCTGTCATCCTTGGGGTGGTTCTTTACGTTAAACGTTTCTGACTCGCCTTCAGGGTAATTGGTAATCACAACTTTTAGCGGTTTTAGTACGCCGAACACGCGTTTGGCGCTGGCTTCTAGGTCATGACGAATCGCGTTTTCCAATACCGTCATTTCAATTGTGCTGTCTTTCTTGGTTACGCCGATTTCTGCGCAAAAATCACGGATAGATTGCGGGGTATAGCCGCGACGACGCAGCCCAACTAAGGTGGTTAGGCGCGGATCATCCCAGCCATTTACGTGGCCCTCGGTCACTAATTGAATTAGTTTGCGCTTACTGGCCATTGTGTACTCTAGGTTCGAGCGGCCAAATTCAATTTGCTTGGGCATGAGCTTGCCTTTCTCGCCCAGCAAGTTTTCGTCGAGTGTAATATTGCTTAAGAACCAATCGTAGAGCTCGCGATTGTCTTGAAACTCGAGCGTGCATAACGAGTGGGTGATGCCTTCAAGGGCATCTGAAATGCAATGTGTAAAGTCATACATCGGGTAGATGCACCACTTATCGCCTGCGCGATAATGATGAGCATAACGAATGCGGTAGATAATCGGGTCACGCATCACTATATTGGGTGACGACATGTCGATTTTAGCGCGCAAGGTATACGCGCCTTCGGCAAACTCGCCAGCGCGCATGCGTTCGAACAAGTCGCGGCTCTCGGCAATCGCGCGGTCTCGGCTTGGGCTGTCCTGACCTACTTCGGTTAAGGTGCCTCGGTATTCACGCATTTGTTCCGCGTTCAAATCATCGACGTAGGCCAAACCTTTGTCGATCAACTCTAACGCAAAGTCATACAAGCGGTCGTAATAGTCGGAGGCGTAGCAAAGCTTGTCCCACTCAAAGCCGAGCCACGCCACTGTATCGCGAATTGACTCCATATATTCGGCGCTTTCTTTTTCTGGGTTGGTATCGTCAAAGCGCAAATTGCATTTGCCTTCAAGATCCTGCGCCAAGCCGAAGTTCAAGCAAATAGACTTAGCGTGCCCCAGATGCAGGTAGCCGTTTGGCTCGGGCGGGAAGCGCGTATGAACGTAATCGTACTTACCGTTCGCGATGTCGTTTTTTGAGATAGCGCGAAGAAAATGATTTGGAGTAGGTTTGCTCATGAGGTGTACGTCAATACAGAGAGTTATTAAGCGATGACAGGAGGCGATTATAAAGGATAGTGCGTGTCGGCGTCAGGCTCTATGTTTGCTTGTTCAGCGCATCAGCGCTCGCTGTCTGGGAAGCAGGAGTCTGTTGCGCAACGACTTCGTTTGCACGCTTTTTACTATCAAACGTTTCAGGTGTGAAGTTTTCTATCGGTGTGTGTGTGCCTAACGAAACCTCGTTTTGTTGTAATGATGGCGTGGCCAGTGAGATACCTGAGCGAATTGACTCATCAAGAATATAAGAGCGTACGGTTTGCTTGATACGGAGTAATCGTTTTACGTCTTTTATGTAATAGAAAACGGCCCATGTAACCGCGTAGTCTCCGGTTTCATGCACCATCACTTCAGGCTCGTATTGCGCTTCACGAAATTCGTGATCTTTGTCACAGTTGGCAAAGGCGCGCTGCATCATCTTAGTCACGGCGGTCAAATCATGCTCGTAGCCTATGTTAAATAATAGGCGCTCACGCAGGCCTTTGGCCGACGCGAAGCGTGATAGATTTTGTAAACCAAAATCGCGCAGTTTGGCGTTGCGCACCATTAGTCGGTGGTTGTTACTTAAGTCCAGGCACTCTGTATGGAAGATCTTGGTTTTGAAAATGCTGGCGATAATCGGCTGACCATCCATATTAAACTGAATAACGTCGCCCTCTTCGCACAGGCGGCTATTTAAAATGATTAAACCACTGATAATATCCGGCGCCCAAGAAGCCTGAGTCATTGCTAGGCAGATGCCTATGATGCCGATAGCGCCGCCAGCTTCAAGCAATGAATTTAAGCCCAGAATGCGCAAGCAGCTAACAATCACTACCACGGTTGTCACGGTAGCAACGAATAAGCTTAAGCCGCGGCTTGAGTAGGTATCGGAAATTTGCTTTTGGTTTTTACTGACCCGCACTCTGCCAAAGCGCTGACGTATGAAAAAGTTAATTATCTGGCTGCCTAATACGCCAAAGTAAATAACGATCAATGACTGGGTTAGCTTGCTCAGCAGCTCAAAGTTGTGCAGTAAGGCGTCAGTCAGCACACCAAGCACAATGAGGGCGTTTAATACGCGCATCATACTGACGCGGGTAGCTAAGCCGTCATCGTCATTGAGCCATTTACAGATTGGTTTGGCTGCAATAAATAGCAGACAGCTCGCGCTAAGAATAAATAATTTCATATTGCCGAAGCTCGCTAGCCCGGCGCTTAGGGTCTCTTCCATTCGCCTATTATAGAGTAAAGCGCCGCTGCTATTCACACCAATAATGCCAGTCATACTGGCTTTGAACGGTCTTATTCTATAGCCGAGTGATAGCGGGTTCGTATAAAATGTCCCGGTTGGCTAAAATACCATCTTTATAATATTCCATTCTCAACATTCTAGAACTAGAACAACGGACAATCGTTGGAGCTCTTACATTATGATTATTAGCATTCCTAAGGAGTCGTACAAAGGTGAAAAGCGCGTAGCGCTCACGCCCGAATCGGCCGCACACATACAAAAGCTCGGTCACACGCTGCGCATAGAAGCGGGCGCGGGCAAAGCCGCGGAGTTTAGCGACGCGGACTATACCGATGCTGGGGTTGACGTTGTAAAGGCGGGTGAAATTTGGAGCAACACCGACTTAATCATGAAAGTGCGGGGTGTTACTGACGAAGAGGCGGATAACGTTGCCGCCGGCACCACCCTAATCAGCTTCTTTTGGCCGGCACAAAACGAAGCGCTAATGAAAAAGCTGGCCGATGCGAAAGTAAACGTGATTGCGATGGACTGTGTGCCGCGCCTATCGCGCTCGCAAAAAATGGACGCCTTGAGCTCGATGGCGAACATTGGAGGCTATCGCGCGATTGTTGAAGCCGCTAACCAATTCGGCCGTTTCTTTACCGGTCAAGTGACCGCCGCCGGTAAAGTACCACCAGCAAAAGTCATGGTTATTGGCGCGGGCGTAGCAGGTTTAGCGGCTATTGGCGCTGCCAAAAGCATGGGCGCAATTGTGCGCGCATTTGATACTCGGCTAGAGGCCAAAGAGCAGGTCGAGAGCTTAGGTGCCGAGTTCTTAGAGCTTGAATTTGAAGAAGACGGTTCAGGTGAGGGCGGTTATGCCAAAACCATGAGCAAGGAATTCATCGACGCTGAAATGGCGATGTTCCGCGAGCAATGTAAAGAGATTGATATCATCGTTACCACGGCATTGATCCCGGGTCGTCCAGCGCCAGAACTGATCATGACTGACATGGTTGAAAGCATGAAGTCCGGCAGTGTGATTGTTGATTTAGCTGCGGAGCAAGGCGGTAATTGTAAGCTCTCAAAAGCAGATAAAATCGTTACCCACAAAGGCGTTAAAATAATTGGGTACACTGACTTGCCGAGCCGTTTGGCAACTCAATCGTCGCAGTTGTATTCTACTAATCTACGCCACATGTTGACGGACTTAACGCCTGAGAAAGACGGCGTGATCAATATCAACATGGAGGATGAAGTGATTCGCGGTGCCACCGCGGTGCACAATGGTGAAGTCACCTGGCCTGCGCCGGCTCCGAAATTATCGGCTGCGCCGGCTAAACCCAAAGAACCTCCTAAAATGCCAGAGCCAGCTCCGGAAATGAGTACCGCAACCAAAGCCAAAATGACCTTTGGCGCAATGGGTGTGGCCTTACTTGCCTTATTGAGCGTGGGCTCAGTGGCGCCGGCTGATTTTATGAGCCACTTCACGGTATTCGTTTTAGCCTGTTTCATTGGCTATCAAGTAATTTGGAGTGTCACTGCATCATTGCATACACCGCTTATGAGCGTGACCAACGCCATCTCAGGCATCATCGTTGTGGGGGCGATATTACAAATATCCTCGTCCTCAGGCTTGGTGCAGTTTCTCGCCTTTATTGCCATTTTGATCGCGTCGATCAACATTGCCGGCGGTTTTTTAGTTACTCAGCGCATGCTGAAAATGTTCAGCAAATAGCGGAGAGAAATTATGTCTATGGGAACTATTTCTGCGGCGTATATCGCCGCTGCCGTCCTCTTTATCTTGAGTCTATCGGGTTTGAGTAATCAAGAGTCTTCAAAACGTGGCAATTGGTACGGCATTATCGGCATGGCGCTTGCGGTGTTTGCAACCATCATGAACGAAAATGTCGATAGCTACGGCTGGCTGATCTTAGCGGGCGTTATTGGTGGCACCATCGGTGCTCGCTTGGCCGCTAAGGTTGAGATGACGCAAATGCCAGAGCTTATCGCGATACTGCACAGCTTTGTCGGCATGGCCGCGGTTCTGGTTGGTTTCGCCAGCTATTTTGACCCGGCATCAAACTTATACGGCGCGGCTGAAACCATTCACAACGTCGAGGTCTATCTAGGCGTATTGATTGGTGCGGTTACGTTTACCGGCTCTGTGGTTGCCTTTGGTAAGTTGAACGGAAAAATTGGTAGTAAGCCACTGATGCTGCCGATGCGGCATCAACTAAATATCGGCATGGTCGTATTGTGGATACTTATCGGCTGGTGGTTTCTAGGTGCTGATCACGGCGACGGCACGTTTCCGCTGGTGTTAATGACCTTAATCGCCTTTGCCTTTGGCGTGCACATGGTCATGGCCATTGGCGGCGCTGATATGCCGGTGGTCATCTCGATGCTTAACTCATATTCGGGTTGGGCTGCGGCTGCGACCGGCTTTATGTTAAGTAACGACTTACTCATTGTTGTTGGTGCCTTGGTCGGTAGCTCTGGCGCTATTTTGAGCTACATCATGTGTCGCGCAATGAATCGGAATTTTGTCAGTGTGATCATGGGCGGTTTTGGTACCGTCTCGACCAGCGATGATGATGACGGCGAGCAAGGCGAAGCGGTCGCAATTCAAGCCGACGAAGTCGCGCAGCTAATGGGCGATGCTAGCAAAGTGGTTATCGTGCCGGGTTACGGCATGGCCGTTGCCAATGCTCAACATGCGGTGTCTGATCTAACCAAGCAACTGCGTGAAAAGGGCGTAGACGTTCAATTTGCGATTCACCCTGTCGCGGGTCGTATGCCGGGCCACATGAATGTATTACTGGCCGAAGCGAATGTGCCTTACGATATCGTGTTAGAAATGGATGAGATCAACGACGAGTTGTCAGAAGTAGACGTGGTTGTGGTGATTGGTGCCAACGATATTGTCAACCCGGCGGCACTGGAAAACCCGAACAGTCCAATTGCAGGCATGCCTGTGTTGGAGGTTTGGAACGCTAAAACGGTGATCGTGTCTAAGCGTTCAATGGCAACCGGTTACGCCGGCGTTGAAAACCCATTGTTCTTTAAAGAGAACACGCGCATGTTATTTGGAGATGCCAAAGACAGCGTGGACGCGATTAAAGGCAGCCTATAGTCCGCGTTTAAGAGTAGGTAGAAGGTACCGCTCAACGGCGGCACCTTCTACTTTTGAGTGTTGATTGGGCAACTCGCTCGCTAGCTTAATTGGCAGTTCGCAGCTCTAGTCTTTCAGAAATTCAGGTTTAAACACAATCAGTTGTGACTTCGTATATTTAACGAGTTGACAAGACGTAATAGGTAATAAATAAATGGAATTACTGGGTTTGGCGATACTTTTATGTGTGGTAGCCGTAGTCTTTATCTCGCGCCGAAAAAGCGCCAAAAAGCATTCTCTAGGACCTCAAATAGAGTTATCTAATTTCCGCTTTGACCCTCCGCTAGGTACGCATCTGCAATCGCACCAGCCAATAACGGTTACGTTTAACTACCACTATAGTAACGCGGAAGAACCCTTATACGTATGGGCTAAAGTGGACGACCAGGACGTTCGCTTCACGTATCAGGGGTCGGTCGATACCATGGCTCCCGGTGTGGGCGAGATATCACGCTATTTCTATTTAAAGCAGGCAGGGAAAGTAGAGGGAATTAATATCGAAGTTAAGAATCAGGACTTCAAGGTAGTCTTCTTGGAGTCGCGAGAAGTTGATTATGAAATCAGCACCAATCACGAAATGGAAACTATCGCTAATGATGGCGTTGGTTCGAAAATAGTCTCGGCGTCGACGAATCTTGAGGCGCCGAGCGTTTTGGAAGTGGGGACCACCGTCTACGTCGACATTGAATACGACATTGACTCTGACGAGGGGCTCAATATTTGGGCAATACCCGACACCGAGTGTCAGATGACCTATGAGGGCTCAGTCGAAAAACAAAATGGCAAGGGTATCATCACGAAAGGGTTTATGGTGAGTGAAGTGTGCGAGTTAAAGTCGGTGAGACTGTTGATGGAAAACACGGCTGGTGAGACAGTATTTGATTCAACACTCGAAGTTGATATTCAGTTTAAGAGCACGCCTCAATGAATGTTTGGGAGATTTTGGACATTAATGAGACGCATGATCTCAGAGCGATTAAGCGGGCCTATTCGAGCAAGCTAAAAGTCACTAGGCCCGACGACGACGCTCGAGCTTACCAAGAGCTAAGAGAAGCTTTTGATCTAGCAAAAAGACTAGCCAAACAGATTCAGCATAGTTTGGAACAGCAAGAATCCGAAGGTGTTGAAACAGTGTCTTCTGGTGAGCCGGAGAGTCAGTTAGGACTAGATGCTGCGTGTCAAACTGCGACTATTACAGAATCGCTCGAAGCTGAGGTTGTAGAGTCGTCCGAGAAGAGCGCGGTGGTGTCCATGGCCGTAGATTCCGAACTTAACCAGCAAGAGACGCTCGACGCTAACACCTCGCACGAAGCCGACACTCTTGGTTCTGAGTCGCTGCTTGACGAGCCGCTCGCAGACAAAAATAATTTGATTTCAGAAAAAGTCATCGAGATGGTCCAAGCAGTACATGACTGCTTAAATGACAAGGGTGAGGTTGCTGCGGTAGCTCTATTTAGAGATCACCTAGAGTCGCCCGAACTGTTCTCACTAGATTGGGCCAATCGTTTTGAATCACAAATGATGCATTACTTAGACTGGTGGGCGGGTAGGCCTGCAAGCGAAGAAGGTGTGATTTTGCCTCTGGGTTTGATGCGCCAAGTAGTCAATCACTATGAATGGCATAAGGGTGGAGCGTCCAGAATGCACGACCACCCCGCATTAGAGCAACGTTATGAATCTATTATTAATGATAGCGGCCTTCGTTTTCTACAAAAAGTTGAGAGAAAAGAGCTTAGCTATACACCCGAATTCTCTGTTGCTGCGAAACGGCTATTAGGGGCTTATAAGCCAAAGCGATTTAGCGTTTATTCAGTTTGGGGAGAGAGCAGAAAAGCCATCGATATATTACTGAGTCGAGTTGAAGAGATGAATGATGCCTCGCTCGATTTTGAATTAAACACGAGAACCGTAAATTGGTGGCTTGCCCGCCGCACTCAATTTCCATTGAGTGCCTGGATGATAATCATCGCGGCTCTGTTCGCGGTCTCAAGCACTGGGCCAACAATTATTTGGTTCGAGGGGTACCTAGCGACACAAAAAATTTTCGTCACGCCCCTGAGCTTCGTCGTGGTATTTTTGTTGGTTTGTGTTCTTGTGACCAGTGTTATTTATTGTTTAGCATACGGTTTTAAAATAACCTCTGACATACTCCGTAGTCTATTCGCAAAACTGAACGGTAAAAACCGAGAACTAGTGTTTTGCGCGTTGGCAGTGAGTCTATATTTAGTCGCGGATATAGTCGCGGTAAATATCCCTGACTCTGCGCCAACAAGCTACATAGTTGCGACAGTCTTCTTGACGGCGATTTATCAAACACGACTTGCTGGTTTGGTGATGTCTGCGTTCTTGATTGCGTTCGGATTTCACTTAGATGGGGTTGGAGATATGCTGAGCCAGGTTGCGACCTACAAAATAATTTATCCGGTTTTAGCAATTAATACTGCTTTGTTTTACGGCTACTTAGATTTCAAATCAAAGCAGCTAAAAAGGGATTTTACTACTACTGAGATTCCGTCGAATAAGCGCTTAGGCTTAGAATTACTACTGATTTCCAGTTGTTTTGGATACTCATTATTATTTTTATAGAAATTTAGCTCAAATAGATTAATGGAAGTTTGAAACATGATGATTGGGATTGATTTAGGCACCACTAATAGCTTGGTGGCCTACCTAAATAACGGTAAAGCTGAAATCATACCGAACGTGCTTGGGAAGCGGTCTACGCCATCGGTCGTTGGTCTGAGCGATGACAATGAAATCATAGTCGGCGAAGCCGCACGGCAGCGAATAAGCACGCACCCCGACAAAACCGTCGCGGCATTTAAGCGCTACATAGGCACCGACCGTGAGGTGAAGTTAGGCAAGCAAGCTTATCGTGCTGAGGAGCTATCAGCTCTAGTGCTTAAAAGCCTGAAGGCTGACGCCGAGAGCGCGCTTGGAGGAACGATCACCGAGGCGGTAATTAGTGTTCCTGCCTATTTTAACGATGCCCAACGTAAAGCCACAAAAGCAGCTGGTGAGCTCGCTGGTTTGAAGGTGGCGCGTTTAATCAACGAGCCAACTGCCGCCGCGATTGCCTACGGCTTGCATAAAAATCTCGACGAAAGCACGTTCATGGTGTTCGACCTTGGGGGTGGCACATTCGATATTTCGATACTAGAGTTATTTGATGATGTGATGCAGGTGCATGCGTGCGCGGGAGACAATCAGTTAGGTGGAGAAGACTTTACCAAGTTGCTTCTACAGTATTTCTTGGAGCAACACGGACTTACGTTTAAAAAACTCAAAGCCATTCAACAGGCGATTGCCTTAAGGTTGGCCGAAAATACTAAAATCAGCTTATCGAGCGGCGTAGATGCATTGATGCGATTCGAGCTAAAGGGTAAGGAGTACGAAACCACAATAACTCAAATTCAATACGAAAAAATCGTAGAACCGTTAATGGCAAGGTTGCGAGAACCAATGGTGAAGGCCTTGAGGGACGCGGAAATGAACGCGTCTGATTTAGATTCGGTTGTCATGGTGGGTGGCGCTTGTCGAATGCCCATGATCAGGAAAAGTGTGAGTCGCATGTTGTCAAAACTCCCTCACAGCACAATCGACTATGACCAAACAGTAGCGCTCGGCGCTGCAGTTCAGGCAGGCATGATCGTTGCAGACGAGACATTGAAAGAAATCGTATTGACCGACGTAATGCCTTATTCTCTTGGTGTCGGGATTAATAATCCAAACTCACGAGAAGAGGGAGACTTTTTATTCAGCCCAATTTTGGAGCGAAATTCGGCAGTTCCAGTTAGCCGAGCAGATCCCTACTACCCGATTAGTGAAAAGCAAACGAAGGTCGATTTAGGTATCTATCAAGGCGAGTCAAGGTATGCAAAGGATAATGTAAAAATAGGTCTGATCTCGATGCCAGTTACCCCTGGTCCAACCGACTCAAACCGTCTAGATGTTCGATTCACGTTTGACTTGAACGGCATACTCGAGGTCGAAGTTCAAAAGGATAAGCTCACTAAGCGGCTTGTTATTGAAGGTAACCCTGGTGTTTTAACCAAGCAAGAGATCGACGCATCGTTTAAGAAGCTTGCCAATTTAAAGGTTCATCCACGCGAAAAAATCGAGAATATAACCATTTTAAATAGAGCGATTCGACTCTATGAACAGAATATTGGAGACAATCGTGAGTATTTGGGTGAACTAATAAGCCATTTTGAAAGCGTGTTGCTGACTCAAGATCAGGTTAAAATATCAGACGTGCGAGCTAATATAGAGGAGCGTTTAGACGAGCTAGACGACGATCCACTTGGTGTGTGATACATCGCCTTTAATCGACGCTACCTAACCATTAAAAGCCAACTTCTCTGTTAATATCTTACTGGTGAATACCCCAAGCAAAATTTCCCGTCGCTTCTGTGTAGCGCCGATGCTCGATTGCACTGATCGACATGAACGTTATCTTGCGCGCTTAATCTCTAAACATACCGTGCTTTATACTGAGATGATCACTACCGGCGCGTTGCTGTTTGGTGATGCTAAGCGGTTTTTAGACTTTGACGACGCTGAGCACCCGGTTGCCTTGCAACTTGGTGGCAGTGACCCTGAGGCGATGACCAAAAGTGCCGAGTTGGTACAAAAATGGGGCTATGACGAAGTTAATATTAACGTTGGTTGCCCGAGTGACCGAGTGCAGTCGGGCAGCTTTGGCGCGTGTCTAATGCAGGCGCCTGAGCTCGTTGCCGAAAATGTAAAGCAAATGCAAGCGGCGGTGGATATTCCAGTCACCATTAAATGTCGCATCGGGGTCGATGAACAAGAGCCACGCGACGCGCTTTGGGCCTTGGTAGAGGCCTGTGCAAATGCTGGCTGCACCACTTTTTTGGTACATGCTCGTAAGGCCTGGTTAAAAGGTCTTAGCCCTAAAGAGAATCGCGATGTGCCGCCGCTCGATTACGAACTGGTTTATCAGTTAAAGGCCGCGTTCCCAGAGTTGGAAATTGTGATCAATGGAGGCATCAGCACGATTGACGCCTGTCATGCTCACTTACAGCACGTTGATGGCGTGATGATGGGGCGCGAGGCCTACTCCAACCCTTATATTATGGCGCAGGTTGATCAGCAATTTTATGGTGCGACCGAGCCACCCAGAAGTCGTGACCAAGTACTGACTGATTACATCGCGTATGCCGATCGGCGATTATCGCAGGGCAGTCGTCTGAACCATCTGTCCAAACACATTGTTGGCTTATATCACGGTGAACCGCGCTCGCGGCTGTGGCGCAGACACATCAGTGAAAACGCACACGTTCCTGGTAGTGATACAGATGTATTGCGTGCGGCGTACGAGCAAATGGTGTCGGCGGCTTAAACGGCGGTAATTTGGCGTAAATTCGCGTTTTAGCCGTTAATTTTTCGTTTTTTTTACACTGTGAAAATAAATCGCTGCTAGCATAGACGCATTATTGTTATTGGAAACTCACATTGAAACTATTTAAGTGGCTTGGCGGCCTAGTAGCTATTCTCGTTGTGGTCATTATTCTTGCGATTGTGATTTTACCCAACGTTGTAGATCCAAATGATTATCGTGACGAATTATCGACCCTCGTCAAAGACAAGACGGGTCGCGATTTAACGCTCTCGGGAAACCTCGAGCTGTCGGTGTTTCCGTGGTTAGGTATTCGTACCGAAGGTTTGAGCTTATCTCAACCTGAACAAATTGGTGGCGAGATGCTGAGTGTTAAAACGGCTCAACTGAAAGTTAAGTTACTGCCGCTACTCGGTAAAAAGGTGGAGGTTGACACGGTTGTACTTGAGCAACCGATGGTGACGTTAATTACATTGAAAAACGGCGTCGACAGTTTCAGCGGCTTAACTGGCGACGAGAGTGATGCCGACGAAACCGAAGCCGATTCAGCCCAGGCCGCAGTCGCCTTGGCGATTCAGGGCCTAGAACTTAGCGATGGCAAAGTGGTTATCGATGACCGCCAAGCGGGCAGCCGAACTGAGCTCAGCAATCTGAATCTGGTTACCGCCAATCTACTCGGCAGTTCATTGGCGAACATCAGTGCGTCTGGCCAAATGCAAGACTCAGCGTCGCCCGACACGACAACCTTTGATCTAAACGCCAAGGCGCAAATTAATACCGACACGTTCGCGGTTAAAGTGGCCGACCTTAGCGCTAAGGTATTACAGGGCGAGCAGGATATAGACCTGACGATGGCGTCGATGGACTTCACTCAATCGTCTGAAATCGTTGTTAGCGGTCTTAACGCAACGGTTAATGGCGCGCAGCTTATTAAAGCCAGTATTCCCAACGTGATTGCCAGCTTAGATAAGCAAACCGCAAGTGCCAAAATCATCAGTGCTGAGTTTGAAAATATTCGCGCAGAAATCTCAGACTTCTCAGTAACGAAATTTATTGATCAGCCGTCTGCGCGTGGCTCAATTAATGTGCCAAGCTTTGATGCAGCCACGCTTTTAAAGTCGCTGGAAATTGATTTTGAACCGTCTGACGCCAATGCCTTGCGCGCAGTGGGTTTAGCGGCCGATTTTGTTGGCGGCTTAGACGGCGCCACCATAAGCAATTTGAAGCTGGCACTGGATAGCACCACACTCAGTGGCTCGGCATCGGTTGCTAACTACGAAAAGCCAAGCGTTAAATTCAACTTGAGCATGAACGAAATCAATGTCGATAACTATCTGCCTGAAACAGAAGAAGAGGCGCAAGAAGAGGCCGTGAGCGGGGGCGAAGCGCTAGCCGTGCCAATGGCGTTGTTTAAAGACATTGATGCAAATGGCAGTTTTAAAGCACAGAAATTAACCTCTGGCGGTGTCACCTTAACCGATATTGATGTTGTGGTTAAGTCCAGCCCTGGAAATGTCACGGTTACACCTAAAGCCAATCTTTACGAGGGTAAAATCGACGGCGCTATCGCGTATAAAGAGCAAGGCGCTACGTCTAGCCTGAGCGTGAAGAACGAAATTGGCATTGTGCAACTGGGCCAACTGCTAAACGCCGCTGACGTAACAGACCAGTTACGCGGTTTAGGTTCGGTGTTAGTTGATTTGGTGGTGACCGAGACCGATGGCGTACAACGAAATGAAGGTACGGTTAAATTGCTCGCTAAAAATGGCGCGGTATCAGGTGTAGACGTTAACAAAATTCTGGGCCAAGCGAACTCTGCGTTTGAACTCTACAATAAATTTTCAGGCAAGGAGCAACCCAAAGATGTCGAAGTAGAAGGCGAGAAAAGCGATGTTACTGAGTTTGCTGACTTAGTGGGTACGTTTTTGATTAAAGATTTTCTCGTTACCAACGACGATTTTAAAATGACCGCGCCGGGGTTTGGTATCACGGGTAAAGGCCAATTTGATTTAGCAAAAGAAACGCTAGATTACGCGGTGAATATCGCGATTGCAGAGGGCTTAGGCGGTGCCTTGGGTGAGCAGCTGAAATCATTGAGTGGCAAGACTATTCCGGTACGCTGCCGTGGTTCATTTGAGTCTCCTGTATGCCTACCCGACGCGAAAGCACTCTATTCCTTATATTTAAGCAGCAAACTCGATAGCAAAAAGGGCGAGCTGCTAGCTGAAAAATTTGGTGTTAAAGACGGGGAGAAACTCTCGACCAAAGATACTCTGAAACAGATTTTGCTGAACAAAGCGACCGAGAAAGAGCGAGCTAAAGAACGGCCAGTGCAAGAGCGCTCTGAAGAAGAAGCGACTGAGCAAGCGGAAGAAGAGCGACCAAAGACCAAGAAAGAGCGCCGCGAAGAACGTAAGAAGAAATTGTTGGAAGGTCTTTTTAACTAGGCTCAGCGTCCGAAACCTTCGTCGACCTTCTTGCTACGGGCGACGTTCTTTGTCGAGATCATTGAATTGGTAAAACTAGAGGCAAAAAGCAGGCCAAATTAATTCCTCTCGCACCATCAGACATGTAAAATTGCGGGCTAACGATAATCGTAGCACCGCAATTTCTCATGTCTGATCAAAAACTCAATAAACACAGCGCCACCATCACTCAGCCCAAGTCACAAGGTGCCGGGCAAGCCATGCTCTATGGCACCGGCTTAACGCGCGACGATATGAATAAGCCCCAGATCGGTATCGCCAGTGTTTGGTGGGAGGGCAACACCTGCAATATGCACCTCAATGATTTAGCGGCGCAGGTAAAAATCGGCGTCACTAACGCTGATATGGTCGGCATGCGCTTCAATACCATTGGGGTAAGTGATGGCACCACTAATGGCACGTCTGGCATGGCGTATTCACTTCAGTCGCGTGACATTATTGCCGACTCGATCGAAACCGTGGTGGCTGCCCAGTTTTACGATGGCGTGATCGCGATTCCTGGTTGCGATAAAAACATGCCGGGTTGTTTAATAGCCATGTCGCGCCTTAATCGCCCAGCGATTATGGTCTACGGTGGGTCTATTAAGCCGGGTATGCACAAAGGCGAGCCACTGGACATTGTTTCGGCTTTTCAGGCCTATGGCCAGTTCTTAGTTGAGACCATTACGGAAGATGATCGCCAACAGATCATTGAAAAATCCTGTCCCGGCGCTGGCGCGTGTGGCGGTATGTACACCGCAAACACGATGGCCAGTGCGATTGAAGCCTTAGGTATGAGCTTGCCATACAGCGCGTCTGCACCGGCTATTGATCAAGAGAAAGTAGACGAATGTTTGCGTGCAGGCGCGGCGTTGAAACACATACTTGAACTTGATTTAAAGCCGCGAGACATCATGACTCGTGACGCGTTTGAGAATGCCATGGTGGTGGTGACTGCTTTGGGTGGTTCGACCAACGCAGTACTGCATTTAATTGCGATGGCTCGCGCGCTCGACATGGATTTAACCGTTGACGACTTTCAACGGGTCAGCGACCGTATCCCCTTCTTAGCGGACCTGAGGCCTAGCGGCAAGTATGTGATGAACGACCTGCATAACATCGGCGGTACGCCCGCCGTTATGAAGTTCTTGCTGGATGAAGGTTTACTCAATGGCGATTGCATGACCGTGACCGGTAAAACGTTGGCGGAAAACCTAGCCGACTTACCAGCGCTTAAAGAAGGTCAACAGATCATTAAGTCAATGAGTGACCCGATTAAGCGCACAGGCCATATTCAAATTTTAAAAGGTAATTTAGCCACAGGTGGTTGTGTTGCTAAAGTGACCGGTAAAGAGGGTGAAAAATTTGTTGGCCCTGCTAAAGTGTTCGATGGTGAAGCGGCAATGACCGAAGCCTTAGAACAAGGCAGTATTGATAAAGGCGACGTGATCATTATTCGTTATGAAGGCCCAAAAGGTGGTCCGGGTATGCCGGAAATGCTAAAGCCAACGTCGGCGATTATGGGGGCCGGTTTAGGCGAACACGTGGCAATGATTACGGACGGTCGTTTTTCGGGCGGCTCGCACGGTTTTATTGTTGGGCATGTAGTGCCTGAAGCACAAGAGGGTGGTGGTATCGCCCTAGTGCAAAACGGTGATACAGTTACTCTAGATGCGGTCAACAATCGCATTGAAATGGACGTTTCAGATGAAGAGCTCCAACAGCGTCGAGACGCTTGGCGTGCACCTGAATTAAAGACGACTCGTGGTACACTTGGAAAATATATTCGCTGTGTCAAGAATGCGTCAATGGGTTGTGTAACTGACGAGGCCAGCGATTAAGAAATATAAGTTAGCTAACTTTCAACGCGACAAGAGTAAATAGATAAGATCGTGGCGAATAATACGAACGATAAAAATGCGTTTAGCAAATCGGGGCAGGCTGCTGAAGCGCGTGAGCTTTGGGGTGCCAACCCGTCCGCATTGTCGTGTCCAAAATGTGACGCGTCTAAGGTGGCTACCTCACGACCGCAATCCGGTGACCAATTCAGGTCGATTATCTTGCCCGCGTTGCCGTATCGCTGTCTGCGCTGTTATCACCGTTTTTGGTTGAAAGAGAATTTTTTCGCCAAAAAAGCGCGTGTGGTTTTTTGGGTGGTGGTGACCCTGATTCTATTTCTGTTTTCGATTGTGGCGATCTCGTCATTGTTTGGCGAATCCTCCCGACGAGAGTTAGCCAGTACCGAGCCTGCGCTTGAGGCGTTTAGCCCCCGGAGTAACGAATCCGAAAGTTCGGGCGTGGCGCTTGATGAGCCGCAAGCAAACGGTGGACAGACTAGCCCGCAAGTGATTACGCCTGGCGCTGCTCAGGCACCGGCGGTAATCGCTGATTCGCCGGTCGTCGACGTTGATTTAAGCTCGCAACCGGCGCTCACGCTCGAACAACAAAAGCAGCAAGTCAAGCTCGCGAAGCAACAAGCGGAAGCGGCGGCTGAGCAAAGTCAGGCGAAAGTTGAGCAAATCGAAACCACGCTTTCGCCAGACCCGTTAGAGCGCGAATCGCTCGCTAAAGTTGAAGTCGGTTATGCCATCGAGCAATGGCGTGACGCGTGGTCTAAAGGCGACGTGCAAACATACCTACGACAATACAGTCCCTCGTTCAAACCCAGCACCGGCCTTTCAGTTGACGAATGGGAAGCGCAGCGCATAGTGCGCGTATCGCCAAGCAAAAACATCAACTTAGTGCTTACTGATTTTGATATGAGCTTTAGCGCTCAATTGACTAAGGCCAGTGTTGAATTCCAACAATCGTACACGGCCGGGGCTTATTCTGAGACGTCTTATAAGCAACTGGTGTTATCAAAAGGCGCCTCGGGGTGGAAGATCATCGCTGAAATCACGCTTGAGAATTAAGCGTTAGCCGAAGACGAGCAGCGCATTAATATCCAAGATCACAGCACCCCCCTCGCCGATCGTTTACGGCCGCAAACAATAGAAGAAGTTGCCGGTCAGAGACAGCTACTGGCGCCTAATAAGCCGCTGCGTATGGCTATCGATAGCGGGAAATTGCATTCGATGGTTTTTTGGGGGCCGCCTGGAACCGGCAAAACCACATTAGCGAAATTGCTTGCGCAGCAAAGCGAGGCCGAATTTGTGTCGTTGTCCGCCGTGTTATCAGGGGTAAAAGACATTCGTGGTGCGGTGCAAATGGCGCATGACCGCCAAGCCGCAGGTATGGGTAACACCGTACTATTTGTTGACGAGGTGCACCGCTTCAATAAAGCGCAACAAGACGCATTTCTGCCGCACATCGAAAACGGTACTATTTTGTTTGTGGGCGCGACCACCGAAAACCCGTCGTTTGAACTCAATAACGCTCTACTTTCAAGAGTGCGGGTTTATGTACTGCAATCGTTAGCGGCCAGCGATATTGTGCAATTGATTGACCGCGCGCTCTGCGATGTTGAACGCGGTTTGGGTTCGTTGCAGCTAAGCATGGCGCAGACCGATAAGCAGCATTTGGCCGAGTTGGTTGATGGCGATGCACGGCGTGCGTTAACCATGTTAGAGATAGCCGCTGACCTTGCAGAAGACGGTCAAATCACTTCAAGCCTTATCGCTGAGATCTTATCTGGAGGCAGTACTCGACGTTTTGATAAGGGTGGCGAAGCATTCTACGATCAGATTTCCGCGCTGCATAAATCGGTAAGAGGCTCAGACCCAGATGCAGCCTTGTATTGGCTTTGCCGCATGATCGACGGCGGCTGTGACCCGAAATATATTGCGCGACGCGTTGTGCGTATGGCCAGTGAAGACATCGGTAATGCCGACCCAAGAGCATTGCGGATAACGCTAGACGCTTGGGATGCACAAGAGCGTCTTGGCAGCCCCGAAGGTGAGCTAACGTTGGCCCAAGCGGTGGTGTATTTAGCGATAGCTGCGAAAAGCAACGCGGTTTACGCGGCTTATAAAGAGGCCATGTCTGCCGTCAAGCAAACTGGTTCTTTAGAGGTGCCAATGCAGTTACGCAATGCGCCAACGTCGCTGATGAAAGACTTAAACTACGGTAAGGGCTATCGTTATGCTCACAATGAAGAAGGTGGCTTCGCGCCGGGCGAGGTATATCTGCCCGACGAATTGGCGGGCACCGAGTTTTACCAGCCAGTGGAGCGGGGCATGGAAATTAAGATCAAGGAAAAGCTCGATTATCTGCGCAGCTTAAATAAGAAAGTCTAAGTATTAGGCAGATTCCAAGCAGCGTTTGCAAACACCGTGCACTTCGATTACCGGCTCGCGACTTTCGAACCCCAGCGCTTGCGCACTGAGTCTTAGTGCATCACTCACTGCGGTGTTATTGACTTCAGCGATATCTTCGCACTCGGTGCAAATATAGAACTGGCACTGGTGGTTCGCGTTCGGTGACGGGCAGCCAATGTATGAATTTAGTGATTCAATGCGGTGAATCAGTTTCGCCGATACTAAAAACTCCAGCGCTCTGTACGCAGTAGGCGGAGCTGGCTTATGTCCAGCCTGTTGCAGTTTTTGCAAGACGTCGTAAGCGCCAATTGGGTGATGTTGAGCCCAAATTATTTCCAGTACTTGCTGCCGAACCTTGGTCAGTTTTAGCCCTTGTTTGGTGCACTCAGCCAGGGCCGATTCCATCGCCTGTTCTTCACAATGACTGTGATCGTGCTCACCTAGAAAGGGCGAAATTACTTGTTTAGTGTCGGCCATTACGAGCAGTATTTATTCAGTTCTTTAGCGGTGGGAATTTGCTTCTTCCACGCTAGACATCGGTTTTGTTGAAGCTTGCCAAAGCTGCGCACCCAGGCCCGTTTTTGGCGAATCTCGTCGCGCGCAACTTTCGCCGCTTCGCTGCTAGCAAACTCACCGTATAAAAAGTACGTCCATTGAATGCCCTTTGACTCTGAGCTAAAGCGGTGCAGATCGGGGTTATTTGCGAATTTGGGGCGGGCAATAAAGGCGGCGATTTTTTCCGGGTCATCAAAGCTAGCCAGTTGCAGCGTATAGCCGTCTACGGGCTGATTGAATAGCCACTCATTATCGTTCACGTTCTCGGGCATTTTTTCACTTACCGGGCTTTGTTTCTGGTCGTCGGCCTGCGCATCACTCTGACTGTCGGCCACGGCGTCGCTTGGTTCGATACGACCATCTTGTAACGCCAACTTATTATTATCTACAGTGTTTGGATCGATGGTGCGGTCCAAATCTTCAGTTTTAACCCATGCCTTGAAGCGAACCGGCGATACGATTCGATACCAATCGTTCTGCTGATCAAGCACCGTAACCTTCTCGCCTTTATTGAGCCGGCCTACAATAGTGCCCGTGGCAATGAGCGGCACCGAGCGTGCATTCACGGCGTTACCCAGTACCGTGCCGGTGCCATTGTTAATCTCGATGAAGTCTTCGCTTACCCACACTGGAAAGCCGGTGTCATTGGTCACCACGGTCCATTCCGGCGCGCGCGACACCACCTTCAAGCTGTCGCGTGAATCAATAATCGTAATCAGCACGCTGCGTTTGGCCGGGTTTGTATACGCGGCAATAGGATTTGCCAGCGCTTGTGTTGTTTGTGCGCTAGCGACCTCGGGCTTACCGGCGACTGCGTCGGACACAACAGGTATTGACGTAGCGTTTGCTACTGCGGTGCTTGGTTTGTCAGCAGCGGTTTGGTTTGCAACCGTGTTCGACGCCGCACTTACCTCAATAGGGGGTTGGGCACCTTTAGGTTTTACGTATTCTCCGGGCTTAGCCCAGCCAAGTTGCTCTAATATTTCAATCGACTTAGGCTCTTGGTTTTGCGCCGCACGTTTGAACCAGTATTGAGATTGTGAATGGTCCTCGGCTAAGCCAATGCCTAGATAGTAACCACGGCCAACGTTAAATTGCGCTAGCGGATGATCTTGCTGGGCGGCTTTTAACCACCACATCATGGCCTCCATCTCGCTGCGTTTAACACCTACCCCGGTTAAATATTGATGGCCTAAGTTGTACTGTGCAAGTGAGTGGCCTTGGCGTGCAGCTTGTTTATACCAATACACAGCTTGCTCGAAATCGGCGCTGCTAAATTGATCGTTGGTGAACAGTACGCCGACTTTAAATTGTGCATCACGATCGCCTTCGTAGGCTTGCAGCATCCATTTATCAAGCTCTTCTTGGTATTTGTTTTGTAAAGCAGCGACATCAGCACCGGTTTGAGCAACACTTGGTGTCTGCCAAGCGATGCATGCGGCGGCTGTCATAAGGCAGAAAACAGCAGCCTTAGACGCTCGTTGCAAAGCGGTGTTAGCAAGTTGCCAAGTAGGTTTTTGAAATACAGAAAATGCCAACATCAGAATCGTTCTTAACTTAGTTTGGATGAGTTTAGCATTTAACGTGCCAAAACTGTGTCTCTTAAGGCTTTTGTCACACATGTTGGTGTGCGGCTCAGGCGACTCGCTGAGCCTGAAATTTATTCGTAAGTATTTCACTTTTCCCCAACCCAGGTCTTGAAATTATTTTCTTTTTTTTAATTTATACAAAGTGCTTGCGCTTTTTTTTCAATCGCATTATCTTTGGTCCTGCTTCGCGCCAAACCACAATATATAGTGTTTTGATGGGTCCGGCTACTATTTCAGCGTTTTCATAAAGAGACTATTATAAAGCATTGAAATTGCTAGTTGATCAACACTCATCAGTCAATGGTTTCGTGATTTGGTGGCGAGTTAAATGGGGAAGCTTTACCTTTTAAGCAGTCGCTCGAATTGCGCAGATGCTTTAACTGTGTGCGTGTATGCATTACCGCACACACGCGAGTTGCATTTGAAAAAGGTAGTGCTCATGCGTGTCTGACGATGGCCACACTGAATGTATGCTCAATCGCGCTGATGAGGCGTATTTCAGTTGCGCTGTAATCGAGTGACACTGCTTAGTAATATTAAAAAACCAATACCTGCGGCCTATCTAACCATTGTGCGCGGGGCATGAATAGAGGAATACAAGAATGGGTAAGCCCGTAGAAGAATTACAATCTGCGAATCAAACAATGGCGACTGTCGTATCAGCCGCAAAAGGTGGGGAAAAGAAACTTAAAACAATGCCGCTGCAGTCAACGTCAGCCGACATTTGGGATAAAAAATACCGCCTAAAGGATAAAGCCGGTCAGGCGGTAGACGAGAACACTCTTGACACATTTGAACGTGTTGCCAGTGCGCTGTCTGGCGTTGAGGCTACGGATGAATTACGAGAGCACTGGTATGAACGTTTTGTGTGGGCGCTTGATAATGGCGCGTTACCCGCTGGCCGCATTATCTCTAATGCCGGGGCACAAGCCTATAAGCCCGCGACCTCGACGATTAATTGTACTGTCTCGGGCACTATCACCGACTCGATGGACGACATTCTAAATAAAAATCACGAAGCCGGTATGACGCTTAAAGCGGGTTGTGGCATTGGCTACGAATTCTCTACATTGCGTCCGAAAGGTGCCTATGTCTCGGGTGCGGGCGCGTATACCTCTGGCCCATTGTCGTTTATGGATATCTTTGACAAGATGTGTTTCACCGTGTCATCTGCCGGTGGGCGTCGTGGCGCACAAATGGCCACCTTTGATGTCAGTCATCCGGACGTGATGGAGTTCATTCGCGCTAAGCGTGAAGACGGGCGCTTGCGTCAATTTAACTTATCGCTACTTATCACTTCTGAGTTTATCGAAGCGGTAAAGAAGGACACTGACTGGAATCTATCGTTCCCGGTCACTGAGAAAGAAGCCAAAGAAGACAAGTTAGACGTTTACACTTCGAACGAAATTATCTGGCGTCGTTACCCCGCCGAGAATGGTTACATCAAAAACGAGCAAGGCCTCACTGCCTGCAAAATCTACAGCACGATTCCAGCGAACCGTTTGTGGAACATGATTATGACGTCGACCTACGATTTTGCCGAGCCAGGCTTTATCTTGATTGACGAAGTAAACACCAAGAACAATAACTGGTTTGAAGAGAACATTCGCGCCACTAACCCCTGTGGCGAGCAACCGTTACCACCCTACGGTAGCTGCTTGCTCGGCTCGGTAAACTTAACCAAGTTTGTCAGCGACCCGTTTACTGACCAAGCCGCTTTCGATTGGGAAAAATACCGTGAAGTCGTCAGCGTGTTCACGCGCATGCTCGACAATGTAGTAGAGATCAACGGCTTGCCACTTGAAGGCCAGCGCAATGAAATCGAACGCAAGCGTCGTCACGGCATGGGCTTTTTAGGCTTAGGCTCAACCGCCACAATGTTAGGCATGACGTATGGCGATGAAAAGTCAGTAGAGTTTACTGAAAGCATCGCACGCGAAATGGCCATGGCCGGTTGGAACCAAGCGTTAGAACTCGCGAAAGAAAAAGGCCCCGCGCCCATCATGCTAGAAGAGTTCACCGTCACTGGTGAAATGCTCGCCATGCGTCCAGAGATGGAGGCCGACGGCTACGCCATTGGCGACACGGTAAACGGCGCAGAGTTACACGCTAAATATAGCCGCTATATGCAGCAAGTTGCCGACATAGACGCCGAGCTAGTCGAAGAGCTCTCACGAGTTGGTGCGCGCTTCACACACCATAGCTCGATTGCCCCCACCGGCACTATTTCTTTGTCAATGGCGAACAACGCCAGTAATGGCATCGAGCCAAGTTTCGCACATCACTACGCGCGCAACGTGATTCGTGAGGGTCGCAAGACTAAAGAAAAAGTAGATGTGTTTTCATACGAGTTATTAGCCTATCGTGAAGTGGTTAACGCCAACGCCATGCCGTACTCTGAAAACCCCGATGAGCAACTGCCAGCGAACTTCGTAACCTCGGACACCATTACCCCGAAACAGCATGTCGACATTCAAGCCGCCGCGCAAAAATGGGTAGACTCCAGTATTTCTAAAACCGCCAACGTGCCAACTGATTATCCGTACGAAGATTTCAAAGACATCTACATGTACGCATACGACAAAGGTTTGAAAGGCTGCACCACGTTCCGTTTTAATCCAGAAGCTTTTCAAGGCGTGTTGGTCAAAGAAGACGACCTAGAAAACACCACCTACCAATTTACCTTGGACGATGGTTCGACGGTTGAGTTTAAAGGCAATGAAGAAGTCGAGTATGACGGTGAGACGCATACAGCGGCGAATCTCTTTGATGCGTTGAAAGAAGGCTACTACGGAAAGTTCTGATCTTCGATGATCTTTTTGTCCGTATGCGTCGTTGCCGATGTGCTCAAGCGGGTCACGTATTACAGTACGCTCCCGGCTCTGCGCGCATCGGCGCCTAGCCTACGAACAAAAATTTCGATCGTAGATAAAAACTTTGCTACTAAATTAGTTAAGCCAAATAGTGCTTCGTAGTTGCCGGTTAGCCGTCATTGCGAGCGCAGCGAGTAATCTCCAGAACAGAAGAACGAACTAGGATCACCCGTAAAAAACGGAGCAGTCCTTAGAAAAAACACAAAAGACCTGAGCCCCCAACCCAAGGCAGCAGAGGAACACAAAATGGTTAAAAAAATCTCAAGCAAGATCACCGGCTATCAAGTTAAAACCGCGGAGTCGCTGGACGTTGAAGCCGCGCGCATCGCGACCGAAGAAGAAGTCGCCGCCCAGCAAAAGAAAGCCGAAGTCGTGCGCATGCATGAGTCGGTTCAACGCCCGGACATGCTTGTTGGCTCTACCTACAAAGTAAAGACCCCGGTGACTGAACACGCCATGTACATCACCATCAACGACATCATCCTAAACGAGGGCACTGAGCACGAAGCTCGTCGCCCGTTTGAAGTGTTCATCAACTCTAAGAACATGGACAACTTTCAATGGGTTGTTGCCCTTACGCGGCTAATCTCAGCCGTGTTCCGCAAAGGCGGCGACACTACGTTTATGGTTGAAGAACTTAAAGCCGTGTTCGACCCAAAAGGCGGTTACTTCAAGCCAGGCGGCATTTTCATGCCATCAATCGTAGCTGAAATCGGCCATGCAATTGAACGCCACATGCAAATGATCGGCATGATCAAAACCGACAATTTAGACGACAACCAAATAGAATTCTTAGCCAAAAAACGCGCTGAAATTGATGCTGCTCAAGGTAAGAGCGAAGACAGCAATGCAGAACACGGTGGCTTTCCAGAGTCAGCCAGTGTGTGTGCTAAGTGCAGTACGAAGGCGTTGGTACTGATGGATGGGTGTATGACTTGTCTTTCATGTGGCGATTCGAAGTGCGGCTGATTTGATATTTTCGAAATGAGGGGAGCTGAGTGTGGGTTTACGCATAAATTGATATCTAAATTTTTAGCGCAGCTAGCTGAGCGCAGCTCCCGTAATTTGAATATTTGATTGACACTAATATCTCAGTAAATTATGCACCGTGATTTTTGAAAGCGTGCTCTTTGTGACACAGTAATTGCTAAAGAGAATGTCATTCCTAATATAATCAGTGGAAAGAAAAGATAAAAGAATTTATCTATAACGATTTTAATGGTAAGTCTGGTGGTGACTAGAATATTGAGCTAGATAAGCCATAAATACGAGTATCTAATTAGCAGCAAACTAAACTACACTCTCGTAATCAGGATTTGTATAAATTGACGGATTGGCGCTTTCCCAGGCGGACGTTTTCTTAAATTCTAGCTTGACCAAATTAGGCCACACTGAGCTTGGCTACTACAAAAAATCAACTCATATAAAAATAAATGAAAACAATAAGACTTATTACGATTCTATCTTTGCTTGCTCTCTGCTCTGCGTGTGCAAGTCTTCCTAATACAGCCGCATTTGATTTGCCAAAAGGGGTGAAGGTCGGGTACGACATTACTTTGAGTGAAGAGATTCGACACACACATTACGGTACTACCGTATTCAATAATATCGATAAACCGTATCCTGACTTGAATTGGGCGCTAAATGCGCATGCGAAAAACGAAGCGGTTCGCTTATTACAGCTGTATGACTTTGTTCCCGTAGAGATTGGTGATGTTTATAGTGTCGAAGATCAAGAGAAACTAAAAGCTTTAGATGGGGCGACTTTAAACGACGAAACCGCAGAGGCCTTTAAAGCTCTAGAGCAGAGTCGGGTGGACACTCTAAAGAATAAATATGGCGTGGCGGCACTCGTTACAATGAAATCCTTTCCGGGCGTGGTAGCAAGTGAGTGTGGAAACTTTGGATGTACAGATTTTAGAGCTGAAACACCCGGTTTTTATTCGCGTGGTTTAGTTTTGTTGCCACCATTTTTGCACGCAGTCTTACCCTCCTATACATCCGCAATGGTGATTGAGCCTTATTCTCCAATACATAACTATAACGGCCCGTATGCTCAAGGGGTACCGCAGTTACTTCGCATGAAAGGGTTCAAGCCCGCGAACTTTAAATCTATGACTGACCAAGAGTGGGACGAAGTTAAGGTTAAGCTATACGCTCTAATTACTCGGAATTTGACCAATTATATTAAAGCCTTGAAAGCCGGAGCCGACGGGAAAGGCGGCTATATTCGAGACGTTGATTGACCGGTAAAAGAACCTCTCAGCGCACTATGTTGGATGACTATTATTAGGCCCTTAGTAATAGGTGTTGGATATTTTCTTACTCTAGTTGTGCCTATTGCTTATTTTAAACGTTGGCCGTCAAAATTACTTTTAGGCAGATATAAATAGCCTATTCATATAATCAAACAGGGAGAATAGTAGTGAAAATAAGAAGTATATTAATATTCGTCGCTTTGAGCATTTTGTCGGCTTGCGCGACGTTAAACAATCGTTATTCGGTTGATCGGATCGACTATAAAAATCTTGCTAAGAATCGTGGAGTGATTGTATTTTCTACAGGTGCAGCTAAGCGTTGTATTTCTACGGCGACATTTTTGCGCCTAACGAGTACTAACCAAGAGTATTCGGATGGTAAACAGGCTTTATTTAATGTCGATGGGTATGCGGTTAAAAGTGACTTTGATGATCTACAAGGAAATGTGCACGCGTTGGCGCTACCTGCAGGTGAATATTTCCTCTCGCCATGGATTGCTAATCCGTACGTGACTTCTAAGAGTAGTCCGCGTTTTAAATTCAATCTAGAGTCCGGTGAAACACTTTATCTCGGTGAATACTATATGCCGGTTGCGTGTTCATTTAAAAATGTTAGTGTATTTCTAGACAGCTTCGAACGAGATATTGAATTTGTTAGAGCAAGAAACCCTGAGCTGGTATCGAAACCGATTTCGAAAAATCGGCCAGAATTCCTTGGAAATTTTTAGGTGAATATACCTGGCTAGAACGGTTCTTTTTTTACTATAGGGACCAACTGGGACCGGCACGTTTTGACTCATCCTCTTTGTTCGCGCGCCGAGCGACAGACTCATTAGCGTATTCTTAGTTGGGCACCCATAACAAGCTTTCATAAAAATCAACGTGTTAGAGTGTCTATAATGTTGGATGTTTGCGTAAGAACGCGCAGCATGCTATTAAAATCGAGGCGAACCCTTTTTATTCGAATATAGTGTTTGAAAGAGGGAACGCCTGATTCATAATATAGTCAAATTGGATAGATACGTTATTAATGATGTATCGTATGGGGGATTAGTATGAGTAAGATAAAAAAAATCATCTATATTGACGACGAGCTGGATATTCGGTTGATGGCTGAATACGCGCTCACCAAAATTGGAAATTACGATGTTTTGATGTGCGAAAGTGGTGCGCAAGCCCTCGAGAAAATAGACGGTTACAAACCCGATTTAATACTTATTGACGTTATGATGCCGGGGCTAGAAGGCCCTGAAACAATTTCTAAAATCCGAAAGTTTGAGTTGTTTAAAAATACCCCCGCAATTTTTATTACTGCCAAAATTGTTCCGGCTGAAGTTGCTGATTTGATGTCGCACGATGCGGCCGTTATTGGTCTAATTCACAAGCCTTTTGCCCCTGACGAAATTAGTAAAATAGTCCAATCTCTCTGGGACTCTCATGCTGAATCTACGTTGGTCACCCATGACAAGCTTTCATAAAAATTAAAGTGTTAGGGTCTTATTTAGGATGGGTGTCCGCGTAAGAAGCGCGGTGCCAGTGTTAACGGCGCGAAAGCCAGCGCTAATCTCTTCAGTCTGATTGAGACAGCGAAAGCCGTCCTGGAACCGTATGCGTATCTAAAACAAGTGCTCAGTGACTTACCTAACGCAGCGGGGTTCGACGACGTTGATACGTTGTTACCGCATAATATTAAG
>CALIVT010000040.1 GCA_938048185.1 uncultured Arenicella sp.
AATCAAGATTAGCCTCACGGAACTCTGTTTTTCAGGGCCCCTGTAGGCAATACTATTGGAGTACTTTCTGATATCCACATACGGGATATGACCTCTCATACTACAGTTGTTTGACATGAGAAAGAGGCGGCAGAATACTCAAAACGGTCGTTCAAAATTCATGACGTGACCCTGCTACGTTGTATTCAATTTACTAGTGAAAGGGAGGAAACTAGCTAATGAAGAAGCAAAAAAGAGACACTTCATTTAAACAATACAATGATTTCTTGGTTAAGCCTCTTGAAACAAGGATGGAGGGCGCACCTATTCGTGGTTTTGCATTTGATTCAGGGACTAACGACCCTATCGAACCTCTGGCTTACTGCGACGATAAGCGGATAAAAAATCTATTTCATATCGTCTCTGAGTTCCGTAACGACTTACATATTTGCAAAACACTCCCCGATGAGTTTCCCTCAGGGGATGCCTATGATAGCGTAAGATTTAACTACTACTTATTGGTGGTTGGTTGCATTATAAACGCTGTGAATTTATGTCTAAGGGAAATAGTGAGTACAAGTCCCAATTGGAAGACTAAATTAGTTCCTGCTTTATCCAAAAAAATATTTGACGATCGAGCGAAACTGAGAGACCGAACGAAGGTAGCTTTTCAGGCATTCGACAGTGTATTCGATCTTGGTGTCCAGTTGGATTTGAGCGGCCAGTCATGGCAGGCTTTCCTCAAGATGACGAAGATACGAGATAATATCGTTCACCCTTCATCATTTTCAGGCCTAATAACAACGGAAAAAGAAAGAGATGACTTTCTACTAGGCTGGAATTGGTTTTGTTCGCATTTTCCAAAGCTTATCGATGCATACACCATAAAACTCGATTTAAAACAGACAGTAGAGGGCCGGAGCACGATTGCTTTTTTTAGCGCGACAGACTTAATAAGTGAAATTCCTTCAAAGGAGAAGCGCGATTTTGAAGAAGAAAAAGAAAAAAGAGGAAAGCAGATTAAGCACAGCCTCATGTTACCCAATAACCTAGCGCGTCTCGTCATGCCTATTTATGTGGCAACCCAAACTTTTGAAGACGTTTTTTTCACCAAAACAGACAACGCCGTTTTTCAGGTTCGGCTTGCGATAATTACAAGTTTCGGAGCGTTAGAGGCTCGGCTTTCCATGATTCGAAAAGCTATTGAATTTCAATACGACATCAACCCCAAAAAAACGATGTCTGTTGCTCGAGAACTCATTGACGACAAAATTGCTTCAAAACAAGAACTCAGGCGTGAATTATCCTGCTTGGGAATTTTAGAAAAGTTCAAACTCTTTCCCGCTACTCTGGCTTGCTCGCTTGATTTTACATGGGTAGGGTTCGAGAAGGATTATGAAGCTATATTGACGCGCTATATTCAGATACGGGACAGTATTCATCATGCTCAGTCCTACCAAGGCTTGCAAATGAACAACAGTCACTATCAAATAATGACTGTTGCCTATACACGAATGAGAGACAACTTAGATGAACTGTTAAATACTAAAGAAGTTGGTAATGTCTTTTCAGCCACAAACAAATAATTGAGTATTAAATTTGTTTAGATGTTCAAATCCGCTCTAAAATTTCGAATGTCCGTTTAGGGCTTTGGGACTAGTTAGAAATGGCTGACTGTCTCTGGCATACTCATTTGAGACATTCGCTTTGTCTTCAAATTAGCTCTAACTACACAATAAATCACGGTTTGTTATGACCATTACAAAGATCATCCCTGACGGCCCGGTGACTCTGGAAGAGGCAAAAGAATATCCTTCTTTTGAGATCTTTGATCGGGTAAATCCAGCATTTTTTCAATATATTAAATTTATTGAAACTTGGGGTGGAGGTAATGTATATCCCTGCGTCATGCCTCTACCTGAAGGTGTGAAAAGTAAAACTGGACAAACAAGAGCCGTAGTCATTCAGTATTTAAATGATCCTGAAACTGTCGAAGACGATCATGATGATGGGCTTCGAGGTGAGTATTGGTCAGGTCAATACCGCCCGATAGCAATTATGAATCAAGGTGATCATGTGTTGCTAAAAGTAGATGGAGACGACTTGGGAGGTATCTACTATTGGACTCAGAAACGAGACGGCTTGAATTATACAATTGCTAGGTTAGCTGATGATTTTCATTCGTTTATAGATCTCTTGTATGAAGATCCTAAAATAGGCTCAACCAACCCTTGGGCGAGAATGAAGTCAGTGAACGATTCGCCAGCAGTAGATTTTGTCTATCGTTGAGATACTGTCCGTTTAGGGCAACTTTCACCCAGTCGCGTTGACATAATCGAGTGAGTCTTCAATACTCATTTCAGCCATTTACTATGATTGAGACTGTTTACTTCGCTGTCTCTAATTCAATATATTCATGCTATTTCGGACATAGTGTTAGTTGGTTTTATACGGAGGTTTATAGTGCGTAAGTTAAAGCTGTCTTTGCTGGTTATTTTTGTTTCGTTTATTGTGTTAGGTGGTGTAAATCAACGGCATGCTTTAGCGTGTGAGCTTGTTGGATACTCAAATTATTTAGAAATAGAGCCTAACGTTTTTGTTAGCCCTTCACTTAATGAACCCAGGACTAAGAAATTACTTTCTATTCTAAATTTGGGTAAGTCGAGAGTAGACAGCACGTTTGGCGTTATGATTTCATCTCCAATCGTCATTATTGTTTCTGATGAAGATGAAGCATCTAGGTTTGGTTCAAATGCCTACGGAAAGGCTCATCTAACACCTCTTGGTCAATGTCTTGTTTTCGGGCCTGATGGCCATAATGTCGATGTTATGGCTCACGAATACACCCATTCAGAGGTTCATTATAGAGTTGGTTGGTTTAACCATTATTTGAATATACCTATTTGGTTTAATGAAGGTATTTCTCTTTTAGTTGATTTTAGAGAACCGTATTTGGTTTCCAATATTAAATTATCCCAAGTAGAGGTTGATGCTATAAAGAGAAAAGGCAACGATTTTTTTGGTGGTGAAAACTTACTTGAAAATTATCAAGCAGCGAGGGTTGCCGTTGATAGTATTGATAAAAAACATCTTTATGAGAACTTAACGAAAATCAGTAATGGAGAAAAGCTGAACGACGTGTTTGATCTCTAAACTCAATGACGGCTTTGGGCAACCTGGCGACTATTTTAAGTCATTGATTGATACTGATATCTCATTTTAACTATAAGGTATCAGATATGGAATAATTAGGGTCAGAGTGAAATTAATCGAACGTCTGCTTAGGGCAACTTTCTGCCAATTCACCCATCACTAGTCGTCAGAAAATGTCTAAACTTGGAAGTAGGTTTTATCAGATCAAGTTCAAGTTTTTACAACTTAGTCGTCTAACAACAAACCTAACACTGGGACAATGGTCGGTGAAGACTCGCTGGGCGGAGAAATGGTAATCAGCGTTAAGCTTAGGCCTGAATAATCGTTAAAAACACGATAGAAGAAACGTTGACCCTCGAGCAAAGACAAGGGGTCACCGGCAAGCGTAGTTGTATACTGCGTTGCCTCTGAGATGGTGTCGCCGCATGACAAACAACTCACCTCTACAAACCAGCCGCCGTTGAAGTTGCCATTTGGCACGCCCAATGTGAACGGAAAACTGGTTTGACCTGGGTCGAGAAACCCAGAGACTGAAAACGAACTTAGACTAAAAGGATTCGAGTCTCTAATATTTACAATGATAAACTCGTCGCCGGTCGCTGCGACGCTCTCAGGTAAATTAACAATGCCTGAAAAAGTGTCCGCGGACTCAAGTAGAATAGCGATTGAGTTATCAACGCTGGAATCAAATTCGGTCGCGTTAACAAAAGACGTCACGCCCTCACTCACACTCCAAAGACCCTCGGTGGTTACGCCAAGGCCATCACAGCCTGATGTGCATTCAAAACTAAGTCGATAGTTATCAAAGCTAGGGGGCTCGGGAATTTCAAACGTATAGGAGGCCGAATTTTGGCCGGGCGCAATCGTGACGGTGTCCGAGGACACTATAAACCCACTATCAGTAAATTCGAATTGTAATGGGAACGTACTTACGTCTAGCACGACACCACTGCTACCAGCTGTGACATTCGCAGGCAACGAGATCGTGCCAGAAATTGTCGCAGCGTGGGAAATATTCACCGCGCTGAACAATAAAATAAAAATAATAGAGATAGTTTTCATTCAAGTCCCTCTTAAGAAAGCTCGGTTTAGTTAGATAGTCTGATTTGCAAAAGCTTTGTGCTGATCGCCCTATTACGACAACACGATTCTCCACTCTAGCCGGATTATACTCCCTGTTCTGACCTAAGCCTAGCGGCTAAATTAGTGCTTGAGCTGGCTAAATTCGCTTGCAAAAAGTTTGGTTTCCCATAAGTGGCGCATTTTTGCGAGAACCCGCATTTGCTCGGGATAATATTCAAGCTCTGAATGGCTGCACAACTTATTTAAACGCTCAACAATCGGCGGCAGCGTGCCTCGACAATGCGTTAAGGTTTGATGCGTCACCAGCACTAGAAGGCTCGCCATCAAATCATCAAACGAGTCTTCAGTTTGGTTGTTATTTGTGTCCTGACTGGATTGTTTTAACATGCTTTAGTTACTGCCCTTATTCGTGAAAATTAAGCCTCTTGCCAGCTCAGCGAGCTGCGATGGTGTTTGATTACAACACTCGTCCTCCGCGGCGAGCAGCAATAGTCGCTTAATAAAATCGTGACATTGCGGCTCTGAGGAAAACTGCAAGTCAGCCGCCTGAATATTCTTCTCCGCTAACAAAGACTTTAGAATGTGACAGTTATACGGAATAACCCAGCGATTAGTCGCTGTGCGAATTACCACGTCACCCCGACGTCGTGACGCGGCATGCTCGACGATTCTGTGTAAAGACATAGGCACCTCGTTTTGCAAATGCGAATCATTCTCATTTAAATAGTATTGGTTTGTCAAGTGCCTTTAGAGTTTTAATTGCACACACGCTGGGCTGAGGCAAAGATTTGACGATACGCGGGCGTATAAGTGTAAACTTATACACTTTGAAATTCTGAATGTGAAAATCGATGGAACAAATAGCCAACAATAAAATTTTCGGCGGCCAACAAACGCAATACAAGCACCAATCCGGTGCGCTTAGTTGCGAGATGGAATTTTCGGTCTACCTGCCCCCTCAAGCTGAATCGAACAAAGTACCGGTGCTTTACTGGCTTTCCGGTTTAACGTGCACTGATCAGAATTTTGTTACCAAAGCCGGAGCACAGCAGTATGCAGCCGAGCATGGCATTGCTATCGTTTGTCCAGATACCAGCCCCCGTGGCAGCGGTGTGCCCGACGATGCTGAGGCGGCTTGGGACTTTGGACTGGGTGCAGGCTTTTATGTCAATGCCACACAAGCGCCCTGGTCTGAGCACTATCAAATGTACGACTATGTGGTTAAAGAACTGCCCGAACTCATTAACGCCAAGCTTGCGATTGACGGTGAGCGCTGCGCGATTTCCGGCCACTCGATGGGCGGGCACGGTGCCTTGACGATAGGCCTTCGAAACCCTGAACAATATAAATCGATTTCGGCGTTCTCGCCTATTGTCTCGCCACTAAACTGTGCTTGGGGCGAAAAGGCCTTGGGTAATTATTTAGGCGATGATCAATCTACTTGGGCTGCGCACGACGCCTGTTCGTTGGTGCGCGCCGCACAAACACAACAGCCTATCTTAGTTGATCAAGGTGGTGCTGATAATTTTCTTGATGATCAGTTAAAAACTCATTTATTAGTTGCGGCAAGTGAGGAAGCGGCTTACCCCATGCACATTCGATACCAAGATGGCTATGATCACTCCTACTACTTCATCGCCAGTTATATTGGCGAACACATTGCGTTTCACGCCAAGCATCTAGACTAAAGAAAATTATGTCGTCGCTTATTATTGTCGGTGCAAGCCATGCCGCTGCGGAAGCGATTGCCAGCCTACGTAAATTTGGTTGGGAAAAAAAAATCGTTCTAATTGGAGACGAACCAGAGCGCCCCTACCAACGCCCACCGCTTTCTAAAGCCTATTACAAAGGCGAGGTCGAGCCGCTAAAACTCATGCTTCGCCCAGAGTCATTTTACGAGAAAAATGACGTCGAACTTATGCTCGGTCGGCGAGTCGAATCAATCGACCGGGCTGCTAAAACGATACTCATCGATAACGGCGACGCGCTACCTTACGAACACCTTATTTTAGCAACCGGCACCCGCGCGCGACGGCTGCAAATTGAAGGCGCGGACTTAGCTAACATTAATTATCTAAGAACCAAACTAGACGTCGACAACATTAAGGGGCAAGTAAAACCTGGCTCAAAATTATTAATAGTGGGTGCGGGGTATATCGGCTTAGAGGTTGCGGCATCTGCTATCAAGCAAGGTGTCGAGGTTACGGTACTCGAAACTATGGAGCGCGTGCTCGCGCGCGTTACTAGCCCTCAAGTGTCGGAGTTCTATCAGAATGTGCATCATCAAGAAGGCGTTGACATTAGGCTAAATACACAGCTGCAGCGATTTGAAAAAGGCGCGTTAGGCTGCCACGCTATAACGGTTGATGGAGAAAGAGTGCCCTTTGATTCTGCGATCATTGGCATCGGTGTAATACCGAATATCGAACTTGCAGCGGCGGCTGGCCTGCGTTGCGACAACGGCATAGTCGTCAACCAACACACCCAAACCGACGACCAGTTTATATACGCTGTCGGCGATTGCAGTAACCATCACAACATTTTCTACAATCGAATTATCCGCTTAGAATCTGTGCCCAATGCGGTAGAACAAGCGAAGGTCGCGGCGGCTAACATCTGTGGAAAACCCGTTATATACGACCAGCTGCCTTGGTTTTGGTCCGATCAGTACGACGTTAAGCTGCAGACAGCCGGACTATTGCAAGGCTACGATCAAGTCGTGGTTCGAGGCGGCGTTAGTCAACGGAAAATGACCGCATTTTATTTGCACGAAGGAACATTAATTGCAGTTGACGCGCTCAACTCCCCGGCCGAGTTCATGCTGTCTAAGAAATTGATTTTGGCTAAAGCAAAACCAGATATTTTGATGCTCGCGGACGCCGACGTTTCATTGAAACAGCTTCTCGTCGACTAGGTCGAGCTTAAAACAAGACTCTCGTTACCGTCATTTTTCAACGAATCGAGCCGACTACCTTACTTAGTTTGCGCGCGCAGCACCGTCTTTTGTATTTTACCGGTTGCGGTTTTCGGTAGCGCCCCAAACACCACTTTCTTTGGTTTCTTAAACCGAGCCATATTCTCAGCGCAGAAATCAATTAGCTCTTGTTCGCTGGCCGCTTCTTCTGGTTTTAGTTCAACGAAGGCGCAAGGCACTTCACCCCATTTTTCGTCCGGCATTGCGACCACGGCGGCCTCACCCACTGCGGGGTGCTTGTAAAGAACATTCTCAACTTCTACTGACGAGATATTTTCGCCGCCGGAGATAATAATATCTTTGGCACGATCTCGCACTTGGATGTAACCGTCGGGATGAATCACAGCCAAATCGCCGCTCATAAACCAGCCGTTTTGAAACGCTTTATCGGTCTCGACACTATTCTTGAGATAGCCCTTCATTAGCGTGTTGCCTTTGATGACGATCTCGCCCATGGTTTCGCCGTCGTGCGGCACCGCTTTCTCGGTGTCAGTATTAATTACGTCTACCGCCTCGGTCATAGCGAAGCGTACGCCCTGCCGAGACTTCAATTCGGCTTGAGCTTCCAGGCTTTCATCTTGCCAAGTAAGCTGCGGTGCTGCTTGTAGAATGTGCCCATAGGATTCAGTTAAACCGTAAACATGCATCACCTCAAAACCAAAGGCGTTCATGCTTTGCAATACGGCGGCCGGCGGAGGCGCGCCAGCGGTCATCGCGTGGATGGTGCGGTCGAATGTGCGTTGCTGATCACTCGGCGCGTTGGCCAACATGTTTAGAATAATCGGCGCACCACCAAAATGAGTGATTTCGTGTTTGTCGAGTAACTGGAAGAATAGCCTGGGCTCAAACGCGCGCATACACACAACGGTCGCAGCTTTTGCCGCCATTGTCCAGGCGTGTCCCCAACCGTTGCAATGAAACATCGGCACTGAATAAAGGTAGCGCGGCATATGCGGCACGTTCCACGAGGCGATTGTCCCCATGGTCATTAGATAGGAACCACGGTGGTGGTAGACCACGCCCTTGGGTCGCCCGGTAGTACCTGACGTGTAGTTCAAGGACAAAGCTTGCCACTCGTCTTCGGGTAACGACCATTGATAGTTGGGGTCGCCCTGCTCGATTAAATCATCATAGCTCGATACCATTGGAACCGTGTGCTTTTCACTAGGGTCGGCGTATTCGTCATCAATCAATATCACCTCAGGCTCGATTGTCGCAATGCTCAACGCCTGTTCCAACACCGGCCACAAACCGCGATCAACAATAAATAACTTTGATTCAGCGTGGTCAATGATGTACGCAACGGTGTCAGCGTCTAAACGCGTATTGATGGTGTTTAGTACCGCGCCCGCCATCGGCACTGCAAAATGCGCTTCGTACATCTCAGGGGTATTGTGCGCGAACACCGAAACGGTATCGTTTTTACCTAGGCCTCGCTGCGCTAAACTGCTGGCCACTTTGACACAACGCGCCCGGGTCTGAGCCCATGTAAAACGAATATCATTGTAAATAAGCGATTCACTCTCAGGGTATATGTCGGCGGTACGATGCAAAAAGGAAACCGGCGATAACGGCACATAATTTGCGTCATTCTTTGGAAGCTGCTCGTACTCAATGGTCATAATATCTACCGTCTAGTTTTGTACAGTGGTGCCCGTATCAAGCATCGAATTTATTCGCTCACGAGTCGCGTCGGTAGCAATCAAGCTTAAGAACGCTCGCCGCTCAGCATCATATAAATCTTGCTCTGACATCATGCTGCCTGCCTCGACATCACCACCGGTTACAATCCGCGCCAACTCGGTAGCGACCACCACATTGTGAGGAGTCAACTTGCCGTCGCTGTGAGCCTGCTCCAACCATTTAACCATTTTTTCAAATTCCGTAACACCCGGCATTGCCAAGTCAGGGCGACTGAACACCTGCTGCTCACTGGCAGAATCAATTGACGCAATCGCCTTAGGCAATAAGCGGTCTCGATTACTCAAAAACCGATCATTGCTGCGCAACATCGCTTGCTCTTTGGCTAAGATTGGCGACGTGCAAGTACGCCCGTAGCCGAGGTTCATAAACGCCTTCCACGCGGCCTTTGTTAGGTCATCACCACCGAGCGTTTCATGCCAACGATACAAGGTTTCTTTGCACCCGCCACCAGCCGGGATCACGCCGACACCCGACTCGACCAAACCCATCGTTGAGTTAGCGTGGCAGATCACCTGTTTTGAGTGTAGAACTACTTCAAAGCCGCCGCCCAGTGACATGCCAACCGGTGCGCAGACAACTGGAAAACTGGCAACCGACATGCGATGCACGGTATTCTGAAAATGCGCGAGAAACGCATCAAGCCCGACCATGTCCTCGTTTCTAAAAAAGCCTCGTACGGCTTGTAGATTCACGCCACATGAAAAATGCTGCGCGTCATTATGAACAATTAGGCCACGCATATTTTTCGACTCAACGTGGTCGAGAGCGTCGGCCAGAATCGCCATAGAATCGCCGTCAAGCGCATTTGCCTTGCTGTGAAACTCAACCAAAGCAATGTCATCGAGGTCAAACCAACTTGCAACTTCACAGGTATTTTGCGGCGCTAACGTTTGACGCGTCTCATTAAAACGCGCCACGCCGTTAGGCCGTTCAATGCTGCGCCAACCACCGCCGAAAACGCGGGTTTGTAAGTCGCCGTCGTTCACTCGGTAAAACGTTGAGCCGGCGGCTTCACGTAAAAACGGCGGCACCTCGCGCCCTTCTGATTCTAAGCGCTCAATTAAATAGTCACTTCCAAGCTCATCAATTAAGGCGAATGGGCCTTTTATCCAGTTGTAACCGAGCTTCATTGCATCATCCACGCCGAGCGGGTTGTCACCCACTTCGGGGATGAGCGACGCGGCGTAACTCAGCGTGCGCGATAAAACCCGCCAAGCAAATTGGCCATAAAGACTGTCGTCCGCAAGCAGGTGCATCACCCCTTCTTTTTCGGCTTTTAATGCCAATGGTAAATCCAAACGTTCGGCAACCGAATACTCGCCGGTGTTGAGATCAATTACTTCACGCACGCCGTTTACTCGGCGGTAAAAACCTTGGCCTTGCTTGTTACCGGTTTGACCATTGGCAATCATGTCAATCATTAACGGTAGCTTCGGCGCTTCAACATTAAACGCGTCGTCCGATGGCAAGGTGTTGACTAAGCTTTGCGCAACATCAGACATCAGGTCGATGCCAATCAAGTCATACAAACCAAAGACACCGGTTTTGGGAATGCCCATCGGCCGACCAAAAATAGCGTCCGCTTGGACCGGGCTTAAACCCATTTCATTGGCCGCCTGCAGGGCCGCTTGAATTGCAAAACAACCGACCCGGTTGCCTAGAAAACCGGGAGTATCCAAACAAGAAATAACCCCCTTACCCAGCTGTTTATCACAAAACCCCTCTAACTGATCCATAACATCCTGCGCTGTATCATCACCACGCACAAGTTCTAATAAGGGCATAAAACGCACAGGGTTAAAAAAGTGGGTGATCGCAAAACGCTTACGAAAACTGATTGGCATGTCTTCGACGAGTAATTTGATTGGGATGCTTGACGTATTCGAACTGACTAAGGTTTCTTCCGAGCAAACTTCGTCGATTTGTTTATATAAAGCCCGTTTGATATCGAGCCGCTCAACGACTGCTTCGGCGACCCAGTCGCAATCGCCAAGTTGATGAAAATCGTCACGAGTATTGCCAAGCTTGATGTACTTTTCATAGTCCTCACTCATAAGACCGACGGTTTCGCGCAGGCGCTCTAAGCCCCGCTCTGCTAGCGCGTTTGGATTACCTTCGCTGGGTAAGTCTAGGAGCCAGACTTCGATACCGGCGTTTGCGACTTGTCCGGCAATGCCGGAGCCCATTGTGCCCGCGCCGATTACGGCTACTTTTTTGATCGTCATTTTTTATCCTAAATTTTGTTCGTTCTTCTGATCTGCATTATGTGTGTTTAGTTCGGCAACCAGAATTCTTAGAACGAAACAAAGAAACACACCGCAAATGGTGGTCCCTTCGAGGTTCCCGAGTTAAGTCGCCAGGTCAGCTCATTTTTAAGGCGTACTGTGAATGAGTTCGTCCGTTGGGCCTAAGCGGGACATGCTCTGCGCATCCACAAACCATGATTAACCGTCGCGGCGAGGGAGAATTTAGTTAAGAACCAAGCCGCTCTTCAACCCTAACAACAAATGTGCGCAACGCCAAAAGCACCTCTTTAGGCGCTTCGATAGGCAACATATGCCCAAACGACTCTAGCACCGTCAACTCAGCGCTCAGAGCCTCCGCAACAAGCAAGCCAGATTTCATCGGGGTCATCTTATCTTGTCCAGCCAAAATCATCGAGCACGGCGCATTTACTTTCGCAACCGCGACATCACCACCCGCGTAATCAGCGCAAGATTGCAAATCGACTGCGAGCGGGTTAGCCCCCATAATCTGGCGACCAACCGCAATCGGCTGCATGCCTGGCGTGGGGCTAACGCCCATGTGAATTCGACGACCAAAACCCCATTGCAACATCATTTCAGCGGCACTCACCGCGGATTTTTTCGCGGTTGTTATCAACGCGGGGTTTACTGGAATTGCAGCAGCGGTACCGATGCCGGTTAGCGACTTAATCACCCCAGGTGTTGCCTTAGCGAGTTCCAGAGCACTGAGAAAACCTTGCGAGTGACCGACTACATGCGCCGACTCTACACCGGCCGCGGCAAGAAAGTCTACTAACCACGTGCCAGACTCTTCAATACTTGTAAGCGGATCGCCAGCAGACAAGGAATGCCCAGGGAACGCGGGTGCGAGTACTCCAAAACCGTTATATGCGAACCACCGAGTTTGCAACGCGAAGGCGCGATGATCTAGCCCACTGCCGTGTAAGAATAATACGGTGGGTAAACTGACATCAAAATCTTTCCCCCCCGTCGCAACATGCACCTCGAAGCCATTGACGACTAATTTCATAATGCAGACTCCGCTTTTTTTGCTGCTCGTTCGGCGGCTTTCAGGGCCTTCTTAAAATCGGCCTGAATATCGTTAATGTGCTCTATACCAACCGACACACGAATTAGATCTTCGCTGATGCCAGCGGCTGACATTGCGTCGGGGGTTAGACGCGAATGCGTAGTACTGCCTGGGTGTAACACCAATGTCCTAGAATCACCCACGTTGGCTAAATTCGACGCGAGCTCGAGGGCATTGATAAACGCCGCCCCGCCAGCGCGACCGCCGGTTACTCCAAAACAGAGCATCGACCCAGCACCCTGAGGGAACAAGTCTTTGGCAATAGCGTTACTCGGGTTCGAGTCTACGTCAGGGTGATTTACCCAGCTCACCTGTGCTTGCGCTTGCAACCATTCAACCAACGCTTTCGCGTTGGCAACGTGCAGCTTCATGCGCATGTTAAGCGTCTCAATGCCCTGCAATAGAAGAAAGGCATTATTGGGGCTCATACACGCACCGAGGTCGCGCATAGACTCGGCGCGGATCTTCATCGCCAACGCGTTCGGGCCAAACTCTTCCCAAAATTTTATTCCGTGAAAAGGCTCATACGGTTCCGTTAGTTCAGGAAATCGACCGCTGGCCTGCCAGTCGAAATTACCGCCGTCAACCACGACTCCGCCAACTGCCGCGCCGTGACCGCCCATCCATTTGGTGACCGAGTGGACCACAACATTCGCACCCACCTCGATAGTCTTACATAAGCCAGGCGGCGCGAAGGTGGCGTCTACGACGACTGGCACGCCGTGCTTAGTCGCAATGGCATTGATCTCAGGAAGATTAGCGACCTCTAAGCCTGGGTTGCCAATGGATTCACAAAAAACTAATTTGGTGTTCTGTTGAATCGCGGCGTCGAGTGCATCGGCGTCGTTAATTGAAACAAAGGTCGTTTCAATGCCGAGACGCTTTAAGGTATGACGCAACAATGTGGCCGTAGAGCCGTATATTTGTCCTGATGAAACAATGTGATCACCGGCCGAGCAAAGCGTGATAAAGGTGGTGAATAAAGCACTCATACCCGACGCGGTACAGATCGCCCCGCTGCCGCCTTCTAACGCGGCAATTCGTTGCTCTAAGACGGCAACCGTCGGATTAGAAATGCGGCTGTAAATATGCCCGCCTTGTTCTACATTAAATAATGACGAGGCTTCGTCAACACTCTCAAACACGTAAGAGGTGGTTTGATAGATCGGCACAGCACGTGAACCATGGTCACTTTCTGGCACATAACCGCTGTGCAGCGCGATGGTATCTGGGTGATAAAAAGAAGATCGGCTCATGCAATTGCTCCGCTAGCGTTAACGTTAAACTATTAGGTCGAAGTTAAACGGGATTGGATGGAAGGTACTGGTCTGTCCATCAATCGTAATACTGTCGTTGTTGTCTATGTAAGACAGTGGCAGCATAGCAATAGCAAGGTTTTTGTTGTATCGAAATGACCATGCTTGTGACCGAATTTCGCCAATTACCTGGCCGTCGACCTCGATGTCACTGCCACCTAAACGGCTCGGCGGCATGTGCGGAGATCGATCGAACGCAAGCCCAACGAGTTTTCGGGTCTGTTTGCCAACCATGGCTCTGAGCGCAGGCAAACTCAAACTCTCGATATCCGCATCGAGGTTTATATACGAATCTAAGCCACACTCAAACGGGGTATCAAATTCGTCCATATCGTTGCCGTACGATAACAAGCCTGACTCTAGTCGCTCATTGCCTTGCGGGCAGCCAGCGCGCACATTTAGGTCGCCACCGTTCGCAAATAGCTCGTCCCATAGTGCTTCGCCTAAAGGCCACTCGGGCATATATATCTCGAAACCACCTTGCTTACTCCAACCAGAACGCGCGACGTACATTTCAACCCCTTTAAATTCAAGCATCTCACCTCTAAAGAAACGAATACTACGAACTTGTTCGCCAAATACGCGTGCCATTAAGTCGTCCGCTTTAGGCCCCTGCACCGCCAATGGAGAAACATCTGGCTCAAACACCCTTACATTTAAACCATAGCCTTGAGCTAAACCTTGAGCAAAAAATTTAACGTCACTATCGGAGACCGATAACCAAAAACGATCTTCAGCCAATTTTATAATAATCGGATCATTTAGAATAAAACCACCGGCATTACAAATAGGCCCATATTTACCTTGTAGTAGATCAATCTTAGACAGATCGCGCGGCGTCATTAGTTGCGCCAATTTAGCGGCATCAGGCCCATTGAGCTCAACTTGTCGCTCCCCAGATACGTCCCACACCTGCACATGCTGACACAGATGCCAATAATCACTCTCTGGCGAGTCAAACAAGGTTGGCAACAGCATATGGTTGTACACCGTGTAGTTGGTGACGCCCGCCTCTTCAACACGATTAGTGTAGGGCGTGGTGCGCACGCGGCGATTGAAAGAAAGCATTTTTGAATTCATAGAACACCCTTTTAGTAGATCATCTTGCCGGCTAGCCGTGCGCTCCGCCGTCTTATTGTTTTGAATTTTTTTGTTTAAATTGAAAAGCCACCTAACTTCGTCTCTAAATAATCAGCCAGGCCCTCGCGCGCGCCTTCGCGACCTAAGCCGCTCTGATTCATACCCCCAAATGGGGCCGCCGCACTGGTCGGGTTGATGTCGTTGATTCCTATAATGCCGAAATTTAGGGCTTCAAAGGCACGCATCGCACGCGACAAATTTTGGGTATATACATAAGCCGCTAATCCATAATGCGTGTCGTTGGCCATTTCGATGACTTGATCGTAGTCATCAAACGGAATAATTGCGGCAACTGGCCCGAATGTTTCCTCACGGTAGATCAACATGTCCTCATTGACGTTACTGAGTAAGGTTGGCGCGAAAAAGTGCCCTGCCGAATAATCACCGTCGGCTAGACGCGTACCGCCATTATGCAAAACTGCGCCTTTGCTTACCGCGTCCTCGACCTGGCGAGAGATCTTTTTTACGGCAGCCTGATTGATTAATGGACCGATTGATGTGCCTTCCGCCAAACCATTACCTACTTTCATCTTAGCGACTCGGTCTGAGAACGTGGTAACGAATGAGTCTAGAATACCGCGCTGAACAAATATGCGGTTCGGGCTAATGCACGCTTGGCCCGTATTCAGAAACTTGACCAGTGACGCGCCCTTCGCGGCGTGTACGGGATCAGCGTCATCAAACACAATAAACGGGGCATGCCCGCCTAACTCCATTGACACGCGTTTGAGCTGGGCTGCCGCACCTTGAGCTAGCTGTTGGCCCACCGCCGTTGAACCGGTAAACGTGAGCTTTTTCACCTCGGAATGCGCACAGAATTCTTTACCGATTGGCACCGGGTCTCGCGCTGTTACTAAATTAATCACACCTGCGGGCGCACCGGCTTCATGCAAAATTTCAAATACAGCAATTGCGCACAGCGGTGTGGCTTCGGCTGGCTTCAACACAATCGTGCAGCCGGAGGCCAGCGCAGGCGCGACCTTGCGTGTAATCATCGAAATTGGATAGTTCCAAGGGGTTATCGCCGCAACCACGCCAATGGCCTGATAGCGAACCATAAAGCGTTGGTCAGCTCTGGCAGATGGAATCGTCTCGCCGTAGACACGCTTAGCCTCTTCAGCGAACCAGCGTAGAAAATCAGCCGCATATTGCACTTCGTTAAGCGCAGCTTTGAGTGGCTTGCCTTGCTCTCGCGTCATCAACTCGGCCAGTGCCTGCTTGCGCTCAAGCATCAAAGCATAGGCTTTGTGCAATACCTCAGCACGTGCATAGGCGGTCGTTGTCGACCAGCCTTTAAAGGCTGCTACCGCCGCCCCTATTGCTAGTTTCGCGTGATTTTGGTCGCCGTCTGCGACCTCACCAATAATTTCGCCCGTCGCAGGGTTAGCAACCGAAAAAGTGCCGCCAGTCGTCAGCCACTCGCCATTTATATACATAAGTAACACTCGCTATAATTGCTCCAAACGCTAACGTAAAGTACCACCAAAAAAGAAGCTGAGAGCGAACTAATTTTACTTAAATTAGCACTAACTCCTCGTTTAACGAAGAAAATAAGACGCCCGACGCCAGCAAACATCGTATAAGACGGTATAGATGTGCCAACCAGTGATCGGGGCGCAGGCGTATTCGAGCAAGTAACCTACCGATTACTGAGTGAATAAATCACTGATTAATAATAACTATTTGGATTAGTTCAAAAAAAAAGTAAAATAACTTTACGGGTATCCAATATTTATTAGTCCAATTGGTATGGATAAATTTTTAGGCAAATTCGAGTGAAAGAAAACGCAGATTCCGGCATCACTAACTCGTTCCTCCAAAACCAGTCGTTTTTAACGCGATTCGTTAATCGCTTCTTCTCTAATAAGGAAGACGTAGAAGATGTGGTTCAAGAAACGTATTTGCGTGCGTACGTAGCTGGACAGAAAGCCGAAATAGTTAAGCCTAAGTCCTTTTTATTTACAACCGCGAAGAACATTGCGTTAACCAAACTAAACAAGAAATCTAAACAGGTTACCGATTTCCTAGAGGACTATTCACAGCGACATGATTTGAATATTGACCCTTCTCCGCCAGAAATAGTCGATGCTCAACAACAGCTCGTTATTTATTGTGCCGCAGTTAAAACTCTCAATGGAAAATGCAGAGAAGCTTTTCTGTTAAAGAAAGTTCATGGCATGACGCACAAAGAGATTGCTACGCAAATGTCTTTGTCGCTCAGCTCGGTGGAAAAATACCTTCATCGAGCCATGATTTTATGCGATCAATATATCCTTAAAGCAAACGGTGAATACTCTGCCACACTGAGTGTGCCAACTCGTCAGAAAGGGGCAAAATCATGAAAAAAGTTGTCGAATTCACTGATAAAAATAGGATCCTAGAGCAGGCAGCAAGCTGGATATTAAAGCTCGAATCCGGCGATGGCCTAAGCTATCAAGATAAAACAGAACTTCGCGAATGGTTAGATCAAAGCCCAGCTCACCGCGAACACTTTGAACGCTTGGCGAGAACCTGGGGCGGGGCAAATATTCTTACCGAACTCGCCGTTCCATTACATCACGCGCAACACCAAAGTCCGTTACAGCTTGGTCTGAAATCGATGGCAGTTGCCGCATCGTTACTTTTAGCGGTCGGCTTTCTCGGTTTTTTCACCATTGATCGATCTCCCCCAGCGCAACAAAATGGGGTGATTGCGACTGAGGTTGGAAACCAAAAAACCATTAATCTAAAAGACGGCTCGATACTCAAACTTAATACCAACTCGAAAGTACGAATCGATTACTCGGATATGTATCGCGATATCTACTTAATTTCTGGCGAGGCCTACTTTGATGTTGTCACAGATACCGACCGCGCATTCAGAGTGTATGCAGGAGGTGGACGGATTCGCGCAATCGGCACCGCATTCGGCGTTTACCTTAAAGACAAAATTGTCGATGTTACCGTCTCTGAAGGAAGAGTCGGGGTGGCGTCGGTACTCTCATCGTTAGATTATAAAGATCAGCAAGCATTACCCGACAAAAAAAATTCAGTGACGAGTTTAGGCATGTTGCGAGCCGGTGAGGTCGGCAGTATTGTGAGTCAGGTCGATGCAAGCTCGCAACCGATAAAAACACTGCAAAAACTTAAGCAAGTAACCAATAACGATGTCGCCAAGCGAGTGTCGTGGACCGAGGGCGTGTTGATTTTCGCCGGCGAGTCGTTAGAGGACGTGGTCACCGAAATCAGCCGCTACACCAACGTGAGTATCGAATTCGCGACGCCTGAAATTAAAGACATACGCATTGGTGGCAATTTTCCTGTCGGTGAAACTGACACTATGTTCTCGTCACTAGAAACCAATTTTGGACTTCACGTAACACGCCTTGACCGTGATCGAGTGGTCATTTCCGGCGGCAAAAACTTTCACTGATGCTTCTTGTGTTTCGTAAATTTATAACAATAACGCTTACGGGTTTTCTCTTATCAACTGTCATATAGCTGAGGTCGCATTAGACGACTGTTGTTTTTGCCATTTAAGAGGCAGGAGAAGCGGAATCAGAGTGATTGCGTTATGAGATGGTTTTTTGTGCCAGTGTGGGTCGTGCTATTTTCATTCAGCAGAGAAGTGTTGTCTGCTGAGAGGCGGTATCGCTTAAACATTCCCTCGCAAAACGTTGTTAGCGCACTGAACTTACTGCACAAGCAAACCGGTGCCATCTCTCTTTTTCCTTATGACTTAGTTGAAGGTAAGAAATCGAGCCCAGTTTATGGCCGTTATACACTTTCTAAAGCATTGTCTCTTATGCTCAAAGACACCGGTTTGATAGGTGGCCTTTCCCAACAAAATGTGATTAATATTTCGGTGTTCTCCGACACCGAGTTATCGCAAAAAAATAATGAGGAAAAGGCAATGAACACAATAGATTTTAAAAAAACAGGCGTTGCTGCCGCATTTGCTGCACTGATAACTGGAACGAGCACAACGAGTACGAACGCCCAAACGGCAACCACTGGCGAGGATCTACTGGAAGAAATTACTGTAGTTGGTATTCGTAATTCATTGGCCCGTGCGGCAGATATCAAACGCAACGAGTCAGGCGTTGTCGATGCTATTTCAGCTACCGATATCGGTAAGTTTCCCGACACTAACCTGGCCGAGTCATTGCAACGCATTACTGGCGTTTCAATAGACAGAAGCAATAACGAAGGCAACCAAATTACGGTTCGAGGTTTTGGCCCGCGCTTCAACTTGGTAACGCTTAACGGACGCACGATGCCAACCTCTACAGCGCTGAACGAACTCGGCATTAGTCGAGGTTTCAATTTTAACGAGCTGGCCTCGTCAAGCGTCTCTGCCGTAGAAGTTTATAAAACTGGCCGCGCGGACTTACCCACGGGGGGCATCGGCTCGACGGTAAACATTCGAACCGCAAAGCCACTCGACTACGACGGCTTTACGTTGGCTGGCACAGCCAAAGCTAATTACGACACGACCAATGTAAATGGTTCAGACATTACGCCAGATGTCTCTTTTGTGATCAGCGATCACTTTGCCGACAAAAAAATTGGCTTGCTTGCCTCAGTTTCTTATTCAGAGCGAGACAGCCGTGAAGAGCAAGGACACGTGTCGGACTCACAACGCGCCGACAACCGGGTAGGAGTCGATTCAGGTATCGATTCGACCCTTAATCAAAACCCAAACGATACCTTGTTTTTGGTGCGCAACTTTAACTTAGAAGTGGGTGATACGTCGCGTGAGCGCACAAATGCTCAGTTTGTTTTGCAATATGCCCCCACAGACAATATTGAGATTGACTTAGACTACACATTGTCGCGCTTTAGCGAGCAGCGCATTGCCAACTCAACCGGCTTTTGGTTTGGTTTTAATGGCACGCGATCAGGTGTCGCGCGACCCGACGGTGTCGTGAATTTACGTGATGTGAATCAAGACATCGACTTTTTCGGTATCAACCAGGTTTTAGAGTCTGACAATGACTCCTATGGCATCAATATCGATTGGGCTGTAAACGACCGTTTAACATTAAATCTTGATGCTCATTCGTCAACCTCTGAGTCTCAACCCGACGGTGATTTTGCCGAGACGATTGTTAACATATTTACCCGCCCTTTGATTAACGTTGGGCTGGATTTCACCGACTCTGGCGATATTCCTGATCTATCATTTAACTCTACGATTAACCCATTTGATCGCACTAACTTGTTACCTGACATTGCCCTTCAGCGCGGCTTTCAAGTTAAAAACGAAATAGAGGAAGTTAAGTTCGTTGGTAACTACGAATTTGTTGATAGCCGTTTTATCAAACGCATCAACTTCGGTGCAGCCTATACCGACTATCAATACGACTCGGCCAACACCTTTAATTTTGTGTTCATTGGCGGCCCCAATGTTCAAGACTTAGACATTTCGCCTTTGGACATTCGTTTTGTGGATCGAGGCAGCATTGCGAGTGATTTTAGTGGCGGTGCTGGACTGTTTTCAACATTGGGTTTCTATGATCCATTGCAAGCCATCGAATTGGCTGAGTCGCAAGGGTATTTTGGCACCCCCACCGCGACCCGCAATATCGTCAGCGAGGAAACACTCTCGTACTTTGTGTCGGCTGATTTTGAAGCAAGCATTGGCGACATGCCACTTAATGCAAGACTGGGCTTTCGTTTTGAAGAAACAGACACCACCGGTTCAACCATTGCTCAATTGGCAACGGGGACTCAGTTCGCATCGGGCGCGCAGTTAACTGTTTTAACCACTGAAAATTTTGAGACAGAAACAGATTCAGACAGTTATGACTTTGTGCTACCAAGTTTGGACATTGGCCTTAACATTACCGATAGCTTGAAAGCTCGTTTTTCGTACAGCGAGACGTTAACGCGAGCGCCAATCAATCAACTATCTCCACAAACTAATATCAATAACAACGTCCGACCAGGCGATCAAAACACCGGTATTTTTGAAGCAATGCAGGGGAACACCAGTTTAGAGCCTGCTATTTCAGAAAACATTGATCTGTCACTCGAGTGGTATTACAAAGAAGGCAGTTATGCATCGCTCGGTTTTTTCAATAAAGATGTGAATGCATTTATCAATTCTGAGCGAACGCTCTCAACCATTACCGGCGCGGGCGGGCAAGTCATTAGAAACGCCTCGGCTAACCCTCGCCCCGGTTGCCCTTCACCGGTTAACCCGGCGTGCGCGTCAACCCAAAGCGACCCTGAAATTTTATTCACCATTACTCGCCCTGAAAACAGTGATGTTCAAGGCTCGGTAAGAGGTCTAGAACTCGCGTGGCAACATGCATTCGAGAACGGCTTAGGGTTCATTGCAAACTACACGTACACCGACGGCGACATCGAATTTGACGTCAGTAACTTTGGATCACAAAGCCCCAGCCCGTTAACCGGATTGAGCGACTCGGCAAACCTCATTGTCTTCTTTGAAAGAGATAAATACGAAGCTCGAATTGCCTATAACTGGCGTGATGAGTTTCTCAGTGGTTTTCTAACAACCAGCGAGCCAACCTTTACCGAAGCGTATCAACAGCTTGATTTCTCGGCGACCTATCATATAAATGATAAGTACTCGGTGTTCGTTGAAGGTTTGAATATTACTGATGAGACAACCCGTACTCATGGGCGCTCTAGAGCGATATTGAGAGACGTGTTCTCAGCTGGACCTCGATTCGCAGTCGGTTTTCGCGGTCGGTTCTAGTCGCGTTTCTTATTGTAGCGTTCTTGCTTTTGAATCGTTAGCCATGCAAGTCTATTGATGTGATTGTTTATACGCATCAGTGCATTTGGATGTTAATTAACGTCTTACATGAGGTTGGCGGCTTAAGCGGTCAACCTCATGGTCGTAATTGCAGCATCAATAGTTTAGCGGTTTTCAAAGTCCCCTCGACCAACCAAAAAACGTAATCGCCAGGCGGCAATCGCGCCTAATAAACCCATTAAGGAGATCCCACTGTAATAGATGGTATAGCCTAATTTTCCGTCGTAGGCTTCTAACAAGTAACCGCTCACCAACGGTAAATACACATCAGGGAAATAGCCGACCAAGGATATCAAACCGATCGCAAGCCCTTTTACCTTGTTCGAGACATTGCAACTTTCAAGGGTTGACCAAAAGATGCCGCGCACGGCATACGTCAGTAAACCAATAATAAGCACAATGCCGAGCAAGGCAATTGAACCGCTGCCAGCAGGTAAATACGTCAAACACGCGAGCGCAATAGACGCAGCGATCATCAGACCTGCTAGTACCCTCTCACGATCTAGGAAGTCACCCGCGAAGCCGGCCGCCACCGCGCCAATTGGGCGCATCCAAAGCTTTGCTACGGTGATCGATCCAACGGCTACCGCAGTAAGGCCATAGTGTGTTTGCATATAGGCCGAAAAAGAATAGGTCGCCCAAAACAATTGATACCCGGTTAGGATGCACGCACCACATAACCAAATTTTCTCTTGACTGACAACCGCCCTCAAATCGCGCCAGAAATGTGAGCGTTCTTTTTTCTCCAGCGCTTCGCTTGGCTGCGCGTCGTCAAGTGCGAAATAAGCAATCGGGGCCAGCACTAACATCATACCCACATACAAGTAGATCACTTTGCGCAGCGCGTCGGGCGTATCCTGTGCCAAACTCTCAGTGTAATAAGCAAACATAGCAACGGCGATGGTCGCTAAAATGGCCTCTACCAAGCCTCGCCCACCGTCTAAAATACCGAAAAAGCGACCTTGTTCATTGGGTTTTGCCAATAAATTAGTCGCTTTAATTAACGCCGCCCAAAATGTTAATCCTGCGGCAATGCCCCACCCCGCAAAAATGATTTGCAATGCAGTAAACGATGGCATCGTCGAGAACCAAACGCCCAGCGCTCCGGCAAGCGCCAAAGAAAAAGACATAAGAATTCGCGGCGACACGCGATCTGCCAACCAACCACTTGGAATATAGGTCAACACATACAGCAAACCCAACATCGCATAGTTCTGTCCTAGCTGCTTGTTGGTAATACCAAACGATTCGAGAATACTAATCTCAAAGTTTTGGCGCAGGTAAATTAACGGATAGATATTGCCCGCGACGATGACTAACACAGCCAGCTTTATATAGCGGCTCTTGGCGCTGAGTTCCTGATTGCTGAGATCGCTATTTAGAGTATCTTGCATTTTTTCGCTACGCGGATTGACATTCGCTTAAGCCTAACAGAAAGTCGCGTCATTATTATTTCGATTCTCGCGCATTGTCGAGCACGGAGCCTCTCATCAAACCGTCTGCCCTTTCGCTCGGCTCTTTCGCACCGTTAATTAAAGGTGACTGGCGTTTATTGCTGTTCGGCTTCACCTTGATGTTTTTTTCTAGCCCCGGACAAACTTACTTTATTGCTTTATTTGGCGGTGAGATCAGAACTGAACTCGGCCTGTCACACGGTCAATTTGGTGCTTTATACTCGGCAGCCACGCTTTGCAGCGCAATGACACTTTTGTGGTCTGGTGCTTTACTTGACCGCCTTAAATTACGCCCGTTCACGATGGGCATCGTGGTTCTGATGGCAATGGCATGTGCGTTCATGTCCACGGCCCAAAACGCGGTAATGCTGTTCCTTGGAATTTTCTTACTTCGTCAATTGGGTCAGGGATTAATGTCGATGACCAGCTCTACCACCATGATGCGCTACCTATCGTACAGTAAAGGCAAGGCCAATTCGCTCAGCAATATGGGCTATTCGGTAGCCGAGTCACTGATGCCAAGCGTGATTATCATATTACTGTTGAGCTTTTCCTGGCGACAAGTATGGCAACTAACCGCATTGGTGCTGGTTTTGATTGTGCCGGTAATACTGATGCGCTTATCAAGAGAGCAACCTAAACGCCATCAACGCTACCTAGCTCAGCTATCGCAAGACAGTCAACAAGAACGCGACAGCCAGGCTCATAGAGGCCAGCGCCAGTGGACTCGAGCGGAAATGATTCGAGACCCACTACTCTACCTATTTGTTCCATCATTGGTGTCCCAATCGCTGTTATACACCGGGTTTATGTTTCATCAAATTCATCTAGCAGAAGCAAAAGGCTGGCCATTAATCGTGTGGGGCAGCATGTATTTTCTGTTCTCAGTCACAACGATTGTCTCAAGTCTGGGCATTGGAGCTTTGGTTGACAAAATAGGTGCCGTGCGTCTGACCCCGTTTATCGCGCTGCCGATGGCAGTGGGGCTGCTGGCATTATCCAGCTCAGACACAATACTTGTAGCAGCACTATTTATGGTGACCATGGGAGTGTCGACAGGCGCACAAGCGGCGATATCCGCGCCGTTCTATGCTGAGCGTTATGGCAACAAACATTTTGCGTCAATCAAGTCTTTGGCGTCGTTTATCATGGTCATTATGACGGCTGTCTCGCCCGTGATTATCGGTTGGTTTATTGACGCAGGCACAAGCATAAACACATTAGCCTTAGGCGGTTCAGTGTATGCTGTCAGTGTTTCGTGTATCGGCTTCATTGCCTATCGCTTATCCCTCTCAAACGGCGACTAGCCGGCTCCCAATTTATATGTACACTAAACAACAGTTGGTGCTTAGCCGATTTTTCCTAATTTTTGTGGCTGGACTCGCTGCGCTTGGGCCGTTATCAATTGACGCCTACCTGCCAACGCTACCGGACGTTGCAAGCGATCTCGGCGTTGACATGGCTGCGGCCAACTTGACGATCAGCAGCTTTATGTTCGGCATGGCAATTGGTCAATTCCTTGGAGGGCCACTGTCAGACCAGCTCGGTAGACGCAAAATCGGCTTAGTGGGCCTTGCCATTCACGTGGTTGCTACCATGTTGATTGTAGCGTCGAGTTCAATTGATCAAATTTTAGTGCTGCGTTTAATACAAGCCATCGGCGGAGGCTTTGCGTCAGTAATTTGTCTAGCCCAAGTGCGAGATGTTTTTGCGCCCGACAAGGTAAGCAATAAATTTGCTAATATCGTGATCGTTATCTTGCTCGCCCCGATGTTCGCGCCGGTGATCGGCACACTGATCTCAGTCTGGGGTTGGCGCGCAATATTTATTGCGTTAGCGGCCTACGGCTTGGTAATGATGTTGATCTACGGGTTTATGATCCCAGAAACCAACCATGACCTACCTGATAAATTCAGTACTCGAGAAGTGTTTAAAGGCTATTGGGCGGCTATCTCAAAGCGCACCAATGGCCGGTTGATCGGTTTACGTTTGGCACTATTTACAGGCTTTAGCGCCGGTGTACTCTTTAGCTATGTAACTAATGCTGCATTCATTCTAATCGAACATTTCCACCTGACGAAAATGCAGTTTTCCGCCGTGTTCGGTGCGATGATTCTCGCCTTAATGGGCGGCAACCGACTCACGGTATGGTTACTTAATCGACGTTCTGCATTGCAAATCGTAAGCGCAGTAAACCTCGCGCAAGTGGTAACGGCTGGATTAATGGTGTTGGTTTGCTACGTTAGTGAGCCGAGCTTAGCGATGATCGTTGCTGGCTTGACGATGTTAGTCGGCTGTTACGGTGCTATCAGTCCCGCCGCCAGCGGTTATTTCATAAGCCTCTACGACAAAAATATTGGTGCGGCCTCGTCACTTAGCTCAACCTCAATGTTTACTTTCGGTGCGATCATTGGCGGCGTCTCGTCGGTGCTCGCAGACGGGCAGCTGTTGCCAATTTTTGCCGTCATGTTAGCCTCGTCGATGATTGCGAGGCTGTTCCTATTATCGGCGAAAGCAAGCAGTGAACTAGTCGTCGACTCGCCAGTCTAACGCGCCTAAACGCTGCTCATCGGCGAGCTGCTCAGGCATGTTTGCTAACGTAAGCGAGGCTTCGCAAGCAATGGTGCCGTCGGGCAACACAAGTTCGCCCTGCGCTTTAGCAATACGCCCTTTATGTTTTATCACACGCCCAATTGCGGTCAGTTCAACCCCCATTGGCACCGGATGGCGATATTGCACGGTCATATTTACCGTCATCATAAAATGGTGATGATCGCCAGCCATTACAGAACGCCCCACTACTTCGTCTAAGATAGACGCCACCACCCCGCCGTGCAGCACGCCCGGGTAACCCTGAAAATAGTCTGCCGGGGTAACCTTACTGGTTACTGTACTATCGCCATCGTCAAAGAAAGTCATCTTCAAGCCCACGGGATTATCTCGGCCACAAACATAGCACATGCTGGCATTAGGCTGCTGATGGGTGCATTTTTCAGTCACGGTCTTTCCTTCGATTAATTTTGCAAATGACGGTATTAAGCGATTAGTATATTTCAACTAATAACCATAAGTAGAAAAAATATGCCAAATAGTCAAGCAACTGTGCAGTGGTCCTCTCGTTTAGCCTTCACCCTAGCGGCCATTGGCTGTTCAGTAGGCTTAGGCAACCTTTGGCGGTTCTCGGCGGAAGCCGGGTCTAACGGTGGGGGGGCATTTATTGCAGTTTACCTAGCGTGCGTAGTATTTATCGGCATACCCACCATTATGGCCGAATTTCTAATCGGCCGTGCCGGCAAGGCCTCAAGCAGCATTAATAGCTCTAACGACTTAGCCGATCGTAGCCGGGTAAGTCGATTTTGGAGCCTTGGCGCGTGGGCTGGCACGATTAGCGCGTTTTTAATCGTGAGCTTTTACGCCGTGGTTGCAGCGTGGGTGCTGGCGTATATTCCTCGCTTTCTTAGTGGTGCATTCGACGGTCAGACACCGACGCAAATTGCCGAGCAGTTTGACGCACTAGTGGTTAGCCCTTTGACTCTACTGCCATGGTTTTTACTCTTCTCAGGCTTAGTCATCTGGTTAGTTGCGCGCGGTGTAAATCGAGGGATAGAACTGGCGTCCAAAGTCCTAATGCCCGCGTTCTTCTTGCTGCTGGTGCTGTTGGCCGCCTACAGCGTAGTCTCGGGCTGGTCGAGCGGCGGCACTAGCGACGCGATCAACTTTTTATTCAACCCTGATTTCTCAAAAATCACCGGCAAGGTAGCCGTGAGCGCCCTCGGCCAAGCGTTCTTCTCCATTGGCTTAGGCATGGCAATGATGATTGCCTACGGCAGCTATTTGCCTAAGAATATCAGCATTCCTCAATCTGCCTTCATTATTGGTTTAGCCGATACCGCAGTCGCGCTAATCGCAGGCCTGGCGATCTTTCCAATTGTGTTTCGCTACGGCTTAGACTTCTCAGCGGGCGCAGGCTTGTTTTTTCAAACTCTGCCCACCGCGCTGATTGCAAGCCCAGGTGGCAACCTTGTTGGTGCGGCGTTTTTCTGCATGGCCTTCTTTGCAGCGCTGACCACCGGTGTCGCCTTATTAGAACCAGCCGTTGCCCACGCATCAGAGCAATTAAAAATCAGCAAAGCGAAGGCGGCATTAGGCTGCGGCGCGATGATGGTGCTCGTCGGTTTTGGCAGTCTCTACAGTTTGACGTTTCTCGACTTTTTAGATACGGGTTTGACTGCCCCGATTTTACTGCCCTTCTCCGCACTGATGGTTGTGGTGTTTGTTGGTTGGCGCTTGGACAGAAGCATCATAGATGCCGAGCTGAGCGAACGTGATCGCGGCTTGGGCAACTTCCTACTCGTCATGATTCGCTATGTAGCACCGATCATGATTACCATTATTCTGATTGCGGGCATTCGCGATAAATATTTTCCAACGCTATTTGCCTAAGTATTTTCCTATGCATTTGCCTAAGCCTCGCTGCTCAATCACATAACTCAGTAGCCTAATATTTTTTTTGCTAAATAGCCGATTACTATGAAGGTTCTAGACGCTCAACAAACCGCAGCAGCACTCGCGTGGCCCGCACTGCTTGATGCGCTGCGCGAGGGTTTTAAAAACGGTTGTAAGTCGCCACTCAGGCATCGTCACACAATTGCAATACCGGGTGAGCAAGATGCGTCTTTGCTGTTAATGCCGGCTTGGCAAAGTGGCAGCTATATTGGCGTCAAACACGTGCTAGTGGTGCCCGAAAATCACACGCGAAACCGCCCGGCAGTTGCTGCCAGTTACTTTCTATACTCAGCAGTCAGCGGTGAGATGTTGGCTGTGATTGATGGCTCAGAGTTAACAAATCGACGTACAGCTGGCGCGTCAGCCTTAGCATCAAGCTACCTCTCAAGGCCCAACGCCAGCCACCTGCTTATGGTTGGCGCAGGCGGTTTGGCGCCATATTTAGTAAGCGCCCACAAGGCTGTTAGACCAATCTCGCGCGTCAGCGTTTGGGCGCGAGACATACGCAAAGCCACACAGCTTGCAACGCTCGTGGGTGGCGACGTGGTCACGGATCTAAACGAAGCCAGCGCTAACGCAGACATCATTTCATGTGCAACGCTATCTCAGTCGCCATTGATTTTGGGTGAGCACATTCGTGCGGGAACTCATGTGGATTTAGTCGGTGCATTTACACCGTCGATGCGCGAATCAGATAGCGCGCTAATACAAGCCGCTAACGTATACGTCGATACACGTGATGGTGTGTTGAGTGAAGGCGGAGACCTCATACAGCCGTTAAACGAGGGGGTGTTTAAGCCGAGCGATATTAAAGCGGAGTTGCGCGAGCTTTGTTTAGGCTTAGTAGACGGGCGTAAGGACGCAAACGAGGTGACAGTGTTTAAGTCCGTGGGCGCCTCGCTCGAAGACTTAGCTGCGGGCGTATTAGCGTTTGAGGCGAGTGCGACCTAGCCAGACCGGCTAATCAATGTAAGAGTCAAACACGTTGCGCTAGCCCCCAGCAAGAATCAAAAAGGCAGAGACAATGAGCCAACTTACGAGTGTCTTTGGTTACTCAATTGAAGCCTACGATTTTTCCGCACACTTAGCATCGTACTCCGCCTCGCCACCGACTAGAAAGTTGGCCTCGCGCCATAGACGTTTAGAGCGCGCGCCCGAGCGGCAATAACAATGAATACGTTTACGACTCTGAATCAGGCAAACAAATTCATCGCGATTTTCGGGCTTAATTTGATACGAGGAAAATGCCAGGAGTTTGAATGGCAAGCCAATGCGTTTGGCTTCAGCCTCAACCAATTGGTAAGGCGTCTGGCCTTCATCTTCGTCGTCAGGCCGATTGCAAACTAAAAGCTCTACGCCTTGATCTTTGAAATACTGTACGTCTTCGACACCAATTTGACCCGATACGGAAACCTGGCTAGTCAGTTGTTCAATGTGCATGACATCCTCTCATTTGGTCTTCTATTACGAGCATTATTCTGCGAACGACGCCGAATTGCAAATAGCGGTCCGGGAATAAAATAGCGGACGTAACTAGTCCCAAAGACTTCGGTAATTGTCTGAGAAAATATCACGACCAATAATCAACTTCATGATCTCAGATGAGCCCGCGTAGATACGACTCACTCGGGCATCGGTGTACATACGACTAATCTCATACTCATCCATATAACCTGCGCCGCCGTGTAATTGCACGCCAAGATCAACCATGCGACATTGAATCTCGCTGGTTTGCAGCTTAGCCTTAGCGCCTTCAATCGCGGTCAGCTTGCCGTCGTTCATTAAGCCGACACAGTAATCGACGTATTTTTGTGCCATGTCGATCTCGGTGTCCATTTCCGCCATTTTAAACTGGGTGTTTTGCATGTCTGACAACTTTTTACCGAACATCTTGCGCTGCATCGCGAAGTCGCGCGTGATATCAAACGCGCGGCGCGCTTCGGCGATATAGCCCACCGCGCCAAGCAACCGTTCTTCGGCTAAGCCGTGCATCAATTGATAAAAGCCCTTGCCCTCTACCCCTAAGACATTGCTTTTCGGGATTTTAACGTTGTTAAAAAACAGCTCGGCGGTATCTTGACCTTTTAAACCCATTTTTTCTAGGTTGCGCCCGCGTTCAAACCCCTCCATACCACGCTCGACAATCACCATTGTCAAGGCGTGCGAATGCTCTACCCCCTCTTGTCTCGCGGCAACTAAAATCACGTCAGCGTTAATCCCATTAGAGATATACGTTTTAGAACCATTAAGAATTAGGTGATCACCTTCGTCTCTAACACTGGTGCGCATGCTCGATAAATCACTACCGAAATCGGGTTCGGTCATTGCAATCGCAAGAATAGACTCACCAGAAACACATTTGGGCAAAAACCGCTCGCGCTGTTCTTCAGTACCAAAAGAGTTAAAGTAAGGGCCGACTAAGCGACTGTGCAAACTGTTGTACCAGTCGGCGCACCCCGCTCGACAAGTTTCTTCGATAATGATTTGCTCGTAGCGAAAGTCACTGTCTCCTAAACCGCCGTATTTCTCATCCGGCCAAATCATCAAGAACCCTTGGTCGCCCGCCTTTTTAAATGCAGACCGATCAACAATACCGGCCTTTCGCCATTCAGGCATAGTTGGCTTGATTTCTTGCTCTATAAACTTTCTATAAGCTTGGCGGAACATCGCCTGATCTTCAGTGAACTGTCTCATGGGGGTCTACCTTCGTTTGGTCGGGCACATCAATTAATTTAACTTACGCCTCTAGCGAATGCTCAGCAATGACAAGCTCTATCAATATAGCAGCCTCGCCGAATCGAATGTCTATTTTCGAACCATCGCATCATCAATATTGATGATTAGCTTTAATGACTGATATTAATCAACACGTTTAATGATTAAGTTCAATGATTTAGATTAATGGTCTCAACAGGTGATCAGTGTTAGCCAGCATCATTGGCGTTAACATTAATTAACGATATCCCTATCCTCTTCCTTGTGATTGATTGACTGATCGCGCGACGGGTGGAAATCTGAATGATTCTCTTCATTGATTCGATATGCTTTACAACAGCGAATTTGTGGATGGGGGATGAGTGGAAGATCGATACCTCAACTTAATTTGAACCACCTACGGTTCAACTTTTAACAGAGGATTTTATAAATGAAAAACCTAACCAAATCTTTAATTGCCGCTTCAATGTTGTTGGCTGGTTCTGCAATCGCTGCTGACGGCCCTGCCGTTGGTGACTCAGGTTCGACGATCGTTAAGGGTCACGTAACTGAAGTATGTGAGCTAGACGGTATCCCAATGATGATCTCACTTGGTGATGACCCTGAAAACGGCGCGTATGTTCACACTGACGAAGGCATGACGGTTCAATGTAATAACCCACATGGCGCAACGTTTACACTTTCGCGCACCAACGGTAAATTGGTAAACGCATGGGATGACACATTGGGCCTAAATTATAAAGCCGAGCTTGACGTTGCAATCCAGAACTTTCCTAAAGTTGTACTGAAAGATGGTGCGCTTAGCGACTCTCAAGATGTTGATCGCGACAATATGCTTGCTATGGGCGCGATTGCTGGTATCCACATCACGTTGATGGAACAGCCTAAGTTCTCTGGCTGGTACTACGATGAAGTAACTGTTGCAATAGCAGGTCGATAAGCACCTCTTTTTTGCAGTCAAACTTAGGAGAGGCGGCTAAAACAATAGCCGCCTTTTCTTTTTGTACCACTTTTTGACTAAATACAACGCAGTAAGGAAACCGCATAAGCATTAGTGTTAAACAACAAATGGATAACAATATGATTACTTTCGTTCATTTTTTTTCGCGCCGCACTACAAAACCTTTGCTGGCTAGCCTATTAGTTCTCAGCGCAATGGTACTTACTATTGAACTGAGTCACGCCCAGCGTGTACAACCCATGGTGTTTGAATTGGCGACCCTGGGCAATGAGTCTTCGCAGTCACTTAGAATTGATAATACAACTCAAAACCCGCTCACTATGGAATTCACCGCCAGTAAAATCATACTCGACGAGTTTGGCAATGAAAGCCGTGAACCTGCTGACGACGATTTTTTGATCTACCCGCCACAAACACTCGTCCCGGCTGGTCAGACACAGGTGGTAAAGGTGAAGTATGTTGGCGACCCATCGATCTCTCAATCTCAGGCATACAGAGTCTCAGCCCATCAATTGGCGGTGAACTTAGATCGTGAAAAAGGTGCAGGTGTCGGTATTTTGATAAATTTCGATACCTTGGTAAACGTCGTTCCACCAAAGGCGAAAGCTAATCTTGTCGTGTCTGAGCTGTCGGCCGCAGACGGCGAAAATTGGAACCTTGTTATTCAAAATACGGGTAACAAATTTGTTCGACTTTCAACCACGTATTGGGATGTGAGCAGCACTGACGAGAATGCCAAAATCAAACCAATGAAAATTGATACTGTTGGGCAATTGGTGAAAAACAATTTGGTCGCCCCGAATTCGAGTATGCGTTTGAGCATTCCGGCCATCGCCAGCTTCAAACCTGAATCTACTTCGATAGACATTGTAGGCGAATGAGGCCAGGCGCCTAATTTGAGGCCTCGACATGAAACTTAGACGTAGATATCAACAAGCCGCCCAGCAAAGTAGATGGATGGCCTCTTGTCGTTTATCGTTTTGTTATCTACTTATTTCGATTAGTAGCGCCTCTTTAGCTCAACAACGAGTGATCGAATTCGAGGTGCCGTTGACGATAAACCAAGCCTTTGTCGGAAACATCACCGCGCAAATTTCGACGCCCACGGGCAACGATCAAAGTGACGCGCGAGTGAGTATTGCTCCGGCTAGATTACGCTCACTCGCTAAAGCATTTGCTAACGACGATCAATTTAATGCATGGTTTGGAGTGGATTACCAAATTCGAGAAGACAATCAAAGCGAGGAAAACATCTCGCTTGCGCAACTGCGTGAAACCGGCCTCGACATCAAATTCGACCATGGCCTATTAACGTTGGCGGCGAAAATACCGCGACTAGGCACTCAAAACCTTTCGTTAAGAGGCAACCGTAAACCCGCAGTAGAAGACCACTATCAACAATCTAAGTTTGCCAGTGGTTTAAACCTAGTCGCCAGAAACACCTACAACCATGACCCGGTAAACGGCGCGCGCAAGGGCTTTGGACCGACCAATATTGACGTCAGTGGCTTCACCGCGATTGGTGGATTCAATGGCGTTTCCTTGTTCTATCAAGGCAGCTATATCGAAGACAATGCAAGAGAGTTCGCTCGGCAAAATGTTGTGCTAGTGCACGATAACTATAAACAAAGCCTGCGTTATTCTCTGGGCGATATTCGTCCGTCCGTGTCTACCTTTCAAACGTCGCCGAATTTATTGGGCTTTAGCGTAGAACGAAACTATCGCGAGATAAATCCGTTTCGAAACCTTAGCCCAAGTGGCCGTAGCACATTCACATTGGATCGTCCGGCACGCGTTTCGTTTCAAGTTAACGGCGCAATAGTCGAGACGCGCTTCCTCGAGCCCGGAGACTACTCCATTGACGATTTCCCGCTGGCTGGTGGCGTCAATGACGTTAGAATACTGCTGGACGACGGCACATCTCAACAGGAGATCGCCAACTTTTCAAATTACGTTGATATTGAACTATTGAACCCGGGCATCACCAGATTTGGCCTGACCACAGGCGTACAGCGCGAGATCGGTACGGGTCGGCTGCGCCGCTATAGCGATGAGCCCGTTGTTCTCGGATTTTATGAACGCGGCATAAGCCAGCGTTTGACTGCTGGCTTGCAGGCCGAAGCAGCCGAGGGTCACACTCTACTTGCCACTAATGCGGTCTACGGAACGCGAACAGGCTTAATCGCACTCGAAACCGCAGTGTCAAAACGAGACGGTCATGACACCGGTTTCAGTAGTATATTGCGCTACGACGGAAGCTTTCGAACCGCGTCGGACTGGATTATTCAGAATGATATTCAAGCAAGTTACACCAGTGATAGCTTTGTTAGCTTAACGAACCTAACGCCAGGCTTTGAGGAACGTTCTTTGGATGCCAGAACGTCAGTGCGTAGAGGCCGACTGGGCTTCTCTGTCGGCTTAAGTTTGAGAGACCTCGGCGGCGAAAAAACTGAACGCTACTCTGCTACCTTACAGAAATCGTTCGACAGCTTTAATCTGTCGCTTGGCTATCAGTACCTGCGCGACAATCGTTCGCTGGACACCAGCAACCATAACGTCACTCTCAATATTACACGCCCAATTGGCTCATCGCGCTTGGTCGGAACTTATCGTTCTCGAGACAATGAGGTGGGCTTAGAGTGGGCTAATTCTGGGCTGCAAGGGGTTGGTGGCATTCAGTCTAGACTCAGCGTAATTCGTGATGATGTCAGTAGTGACTTAGGCGTACAAGCGGGCTATATCGGCTCGCGCTTCGAGACGAACGTATCACACATAACATCGAACTCGCGATTAGACCCAACCTTTGATAGCTCGCTGTCCGAACTAACGCTCGCTGGCTCAGTTGGTTTCGCCGACGGCAAAGTAGCCTTTGGTAGGCCTTTTCGAAAGGGCTTTATGATCGTAAGCCCTCACAAAAATTTACGTGGTAAACGAGTTTTTGTAAGCCGCAACAACGACGAAAAAGTAAGCTCGACGAAACGTCTGAGCACCACACTGGTGCCAATTGATTCGAGCTATCGCACGCAGCATTACCGTTTTGATGTCGAAGACCTGCCCTTTGGGTACGATCTAGGGTCGGGCGCGGTAAAATTACTTCCGAACCATAGAGCCGGCTTTAAGTTCACGCTTGGCTCAGACGCTGCGAATACGGTAATCGGCAAGGTTCTTTGGCCTGACGAAACACCGATAAAGCTATTAGGCGGGAAATTAATCTCACAAGAAACCGATGACAACGTTACTATTTTCACCAATAAGACTGGGCGGTTTGTCGCCGAACAAGCCAGGTTTGGGAACTACCTAATTGTTTTTACAGACGCCGACGGTAACGAATATACAAGTGAGATCGAACTTGAAGAAGCGGACGAACCTGGGCTGATTCAAGTCGGCACAATCAAAGTCGAGAAACGACAATGAAGAAAACTAGATTAGTAATTCTATGGGTAACCATGGTCGCGTCAGTATTGATAAACGCGCAGATTAGCGCGCGCGAAACCTTCGATATACGCAGCCCGGCTAACGTTCGCCTGAACTACGAACCATTCTCAGGCTTACCCAGCTTCCACACATTTCACGTGAAATTGGTCAAACCGACTAGAGGGTCTAACAATTCGGACCGCGACTTAACTGGCCGGTATAGTATTAGAATACGGCCGAGTGACCTCGGCGCGTTCGATGCAAAAGGTGCAAAGAACCTGTTACCAATAAGCTTGCGCAGCATTGGTGTACGTGAGCTACGACGCATTGATAACGAATACTATCAAGAACTTTTAGTCGGGACTCTAAACGAAGACAATATGGAGCTTGAGTATGAGGTGTCAATTCCTGAATCACTCTTCGCAGCACCCGGCGTTTATACCCTGCCACTCGATATTGATTTAGTCGACTCGAATACTAAGCAGACGATTGGAAAAACAAGAACCACAAAATTACGCGTCCGCGTCAGACCGAAACTACAAACGAACATTGCGGGTACACGTGCCGCCAGTTTTGAAGACGGAGCTACGTTTGCAGTTGTCGACTTCGGCCAGCTCGAAACCGGGGAGTCAGAGAAAGTATTTATTCAAGTTCGTGGTAATCAGATGGCGCGACTCAAGATCAGTTCGGATAACCGCGGACGTATGGTTCATCAGTCGATTCCAAATTTATCAGTAAACTATGCCGTCAAAATAAATGGGCGACGCTCCGAACTTCGATCACCATTAACGATCGCCAAATCAGTTGCACAGGACTTGCAGGGCTCGTCTTACCCAATGGAAATCATTGTTGGGGACGTGAGTCAGAGCTTCGCTGGAAATTATCACGACGTGATTACTATTAGCGTGACCCCCCAATAAAAGAAGTCGCCGAACGGAAGCTTTTAAGTTGTCGAATCGGTTTCTGCGTACAAGCGCTCAAGCGTCATAGACTTACCGTTAGCGACAACCACTCTAGCGTGACTTCGATTTAAGTCTCGTGGCCGCTTTACGCCACAAGAGTTAGCAATAATTCGAATTTCCTTTTCTAGGTTTTTCAAATAGTAGGCGACACGCTCTGTTTTGTTCTCAACAACTAAGCCCTTTTGCAGATCTTTATCATGGGTAGTGATGCCGGTCGGGCAGGTGTTTTTATTGCACTGAAGGGCTTGAATACAACCCAGCGCAAACATAGGGCCGCGTGCGGTTGAAACGAAATCGGTACCAATGCATAAGGCCCAAGCAACCTCGGTCGGATTCACCATTTTGCCCGAAGCGTTAACCTTAATTCGTTCTCTAAGGCCATGTTGTTTGAGCTTATCGACAAGCATTGGCAAACTTTCTTTAACCGACAACCCCATATCATCCATCAGCGACATTGGCGCAGCGCCGGTGCCACCATCGGCGCTGTCGACGCTAATAAAATCAGGCGCCGCCTCCAGGCCGCGTTTATTGATCGCAGTAAAAAGCTCGTCTAACCAGGCTTCACTGGAAATAACCGCCTTAAAGCCTACTGGCTTGTTCGTGACCCTGCGAACTCTCATGATCATGTCTAACAAGTCGTCACTATTATTTAATTCTGCGTGACGGTTAGGGCTTATCGCCGCTTCTCCTACGCTCAGGCCGCGAATCTCTGCGATTTCTTTGGTAACTTTCTCGCCTGGCAACATGCCCCCTTTACCGGGTTTTGCTCCTTGGCTAAGTTTAATTTCAAACATACGAACGACTTCGTGTTCGGCGATTTTAGCAAGCTTTTTATCGGACAAGCCTCCGTCCTCAGCGCGAACACCAAATTTACCAGTACCAATTTGAAACACGATATCGCAACCGCCTTCTAAGTGATAAGGTGACAGCCCGCCTTCGCCTGTATTCATCCAGCATCCCGCTTTTTTTGCGCCATGCGACAACGCCAGAACTGCGGGTTTGGATATTGCACCAAAACTCATACCCGACACGTTAACCAAGGCGCTGCAGGTAAAAGGTTTATCGCAATAACCTTCACCTAAGGTGATTGGCTTCGGCGGTAACGATTCGTCTGTCAGCGGCGGAAACGGGGCGTTGACGAACATCACGGTGCCCTCAGGACGCAGATCACGCGTAGACCCAAAGGCAACCGTGCTGTCGATGTTCTTCGCGGCCCGATAGACCCAGGTGCGCTGGGCCCGGTTAAACGGCATTTCTTCTCGATCCATCGCAAAGAAGTACTGACGAAAAAATTCGCCAAGGTGCTCAAAGAAATATCGGAAACGACCAATTACCGGATAATTGCGTCGAACAGTGTGCTCTTTCTGAGTGCTATCAATTATGTACAACGCCAAGATATAGAGCACGAAAACGCCGATCAGGAATACAAACAAGACCACCGCGTAGGTTAGAAAACTACTCGCAAACGATGTTAGTGCAGACATAAAGTATCCTCAGTGAAAACAAATTTCAGTGTACCAAGAGATTGCCTCGAAAACGCGCGTTTTACCGGTATTCAAATTTACCGATTAAGGCGGATAAACGACCAAAATTCGATTGCAAAAAAAAGCCCGTACTAACAAAGTAGCACGGGCTTTTTATTTTTTTTAAGACATTGACCTAGGCCGCAGCGTCTTCCTCATACTCTTCTTCGTCATCTTCGAATAAAGCAGCGTGTGCTTCTAAATCAAAGTCAACCAGCTGAATGTATGCCATTGGTGCGTTGTCGCCAGCACGGTTACCGCACTTTAGGATACGAGTGTAACCGCCCGGGCGGTCTTTCATTCGCTCGCCGATCTCATCGAACAATTTCGCTACCATGTCGCGATCACGCAACTTCGCAAATGCGTTACGCTTATTCGCCAAGGTAGATTCTTTGCCAAGGGTAATGATTGGTTCGACAAACATGCGAAGCTCTTTTGCTTTGGCAACCGTGGTTTTAATTTGCTCGTGTTTAAGCAAAGAAACCATCATATTACGGAACATCGCTTGGCGATGGCTAGAGTTTCGGTTGAACTGACGACCTGATTTTCTATGTCTCATGACAAAAACCTATCTATATCTTCTAATTAATTAAGCCTTAACAACAATTCATCGTTATTAAGAGTCGCTGTCTACGCGCAGCGCAGCTGGCGGCCAATTTTGTAACTGCATACCCAAAGACAAGCCGCGCTGAGCGAGAACGTCTTTGATCTCAGTCAATGATTTCTTACCTAGGTTTGGAGTCTTCATCAACTCTACTTCCGAACGTAATACTAAATCACCGATGTAGTAAATGCTTTCCGCTTTCAAACAGTTTGCTGAACGAACCGTTAGCTCTAATTCGTCTACTGGACGAAGCAATACCGGATCTACTTCTGGTTCTTTCTCTTCCAAGGTAACTGCCGCAATCTCTTCTAAGTTTACGAACACTTGAATTTGTTGACTTAGTGCAGTTGCTGCCTTACGGATAGCGTCTTCTGGGTCGATTGTACCGTTGGTTTCAATCTTCAGAGTTAGCTTGTCTAAGTCAGTACGTTGTTCAACACGAGCATCGTCAACCGAATAGGCTACTTTTAGCACAGGGCTGTAAGTCGCGTCGAGTTGCATTAGCCCAATTTCTTTATCTTCAGTGTCGCTTTTGCGTGCTTCAGATAACTGGTAACCACGGCCACTGCGAACAGTGAGTTCCGCGTGAAACTTAGCGTCTTTCGACAGGTGCGCAATTACGTGATCTGGGTTAGCAATCTCAACGTCTTGAACAGTTTGAATATCGCCGGCCTTTAATACGCCTTCGCCATTCGCACTCAGAGTCAATGTTACCGCTTCGTCGAATTCTTTCTTGATGGCTACGCCTTTCAAGTTCAACAAAATATCGATAACGTCTTCTTGCACGCCTTCAATTGAAGAGTACTCATGCAATACGCCATCGATTTTAACTTCAGTGATGGCCGCACCTGGAATACAAGAAAGCAAGATGCGACGTAACGCATTGCCTAAGGTATAGCCAAAACCGCGCTCTAGTGGCTCGATAACAACCTTAGAACGTGTTCCGTCTTCAGTGTTTACGTCTACAAAGCGAGGCGTTAATAGTGGTGAAATAGTATCTGACATGTTGGGCTGTCTCCAGTTATTTACCGAACCCTCTGGCGGGAAGCGGTTAAATGATTAATGTCGTAAAAATTTTTTCCCTAAGGCTCTGATGCTATTGAAACACAGAGCCTTAAGATGCTTTGAGCCTTCAGCTTATCGTTAGCCTTCAGCGTATAATCGAGCCTTCAGCTTATCGTTAGCCTTCAGCGTATAAATTACTTAGAGTAAAGTGCTACAACCAGTGACTCATCAATATCGGCTGACAATTCGCTACGCTGAGGGGCCGCTTTAAAAACGCCTTTCTTGTTAGCGACTTCAACTGAACACCAATCGGGCAGACCAATTTGCTCGGCAATTTCAAGCGCCGCGCCAATACGCAACTGCTTTTTAGCTTTGTCACGAATCTCGATTTCATCGCCAGCGTTCACGTTGAACGAAGGGATGTTTACGATCTTGCCGTTCACTTTGATTGATTTATGGCTTACTAACTGGCGAGCCTCTGCGCGTGTTACCGCGAAGCCCATGCGATATACCACGTTGTCTAAACGACACTCTAGAAGCGTCAACAAGTTCTCACCTGTCGAACCCTTAACACGTGCAGCTTCTGCGTAGTAAGAACGGAATTTTTTCTCTAGCACGCCATACATACGACGTAGCTTTTGTTTCTCACGCAATTGCGTGCCGTAAACACTGACTCGTGGGCGACGTGCTTGGGCGCTTTGGCCTGGCACTTTATCAATTTTACATTTTGATTCTAACGAACGTGCGGGGCTTTTAAGGAAAAGGTCCGTGCCCTCGCGGCGCGCCAACTTACAGGTTGGGCCAATATATCTTGCCATTGTATTTTCTCTAGTCTGTTTAGTGTTGCTCTTACCTTTGTGTGACTAATTAGCGTCAGCCTGTGGCTCATGTCGCTTAATGCGACCGATATTAGACTGTATGTCTCGCGTGCGAAACTAAACTAAAAACACAAAAGTAAACGGGTTATACGCGACGCTTCTTAGAAGGGCGACAACCATTGTGTGGAATAGGCGTAACGTCGGTAATTTGAGTTACTTCGAAACCACAATTATTTAATGCACGAACCGCCGACTCACGACCAGGGCCAGGGCCCTTAACGCGAACTTCTAGATTCTTCATACCAAAATCTTGGGCCATTTTGCCACAACGATCAGCGGCTACTTGAGCAGCGAAAGGAGTGCTCTTACGTGAACCACGGAAACCAGAGCCACCCGCAGTCGCCCAGCATAATGCATTGCCGTGACGATCACTGATTGTGACGATGGTGTTATTGAAAGAAGCTTGAATGTGGGCAATGCCATCAACAATATGCTTTTTAACTTTCTTCTTGGTCTTACTACTACTTGGTTTAGCCATTTTTAACTCTCAAAAACAGGTCTCTTATCAACCCTACTGTTTATTAGTAGAACGATAGAAGCTGGCGCTTAGCGCTTGATAGGTTTACGTGGACCCTTACGAGTACGCGCATTAGTTTTAGTACGTTGGCCGCGCAACGGCAACCCACGACGATGACGAAGACCACGGAAGCAACCTAAGTCCATCAAACGCTTGATGTTCATAGAAACTTCACGACGAAGGTCACCTTCTACTTCAAACTTGGCAACTTCAGCACGTAGCTTTTCAGCTTCAGCCTCTGTCAACGCGCTTACTTTAGTAGAACGGTCGATACCAGCCGCATCACAAATAGCTTGCGAGCGTGTCTTACCGATGCCAAAAATAGCCATTAGGCCAATTTCAACATGTTTATGTGATGGTAGGTTAATACCTGCAATACGTGCCACTATGGTGTCTCCGGATGCGTTTTCTTCTTAACGCCAGCAAACTAAGGGCTTGCCGACAAATTCTTGTTACTTTCCAGCTATGCCCGAAAGGCGCGCTAGAATACTGTTTAGAGTCTTAGAAAGCAACCAATAATGCTCAAATTATCAAGCATTTGTGTTGTTCTAGTACTCCTTTTCTTTTTACCGTATATGTACAGATTTTAAGTTTAGTTGGTTTAGATTTTGGTCTCAGGCTAGGCAAAAACATAAAGAGAAGCGGAGCGTGCTGTAGCACGTGAGCATTCTCGATTGCTTTTAACGACGCATGTGATCAAAAGATGAACCAAATCAACCTAAAATTAGCCTTGGCGTTGTTTATGACGTGGATCCGTACAGATCACGCGCACAACACCCTTGCGACGAATAACTTTACAGTTACGGCAGATTTTTTTTACTGATGCACGAACTTTCATAATTTACCTCAGAACGTTAGTTCTCTTTACTCTAGTATCTCAACGACGGCGCTTACGGCCGCTGCCAGACTTACCGGTTAAGTTTGTCTTTTTCATTAAGCTTTCATATTGCTGTGACATTAAATGAGACTGAACTTGCCCCATTAAATCCATGATTACGACAACAATAATAAGCAATGATGTGCCGCCAAAATAAAATGGCACATTGTAGTTAACGATCAACAGCTCGGGTAGCAAGCATACAATCGCTAGATAGATAGCACCAACCAAGGTCAACTTGGAAACAACGCCATCAATATAACGCGCAGTTTGCTGACCTGGGCGTATGCCCGGCACAAACGCACCTTGTTTTTTTAAGTTTTCAGCAATTTCTTTCGGGTCAAACGTCAACGCCGTGTAGAAGAACGCGAAGAACAAAATCATACCAATATACAACGCGGTATAAAGTAACTCGCCAGGCTGCATCTTAGTGGAAATGTCACGTAACACACCCGCAACACCGGTGGCCGACTCATTGCCAAAAAAACCGACCAAGCTCGCTGGGAACAAAATAATACTCGACGCGAAGATCGGCGGGATCACACCGGCCATGTTCATCTTCAACGGAAAATACGAGCTTGGTGCCTGCATTACTTTGTTGCCACGTTGTTGGCGCGCGTAATTGACAGTCAAACGACGTTGACCACGCTCAACAAAGACCACAAACGCAGTCACAGCGACCACCGCTACCAATAAGAACACAACAAACAATGGCTGAAATTCACCGCTGTTAGCGAGCTCAATAGTGCCACCGATTGCGCTTGGCAAGCCGGCAACGATCCCTGCGAAAATGATAAGCGACATGCCATTACCAATACCACGTTCCGTGATTTGCTCGCCGAGCCACACTAAGAACATGGTGCCTGCAACAAGCGCTAACACGCAGATGATCGTAAATTGCATACCGGTGATCAATGTCACCGGAACACCGTTGGCACTCTGCGCTTGAACGGTACTGGCCACACCAATCGCTTGGAACGTGGCTAAAACAACTGCGGCGTACTTAGTCCACTTTTGAATCTTACGACGACCGGCCTCACCTTCTGCCTTGATCTGCTTCATGCGCGGCTCAACAGCCGTTAACATTTGCATAATGATCGAGGCTGAAATGTAAGGCATCACGCCTAACGCCATCACTGACAAGCGGCTAAGTGCGCCGCCCGAAAACATATTCAAAACGTCGAGGATAGACCCTCGATTTTGCTCAAATAAAGCAGAAATCGCTATCGGATCTACCCCGGGCACCGGAATATGAGTACCAATGCGATAGACAACGAACGCAGCCAATACGAAACCAATTCGTGACCACAGTTCTTTTAGTTTTCCTGACCCAGCAAGGGCTGCAGCTTGTTCGCGTGACATTATTTAATCCTAAGCTCTTAAAACTAAGCGTTTAAAGTAAGTATCGTAATAGCTTTATTGGGACTCAACGGCAACTTAAAAGGTTTCGATAACACTAATACCTTTAGGTACTAGCCTTCAACCTTACCGCCAGCCGCTTCAATCGCTGCTTTGGCACCTTGAGTTGCGCCAACACCCTGAAGCGTTACCGCTTTAGTCAACTCACCAGAAAGAACAACTTTGGCACGCAGCTGACCGGCATTCATTAAGCCAGCTTTACGTAATGCGGCCAAATCAACCGTCTCGCCTTCAACTAAGTTTAACTCGTGCAAACGAATTTCAGCCATAGTCTTAGCCATTTGTGAGCGAAAACCACGCTTAGGCAAACGGCGCTGAAGCGGCATTTGACCACCTTCAAAACCGATTTGGACTTTACCGCCAGTACGCGATTTTTGACCTTTATGGCCTCGACCAGCCGTTTTGCCAGTACCTGAACCAATACCGCGACCGACACGCTTGCGCGCGTGCTTAGCACCTTCGGCAGGTTTAATTGTATTTAAACGCATTGTCTTATACCTCTTCTGTTTTTAGAAGGTAAGAAACTTTGTTAATCATGCCACGGTTTTCAGGGGTATCAATTACCTCAACCGTGTGATGCATGCGACGTAAACCTAAGCCTTTCACGCACGCCATGTGCTTTGCACCGCGACCGAACATGCTCTTAACCAAGGTTACTTTGATTTTCTTTTCGTTAGCCATTTGTCTATACCGAATTTATTTTGAAGTAAACGCTGTGCGCTTACTCCATAATTTCTTTAACTGACTTACCGCGTTTCGCAGCAACTGACGCAGGGCTGTTGATAGAACGCAAACCTTTAATCGTTGCGCGAACAACGTTTACCGGGTTGGTTGAACCAATACACTTTGCCAATACATCTTTAACACCAGCGGCTTCGAACACGGCACGCATAGTACCACCTGCGATGATGCCCGTACCTTCAGAAGCAGGGCGCATGACAACGGTAGAACCGGCATGAGTCGCAACTACTGGGTATTGCAATGTTCCGCCAACCAAATGAACTTTCTTCATTTCACGTCGACCTGATTCCATCGCTTTCGATACAGCCAAGGGCACCTCTTTAGACTTGCCGCGGCCAATGCCGATGCTGCCTTTACCGTCGCCGACTACCGTCAACGCAGAGAAACCGAAAATTCGACCACCTTTTACTACTTTCGCGACACGACGTACGTTAATAAGTTGCTCTAGGCTCTCATCAACAGGTTCGCGGTCATTGCGATTATTTCTTTTTGGACCAGCCATTATTTTATCTCCTAAGACCCTGAAAGGCTCCGTTACAGCTTAAGGCCAGCTTCGCGAGCGGCTTCAGCTAGTGCTTTTACGCGACCGTGGTAACGAAAACCAGATCGATCGAAGGCGACTGTATCTACACCAGCTTTCTTAGCTAGTTCAGCGATTTGCTTACCAACTAGGGCCGCTGCATCACAGTTGCTTGTATTTTTAGCTTCTTTCTTGATGCCGGCGTCTAGGGTTGACGTTGCCGCCAACACCTTACCACCAGTCTCATCAATAACTTGAGCGTAGATGTGCTGCGAAGTGCGGTGTACGCTCAAACGAGTGACACCTTGACGAGCAATCTTTGCGCGTAATTTCTTAGCGCGACGCAGACGAGCTTGTTTCTTATCTTTCATCTTATACTCCGCTTACTTCTTCTTAGCTTGCTTACGCAATACATATTCATCTGAATAACGTACACCCTTACCTTTATAAGGTTCAGGTTTACGGTATGCGCGAATTTCAGCAGCAACTTGGCCGACTTTCTGCTTGTCGATGCCGCTGACAACAATCTCTGTGTTGCTCGGAGTCTCGACCTTAATACCGTCACGGACTTCATAGACAACAGGGTGCGAGAAGCCTAGCGTCAAGTTCAGTTTTTGACCTTGAGCTTGTGCACGATAACCAACACCAATAATAGTGAGCTTTTTCTCAAAGCCTTCAGTAACACCCGTAACCATATTATTGATCAACGCGCGCGTGGTACCCGCTAGGGCAACCGCGTTTTTGCTGGTGTTATTAGCTGAAACTTTCAGTTCCGCTTCCTCTTGAGCTACTGAGACAAGGTCGTGGACGTTCCACTCTAACTCGCCTTTCGCTCCTTTCACCTTTACTAACTGACCATTCAGCGTCGCTTCGACGCCTTTTGGTAAGCTGACCGGTGCATTTGCAATTCTAGACATTTTGTATTCTCTATTAATGCAGCTTCGGCTTTATTGCCTTAGCTTACTTAATTCGTTTATAAGCCCTAACGACTCTCAATATATTGAGCTTAGACTCTACGTCACTGAGCAAAGAACTTCGCCACCAACACCCGCACTGCGAGCAGCGCGGTCGGTCATGATGCCTTTGCTAGTAGAAATAATCGCAACACCCAAACCACCATTTACTTTTGGTAGCTCCGCTGCGCTCTTATACACACGCAACCCAGGCTTGCTGACACGTTGAATCTGCTCAATTACTGGAGCGCCTTCGTAGTACTTCAATTTGATAGTTAAAGATGGCTTGCCTTCTTCAACTGTTGCATCGAAATCTTCGATGTAACCTTCTTCTTTTAAAACCTTAGCAATCGCTGCTTTAATCTTCGAACCGGGCATGGTCAAAGCGATTTTCTCAGCGTGGTGCGCGTTGCGGATGCGAGTTAGTAGATCCGCGATTGGGTCAGTCATCATAATGGTGTACCGTTTTAATCTGTTGTACTTAAAGCTCTAAAACGTATTCAACGTTTATACTTAAGTGTTATGTACTAAAAATGTCGTGGAGTTCGAACTTACCAGCTCGCTTTCACTACACCTGGCGCTTGGCCTTTAAGAATTACTTCACGTAGCTTGTTACGGCTTAAACCGAACTTACGATAGTAACCGTGTGGGCGACCAGTCAAACCGCAGCGATTACGCTGACGCATCTTAGCCGAATCACGCGGTAACTTTTGTAAAGCCATCATCGCAGCCCATTTATCATCGTACTCAACTTCAGGGTTGGCAACGATTTCACGCAATTCGTCACGACGCGCTTGGTAACGGTTATTAAGTTTCGTGCGTTTTACATCACGAGCGATCATAGATTTCTTAGCCATAGCTGTAGTCTCTTTATTTAGTCTTAAGAGGAAAATTAAATCCGCGCAACAATGCTTCGGCTTCCTCGTTATTAGCAGCGCTAGTAGTGATGGTGATATCCATACCGCGCAGTGCATCAACTTTATCGTATTCAATTTCAGGGAACACAATTTGCTCTTTCAAGCCGAACGTATAGTTACCACGACCGTCGAATGACTTTAGGTTTAAACCTCGAAAGTCACGAATACGCGGAATAGCAACCGATACCAAACGATCAAAAAAGTCATACATACGATCACGTCGAAGGTTAACCTTCGCGCCGATTGGCCAACCATCACGAATTTTAAAACCCGCAACCGATTTACGCGCCAAGGTAACTACCGGCTTTTGGCCTGTAATTTGCACTAGGTCGGCAACTGCACTTTCGATAATTTTTTTGTTACCAACTGCTTCGCCCAAACCCATGTTGATCGAAATCATGGTGATGCGAGGCACTTGCATAGCGCTCGAAAATTGGAACTTCTCTTGCAATTGTGGAACCACGTTCTTCACGTAATGTTCTTGCATTCTATTCATTTTTTTATACCTGTTACTTTAATAAGTAGCGTATCAAAAGAGTTATCAGCGAACAGCCTTAGCCGTCTACTTTAGTCCCGTCTGACTTAAATACACGATGCTTGTCTTTACCTTCGCCTTCAATGCGAACCTTGTCCGCTTTGTTAGTCGTTGGGTTCAATAGAGCCACGTTAGAAAGTTGGATTGGGGCCTCTTTAGTAATGATGCCACCGGCCACGTTTGCTGCCGGATTGGCTTTAACGTGTTTTTTTACCAACTGGATATCATTTACTAAGGCGCGACCATCTTCCAAAATCTGAAGAATTTCTCCAGTTTTGCCTTTGTCGCGACCGCTAGTTACGATCACTTGATCGCCTTTTTTAATCTTGTTCATTGTCGTTAACCTTGTCGTTAGACTGCAAAAAGTCTTAACCTATCTCGAAGAAAGTCTTAACCTATCTCGAAGTATGCTCTAAAGCACTTCGGGCGCTAGAGAAACTATCTTCATAAAGTTGTCGCCACGTAACTCACGAGTTACTGGGCCAAAGATACGAGTACCCATTGGCTGTCTTGAAGCGTTCAAGATAACCGCCGCGTTCTTGTCGAAACGAATTACTGAACCGTCTGGACGACGAACACCCTTGCGCGTGCGAACGATTACTGCGTCATACACAGCACCCTTCTTTACTCGAGAGTTCGGCAGTGCTTCTTTAACACTAACTTTAATAACGTCACCGATACCGGCGTAGCGTCGCTTAGAGCCACCAAGAACTTTGATACACATAACTTTACGCGCACCGCTGTTATCGGCTACTTCTAAAATACTTTGCATTTGAATCATGGGGTTACTCCAATTCTATTCAGTGCTAATCAATTCTTATGGTTGGTAAAAGGGAGAACTAAACGACAATCGCTTTTTCTACAACTTTAACCAAACGCCATGACTTGTTCTTCGACAAAGGACGACATTCTTCAATGATCACGGTGTCGCCTTCGCCACACTCATTGCTTTCATCATGTGCCAAGAACTTAGTCGATTTCCTAATGTATTTACCGTACAAAGGATGCTTTTCGCGGCGCTCAACCATTACCGAAATTGTTTTTTCAGCTTTGTTGCTTACCACTTTACCTTCCACGCTACGCGCGCCAGTATTCTCAGTCATTTCAATACTCTCTAACTTTGAGCAGCTGATTTAGCTTGCTCGTTTAGGATGGTCTTGATGCGAGCTACGTCTCTACGAATCTTTTTGAAACGTGACGTATCGGCAAGTTGACCAGTGCCTCTTTTCATACGAAGGCTGAATTCTTCTTTACGAAGCTCAACCAACTCGTCTTTCAGCTCAGTTGCTGACTTAACACGCAACTCAGCAGCTCTCGATTCAGTAGCCATTACTCACCTACACCACGCTTAACAAATTTACATTTAAACGGAAGCTTAGCAGCCGCGAGTGTGAATGCTTCGCGCGCGAGTTCTTCGCTAACACCTTGCAATTCATACAGCATTTGACCAGGCTTAACTTCCATAACCCAATACTCAGGGTTACCTTTACCTTTACCCATTCGGGTCTCAAGTGGCTTCTTCGAAACTGGTTTGTCTGGGAAGACACGAATCCAAACTCGACCGCCACGTTTGATGTGACGTGTAATAGTTCGACGACCTGCCTCAATCTGACGCGAAGTCATGCGACCTCGAGTGGTTGATTGCAACCCGAATTCACCGAAGCTCACCTTGTTACCGGTGGTAGCTAATCCGCGGTTACGCCCTTTGTGCGCTTTGCGGAATTTGGTACGTTTTGGTAATAACATTTTTAGTTACCTCTATTGCTCTGCAGAACTTACGCTGCAGGCGTAGCACTGTCGTCAGACACTACACTATTAACAGGTTGGAAAATTTCGCCTTTGAAGATCCACACTTTCACACCAATGATGCCGTAAGTAGTTAATGCTTCGCTGGTTGCATAATCAATATCAGCACGCAATGTATGAAGTGGTACACGACCCTCGCGGTACCATTCTGAACGTGCAATTTCAGCACCATTCAAACGACCGGAGATCATTACCTTTACGCCTTGAGCTCCAGCACGCATCGCTGATTGCACAGAGCGCTTCATCGCGCGACGAAACATTACACGCTTTTCAAGCTGTTGGCAGATGCCGTCAGCAACAAGCTGCGAATCAGTTTCAGGCTTGCGAATCTCTTCAACAGACACCTGAGTTGGCAGGCCAGTCATGGTCGAAATTGCTTTTCGCATACGATCAATGTCTTCGCCTTTTTTACCAATAACAATACCTGGGCGCGCAGTATGAATAATCACATTGATGTTTTGCGCTGGGCGCTCAATCGTGATGCTACTTACTGCCGCGTTCTTCAATTTCTTTTCAAGAAACTCGCGAACTTTTAAGTCTTGCAATAAGAACTTAGAGTAATCAGTTTTGTCAGCAAACCATTTAGCATTGAAGTCTTTAACAATGCCTAAACGCATACCGTTAGGATGTACTTTTTGACCCATCTTATTGGCCTCCAGCTAGCTCGTCGCTCACAGAAACTGTGATGTGACTTGAGCGTTTTAAAATTCCGAACGCACGACCTTTTGCTCGAGGACGCATACGCTTCATGGTTGGACCTTCATCAACGAAGCACTTAGACACGAACAATTCGTCGATATCTGCACTTTCGTTGTGCTCGGCATTAGCAATGGCAGACTCAAGAGTCTTCAACACTAAGGTCGATGCTTTGGTTTCCCCGAAAGAAAGAATCTCGAGCGCACGCGCAACCGATTTGCCACGGATTTGATCCACAGCTAGTCGTGCTTTTTGCGGCGAGATGCGAACGTTTTTCGCAGTAGCTTTAACTTGCATTTCGTTTACCTCTTCCTATCGACTTTTCTTATCAGCGATATGGCCTTTAAAGGTACGAGTTGGTGAAAACTCACCCAACTTGTGACCAACCATATTCTCTGAAATCAGCACAGGTATGTGCTGACGACCGTTGTGTACAGCAATAGTCAGGCCGACAAATTCCGGCATGATCATGCTACGACGTGACCAAGTTTTGATCGGCTTACGATCGCTTGCTGCGACTGCCTTCTCAACTTTTGCCCATAGGTGATGATCTACGAATGGACCTTTTTTAATTGAACGTGCCATTTCCTAGCCCCTATTTCTTGCGACGACGAATAATCATCGAATCGCTGCGTTTGTTAGATCGAGTGCGGTAACCTTTAGTTGGTACACCGGTCGGTGATACTGGATGACGACCACCTGAGGTACGGCCTTCACCACCACCGTGCGGGTGATCTACTGGATTCATAGCAACACCGCGTACTGTCGGACGGATACCGCGCCAGCGTTTAGCACCCGCTTTGCCCAACTTGCGTAGAGAGTGCTCTGCGTTACCAACTTCACCCAATGTCGCGCGGCACTCTAAAAGCACTTTGCGCATTTCGCCAGAACGTAAACGCACTTGCGCGTATTTACCTTCTTTACCAACAAATTGGATTGAGGTACCCGCTGAGCGCGCCAACTGGCCGCCCTTGCCTGGTTTCAATTCAACGTTGTGCAACACCGAACCAACAGGAATGTTGCGCAGCGGCAAACAGTTTCCGACAGCGATTGGCGCATCGAGTCCAGAGATAACTTTATCGCCAGCTTTAACGCCTTTGGGCGCTAAAATATAACGACGTTCGCCATCGGCGTACAACAATAATGCTAAGTGTGCGCTTCGATTCGGATCGTATTCCAAACGCTCTACCTTCGCAGGTATTGCATCTTTATCACGACGAAAATCTATAACACGATATTTACGCTTATGACCGCCACCACGATGACGGACAGTGATGCGACCTACGTTATTACGTCCATTGATCGCCTTCTTTGACTCAAGCAGAGCTTTATACGGCTCGCCTTTGTGCAAATCAGGGTTAACAACACGAACTGTGCCGCGACGACCCGGAGAGGTAGGTTTTAACTTTACCAATGCCATTTCTATTTACCTTACAGTCTTAAGCTTGGAACTCAGCGAAATCAATATCGCTGCCTTCTTTCAAGCGGATGTATGCTTTTTTACGATCGCTGCGGCGCCCCAATGAACGACCAAAACGCTTAGTCTTACCTTTCACGTTCAAGATTTTCACTGATTCAACTTCAACGTCGAATGCTTGCTCAATGGCCGCTTTAACGTCGTTACGCGTTGCACTAGTGGCAACTTGGAAAACAGCTTGGCCGTGAAGTTCAGCGGCGCGTGTGCTTTTTTCAGTAACGATTGGTGCAAGCAGCACTTGATACAATTCGTCTTTAGACAGCCCGGAGCTGTTCTTATTTGAGTTAGAAGCGCTCATGCTAATGTCTCCTCGATTTGCTTAACCGCTTCAGACGTCATAATGACTTTATCAAAACCGATTAAGCTAACTGGATTAATCTCGTCTGCTTCCAAGATACCAACGTGGTATAGGTTGCGAGAAGCGAGCTCCAAGTTCAGATCAAGCTCGTGGGTTACCACCAAAACGTCTTTCAATTTCATGTCAGACATTTTCGCTACCAATTGCTTAGTCTTAGGCTCAGCAACGGTAAAGTCATCGGCAACAATCAAGCGTTCTTGGCGAACCAACTCTGACAGAATTGATCGAATCGCGGCACGATATGCCTTGCGGTTCATCTTTTGAGAGAAGTCTTGCGTTACGGCCGGGAAGGTTTTACCACCACCACGCCAGATTGGGCTTCGCGACGTACCAGCACGTGCTCGGCCAGTACCTTTTTGACGCCAAGGCTTCGCACCGCCACCAGAAACCGCAGAACGATTCTTTTGGCCGCGTGTACCCTGACGAGCGCCCGCTTGATAAGCGACAACCGCTTGATGAATCAGGTTCTCGTTGTAATCTGCGCCGAATACTGCGTCAGACACACTCAAAGCTGAGCCGTTATTTTGTTTTAGTTCCATGATGCGACCTACTTCTGACCTTTAACTTTCGATTTAACGGAAGGTTTGATGATCACGCTGCCGCCTTTAGATCCGGGCACAGAGCCCTTTACCAAAATAACGTTACGCTCTGCGTCTACGCGAACCACTTCTAAGCCTTGCTGAGTGCGCTTACGAGCACCCATGTGTCCGCCCATTTTCTTGCCTTTAAAGACTTTACCTGGGTCTTGACACTGACCAGTTGAACCCAGCGAACGGTGAGATACCGATACGCCGTGAGTTGCGCGTAAACCGCCAAACCCCCAACGCTTGATACCACCAGCAAAACCCTTACCAATTGATGTGCCTTGCACGTCAACTTTCTGGCCTGCTTCGAACAGATCAACATTAACTTCAGAACCAACTTCCAGCTCTGCTTGTGCAGCACTAACACGAAATTCAGTTAGGCGTGTGCCTGGCGCCACATTCGCTTTCGCGTAGTGGCCAGCCATTGCTTTTGAAACGCGGTTAGCGCGACGCTCACCACTAGCAACTTGCACAGCTTCGTAACCGTCGGTTTCGACTGTCTTTATCTGTGTGACACGGTTAGTAGCAACTTCTACTACCGTAACAGGCACTGAACGACCGTCTTCTTGAAAGACGCGCGTCATGCCTATTTTTTGTCCAATTAATCCAAGTGACATTTTTCTATCAACTCTTTTTAGTGTTTTGGTCAGAGGTACTTAACTTGCCAATCAAGTAAGTACTAGTTAACCTTAATTTCAACGTCTACGCCGGCTGCCAAATCAAGACGCATAAGCGCGTCAACAGTTTTGTCAGTTGGCTCAACGATATCGACGATACGCTTGTGAGTGCGCACCTCGAATTGATCTCGCGCTTTTTTGTTCACGTGTGGTGAACGCAAAAGAGTCATACGCTCAATTCGAGTAGGCAATGGAATTGGGCCACAGACACGAGCGCCAGTGCGCTTAGCTGTATCCACGATTTCCTGTGCCGAACGATCGATCATGCGATGATCAAACGCTTTTAGCCGAATGCGAATTTTTTGATTTTCGACGCTCATAGTTAACCTATAACCTATTAAATACTTCTATTACTTACTTATGTATGTTCAATAAACTAAGCGTTTAGACTCTGCCTTAAATCAAGGCGTCGGCGTGTTCAAACAACACCGACAACCAAGAGTCAGAACAAAAGATCAATGCTTAGTCGTTGATCTTCGCAACAACGCCTGCACCAACTGTGCGGCCGCCTTCACGAATAGCAAAACGAAGACCTTCTTCCATCGCGATTGGTGCAATCAAAACAACGTTCATCTTGATGTTGTCACCCGGCATTACCATTTCAACACCTTCAGGCAACTCACACGCACCG
>CALIVT010000041.1 GCA_938048185.1 uncultured Arenicella sp.
TTCGCTGGGGTAATCACTGATATCGCGTTTGATTACTTTCTAATCAAACATTGGTCGCGCTTTGCCGAGGTTGAAATGCAGGTTTTTATGCACGATTGCTATCAGGGTTTGGCGGAGTGTCGTGCGTATATGCCGCCTAGAATGCAATACGTAACCGACAATATGATTGAGCACGACTGGCTAAATTCCTATGCTACGCTTGAAGGCTTGGCCGTCACCATTGACCAGGTTAGCAAGCGGATACGCTTCAAAAATAATATGGCCGGAGGCATTGTTGAAGTCGAGCAAAATTATGCCGCGATTGAACAGGTGTTTCTGCCATTATTTGAATATCTTAAGGTCGAAGTGTTAGCGGCGTCACTAGAACGCTAAGCGTTGATTCTTATTGAGTCGCGCGCCGTTAAAAAAGCCTTAAAAAGTGATCATTAAGCTTTGACAGAGCAGGGTGCACTCTATATGATTCGCGCCAACTGAATTATCTGGTTTTATCGGCTTTGTGGCGTCTCTCCCTCGCAGGAGACAGGCAAACTATCAGCAGCTTAAAGCCGGTTCGAACAAACATTTATCAGCGAGGTTTATCATGGCTGTCCAAAAGAGTAAAAAATCAACTTCACGTCGCGGCATGCGTCGTTCACATGACGCGCTTGGCGAGCCAACGTTGTCAACTGACGCAATGACGGGTGAGATGCACCGACGTCACCAAGTAACCGCGACGGGTTACTACAAAGGTAAGAAAGTAGTTAACGTAAAAACTGCGAATTAATTCTTACTTTTAGAAAGTCTTATTAGGCCTCGTTTTGCGAGGCCTTTTTGCTTTAAGCACGGTGAATTCAGGAAATAAATCACGATTGAAATTGCCTTGTCATTTGCCATGGCTATGTTCCTAATCTATCCTGTTTCGCCTGCGAAACGTGTACAAGAATACAACCTTGGTCGCTGTTAACGCCGTCACTTTTTATGCCTTCAAATCCGAATATTAGTACCATCGCAATTGATGCAATGGGCGGCGATCACGGCCCAAACGTGACTGTTCCTGCGTCGATTACGTTTCTGCAAAGAGTCAACACCGAAACTCATCGTATTATCTTAGTGGGTAAGCTTGAGCAACTCGAGGTCTTGGTTGAAAAACACGGTGGCGACAAGCTGCTGGCGAACGGATCTTTGCTGCTTCAAGCCGCAAGTGAAGTCGTTGAAATGGATGATTCGCCCGCGTTAGCGCTTAAGCGTAAAAAAGATTCTTCAATGCGTGTGGCAATAAACCTGGTTAAAGCGGGTGATGCACAAGCCGCGGTTAGTGCCGGAAATACTGGCGCGCTGATGGCAACCGCGCGCTTTGTGTTGAAGACTATTTCCGGCGTCGACCGACCCGCAATCATTTCAACCATGCCGTGTGAAGATACCTCACAAACAGCTCACATGTTGGATTTGGGTGCGAATGTGGACTCCACCCCCGAAATGTTGGTTCAATTCGCGGTTATGGGCTCGGTTCTTACTGAGTTTGTTGATAAAAAAGCACGGCCAAGAGTCGCGTTACTTAATGTTGGAGCCGAAGAGATAAAGGGCAGTGAGAAGGTAAAGAAAGCCTCTATTTTGTTGTCTGAAAGCAAGCTCAACTATGTGGGTTATATCGAGGCCGACGAAATATTCAACAGCAAGGTTGATGTGATTGTGTGTGATGGCTTTGAAGGCAACGTCGCGTTAAAGGCCAGTGAAGGTACAGCCAAAATGATTCTCAATGTGCTAAGAGAAGAATTTACTCGTAACTTGTTTACTAAGTTATTGGCGGTTCTCGTTAAGCCAATATTCAAAGCCATGCAAACCCGGCTTGACCCGCGCTTACATAACGGCGCGACCTTGATAGGCTTAAATGGTATTGTGGTGAAAAGCCATGGCGGCACCGATGAGATTGGTTTTTTGCAAGCCATTCAAGAGGCAAGCAAGCAGGCTGATATGAACGTAATAGGGCATATTAGCAAAGAGATATCTAAAGTTTTTAATGATCAAAATCAATAACATAAATTAACTACCTGAGATAAGTTATCATGTCTTTTTCGATTATTTTTCCTGGCCAAGGCTCGCAAGCTATCGGCATGATGAGCGAACTTGCGGAGTCACACTCGTTGGTTAAAGATTTATTCTCAGAGGCTTCTGATGCCCTGGGCGTCGACATGTGGCGCTTAACCCAGGAAGGGCCCATAGAAACGCTGTCGCAGACTGAAAACACCCAACCAGCGTTGTTGATTGCCGGCGTATCCGCATGGCGTGTATGGCAAGCCTTAGGCGGACAACCCCCGGCAATGATGGCGGGCCACAGCTTGGGCGAATACACAGCCTTGGTCGCCGCTGGCGCACTATCATTTGCGGATGGCGTCACTTTAGTGCGGGATCGAGGCCGCTATATGCAAGATGCAGTGCCGGCCGGAGAAGGCGGTATGGCTGCAATTATTGGCCTCGACGATGAACAAGTTAAAGCTGTTTGCGCTGCGGTGATTGCTGACCGCAATGTGCCAAATGAAGTCTTGCAGGCGGTGAACTTTAACGCGCCAGGTCAAGTTGTAATCGCCGGCAGTGCCAGCGCGATTGAGCACGCAGCGTCAGCTATGAAAGAAGCCGGGGCGAAACGCGCGTTGCCATTGCCGGTATCAATTCCCGCGCACAGCAGCTTAATGTCACCTGCCTCGGCCCGGCTAGCGGAGCGTCTCGCTGGAATCAATATAAGCTTGCCGGCTATTCCGGTATTGCATAATTGCAATGTCGAGGTGGCGAGCAGCGCCGAGCAAATCAAGGCTAATTTGGTCAGTCAGCTGGATTCACCAGTGCGATGGGTTGAGTCAATTGAAAGCATGCACCGCCAAGGTGTTAGCCAGTTCATCGAGAGCGGGCCCGGTCGAGTATTGGGCGGTATGGTTAAGCGTATCGTCAAGGGCGTGGATGTGGCGTGCATCGACAAACCTGATGCAATTGCAGGCTTGATTTAAACTCGTTCTTATTCGTTATTTTTATTATTGGGGCAAACGCAGTTCTGACGGCCCTGTTGGATAGAT
>CALIVT010000042.1 GCA_938048185.1 uncultured Arenicella sp.
TTGGAAGGATTTACGGAATCAAGTATTTCTGGGTGACTCAAATTTTGTGTCGCGGTTGCAAGGCTTGATTGACGGTGACAAAGAGCTGACGGAGGTGCCGATATCGCAAAGAAGGGCGAAGCCCTTAAAACTGCAAGAATATGAGGGTAATGCCTCGTCTCGAGATGATGCGATTTACTTGGCGTATATGAGCGGGGGATATACTCTAAAAGAAATAGGAGACTATTTTGGTTTACATTACGCTCGAATAAGTCGAATCGTGAAGAAGGCAAAAGACAAGGCCTGACCCCGCTATTGTTGCTCTTATCATGTCATAGCCCGGCAAAATATTTGCGCGAAGGTCAGAATGGTTTGTGATACCAGTATCGATCACCGCAACAATAACACCTTCACCAGTAGAGTCATCCCATGCGTCGGGCAAATTGAGCCCACCATCAGCTTCGTAATAATGCCATTGCTCAACATAGCGAGGATCTGACGGGGTTGCCATAATCTCTAGTAGTTGGTCTTTTACAAAGTACTCAATGCTCGGATCTCCCGACATCTCTTGCATCCTATTTTGAATGCCATCCTCAGTCATATCGCCCTGCGCTTGCACGACATACGCGCCGGTTGCGGTTTCGCGCAAAATTTTCATTTTGTGCCCGCTTGCCGCCGCCATTGCCGATAAATTCGAAGATGAGTTGGACAGCGATCGAGTATTTGCACCGTCAACGTACTTAACAATGAAACGTGGAGCAACAATAGGCGTATTTATTGCCGCGGCCGCTCTTGAGCTAACGGTATTTGATTGATCATTGGGAAAGACAGCAAGCGCTTACTGACTTAACAATGCTAAAGACACGCCACACAAGGTATGACGCAAGAAGGCTTTTTTAATTTTCATGGTAATCCTATTTTTATTGTATGCAGGGGTCGTTCTCACTAAACAAGTACCACAGCTTGGGTGGAGACGGAAACAGCATAAGCCGCTCAGGCTACGAGCACCACTAATTTTAAGGAGTTTAATGACAAGTGAAGTTTTTTCATGCCGCAATAACGAAACACACGACCAAGCTTTTATTTTTCATAGAAAATTTCTATAAATGGGGCTTCTTACCCTTCGATACATCTTGACCTTACGCAAACCTCTCGAATACTATTGCTCGTTAGTCAACAATTATAAAAATTGATGTCCTAGATAAGCTGTAGTTATATAAATTCACAATCCCACTCAGAGATAAAAAGGATAGAATCCAAAATGAAAAAACGTTCAATTTCTTCTGTTTTAAACCCGATTTTGTTCTTTTCACTAATGAGCTTCGCCCACCTTAGCGCCGCACAATTTGCGAATAATCCACTCAACATAGCGCTTGATAATTCGACAGTAGAGATCATCACTGCCGATGATGCTGACTTTTTTGCACAAACGAACGTAACGAACTTTGATGGTGACGCAGTTCAAAGCGGCGATATTGGAAACGGCGAAGTATCTACATTGGCCACCTTTGTTAATGGTGGCGACAGAGTTAGCTTCGACTGGAGAGTATCCAGTGAAGCCGGCTTTGATGAATTGGTTTTTATCGTCGCCGACGTGAACTTAAACTTAGTCGCCGCCCCAGTCGCCATAGACGGCGAAGTGAACTGGCGGACTCGCTCGTTAACAATTCCAGGCTCAGGCCCAAGAATATTAGTCTGGGGATACGTTAAGGACGGGTCGGTTTCTTCAGGTTCTGACGCGGGCTGGGTTGATAACTTAAGAGTGAATACCAGTGGCGGTGAAATATCCAACCCTATCGATGAGGCTCCGGTTCTGTCGCCTATTATCAACTTATTGTTAGATGATACTAATGCTGATCAAAGCGATCCTGTTAATCCGCCCGTAGAACTAGACCCGACAATAATAACACCTGCGATTCCAAATAGCTTTGATGGTAAATACTACCTAGCCATACAAACAATCCCTGATGATAGTAACCAGGTTCAACGCGACTACATTTATACGCAAGTAAATTCCAACTCTGCCATCGGCAGCGGTTTTTCCGAATCCATAGACATTAGGGTTGATGGCGCTGGCTTAGTTGGTGGACCACTCGACACCGAAGATTGGAATTGGCAAATGTCACTACCCCGACAGGGGCAGAATCAAGGTAGGCTCACTCCCGGGCTTTACGACAATGCAACACGCTTTCCCTTCAACGATACCACTAATGGCCTCTCCTTTTCTGGTTTAGGTAGGGGCTGCAACACACTGAGTGGAAGCTTTCGGATATTCGAAATTGAGTATACTGGAGATGAAATTACTCGGCTGCTCGCTGATTTTGAGCAGCGCTGCACCGGTAGCAATCGAAGAGAGGTCGGAAGTATTGATTTTAATGCTTCGCGTGCGGACGCTGTATTTCCAACGCGAGAGATACCTCAAGGAACACCTAGCCCTACTTTGCCTGAGCTTCAATCTAACGGCGGTATCCTAATAGTAGAAGGAACAGATACTACCTTTATTGTTGGGAGTGAGGGGTTATCATTAGATAACACAAATAGCTCATTCACGACCAGCCGCTCAGGCGCCTCCAACACAGGCATTACAGTGACGATCCAGCTCAATTCTGGCTCGCAGTATAGTCTTGACTTAACAAGACCAAGTTTCGAAATTGATCCTGAACGCGAACAACCGTTGAGCATTGGAACTTACCTCATGGCTACACGTGCGCCATTTAATCGACCCCTAGCCGGTCTTGATTTTAGTGGCAACGGAAGAGGTTGCGGTTCACTCCGTGGTAGTTTTCGTATTTTCGATATCGAGTTTGATACAGATGGGGAGTTGAGCAAACTTTTAGCCGATTTCCAGCAATTTTGTGGAAGTAACACCGAGTCAATAAATGGCAGTATTCATCTAGATTTTACCTTAGCAAATTGAACGGGTTTCTAATTTTCTCCATGGCTAAACATCCGCAGTATTTTAATCATCGCCCCGAGGTCTAATGCATATTGAAAACGAATAAAGGGGTCAGGTTGGAGCGTACTGATTAATACGGACACTTTATAAGATTTGAACTAACTGGGAACTAACTGGAACTAACTGGGACATCCATGGTTAGGTAGATTTGAGCTAGGCCTTTTTTTCCAATTTTTTGTGTTTTGAAATGATGGGGCTTAGCGCAGCTTTCGCGGCTTTTTTGTCTAAAATTTCGCCTAGCGACTCGGTTAGCGAAATTCTAGGCGAGTCCCTTTCTCGCTAGCGCGCTTCGAGCTGGTTATTACCTGAGTGTTTAACCTATTAGGTTGCGATAGTGGCTTGTCGACGGGATGCGTTGGTATTTCTTGTCTGAGTATAGTTGCCTAACGATGTGTTCTGAGCCTACCCACTGCCCGAATTGTTGCTCGAACTGGCGGGTGAGTATTTTCCAAGCTTCTTTGTCTAGTGCAAGGCGTTCTAAGATCGGTGGTAATGATTCATCTATCGCCCCGCGCTTGTCCTCTCTAATCAGCTTGCCCGTCCAGTCGGCAAGCTGCAAATAATCGTTAAGTAAGAACGGTAGGCCTTGGGCTTCTGGATTAGATCCGGCGAATACGTCAATGGTGTTATTGGGTGGTCGGTGTTGCTTTAAACTAACAATCCTCGCTTGAACGCACGTGTGGTCTGATTGTTCTGGCGTGTCAGCGATCTTTGCTCTAACAGGGTTGAGGTCGACGTAGGCCATGCAAGCAAGCAGGGCTCTTTCATCAAGTAGTGCTTGGCTTTTAAAGCGACCTTCCCAAAAGCGGCCGGAGCATTTGTCTTCCTTGTTAGCTCTACGAGCTATTGACTCATTAACAATGCGCATAAGCCAGGACGGGCTAGTCAAGCGCTCACGCCATAACGATATATCTTCGTCTAAACGTTCTCTCTGTGCGTCGATCAGTTTGTCTCCAGCGATGAAACGTTGTGATAGCAGATTACCCCGAAACAATGAATGCCATCGTTTAACTACTTCACGGTCAGACCAGCTATCCGATAAATCTGGTCGAATATGCAGAACCACATGATAGTGATTGCTCATAATTGCATAGGCACATAGTTTTATCGCGAAAGCCTTTGCGGTTCTGTGCAGCTTGTCTTCAAGCCATTCTCGGCGGTGTTCGTAATCGCGACCTGAATAGTGGTCGTTGCCACATAAAAATGCCCGACGCACGCACCGCGAAACGCAGTGGTAGTAGGGTGTGTCGCTAATCGAAATGATTGTCTCTCTGGCTTGAGTCATCCTAACTCTCCTTTGTCCTTTGATTTATAAGAGTCTCAGATTGTAGAAAAATTCACAAGCATTAGTTGTGGCTGTCCGGTTAGATCTTA